>CBDCAF010000001.1:0-11899 GCA_965213675.1 uncultured Binatia bacterium (SeqCode)
AACCGAATACGGGGGCCGTCACACCGCCAGATCGAAGAGAATATAGCATACGCCGAGATCGACGCTGACCTCTTCGGGTTCATGCAGAGTTCAGAGGGCCGAGATGCACTGAGAGAACAACTGATCCGCAGTTGGTTTCCCGATCATCGTGAAGCCTTGAGCAAGCTCGTGTTGTTCCGTCGCGAATCGAACGGCTACGAACGTTCCCTGCGCGGTGTGTTTGACGAAGTACCGATGGTCCGCGATGAGCCACTCCACGCCAAGGCTCGCAACAGCGCTTTTCGCCGTCTCGTTCTCGAAGCCTACGACTACCGTTGTGCTGCATCTGGTTGGCGTTTGATCGTTCCCGAGAGCAGCATTCTCGTAGAAGCAGCCCATTTGATACCGCATTCGGAGTCACAGGATGACGACCCTCGCAACGGGATCGCGTTGACGCCCAACTACCATTGGGCGTTGGACCGACGCGTAATCGCACCGGGACCGGATCTGAAGTGGCACGTGTCGGAGGTTGTCGAAGAACGGATCGCGGATAACCGGCCCTTGATCGAACTGCGAGGTACGAAAGTCATGCTCCCGAACAAGAAGGACATGTTTCCGAGGAAAGACGCCTTGGAGTGGCGGCTGGAGCACCTTCTGAAATAGGTGCGAGTTCTCACACCCCCCTCAACACCTCCGCCATCTCTCTTACCCCAATCACCTCCACCTCCCGTGACAGCGGATAGCGCTCCGTTCCCGCGTACACGACGAACGCCTTCTCGGGCCGTACGTCTTCCAGCGCGTTGTAGAAGCCTCGGGTGGGGCGTGGGGCAAGGCTGTGCTTGATCTCGATGGCCCAGGGGGCGGTGCGGCCGGGGAGCTCAAGGACCAGGTCGATCTCGGCGCCGGCGGCGGTGCGGTAGAAGCTGGCGAGGGTCCGCCAGGGTGCCACGGCCAGGAGATTCTCGATCACGAAACCCTCCCAGCTCGCGCCCATCACGGGGTGACCGGTGACGGTGAGCTCGTCCTGAATGCCGAGGAGCCCGTGCACGAGGCCGCTGTCTCTGACGTACACCTTGGGCGACTTCACCAGCCGCTTGCGGGTGTTGGCGATGAAGGGCGGCAAACGCCGAGCCAGCAGCAGATCGGTCATGAGATCGACGTACCGGGTGACCATGGGCGCACTGATGGACAGGCTGGAGGCCAGCGCCGAGGCGTTCAGCAGGGATCCCTGCCCGTGGGCGAGCATCCGCCACAGCCTCTCCAGCGTGGCGGCGGGAACCGGGTACGGCGAGAACTGCGGCATGTCCCGTTCCAGGTACGTGCTGATGAAGTTCAGACGGTACGCGAGGCTGTCTGCATCGTTGGCGGCGAGAAAGCTCTCGGGGAAGCCGCCGCGTACCCACAACCTCCTGAGGGCCTCGTCGTCAGGCGCTGCTTCGAGAACGTCGAAGGGATGGAGCGCCACGTATTCGATGCGCCCCGCCAGACTCTCGCTCGACTGCCGCAGCAGGTCCATGGATGCGGAGCCCAGGATCAGGAACCGGCCCGTGCGCCTGCCCGCCCGGCGGCCTTCGTCGATGAGGCCGCGCAACTCGCGGAACAACTCCGGGGCGCGGTGGACCTCGTCGATGATCACCAGACGGTCGGCGTACCGCTCAAGGAAGAGCCTGGGCTCGGCCAGCCTGCCCCGATCCGTGCTTTTCTCAAGGTCAAGGTATACGTTATTGTCAACGTTGGCGATTTGCCGCGCCAGCGTGGTCTTGCCAACTTGACGCGGGCCGATGAGTGCCACGGCGGCCTGACGACCCAGAGCGACGCGGACGTCTTTGGCTGCGCGACGCGCGATCATCCTTGCAAATTAAAATGATTTGTTTGGATTTGCAATATTATAAGCAGCGTCTACTCTGCAGTTGATGGTGACGTTTGGATGTCTCCCTCTTGGATGGCAACTCTGCGGCGCATCGCCGCCACGTTCGCCTCGAAAGGCCGCAACGTTCGCGGGACCGTAGACGACGACCCCCACGACGGCACCCCACCCGACGACGACACCGTCGTCCTCCCCATCGAGGACCACATCGACCTCCACCCGTTCGCGCCCCGGGACATCCCGAGCGTGGTGGAGGAGTACGTCTGGCAGTGCCACGAGCAGGGGTTGCGGGAGGTGCGGATCATTCACGGGCGCGGCAAGGGGGTGCAGCGGCGCATCGTGCAGTCGGCGCTAGGGAAGAACCCGCTTGTGCTGTCGTGTCACGATGCGCCGGCTGAGAGGGGCGGGTGGGGCGCGACGGTGGCGGTGATTCGCGAAAAGGAGCGTGGAGAGTAGTTTGGCCACGAGGTTATTTTCGGCACCCCTGCGCTCCATGGCAGATCCACGCAGACGTTGCGGCGGAAGTGCACTGGTTCGGAGGTCACTCCGAATTGGTCGAACTATTTCGGAATGCGCTCCGAACTGGTGCATGCGTTGCAGGCGGCTACGGCTGCACTACAGGACCGTTTTCCCGCCTCGCCACCCCTGGATTCCCTCCCCCGATCGGGGTCGAGGGCAAGCTTTCGCGGGAATGACTTTCGGGGCGTGGCCGCCATTCGTTTCCGGGCGGAGATTGGCACGGCCGGCTTCGCGGGAATGGTGGTTTCGTCCCGGGGCCTGGTGCCGCTCAGTCGCTCTCCTCCGCCTCCCGCACCAGCGCCCTGATGCGGTCGGGCGTGAGCGGCAGGTCCTTGATCTGGATGCCCAGGGACGACAGGGCGTGGGAGACGGCGTTGGCGAGGGCGGCGCCGCAGGCGACGATGCCGCCTTCGCCGGCGCCCTTGACACCGAGGGGGTTGAGGGGCGAGGGGGAGTACTCGGTGATGATGCTTTCCACCGGGGGGATCTCCATGCTGGACGGGAGCGGGTAGTCGAGCAGGGTGGTGGTGAGCAACTGGCCGTCCTCGTTGTAGGCGAGTTCCTCCAGCAGGGTGCCGCCGATGCCCTGGGCGGCGGCGCCGAGGGCCTGGCCGTGCACGAGCAGGGGGTTGACGGCGCGGCCGACGTCTTCGAGCACCAAATACCGCAGGATCTCCACCATTCCCGTCTCGGGGTCGACGGCGACGTGCACCAGGTGGCCGCCGTAGGTGTAGGTGAGGCGGTCGGTGTGGAAGTACTCGGTGGCCTCGAGGCCGGGGGTGTCGCTGCCGGAGAGCCTGCCGGGCTTGGTCATTTCCAGCAGGTCGCCCAGGTTCAGCAGCGCGCGGCCGGCATCAGCGACATCGCCCCCCGGATTTCCGCGCGGTGCCTCGTACGGGGCAGGCTCTTCCCCGGAATGACCGGGGCTGGCCGCTACGGGCCGGTCCGCCCCGGCGTCCGCCTCTCGACCGCCGCTGCCCGCCGCGGGCCGCTCCGTACCGGCGGCATAGACCTTGCCGGAACGGAACTCCAGCCCCGCGGGGTCCGTCTCCAGCCGCCTCGCGGCCACCTCCAGCAAGCGTTTCCTGAGCGCCTCGGCCGTCAGGTGCACGGCGTTGCCGGCCATGACGGTGCCGCGGCTGGAATAGGTGCCGCCGCCCCAGGGCATGAGGTCGGTGTGGCCGTGGAACACGGTGATCCACTCCATGGGTACGCCCAGGGCGTCCGCGCAGATCTGCGCCATGACGGTCTCGTGGCCTTGGCCCAGGGTGGCGATGCCCAGGTAGACGGCGACGCTCTCGGGGCCGGTGACGACCACGCGCGCGCCCTCGGACGGCCCGAGGCCAGTGTTCTTCACGAACCAGCCGATGCCGATGCCGTGGTAACGGCCGTCCCGCTTCTGCCCCTGGAGGGGTTTCACCGCGTCGTAGCCGAACCGCTCCAGGGCGGTGGCCAGCGCCCGCGGGTAGTCGCCGCTGTCGAACACGGTGGAGGCGATGCCCGGGCGCGTGGGCCCCAGGTCGTAGGGCAATTCCTCGGGCTGGATGAGGTTCTTGCGGCGCAGGTCGATGGGGTCCATGCCCAGGTCGGCCGCGACCATGTCGAGCATGCGCTCGCGGAAGTAACACGACTCGAAGCGGCCGGGGGCGCGGTAGGTGCCCACCCCCATCTTGTTGGTCATGACGCACTCGACGTGGGCCTCGTAGGCGGGGAAGCGGTACGGCCCGGGCAGCACCGCGGCGGTGGACGCGGGCACCAAGCCGCCGTGGGTGCGGATGTGCGCGCCCATGTCGCCGTGGATGCGCGCGCGCATGGCCAGGAACGTGCCGTCCCGGCGCGTGGCGATCTCCAACTCGCAGCGCACCGCGCGCGAGTGGTTGGCGGCCATGAGGTGCTCGCGCCGGTCCTCGATCCACTTCACGGGCCGCCCGAGGGTCATGGCGGCATAGGGAATCAGGTAGTCCTCGGGATAGAACTCGCCGCGGATGCCGAAGCCGCCGCCCACGTCGGGCTCGATGAAGTGGATGCGGTGTTCGGGCATCTCCAGCAGGGACGACAGCACCGCGCGGTTGAAGTGCGCCACCTTGGTCATGCCCCACACCGTCAACTCGCCGCGCCCGGCGTCCCAGGATGCCACGAGGCCGCGGGTCTCCATGGGGTTGCCCGTATGGCGGTGCACGCGCAGGACTTCCTTGCGCGTGTACTCGGCATCGCGAAACGCTCCGTCCACGTCGCCGAGCTTGATGTCGTAGCCGCCGGCCACGTTGGTGCCCTGTTCCTCGTGGATGAGGATGTCGCCCTTGAGCGCCGCCTCCACGTCCGGCACGGCTGGAAGCGGCTCGTACTCCACGTCGATCAAGTCCGCGCCGTCCTCGGCCACGTAACGGTCCACCGCCGCCACCAGCGCCACCGGCTCGCCCACGTAGGCGACCTTGTCCCGCGCCAGCGGATACTGGAGAAAGCGGTCCAGACCATCCAGCGCGTACATGCGCAGCGGCACCGGCTTCACCCCGGCGGGCAGGTCCGCGAACGTGAGTGCCGCAGCCACCCCCGGGAGCTTCAACGCCGCCGACACGTCCACCGACTTGATGCGCGCGTGCGCGTGCGGGCTCCGCAGCACGGCCGCGTAAAGCACCCCGGGGAGCTTCACGTCATCGATGAACGTGGCCCTGCCGGTCAGGAACCGGACATCTTCACCGCGCCGTATGGGCGCCCCGATGTATGTCTGCGTCACGGGCTCTTCCCTCCCCGCCCATGGATGCCCGCGTCCCCGTAATGACCATTCGAAATCACCCCGAGCAGGCCTTCATGAGGACACGCGCGTTAATGGTGTGCACGGCGGCCGTGCACGGCGCCTCAGAACGCCCAGCGCCAGCCGCCCAGGAAGGTCAGTTCGGGGGCGGCGTCCTTGCGGTGCCCGGGGCGGTGGCTGTACACGGCGCCCAGGCGAAGCTCACCCTTGGGCAGGGGCCGGAGCCATTCGCCGGAGAAGTCCACCTGCCGGGCGCTCGGGGCCAGGCCAGCGCTCACCGCGTCGTACGACACCGCCCCGGACTTCGTGCGGCTCACCGGCACGGTCAAGGACGCCCGCCCGCGCTCCACGCGCAGGGGCTGCGACACGGAAAGGCGCACCGCGCCGGCGTGGGCCAGCGCCCGGCTCGCGCGCAGCGTGAACGCGCTGGTGGCCAGCGACGACACCCGGTCCACCAAGCCCGCGCGCGCGTCGGGCACGACCATGCCCACCTCGGCGTTGACGCCGATGCGCCACCGGCCCAGCGCCGTGTGCGCGTCCAGCCCCAGGAAGGACGTGTCCGCCGCCAACCCGCCGAACCCACCTTCTCCCACGCTCCCCAAAAGCGTCCTGGGCTCGCCGATCCAGCCGGCGCGCATGCCCCAGGGCGACCCCATGCGCCGCCAGTTCAGCGCCGCCCCCACCGTGGGCCGCTGTCCCGGCGTGGTGAACGCGGCCACGGACACGCCTCCCCGCGCCGCCAGAGTCGCCTGCACCGCCCCCGCGGCCAGCGACATGTGGCTGCCCCGGACCTCGGCCGACGCTTCCACGCGGTTGGCGTACAGGGTGATGGGCGCCGCGTCTCCGGCATGACCGCCTCGGTTCCCCGGCGCGTGGAGCGCGTGACGCGGTTGTGCCGCACCCGCGGGCGCCAACGCGGCACGGTCCGGGCCGCCCGCGCCCCGGTGTGAGGCAACGGGGTCGTCCGCACGACCCGGCCACGCCCGGTCGGGCGCCAGGAAGCCCCGCAGCCGCGCCGTCACCGATGGCCCGCCCGCGGCCCCGGCCAAGTCCCCCAGCCGGTACCAAAACGGCGCTCCCAGCCGGTCCAGCGCCATGACCTCCCGCGACGCCAGCGACCGCCGGAGCCCGTCCCCAAACGCCGTCCCCGGGCTGATGGATGTGGACAGCAGCCGGAACCCGCCCTGTCCCACGCGCGTGTCCACCGGGACCTCCAGCACCCCCACCGGCGAGGTTGCCGCGCCCAGGTCCATCGATCCCTGGCCGTAGACGGTCGCATCGGCGTAGAAGCCGGTCTTGTCGGCGGTCTCGAACAACCGGGTCACCAGGTCCGTGTTCGCCAACTGATCGCGGAAGAGTTGCTTCATGATGGCGAGCCCGCCGGACACCATGGGGGCGGCCAACGAGGTCCCTCTGGTCTCCAGAAAGTCCCGACTGTCGAAACCACCCACCGCCGGACCGAAATACGCGGCGGTGACACCGGCGCCCGGGGCGGCGATGCAGTAGTCCGCGGCCAAGCCGCAACGATTGGAAAAGTAGGCGATCTTCCCGTCGGCCGGGTTCAGGGCGATGACCGCGATGGAGTGGCCTTGCAGCTCCTCGATGCGTGCCGCAAGCCCCGGCAGAATGTCCACCGACGTGGCGTTCAGCGCCCAGTGCGGACAGTTCTCTGTGGTGGCCGGGTGGCAAAGATCACCGTGGGAGTTGCCCGCCGCCCACACGAGAATGGCCTTTTCCCCGGCGTCCGCCTGGGCCAGAGCCGCGAGGGTGCTGCCGTAATGGGCGCGCAGGCCCTCCTCGGTATAACCGTCGATGATCCCCTGATAGCCGAAACTCAGGTTCAGGATGTCCACCTTGCGGTCGCCGTCGCGCCAGGACAGCACCTGCTGGTACAACGCCGTGTCCTCGGCATCCACCAAAGACAACACATCCACGGGAAGCGGCCGGTAGACGCCGTCACCTTGGCCCAGGGTCAGGGCGAACATGGCGATGTCCGCCCCCCAGGCCACGCCGTGGTGGGCATAAGGTATGCCGGTGCGCGCGCCGGCCGCGACGCTGGCCACCGCGGTTCCGTGGGAAATGCCATCTTCTTCGGAGCCCGTCTCGTCCACAGCGCCAGGAGTGAACTCCTCGGTGACGGTCCGATTCCCGTTCCCCGCAATGGACGGATGCTCCAGGTCGATGCCCGTGTCGATGAACCCGATGGTCACGCCCGCCCCAGGCTCGGCCTCCGGCCCCTTCACCAAGGCCAGGTTGCCGTAGGCCTCATCCGCTTTGATGTGCGTCAGACCCCACTGGTTCTGAAATCCCGGCGCCTCGCGGTACTTCTCGCTCTCCTCCGCCGCGGCAGCCTTCACCGCCTCGGGCTCGACGCACTCGCCGCCCTGCACCTCGATGCACTTGTCCGGAGCGAGCTGCGAACGTCCGCCAATGTTGCCGCAGCCGGCGAGACCGAGCACCAGAAAAAGGAGGACGAGAAATGTGAGTGCGGCCGTGAACCGGGAATGGTGTGACATGGGCCCCCCTGTGAGCTGGCTGTGTTTGAACATCGGCCTGTCCAACGGGAACTTTATCGAATCATGCCCACTTTGCATAATCCATCCGTTGTTCAGGGGTTCCACGTCAAGGGCGATTCAACGAGAGGGTAACGCTCATCAAACAACAAGACCCCAATATTGCACACGCCGAACAGGATGAGGGATATGGAAAGCAATAGGCAAGGGGCTTTTGGAAGGGAAAGTGGGCTGCCGCTCAAGCTCACGGTGGGTGAGGTCAAGCGGCACGCGGTCTCGAAGAGAAAAGGCGAGACGAAAAATATCTCTGCGAGATGGGAGAGGTTAGAGAAATTTGACGAGGGCGACGATCAGACCGCCTTGGGCGATCATCCCACCGAACAGCCATTTCACAAGGTCTGCCTTCACCCCCGCGATGGTGGCGACGGTTTCGTGCCGTAAGGCCTCTATGCCGGCCTTGGTTTCTTGCCGCAGGGATTCTATGTCCGCTTTAGTGGCGAGGTTGGAGTTGAGGAGAGCGACATGCTCTTCGGCAAGCGTCTCGGCCTGCTTCTCGGTGAAGCCGCTCTCGGTCAAGCGCTTGACGAAGCGTTGAGTGTCGAAGGCGATGGCCTCGGTCATAATTTCATAATAGCTATTCCACCGGCGGAGGACAAGGACCCCGACATCTCCAGCAGCTCCTTGCAACGTTGGGGTAGGGTTACCGAAATATTACGAAACGTCACCGCCCTGCGACCACGAGTGGTGAGCGGAGCTAGAACTGCCGCACAAACCGTAGCTCTCCGCTGGTCCTCCGGTAGTCGTAGAGCTGGGCATTGGTTTCCCGGACCTCTCGCACCACGGACAGTTGCGGGCTGAAGCCGAACAGCGTGAAGCCCCGGTTCAGGACCGACGCTCGCAGCGTCAGGGTCTCGTCCTTTCGCACCACACCGGAAGGTGTATGGGGCGGCCAGCTTGCTTCGTAGTCCGTCCAGCGGTATCCGGCGGTCCCGGACAGGTTGAACCCGTAAGGCAGCACCAGCGACACACCCGTCTGGAGCCATGTATTCTCGTTGCGATTGCGCAAGCTCAGCGGCCGATCCCGGCCGTGCCCTACGGTGAGATTCGCCCGCACTGTCGGCCTGACCACCCAGCTTGTGTTGACGGAAATGCTCCTCACGGGGCCGTCCAAGGCCTTGTTGGTGTAGTACCGCCGGTCATGCCAGGAAGCATTGCCGGCCAAGGTGAGGCGCCTGGCCAAGCGGTGCCTCACCTGCAAGCGCCCTCCCAGGTCAAAGTAGTCCCGCTTGTTGCCGGTCCACTGATTTCGCCAATTGGCCAACACACTGAACTGCGTGCTGCGGGAAGCCAGCACCCGCGGCCCCGCGTGAACCGACACCAGCAACTTGTTGAACTCGTCCTTCGAGTACTCCCGACTCGACAGGTCCGCACCCATACGGAGCCGGAGCCGTTCCCCCACCGGATGGTGGTATTCTCCGCCGCCCCAAACCGAAAGGCCGACCCCCGATGTCGTGAGGTTTTCCGAGTCTCGCCTGAACGGCAGTCCGAAGATCTCGACCACCCGGGCGTCCGACTGACCCCCGATGTTGGTGTCCGGGGCCAAAGCAAAACCCATATTGACGCTCCAGCGCCGGCGGGCCCGAATGCGCCACAGGAAACTACGCACGTTGGCGATTACCGGAGCTGGAGGGTCCCCGGCGAGAACGCGCTCGAAGTGTTCCTTGGCGAGATCGTCCTCCCCCAAATTAAAAAAGGCCCGCGCCAACTCCAGTCGCACCCGCACCAACCCCGGCTCCCCAACCAACAGACCGCGGAACGCCCCAATGGCCTCTTCAAGAAGAACCGCCGCCTCACCCTCGTCCCGTCCCCCAGACTGTTGGGCGGCCTCCAAGGCAGCCAGACCGCGCAGAAATGCCACGTTCTTATCAAACCCCCGTTCCCGTACCAACCCCCGCAAAATTGCGAGAGCTTCGCGGTGGCGACCCTGGCTGATTAGGATTCGACTGTTCTGAACACCACGCTCAAAAACCCCTTCCGCCCCCGGAGCCGTGCGCTCGGGCTGCTGGGCCTCGGCCCCGAACACCCCCAACACCAGAACCGCGATCACTCCGAAGACTACCCTGTTGAGTTCCATGCCTCGAACTTCCCCGCTAAATGCAAAGAGGGGGACAGCCAACCGACTGCCCCCCTCTCGCTGCGCCTTCCCTCAAAGGAAGAACTGTTGTTATCGCTTCGTAGGTGACGGCTCCAAATGAGCGCCGAAAGCGCCAACGAAACTTTCCGTTACCGCGTCATCCCCCGAGCCCGTGGTACTGCTGAGACCAAAGGTGCCGGCGGCAGCCTTCGGCGCGACGTGGGACTCGTTCACGTCGGTATCTCCGTATCATTTGCCGTAGGGCCGAAAAACGACCCTTCCCAATTACCGGTGAACTTGTAGTGCGCGGCGCCCGGATCGCTCATCGCGCCCATAACGGCTTCACCGCCCGTCCACGTAGCTTGGTTGGTCAGTTAGTCCAGTCCGCATCAGCAAAATGCTATCGCCGTACTCTTCGCCGTCTACAAATATCCTGTTCACCGTGCCCTCAATCGTTCCCGGCATATCATCCGCCCCGAAGTTCGCCACCAGCGTCGCGGCACCGTCAAAGTATGACACCGCCCCGCCAGTCTTGTGATGGGCACCGACGGCCTCTCCGACATATCTGGCTGAGCCCGTAACGTCCGATCGCCACGGGGGCCGCGTATTCTTCCGTGCCGCCGTTCGCAAACGCCCCGAACGTGTCACCGCCAGGGCTATCTAGCTTCAGCTAGCCATATCCCAAAGAGCAAGTAGTCTTCCTGATCATCGGCCTCGACCGCGGTCACGGCACTCCTCGAGCCCGAAAAGCGGTATCCTGACATAGCGCTGACCGTTACGGTGTCGTCATCTCCTGTTGTAAATGTCACCGAGCATTGTACGCCATCTGGACAAGTGAAACGCCCACTGAGATCGGGCGTAGCCTCGTCCCCATCGTCGTCGAAGTCGCCTGAGTAGACCTTGTCGGAAACGAAGCGCAACTTCTTGATATTCGCTCAGACGATTACCAACTTCCTCATTGTCGACACGCTTCGCCTCTACCCCAGTAACGGCCGCAATCTGCTTCTCCTTGTCGGAGAAGAGCAACAACTGGCTGTTGCTTGTATCGGTGTCAGTTGTGGGACGGGAAATGGAGAACCGATGCTTAAATGCGCCAGGCCCATCCGCTTCGTAATCGACCGAGATATCATCCTCGCCGGCACCAGCGGTCACACCGGTAAGGGTGACACTCGGCTCATCATCCGCCGCTAGCCACGCTACGGTCCCGCCCTCATCTGTACCTCTGTCCATCACCGCCGTCGTCAACGCTGCACCAACCCGCGCCGTTTCCTCCTCACGCAACTTGGCGGCAGTCTTCGTGACGGTATCTCGATCCGTGTCGTACATATCCGCAGTAATGTCGTAGGCATTCGCCTGCGTGAACAGCGCAAGGACATGCTCCCCGGCAGCTTCCACCGCCTTATCAGCATACTCCTCGGCCATCATAGCGGCGGCTGTGGCGCTCAAGATTTTGTCACCAACCGCTTCGCCATCGTAAGCCATCTTCGCATCGTCCCTATGCCCTTCCGCCTCCGTCTGATACGTCATCGCATCAGTCGACATCATTGCGCCGGCGGCAGACGTGGAGGCGGCCATAGCGTCGGTACTCGCGTTCATGGCGCGAGTCGCCGCCGCGCGGGCAGCCGCGTACGCTTTCATCGCTTCGTCTAGGGCAGCCTTCGCACCTGCCGAGTTCTTCCGTCCCTCTCATCGCCTTTTCGTAAGCGTCTTGCGCCCTTTTTACCTCGCCACCGGTACCATCCGCACCACCAGCCATGTCCGCCGCCGCTTTAGCGGCGTCGGAGTGCTCCATGGCTTTGTCGGCGGCCGTCTTCGCGGCGTCCTGCGCGGTCTTTAGCGCGTCGGCCTCCATCTCCGCCCTCAGCCGTTTAGCGACCACCGTGTGCCCTTCGGCCTCAATTTTGCTCGCGGCGGCTTTGTCAGCCGCGTCTTTCGCGTCGGTCACGTGCTCCTGCGCTTCGGAGGCGGTCGTAGCTGCCTGTGCCTGACGATTTGCCTCCTTGGCGTCGGCGTAGGCTGCCTCGGCGTCTTCGGCTGCGCCCACCAGACGGGCGTGAACGTCTCCGCCAACATCCTCAGCGTCGGTCGCGAGGGTACGCGCGGCTTCGGCACTTAGCCTTGCAGCCTCTTCTGAA
>CBDCAF010000002.1:0-7513 GCA_965213675.1 uncultured Binatia bacterium (SeqCode)
ACGAGATCGGCAAATCGCTCGACCATACAGACAGGCTCGCCCTGGAGCGGGCGACGCAGAGTTCACTGGAGACGGCGACCGTGGGGGAGACCACCACGTGGAAGAACCCCGATTCCGGCAACCAAGGCTCCATCACGCCACGCAAGACCTTCAAGCGCAACGACGGGACCTACTGCCGGGAGTTCACCCAAACCGTCACCATCGGCGGCCGCACCGAGGAAGCCTACGGCACCGCGTGCCGGCAGCCCGACGGCACCTGGAAGCTGACCTCGGCGTAGAGCGCCACGCCGAAGGGCGGCGTCGAATCCCTTCCCCACCCGCAGGGGCGACCGCACGGTCGCCCCTGCGGGAACCATCTCGTGCCTTCGACCGGGCGCGCTTCACCGTTGCCAGCGCCAAGGTGACCCGGAATCCCGGTCATCGATCCTTGTCCCGGCTTGCACATTTCAGGCTCGCTTCCAAGAAATCATCAACAAGCGCCATCAATTGGGTGGGAGCACACCGCTTTCCATTCCCGCCCATGGCGCAGCCAAGGGTCGTTAGTGAGCTTTCTTGATGCTGTACTGAGCCAAGCAGACCTTACGGTTTCTCACGCCCGCCGAAACCGGAATAGAATTGATACGCGAGTACCGTGCCCGCCCGATCGCCGATGTTGTCGCGGGCAAGCTTGATGCGCGTGAAGGGGCCGCTGCGTTACCAAAAGTCGACTCGCTTGCAGACGATGACGACTTGGACGATTCCATAGAGGAAATTGAACAGCCCGCATTCAACCGCGAGGAATCCGTGGCGCACCTTGAGGACTGACAATGCCGCCTGCGTCACCCAAAATCTACCACATCGTGCATGTCGACCGCCTGCCCTCGATCATCGCTGACGGCTACATCTGGTGCGACGCAGAGATGGCGCGACGAACCGAAGCAGGCAGAATTCCTCTTGGAGCGCTCGTTTCCTTGGGAATTGATCAGGCGCATCGGGGTCAGTTCGCAGCGCTTCTATACGGACGTCCAGGCGACGGTAGCGGCCGAAAACCACCAGCCGAATCTTGCGATAATGCCGGATTGGTATTACTGACAGGCAGGAGGCAGAGATGCTCGAATTCAAGACGGGCGACATTCTCGCTGAAGACGCGGACGCGTTGGTCAACACGGTGAACTGCGTGGGGGTAATGGGACGCGGGATCGCGCTCCAGTTCAAGAATGCCTTCCCGGACAACTTCAAGGCCTACGCCGCTGCCTGCAAGCGTCAGGAGGTAGAGCCGGGTCGTATGTTTGTGTTCGAGACCCGCCAACTGACCAACCCGCGCTACATCATCAACTTCCCGACCAAACGCCATTGGCGAGGCAAGAGCCGCGTGGAAGACATCGACGCAGGGCTGAAGGCCTTACACAAGGTGATCCGTGAGACAGACATAAGCTCCATTGCCATTCCTCCGCTTGGCAGCGGGTTGGGAGGTCTGGCTTGGAGCAATGTGCGCCCGAGGATAGAGGAGGCATTGCGAGACCTCGGACACCTGCGTGTCGTGATTTTCGAGCCCGGCGGGACGCTGGAGCCAGACCCGAAGAGCGGACCCCGATCAGCGCCAGAGATGACGCCCGGTCGCGCGGCTCTCGTGGGGCTGATGGACCGTTATCTCACAGGGCTTCTCGACCCGTTCGTGACCCTGCTGGAAATCCATAAGCTGATGTATTTCATGAAGGTCAGCGGAGAACCAGCTATGGACAAGCTTCGGGTGGTAAAGGGTCTTCACGGTCCCTACGCGGAGAATCTGACCCACGTGCTTCGCGAGATTGAGGGGTATTTCATCTCGGGCCACCGCGACGGCGGCGACCGGCCGAACAAACAACTCGAGCTGGTGCCGGGCGCAGTCGCCGATGCCAACGCGGTCCTGGAGAACCATCCCGACACACGCGGCCGATTTGACCGCGTAGCCGATCTGGTCGCAGGCTTCGAGTCGTCTTTTGGCCTCGAGCTTCTATCAACGGTGCATTGGGTGACTACGGAGGAATCTGCCTGCAACCTTGACGACCTGATCTCGCGCGTCTACGGCTGGAATGATCGAAAGAAGCAATTCTCGGCCCGCCAGATCAAGTTGGCCGCCGATGTGCTCGCGAAGAAGAGCTGGATCGAACCCGTGGCTCTTCACGCTGACGCATGACCACCGACACTTCCGAACGCGCCCTTGAACGCCTCATCTGCACGACGCTCACGGGCGCTATCCCTGCGATTCTACCTCCGTGGACACGGTAGCCGAACCGGGCGCCGCATACGGTGGAGCTGGCTGGAGTTGCGGGGACGCCCGCGACTACGACCGCGAGCACTGCGTTGATCTGACTCCGCGCTCTGCGTTCTTGCGCGCTAACCAGCCTGAGCGAAACGTCGTTCGGGCTTACGTACGGGCAAGGTCATCTTAGGCACTGTCAACGGGGAAGCGCTTTCAGCCGCATGGCTCCGGCAACCCGTCACAATCCCATCGCGTTCCACACGACCCCCTCGTGCAAGGGGGCGCCCATCACGAGGATGAAAACGACGTAGACGAACGCCCACGTGACGGCGGTGATGGAGAGGGTGATGAGCCAGCGCTCGGAGGTGCGCAGGCGCATGAACAGGATCATGAAGAGGGGGATGGCGGCGAGGTAGCCGATGAAATAGATCAACGCCACGAGGAGCAAGAGCCACGAGGCGAAGCTGAGCTCGCGGCGGAAGACACTGCTGGATGAGCGGCTGTCCGCGGCGGGTTCGGCGGCGCGCCCAGCATCGATGCCGAAGAGATCGTATTCCTGGAAAAAGCTGAAACGGCGGCCTACCGCGGGGATGGCGTCGATCAGAAACTGGAAAAGGGTCAGCAGCAGGGTGGGGACGGCGATGATGAGCGGCACCAAGCGGGCGCGCGGCTGGTAGCCCAGGGCCAGGACAAGAAAGCCGAGCACGACGACGAAGACGCCAAGGGTAAACAGGGTGCGGTCGTTGAACTTCACGGGTGCTCCTGCCGGATGGCTTCGACTTCGCGCGGCGCAGTCCAGGGACGCCGGTCGTGTGGACGCGCCGGCGGTCAGCCTTCGCTCTGTCCCAAGTGCATGGACAGGCCGCCCTGCCGGATGTGGACCTGCCGGAGTTCGCGGGCGCCGGCGAGTTGCTTGAGCAGCGCGGGAACCGGACGGCCAGCGTCAAGGAATGCCCTGGGGGCGCCAGCGCGCAACATGGCGTCGACCGAGTCCGCGCCGGCGATGACCCGGAGCACCATTTCCTCATCCGAGACGCCCGGGCCGCCGAACCGTTGCCGCACCTCGTCCAGCGTGGGCTCGGGCCGGACCCAGGAACCCCACTCCCGCGCCCGCGGGCGGCTCAGGATCCTGTCCTTGACCTCCGGGTCCATGAGACGCGCGCCCTCCTCTCCCCAATGCCCCAGCGCGTACTGGATGCTCTGGTCGGTGACCTCCTTGTAGCGCTCGCCCACCATGACGTTGACCGCCGCCTGAGTACCGACGAACTGGGCCAGCGGCGTGACCATGATGGGGTGGCCGAATTCCTCGCGCACACGGCCGGCTTCCTCCAGGGTCTCTTCCAGCCGGTCGCCCATGCCCACGGCGCCGAGTTGGTAACGCAGGTTGGAAATCATGCCGCCGGGCACTTGGTGGCGGTACTGGGCGTGGTCGTACTCCCGCGGTGAACCGGACGGGAAGCCCTCCCGGCGCGCCACGCGGGTGAAGTGTTCCTCCACGGGTTTCACCGCCTCCAAGTCCACCCGGGGCGTCAATCCCATGGCCTGGGCGTTGGCCGCCACGTTGAAGATGGAAGGTTGGGCGGAGCCGTTGGCCAGGGGAGGTATGGAGGTGTGCAGCGTCTTTATGCCGAGTTTCAGGGCTTCGACGTAGTTCAAGGGCGCGAGACCGTTGTTGCAGTGGGCGTGGAACTCCAGCGGGATGTCGCCGGCATTGGCCATGACCAATTGGAGCATCTCGCGGGTGCGGTCCGGCGTCAGCAACCCGCCGACGTCCTTGAAGCAGATCCGGTACGGCCGCAGCGCCGCCAGCTCCCGCACCTTGCGTTCGTAGTACTCGTTGGTGTGCTTGGGGGAAACCGAGTAGATGACGTTGGCCACCACCTCCATGCCCATCCTGCCCAAGGTCTCGATCTCCCTGGCCAGCACGGCGTAGTCGTTCCACGGGTTGGACGAGCGCGTGAGGGTGATGCCGTGGGCAATGACGCGCTCCAGCACGAGCCGGATCACGCACGCGGGGATGGGCTCGAACCCCGAGCCAAGGCCGCCGTGGTAGCGCAGCCGCGTCCTGGAAAACTCCCGGACCCCCAGCCGCACCCAGTCCCACGGGTTCTCCTTGAGCTCGCGCACCTGCTTGATGATGCTCGCAAAGCCGAAGAACTCCATGGACTCGAAGCCGCAGCGGTCCAACTGCCGGGCGGCGCCCAGCATGTGACCGATGCGCATGCGCAGCGCCCACAGGCTCAAATGCCCGTCCCTCAGGGTGGTGTCGATGAATCGTATCTCGCTCATGTCCCCTCCGGCGAGTCCTCATGGTACCGAAGGCCATCCGTCAAAACCAGTCCATCCGGCCACGGCGCGACTTCGGCAATCTCCCCGGTTTCTGGCTCGCACTCCAGAGCCAGCACGACATCGCGCGGGTCGAGCGGGATCGCGGGGCGAAGATCGATCACCCGGTGAGGTCGGCGAACGGTGGATGACCTTGTGTTTCACCGTGATCCGGTCGCACGGCCAAGCCCGATCTGATACCATGGCGCCACTTTTGGATGCGCATGGAAACCCCGCGGAGCGCGGGAAAGGAGATGCCGATGGCTGATCGAGTGACGCTGGAGGTCTTCTCGGACTTCGTCTGACCGTGGTGCTATCTCAGTACCGGGCGTATTGAGAAACTCAGACACAATTACGATCTCGACGTCGTCTACACTCAGTTCCCGCTGCACCCCGAAACTCCTACCGAAGGCAAGCCGCGCAACATGAGCGGTCCCAGCCGGGTGGATGCCATGCTCGCGCGCGAGGGCCTGCCGTTCACGGAGCGGAAGTTCACCTACAACAGCCGGCTGGCCCAGGAACTGGCGAAATGGGCCAAGCGCGAGGGCCGGGAAGACGCCTTCAACGACGCGGTGTTCCGCGCCTACTTCGTCGACGCGGCGAACATCGGGGAGCCGGAGGCCCTGCTCCGACTGGTGGAGGAGGCGGGCCTGCCGGTGGAGGAAGCGCGCCGGGTCCTGTCCGACCGGACCTTCCAGCAGGAGGTCAACGACGACTGGCAGCGCTGCCATTCCCTGGGCGTACGCGGGGTGCCCACGTACCTGTCGGAGGGCTTGGCCATCGTCGGCGCCGAACCGTACGACAGGCTGGAACGGCTCGTCACCGAAGCCGGCGCCACCCGCTTGACGGATTCCGTGGACGCTTGACCCGGGCGCGCCCGGCGCCGGGGTACGCGCGGCGTCGGACTTGGGAGCTTGGGCCGCCGGTGGCCGTGACGTCGGCGCAGCGCGCACCGATCCGGGGTCGAACCTTGGACTATATCCACACAAATGGTTGATTTAACGATATTTTCATCGTAGAGGACAGGCCGTGGCACCGGTTATTCCGAAGATCGATTTCGGCCCGTTCCTCAGCAGTGACGCGGCCGCGCGGCGCCGGGTCGCGGAAGAAGTCCGCGCGGCGTGCAGCGAGTACGGCTTTTTCAATGTCGTCAACCTGCCGCTGCCCGCCGGGCTGATCCAGCGCGTCTCCGCCAAGGCCAGGGAATTCTTCGCCTTGCCCGCGGAAGTCAAGCAAGCCATCGGCCGGTCCGACCTGGACGTCATATCGGGCTATGTCGGAGTCGCCATCGAACACCTCGATTCGCAACGGCCGGGGGACCTCAAGGAGTCCTTCAGCCTGAACCGGGCCAGCCTGGAGTTCCTGGACCGCTGGCACATTCCGGTGGACGGTTTCCGGCGAACGGTGCTGGAACTACACGAAGCCGGCGCCCGCGCGTGCGCCACGCTGGTCCGGGCCATGGCGCTCTCCCTGGACGCGCCCGAGGACTTCTTCGACGACAAGCACGCGCCCCACGCGAGCACCGTGCGGTTCTTTCACTACCCACCACTGACACAGCCGGCCGGAGACGGACAACTGCGCGCCGGAACCCACACGGACTACGGCACGGTGACGCTGGTCTTCCAGGACGAAGTGGAAGGTCTGGAGGCGCTGGTGGACGGCCGCTGGGTGACGATCCCGGTGGCGCCCGGCGCCGTCACGGTCAACGTGGCGGACCTGCTGTCACGCTGGAGCAACGGCATCTTCCGCTCACCCGAGCACCGGGTGGCCCTGCCCGCCGCGAACATGGCGCAGTCCCGGTACTCCACCGTTTTCTTCTACAATCCCAACAGCGCGGCTACGGTCCGGTGTCTCGATTCCTGTTGCAACCCCGGGCGTCCAGCGCAGTATCCGCCCATCGCCGCCGGCGAATTCCTCCGGCAGCGCCGCGCCGCCCAGTATCGCTGAAGCCCGTGTGTCGACCGTGGTGGGCTGGCGGTGGCCGGCCCACCGGGTCATCCTTGCGCTTTTGGGTGACCTTCCACCAGTCCAGCAGATCGTAGATACCGTAGACCCCCACCACGGCTCGCAGGTGCGGCCGGACCCAGTCGTCCAGGGAAAGGAGCGCCGCCATGTGACCGCCCGCCGAGTCGCCCACGAGGCCCAGCCGCATGGGGTCCACGCGAAACCCGGGGGCCTCCTCCAGAAGCCAGCACAGCGCCCGGCGGATGTCCTCGTGGACGCCCGGCCACGACGGCGAGACGTTCTTCGACAACCGGTATTCCACCGCCACCAGGGCGTAACCGCGGGCCGCGAGCCACGGCCCCCACTCCTGATACTGGCGCCGGCTCCCGTGCGCCCAGGCGCCGCCGTGGAAACACAGCAACGCGGCATGGGGCCCCGGCCCGGCGGGCAGATACACGTCGTTGCAAAGCTTGCCGTCGGGGCCTCCCCCGTACGGAACGTCGAGCCGTATTTCCACCTGTGTGCTCATCTCTCGCTCCACGCCGGAAACCTGTCGATCTGTCAACGATCCCGGAACTTCTTTCCATTGCCACTTGGACGATGGCGTCTCGCCCCAATGGATCCGAGTCACCCCACAGCAAGGCAGGTGGCCCCTGTTTCTACCTCTCGCTACGCTTCGATGGACCCCAACCGCTGCCAGGAGCTTGCGTCGCAGGAATTCACGGCTGCAAATCCGCTCTCATCCGTCCCTTCGGCCCCTCGATTGAGGAGAATATCAAGTCAGTTTTGACGAAATCGAGCGGCCGAAGGGACGGCGATGGCGAATTTTCGCTTTCGCGTATTCCTACGGCGCAAGCTCCTCGCGGGAATGACCGGCATGCTCGCCCAACAGAAACCGCCGGATGGCTTCCGCGCAAGCCTCCGGCGCTTCCTCGGCGATGAAGTGGCCGCAGTCCAAGGCCGCCTCGGATACGTCATCGGCCCACCGTTCCCAGACCGGGCGGAGCGGCTTGGGCCGGCGTG
>CBDCAF010000003.1:0-37031 GCA_965213675.1 uncultured Binatia bacterium (SeqCode)
GCAAGAAAGTCCAGTTCGGCCACGCGGTTCAAGTCCACCAGATGCGCGGGCCGGGCCAGCCGGAAGTTCATCAGCGGCACCAGGCTCTGGCCGCCGGCCAGCACCCGCGCCTCCTCACCGAGACCGGCGAGCAAGGATGTGGCCTCGGCCAACGTCGCGGGACCGTGATACTCGAAGGACGCCGGTTTCATCATCCACTCCGAAGCCGCTGCGGTGGGGCTGGCCACTGCAACATCCTGGTGTCGTGTCCCGCGAGAATTTGCGGGTCTTTTTCGCCGTCGGCTGCGTTGCTCTTCCTCGCGTGGTACACGCCACTGCTCGTCATCGCGCCTTGCCGACAACTAAAAATCCTCCGCACATTATGACGCGAATTAACCAGACACCACACTAGCGCCGGATTGTAGTCCGGCCGTCTGGGAAACGCCAGTCACGGGCACCGCCCTGTCGCGGCCACCGGCGGTCGCCGCGACAGGCGCAACACGTTGCAGGGACCACCGGCGGTCGCCCCCTTTTCACGGGCGCCACGCGCGGAATAACAACGCAACCCACGGCAAAGCACCGATGGATCGCGGACGCCTGCGCAACACCACACCAGCGGGTCGATGCCACCAAGCGATGGCGTGGGCGAGCGCGGTGGCTGTGTGCGGTTGCGTTGGGTTGTTTGAGAGGCGTCCCCTTTTCAGGGTAGCATCCCCTTTTCACGGTATCCCTTGGTTCTTTGGCATGGAGCGTCGCGCGCCCCGGGCATTGAACTCGGGCATTGGGCCGGTGCATTCGACCCGCACACGCGGCGCAGCACACAGGAGTTTCCGGAAATGAGCCATACGAACTCCCGGCGCGTTCAAACATCCCTTCACTGGGGCGCCTACCAGGTCGAGGTTCAGGACGGACGCATTGTGGCCGCGCACCCGTTCGCCGGCGATCCGGATCCGTCGCCCATCGGCCAGTCGCTCCCTGACGTGGTGCAACACCGCTGCCGGGTGGCGCAACCCATGGTGCGCCAAGGCTGGCTGGAGCGGGGCCCCGAGCATCATGGGGGCGGCCGCGGCGCCGAACCGTTCGTCCCGGTGAGTTGGGACGAGGCGCTCGACCTGGTGGCCGGGGAGTTGCGGCGCGTGCGCGACGCGTACGGCAACGAGGCGATTTTCGGCGGCTCCTACGGCTGGGCCTCCGCGGGCCGGTTCCACCACGCCCAGAGCCAGCTTCACCGTTTCCTCAACCAGGCCGGCGGCTATGTCCGGTCGGTCAACACCTACAGCTACGCGGCCGGTGAAGTCATCATCCCCCACGTCTTCGGATACGACTGGTACTCGGTGCGCGACGGGGCCACTTCGTGGCCGGTGATCGCAAGGGAGACGGAGCTGGTGGTCAGCTTCGGCGGCATTCCGCTCAAGAACACGCAGGTCAGCGCCGGCGGCATCGCCCGGCATACGACGCGTGACTGGCTCCAACGGTGCCGCAGGAACGGCGTGGCGTTCGTGAACGTCAGTCCGGTGAGGGACGACGCCGCGGCCTTCCTCGAGGCGGAGTGGCTGGCCCCGCGGCCCAACACCGACACGGCGCTCATGTTGGGGCTGGCCCACACGCTGCTCCAGGAAGGTCTCCACGACGAGACGTTTCTGGAAAAGTACTGTACCGGCTTCGAGGTGTTCCGCGCCTACCTCATGGGTGAAACGGACGGCCGTCCCAAGGACCCGGAATGGGCGGCAGCCGTGTGCGGCATTGCGGCGAGCGCCATTCGCGACCTGGCGCGGCGCATGGCCGCGAGCCGCACGCTCATCACCGTGAGCTGGTCGCTGCAACGGGCCGACCATGGAGAACAGCCCTATTGGATGGCCGCGGTGCTGGCCGCGATGCTGGGACAGATCGGGCTTCCCGGCGGTGGCATCGGCTACGGCTACGGTTCCACCGGCGCCATCGGCAATCCGGTGCGGGCCACGGGCGGGATCACGTTGCCCCAGGGCGCGAACCCGGTGTCATCCTTCATCCCGGTGGCGCGCATCACCGACATGCTGCTCCACCCGGGCGAGCCCTTCGACTATGACGGCCGGCGCCTCGTATATCCCGACATCCGTCTCGTCTATTGGTGCGGCGGCAATCCCTTCCACCATCACCAGGACCTCAACCGGCTGGTGGAGGCATGGCAACGCCCCGAAACCATCATCGTCCACGAACCTTGGTGGAACGCGCTGGCGCGGCATGCAGACATTGTGCTGCCGGCCACCACGCCGCTGGAACGAAACGACATCGGCAGGCAGGCTTCCGATCCCATCGTGTTCGCCATGGCCCAAGCCATTCCTCCCGTCGGCGAGGCGCGGAACGACTACGACATCTTCTCCGGGGTTGCGGGGCGACTGGATTTCGCGGAGCGCTTCACCGAAGGCCGGTCGGAGGACGATTGGCTCCGGAGCCTCTATGACGAACTTCGGAGCGCCTTCATCCGCGACGGCATCGAGTTGCCGCCCTTCGACGCCTTCTGGAGCGCCGGTCACATCACCCTGCCCACCAGCGGCGAAGAAAAAGTGCTGCTCGCGCGCTTCCGGGAGAACCCCGCGGCGCACCCGTTGCCCACCCCGTCCGGCCGCATCGAGATCTTTTCGGACACTGTCGCGGGTTTCGGCTACGGCGACTGCCCCGGTCATCCGGCCTGGATCGAGCCGGCGGAGTGGCTGGGCGCGGAGGAAGCCCGGAGCTTCCCGCTCCACCTCATCTCCAACCAGCCCGCCACGAGGCTGCACAGCCAGCACGACCCGGGCGCGGTGAGCCTGGCCAACAAGGTGCAGGGCCGCGAGCCACTGCTGATCCATCCCGCCGCGGCCGCTGCCCGGGAAATCACGGATGGCAGCGTCGTGCGCGTGTACAATGATCGCGGAAGCTGCCTGGCCGGGGTTCGCGTTACCGACAGCGTCTTGCCCGACGTAGTCGTGCTCGCCACCGGCGCCTGGTACGACCCCGCCGCGCCCGGCGGATTGGACCGGCACGGCAACCCCAACGTCCTGACCCTGGACAAGGGGACCTCCCGTCTGGCCCAGGGTCCCATCTCACAGACGGCGCTGGTGGAGGTGGAGGCGTTCCACGGAGAATTGCCGGCCGTGCGCGCCTTCGAGCCGCCCTCTCTTGCCGCCCGCGCGACAGAACCCTAGAAGTCTGTCATCATGCACATGCCGGAACCTGGAGAAGGAAGGTGCCCGGTGGCGCCGCTGGTCTTCAAAACCAGTCTGAGGGCCGTAAGGTTCTCGGAGGGTTCGACTCCCTCCCTTCTCCGCCAAAGTTTTTGGTAAATTACTTGTTTTACAATGGGTTAGGCGCGATACGCTCTAATGATTATCACTTTATTTATCATAAGAACCTTGGCTACTTGGGGCACTTTCTGATCCGTTGCGGCGTCCGACTGCGTGGCCGCATCACTCCCCACAATGACCGGTAAGCGGCAGGAGGGTTGAGACCATGACATTGACGCGCGATTTCAGAGTGACGATCCGGGAGCGGCTGGAGCGCGATCCGGGCTTCCGGGAGGCGCTACTCGAAGAAGGCGTGCAGTGCCTTCTTGCCGGCGAAGTCGATGTCGGAAAGTCAGTTTTGCGCGACTACGTCAACGCGACCATAGGGTTCCAGGAACTCGCCGGGCTGACCGCGAAGTCGCCCAAGAGCCTAATGCGCATGCTCAGTCCGAACGGCAATCCGCAGGCGCGTAATCTCTTCGAGATCATCAGCTGTCTTCAGGAACGCGAGGGACTGCACCTCAAAGTGCAGGCGACTCGATGACTGACACCACCTCAATGATTCGATTTCCCGACGACTGAATGTCACTTACACGCTCTCCGGAGAAGATCCGCCTTAAGTTCCCTTGCCTTTTCGGACAGCCGGTCGTCGTCTTCCAAAGCATACAACACCCCCAATGGGCTCGAATGCAATTTCCAGGTTCATCCAACCGTCACCGCTTCTGTTGTGTGGTGCTGAATTCCAACATGGCTTACCGCTGTGGCAAATCACCATATCAAAACTCACCTGGAACCACGCCATGAGCAACACCACCGACCCTTCGGCCGCCGTGCCGGATGCGGTGGCCCCGGAAGAACCGTCCCGCGGCCGCGTACTCGGGCTGCTGACCATGGGGCACGGCGTGACGCACGTGTTTCAGGGAACCATGGCGGTGTGCCTGCCACTGGTGGTGCGCGATTTCGGCATCTCCTACACCGACATCGGCGTGCTGCGCTCGGCACAGCGGGTGTCCCACATCCTGAGCATCACCATCGGCGGCCTGGCCACCGACCTGTTGCGCGACCGCCGGGGCGTCCTGCTGCTGTCGCTCCTGTGGCCCTCCCTGTTCGTCTCCCTCCAGGGGTTTTCGCCGACCTTCTGGATCTTCGGCGCGCTGGTGTGCATCCAGGCTCTGTTGGGCGGTTTTATGTGGCACGCCCCTGCACGCGCGGTGGTGGGCGAGAAGTTTCCGGACCGCATGGGTTTCGCCCTGGGGGTACACGCCATGGGGGCCAACGTCGGCGCGGCCCTGGCCCCCATTGTGGTGGGCGCGCTGCTCACCTGGATCACGTGGCGCACGGCCTACCTGTTCCAGTTCGTGCCGGGCGTCGCCATCGCCATCTTCCTTTGGTTGGTGCTGCCGCCCTTGCGTCATGACGCCACGGCGCGCAACCGTTCCGCTTCCTACGGCAAGGCCTTGCGCGGCGAAATCCTCACCAATCTGCCGCTCATGGGCGTGACCCTGGTGGCGGCGCTGCGCTCCATCGGCGAAAACCTGGTCCCAACCTTCCTGCCGCTCTACCTGACCACGGACCTGAACATGGGCATCGCCACGGTGGGACTCTACCTGGCCTGCCTGGCGCTGGTGGGCACCATCTTCGCGCCGGTCATCGGCCACCTCTCCGACCGCTTCGGACGAAAGATCACCATCTTCCTTTCGCTCCTCACCGGCGGCCTGCTCATCGGCGCCATCCCGCTCATGCCGTCCGGGTGGTTCCTGCTGCCGGTGGTGTCCCTCGGCGGCATGGCGCTCTTCGCCGTGGGGCCCATCATCCAGGCCAACGGGCTGGAGCACGCGCCCAGAGACATCTGGGGCGCGGCCCAGACCTTCATGGACGTGGGACGCTCGACCCTGTCGCTGGTGTTTCCACTGGTGGCCGGCGCCGTGGCCGACACCTACGGCCTCCGCTACACCTTCTATCTTTTCGGCGCCATCAACCTGTTGGGCGCGGTCACCATCCTGGCGGTTCCCGCCGCGCGCGAGCAAGCACGGTAGCAACCCGCGCCGAACCCGTCACCGTGCCACGCAACGGAACTGGCCTTCCCCGGGATTGGTGGACAGGTTGGTTAAGGTACCGGTGCCATCCGCTCGAAGCGTGCTGGTGTGCAGTAGCCGAGTGGCGACGTTGCCGATTGTAGAACACTTCGATGAACTCGAAGATCGCGGCCCTCATTGTACCGTCGAATCTGGTCCGCGGAATGGCGAGAACTTCGGCCAGCGTCAGGTAGTCACGTTGGGCGAGCTTCTTGTAGAGCCGCGCCATAGCGGGTCTGGGACATGGCGCATTTCTTGTTGATGGACGGCCGTTTACGTCTTCAGTTCCTGTTGAGCGAAGAGCGGCTGCCTCACCTCGTCCATATGGGCTCTGAGCGGTCGATACGTCGTAAGGTGGTAGCCCATCACGTCAACCGCAACCGGAAGGCTACTCTCGTGAAACAGCGTCCACAGACGATCGATGGTTCTTTCGTCCAGTTGACCGTGCAGGACCAAGTCTATGTCTGAATCCGGACGGCAAACGCCTGTGGCGCGCGAACCGAAAAGGTCCACGCGAGTGATAACGTCCGCATAAGGCGCAAGAATCCGTTTAATCGTGACTAGCTGCTTGGCTGTAAGGCCGTGGTCCATCAAACCTACTCTACGCTCTCTTCAAGCAGCTTCGTATAGAGCTCATCCATGACCGCCAAGTAGCGGCTTCTGATGCTGTCGATCACATCCCTGAACTTCTTGAAGTCGTAGGTATGGGACATCTTGCTGCGGTCATCCAGTGCATCCATCCACGTCTCACCGTCGCTGACCAGCCTGGACGAAAACGCAGCGCGTATGACCGCCCGAGGAGTAACCTGCCGCAAGACGAGATTCTCGTTTTCCAGGTAGTCCTTCATGACGTTCCAAGCCAACTCCATCGTATACTCAAAGCGTTGAATGACACCCTCCTGCTCCAACTGGCTGAATTCCCGGTCTTCGTCAAGGGCCTCCCTGAGCAAGACGAAGGCACGTTTGTAGTTGTCGAACCGGTACTGCCAGCGCGGTTTCTTTGGCGGGTTCATGGCGGTGGACTCTGGCGTCGCAAGATACTCAGGGAATTATGCCACCTGAGGTAGGGATTTGCCAGAAGATTCGGCGCCTTGACCGCGATCCCCAGAAATAAAGAATGGTGCGGCGGGGCGGGTTCTTCGCCATCCGCATGGGCCTCATCCGGGCCATGTTCCTGTCCGGCATCGCCATGGCCTCCACCAACCTCCTCTTCGCCGTACTGCATTGGGTCAGAAGTCCGAAACCCTGTTCGCCACCGCCGTGGTGGTGGACGACCTCACCAGCGCCCTCGACACCATATCCGGGTAAGACCAAACGTCATCCGCTTTTCGCTCCTTCGGCCTGTCCGCCCTTCCTCCGTCACTCCCACCTTTTTTCCCGGTCATGCCCGCCCTTGCTCCGTCATTCCCACGCAAGCCTTCCCTCGATCCTGCTCGGGGCGAAAAGCAGGTGGGCCGAGGCGGGGACGACGCGCAAGGCGTGCCGATTCGTAACCCCCTGAATTATCGAATCATCAGTTCATTTTCATATCAATGAGGTTCTGCTACGTCCCCGCTTGGCACCTCACGACACGGCCTGCTGGCCAGGGCACCTCAAACATCAAAGGAAAAACCCCTATGTGGATGCTCAAAATGCCCAAACCCCGCCGCAAGACACGGCAAAGTCAACTCAATCCTCACTCCATCATCCTCGTTCTCCTCCTCCTGGCGGGCTTGGTGGGCTGCGACCAGCGCGACGAGTCGCCGAACGAATCAACACTCGCAAATCCGCAGCCACCGGGAACCCAGTCCGCTCAATTGGATGCGCTGAAGGACCAGATACAACAACTGCGAAGCGCCTTTGGCGCGCAGTCCGACGTCCTGCAAGAGATACGGAGACGCGTTGTCCTCGCGACCATGCCTCCTGAGTGGGAAAGCCGCCTCGCGGAACTTGAAGAGCAGGTGAACGACGTCAGCCGATGGCCGAAGAACCCCGGCGAGGCCGAGAGCTTCCTTGAGGGGGTATCCGCACTGGTCACTGGCCTCCCATTATGGGCCGAACCGCAGTACCTTCCGCGGCTCTCGCGAATCCGTTGGGCGGCGATGGTATTCACGACTTTGAATGACGCGCCGGATGCAGCTTCGCCGCTCGCCGCGAGTACAACCCCAACGACATGCAGGAACGGCTGGAAGCATCTGAATGCGCCGTCCGATGAGACCCTGTCGCTTGACCAACTGGATCAACGGGTCGACCAACTGCGTGCCTTGGCGACAGCCGCACCGGAAGGCACCGCTGGGGAGTTGGTTTCGCTGATACAGGAGTGCGCCAACGCACTCCCTGGCGAGGCTATTCGGCGGCGCGTCACCGAGGCCGTACAGCGGGCGGAAGAACTCCTGGAGGGAACTCAGGGCGCCACCGCCAACGTGGCAGAGGTTGTCGCACTCTACGACGCGCTCGACATCGCTGCGGTAGACCAGGAGGTCGTTGACCCCGACGTCGATATCCCAGCCCTGCGACAGAAGCTAGAAAAAGAGTTCCGGCGACGCCAAGCCGTTGTGCAGGCCGACAGTTTCCGAAGCGATTGGCAGACCGTACGACAATTCAAGCCCGATCTACCCTCCGTCTACGAAGCTCATCAGCCTCAATGGCGTCAGTTCTTGCTTCGGAGAGCGGAGCGCGCTCAACACGCATTCCGCGTGACCGCTCTCAGGACACTACTGCAGCGGGCGGCATCCTCCCGCGTGGCACTGGTTCTGGCCGGCGTCCACGCGCCGGCCCACGAACGGCTGGAGAGAGAGTTACGTCGTGCCCTCGCCAACCACGAAGCCGAAGCGACTCGACAGGCTGAAGAGCGCCACGCTCGCGCGTTGCGGTCGTATCAGCGTTGGGCGCTTGGCGAAATCAGGACGTTCAATGGTCAGTTTAACAGGATCTCTGAAGAGGCGCCGAAGTTCAGGGACAAGGGGCAGTACAGAGATATCGGGCAAGCCATGGTCAACCATCTCCTGCCGATAAACCGCGCTTTGCTGGACCTGCCCGTTCACGAGCTCTACGGACAGGCGTTCAAAGCCGGCTGGAGCAAGTTGGACCGACACCACCTTCAAACGGACGTGGCCAAGCATTCCGCGTTGACCAAGAAGAAGCCACTTCGGGCGTTTCTGGAGGACGATCCCTGAGCCACCGTCCATTGGAGTAGCTTGCCAGCAGCCACTCCGGCCTTGTACGTCATGCCAACCCGCGCCTAGCTTTGGGTTCTGCCCAAATGGGCTGACGATGTTACCGGCATAAACGACTCCACCCGAACCGGCCATCCGGCGGGATCAACACGAACCAATCGCGACCACGACGCGTCGATCCCAAGATTAGCCGGCCGCGCCCAAAGGACTCCTACGACATGATACTCGACTTAACGACGAAAAAGAGAAAGATTGCCCTCACCGGCCTGCACCGAAGCGGCAAGACGGTCTTCCTGACCTCTTGTTATGGCACCTGCACGAATTCAACAGCATGAACTTTGAACTCGAAAACAAGGCGAAGATCACTCGATTTCGTGAAGTTCCGGCCCCATCGGCTTTTCCGTTCGAGCAGTTTCGGAGTCTCATGGCCACGAAAGGGAGTAGTTGGCCCGTCAAGACGAAGCACGACCATCGTTACGTATGCACCTTCAGCCGCTCTGATCGGCGACGGAAACAACAGCTGGATTTCTTCGATTTTCCTGGCGAACGTATCGCGGACGTGGGGATTGCGCTGCGCCCGATTTCGCGACGTTGGTCCCGCTACATGCTTGACGAATTGGCCAAGGACTCCACTCGCGGGGACGCGATCAAGGCATACGAGCACGAACTGGAGGCCATCCTGTCTGGGTCCGACAAACCGTCACAGAACGACACTGTGAAGCCTCAACAGCGGTTGCGACAGGTCGTTCGCAGCTATTGGCGGCTTTTGGCGCGATTCGCATTGAATTGCCGGTTCCTGGTATCACCATCAGAGTTCATGTTGAGTCGTCAAGGCGATGTGCCCAGACCCAATCAACCGGATGAATTGGCCGAGGACCGGCTTCATCGTTCGGAGTGTCGAGTCAGTTCGCCCCGCTGCCGGCACACCTGTTGGACAAGGATCCCCGTTTGCATCAAGCGTTGAACGTGCGCTACAAACACTACCGCAATGAGGTGGTCAAGCCGGTATTCAAGAACATGATCGACGTTCACAGCCTGATCGTACTAGTGGATATTCGATCACTGCTTCTCGGCGGCGTTGACCGTTACAACGACAATCGCCAAATCTGCTTAACTTGTTCGAAACCATGCAGGATCGATTCCTCCATCCGTCGACGCTTCAGGAAATTGAACGTCTGGTCATCCTGCGGTGCAACGGGTCGCCTTTGTCGCTACAAAAGCCGACCTCGTCAGGAAGGAAGACCTGGACAAGGGTCGCATGAGGGACTTGTTGCGCAGCATGACTCGGCGCGCAGCGGAACTGTGTCCCGATGCGGAGGTAAGGTGGTTTGACTGCAGCGCCTGCGTCTCCGACTCTTCCGACGCGGACGAAAACGCCATGACAAGCTGCGCGGTGTCCCGGTCCACGACAACAATCCAAACCGTGGGGATGGAGTTTTTTGTGTCCTCGCTGCCAGAGGATTGGGAGGACGACTGGGATCCGCAATGCTTACAGTTCCCCGAAGTGGCCTCTCGTTTACCGCGCAACCGCCAGAGGCCTCCAAAGCATCGAAATCTGGACGCCGTATTCGACTTTGTCAGTAGGGAGGGCTGCCATGGATACCAAGTAACGAACAAGGATACACCGGGAATGAGGGCGATACGGGTTAACACCTCGATCCCGGATGGACGGTGAGAGTGCTGAGCGATCCCAATCGAGGAAACGCAGCGACTGGAACAGCTGAGTCGCGGCAGGGTCCGAGCAACCGCAGGTCGCAAGAGCCGCAAGCCATAACCACGGACCCACCGGGTCCGGCGACGGACGACCACCTGTCGGAAACACCCCCATCCGATGAGACGCCGACGGTGCTGAGCGATCTGGAAATCGAGGAAACGCCGCGACTGGAACCAAGGAGTCGTGGCGGCAGTCCGACACGGAACCGCTACAATTCGCAACCGTGGCGAATACTACAGATGCCCCGACCAGCGACAGGTGACCACCGGTTAGAAACACCATCTCCGAGAAACGCCCCGCTGAATGCTCAGGAGATCGAAGGCCGCCTCGCCTGGACGACCCGGAGTCACAGCAGAGGCCGACACGGAACCCAGCGGTCGCAAATCTGGGCGCCGAGGCCACGACCATAGACTCTTCGGAACTGAGGCAGGGTGACCACGGGTTGGGAACACCCAGATCCCGGATGGACGGCGCCCGAGTCTTGAGCGAACAGGAGTCACAGCAGAGTTACGGGGCTGCAGCAGCTCGCAAACCTGGATGCCGATCCCACGACCACAGACTTTCCGGAACTGAGGCAGGGTGACCATGGGTTGGGAACACCCCGATCGCGGATGGACGGCGCCCGAGTCTTGAGCGAACAGGAGGTCGAAGAGGCGAAAGGCCTGGATAACGACGAGTCTGCGTCGGCAGTTCGCCACGGAGCTACGAACAGCCCGTCGATGTTCGCGATGCCCTCCGGCATCCTTCGCGATTCTGACGTGGGGCGGGCTTGCCCTAGCGTCGGTGCTCGGACTCTTCGTCGTTTCTCAGGTTGCGGCAGCCGTTAGACAGCATCGCTTCCTTGCCGGTGCCGTTCAACTGGATCGTTCGGGTGGCCGCACTTCTTTTTGCCGGGTCCTTGAGTTGGCTGATCCTGCAACTCGTGCTCAACTTGCTCCGTTTGCGGCGTAGCCCATCGATAAACTTGCGCGCGATGCAGGCCCTTCACGAGCGCCGACAAATGCAAATTTCGGTTGCGGAACATGAAGAACAGGCCTTTCGCGAAATGCGAAGCTACCTTGAAGACTACAAACTCAATGAGTCGGTATTCAGACGTTTGAGGGGCTTCGGCTTGAGTGTTGGAGAGTGCGAGGACTTGAAATCCGCACGGCTCTCGCTACTGGAGAGAGACGAATCCACCCCGCCCATACGAGTGGCTTTCGATGTTTCGCGACCAATTCCAGTCGATCCTCGATAGTGTGGCGCGACTTCGCGTCAAACAATACACAAAGCGCGTGGGATTTGGCACAGCCACGGCTCCAGCAGCAGTGATCGACAACGCCATCGTGCTGTACGCATGCTTGGCGTTGATCAAAGATCTCACCTTCCTCTACCGATTGCGCCCGGCACTTGGGCAGACAGCAACGATTTTAGCACGTTCGATCGTGGACATTTACCTGGCTGGTCTGTCACAGGAAGGTGCCGACGCGGTTGCCGACAAATTGAAGAGTGCGTGGCAGAGCGATATGACCGGGTTTCTGGACACAGCACTTGTCGCTACAGGCGCCAGATTTCTGGGCGCTAGGGCAGCGGAAGGAACCGTGAATGCCGTTCTCATGTGGCGTTTGGGGAGGCAGGCAATCTCTTTCCTTCAACCCGTACAATCCGCCAACTGAAGCCCGCGGCGAAGCCAATCGAAGGCAGCGTTGTGTAGACAGTCGGCAATGATCCAGTAGCCAAGATGAAGTCGTTGGAGAACGTTCTGGAGGAAGGATCGTGACGAACCATCGGATGATCTCTTTGATTGTGGTCGCGCTAGCCGCCGCGGCCCTCAACACAGTACCGGCTCGTTCCGGCGCCTCAACCTTGAGGCTTCCCTTGACACCGCGGGAGCAGGCGGCGCGGCTTTGGCTGTTGGCCACACCGGAGACGGCACGAAAGCTCTTTCCGACTGTGGAAGCTGAGCCCAAATACTATTTTCAGCGCGACTATCGACGCGAGTATGGTGGTGCGCTTTTCTATGATCGAGCCCGTCTAGCGGAACGAATAGGGGAACAGGGTCGGGCTCGATTTGCTACGGAACGCGGTTGGAGCCAGTTGCTCGGCTCCAGAAACCGCGGCATCCGCCAGGGACCGGACTCTGTGTATTGGGACCGCCGGACGGGTGTCGTCCGTGTGATCGAAGCGAAAGGAGGCAACTCCAGGCCGACTATCACCTACGGTTCTTTACAAGGCACGAACCCAAATACGATCTGGTCTGCTCAAAGGGTCGTCATGTCGCCATACGCAACCAGACAAGCCCGGGTCGAGTCGGCCCGGGTAATCGTGGCCGCGCAGAAGAATCGCCTTGTCACGGGTGTCGTAAGGACCCCTCACACGATGGGCCGGCCCGGTGAGCCCAGGCTTGAGGGTCGGTGGAATCGCACCAACGTGAGGGGGGAGGCGCGCGCGATCGAACGAGCGGTGACCCGGGAGAGTCTCGGCGCTCGACAAGTCTTCCGGGAAGCCCGTAGAGCCCAGTCCGCCGCAATGCTGAAATTCAGAGGCACACAGGGCGTGGCAATCCTCGGTGTTGCGGGGGCAGCCGGACTGGTGTGGGATGCATTCCAGCAGGCCGGGGTCGCCCGGGAGATGTTCAACGATCCTACCCTGCAAGGGAGTCTCCTGCCCCACATGCAGACAGGCGTCGCCATCGGCCGGATCGGCCAGGCAACAGCCTTGGGCGCGAGTTCGGCCGCTCAATTGACGACTTTCAATCTGGCCGCAAGCAGGGTACTAGTTTCGGCCGCCAACGCCGCGTTGCTGCCTGTCACGTTCGTGGTAGAGGGACTTCGGTTGGTTACCGCGTATCAAGAGTACAACCTGGGCCGCATCAGTCAGCGTGATCTATACCGTCGCGCCGCGCCGACGGCGGTCTACGCCGGGGCTACCACCGTCGGCGCCATCGTTGGCGGAATCGCTGCTTTTCCGGCCGGCGGCGTGGCTGCGGGAGCGGGAGCTTGGGCCGGCGCCAAGATCGGCTTCATCATAGGGATACCGTTTCAGCTTGGCGCTGATTATTTCTTGGGATGGTACTACCGGGAGTTCGATAAACAACAGCGCCGGGACGTCCAGGAGGCCGTCTATCGGCACTATAGCCTTGAAGCCGCCAAAGGGGCGGGCCCGCACTGACGCCTGACGCGTGACATCGCTGCCAGGCCTGCCGGCTCCGTGCAGCGGCGACACAAGCGCCCCGACCATGATGCCAGCATGCAGATCCACGTTCAGCGTTCTTCGCCGCGTGACACGCCGTGGACATCGGACCGGAGAGCCTCCTTCAGGAACTCGGCAACGGCACCACGGGGAGACCGCCTGCACATGCTCGACGGCCTATACGAGACAGCACAGAATCAATTCGATGGCCGGCCGCTCGTCCTCGCGCTCATTCTCATCATCCTTCTGTCCGTCCTGGCCGGTTGCGACCGACGCGAGGATCAACCGCACGAAACGATGCCCGCGCAAATTCAGCAACCGGAAGCCGTCTCCGCTCGAATGGGCGCGCTTCAGTTGAACCGAACTGCTTGGCTCGGGTAACCGAGGCTGCCGCCAAGGACCGGATCGCCAGAAACCTGCCCCAACCGCGTCATTTTCCGCAACCGCTGCCTCGCTCGGTGCGCCCACGTAGGTGCGCCCGCGCTTCGCGAATTCATGTCTCGGCACCATCTTGACCCCAATGTTGCGAAAGCTGGAAGCACGGAGGGGATCGGAAGGCAAGTGGGATGGGATTTCAAGGAGAGGGTTGTTGGGGAATGTCACTGTAGGTGAGGTTGAGCGGCAGAGTAGGGTTATCGGAAATATTACGAGACGTCATTCCCGCGGAAGCGGGAATCCAGAGAGAGGGACCCACTGGCCGGTGTCCCCGCCCACGCCCCGCCTGGATTCCCGCTTTCGCGGGAATGACTCTTCCTTCTGCCGGAATGGCACTTCCTTTCGCGGGAATGACGTCTCCTTTCGCGGGAATGACGCTTCCTTCCGCGGGTATGATGCTTCCTTTCGCGGGCATGACGCTTCCTTTCGCGGGCATGACGCTTCCTTTCGCGGGCATGACGCTTCCTTCGGCGGGCATGACGCTTCCTTCGGCGGGCATGACGCTTCCTTTCGTGGGAATAATGCTTCCTTCCGCAGGAATGATGCTTCCTTTCGTGGGTATGACGCTTCCTTTCGCCGGAAAGACGTTTCCTTCTGCGGGTATGATGCCTGCTTTCGCGGGGATGGTGCTTCCCTTCGCCGGAATGATGCTTTGTAGGCCGTCTTCCGAATCGCTCTCCACGGCACGTTTGCAACCCTGGGGTTGAGTATCTGCCCCAATACGGTATGACAGTTCACCAGGGACCTGAACCTCACTGTTGATGGGGGTTGCTGCTTCCATCTCGACACAGGTGAGTGCTTCAGATTTTTCCTTGTTCGTATCTCCATGGGACAGCATTGATCCAAATGAAACCACCTGAGGGAGAAAATACATGACAGTGGTGAAGATAGGGGTCATTGGCGGGGGCTTCGGCATCCAGCACCTGCAAGGCTTCGGCGCCACCGACAACGCGGAAGTTGTGGCGTTCTGCCAACGGACGCGCGACAAGGCACAAGCCACCGCCAAGGCATACGGCATACCCCACGTATACACCGACTACCGGGAGTTGCTGGCCCACCCCGGTCTCGACGCCGTGAGCATCGTCGCGCCGCCGCACCTCCACGCCGAGATGGTCGCCGCAGCCGTCCAACACGGACTACATCTGCTGTGCGAAAAGCCCCTGGCCATGAACGCCGCCCAGGCCGAGTGCATGCTGGCTCAGGCGGAAACCGCCGGGCGCGTACACATGACCGCCTTCAACCACCGCCACATTCCGGCCCTGGCCTACATGAAGGAACTGCTGGACGACGGCTACGTGGGCGCGCGCGTGCACCAAGTGGAGGCCCGCTGGTTCAGCGAGAACCGCGCCACGCCCGGCCTGACCCACTACTGGCGCCACCAGCGGGAGCTGGCCGGCTTCGGCGTCATGGGGGACATCGGCGTACACATGGTGGACCGGCTGCGCTGGCTCATCGGCGAGTTTGAAAGCGTCTTGGGCCAGGCCGACACCTTCATCCCGGAGTTGCCGGACGGGGACGGCACACTGCGGCCGGTGACGGTAGAAGACAGCTTCACGCTCCTTGGGCGCCTGTCGGGCGGCGCCACGGCGTGCATCCGCCTGAGCGCGGTGGCGCGCAAGAGCAACTACCAGAACCTCGAAATCTACGGCGACGCCGGCATGCTGCGCTTCGTCTTCGACCGCAACGTCCGGGGCTGGGTGCGCGGCCACCTCTGGGGCGCCCGGGGCGACACGCGCTCCCCCGAACCGTTGGACATTCCCGAACGCTACACCCGCGGACTCGACGACTCCGACCCCCAGCGCGCCCAAGGCGAGTTCATCTTCGCCAAGCTCACCCGTGACTTCGTTGACGCCATCCGCAACGGCAGCCCCAGCTCACCCAGCTTCGCCGACGGCCTCGCCGCCCAGCGCGTGCTCGACGCCGCCCTGCGCGCCGCGGAGGAGGAACGGTGGATCCACGTGTAGGGCCGCTGGCATCCCGAAAGGGACAACGTGTCGCGTCACTGGAACCGACTACGCGGCAAGCATAGTCCGGTCGGTCGAAATCGGCCACGATCACGGCAGGCTCCTGGGAGACACGATTCCAACGTAGCAGGTGGTTACCGCCCGCCCCTGCGATCACGGCTTGAGCACCTTGGCCAACGTGGAAACCAGCAAGGCGACGGCCTTGAGGTAGGCTTCCGTGCGGCGGAGCCTCTTGCTCGCCCGTTCAAGTGCCTGGACACCGCGTTCGAGGTCCGTTCCATTGTCGGCGAGTTTCTGGCGGATGGACGCGACGCGTGTGTTCTCCAGCCGGCGAACGGCCAGGCAGACGTCCAGCAGCGCCAGGGCGGCGGCGGTGCGGTCGGCTTCCGGGAAGTCCTCGACCGCGGCGAGCCATTCGGCGGACATCATGTCCTTCCGCGCCTTGCGCAACTCGGACAGCGTCTTTCCACGGATTTCCGTCGGGGTCATCGGACGGCCCTCCCTGCCTCGGCGCCGAGGCGCGACACGAGCTCGACAAAGCCCTCGACGGTGGTGGCGAGTTCGGTGGCCCGGCCAGCGTCGAGGCGCGCTTCGACGGCCGCGACGTAGGCCTTCCGCAGTGCGCGGACGGCCCGTGCGGCGGCCTGCGCCGCGGCCACGTCGGTGGGCGCGCGCAGGCTCTTCAACCGCCGCGACGGCCAGGTCTTGGGCAGCCGCTTCGCGCTCACGTAGGGCGCCAGCACCTCATCGTTGCGGAAGACCTCGGACAGCAACTCCTGGTCCGCGCGCACCTGCCGCGCCAGCGCCGCCACCAGAGCCTCCTGAAGAGCCAGCTCACGCTCGATGACCGCGGCGCGCGCTTGCAACTCGCGCCGCAGGGCGGCGGAACGGAAAGACGCCACCGCGAGGGTCGCGGCGGGTTCGATCAACGCGCCCACGGAAACGTCTCCCATACGCGCCTGCTTGAGTCGCGGCGCCAGTTTGCCCAGGTCCGCGGCCAACCGTTTGGCGGCGGCGCCGCTTTCCTGGGGCGCATCGGCCTTGAGCAGCGTCCGCAGGGCCGCGAAGTACGACCGCAGCAAGGCATTGTGGCGCGTGGCGGCGTCATAGGCCTTCCGGCGTTCCGTCATGGCGGCGTCGAACCGTTCCAGCGCGTCCCTTCGCTGTTCCCCGGATAGCCCGCCGCGCGCGCCCGACAAGGCGTGGGAATCCACCGCCGCGGCCAGCTCGAACGCGCGGTCCAGGAGCTGCGGCGCCTTGGCGGTGTACGCGAGGCCCGCGTCGGCCACCGTATGGAGACGGGCCGTGTCCGCGCTCGTGGCGCAGCCGGCGGCCGCGAGCGCCACGCACCCGACGGCAAGCAGACGCTTGATCGGAGCGCGCGTGCGATGGGCAAGCTGGAACGTGGGTCGCATGGAGGTTCTCCTGTGGGAATGTTGAACCGGTAGGGCGCCGGGCGTACGGAATCGCCAGACGCGGCCTCGGGCTGCATTTTCAATCGATCAGTATTAATCTGGCACAGAACGGCGGGATTGTCCAAGAGTCTCGCCACCCGGAGTTCTGGAACAGCGAAGTCGAATCATGGAACCTCAAGGGTCCGACACGCGCGGGAAAATCCCGGGCGACCGCGGGCCGCACCTTTACGGACAGCCGCCCCCGCATCGACGCGCCCGCGCTCATTGACCCTGTCCGACCACTTGCGATAGGGTCGGCTCAGTTCGTGTTGGACCGTGTTGGATTCAACGCATCGGACCGGCGAATCGACGCCACGGGACCGGCCCGCTCACGGGCCGCGGTCACAGGAGGAACGATCATGAAGGACGGCCTGCGTTTCGTGGACAGCGACATGCACATTCAGGAGCCCGGGAACCTGCTGGAGAAGTACCTGGACCCCGAGTTCCAGCACCGCGTGACCTGGGCGGTGGACGCCAAGGGGAAGGTCAGCCGGCGCACCTGGACCATCGACGGTCTCGCCACGGGGGCGGACTCGGAACTGCAACAGCATCGCAAGAGGGCCGCTTCGTCCAAGGCGACGGGGCCGGTCATCGGCGCCGCCACCGGGGTCTTGTCCGCCTCGCGCCTGGCGGACACCGGGCGCATGGACTTCGCCATCGAGCGGGGCTACGACGAGGAAGCCCAGATCATGGGCATGGAGATGGAAGGCATCGACATCGCCGTCCTCTTCCCCACCGGCGGGCTGGGCCTGCTGGCCCGGGACCACATGGATCCGCACCTCTCCCACGCCCTCAGCCGCGCCTACAACGACTGGATCCACGACTTCTGCCAGCACTGTCCCGAGCGCATGAAGTTCGCCGCCATGCTGCCGTTGCATGACGTGAACCTCGCGTGCCGCGAACTCAAGCGGGCGGTGCAGGAACTCGGCGCCGTGGCTTCGTTCATCCGGCCCAACATGGTCAACGGCCACTTCTGGCACTCGAACTACTGGGAACCGCTTTACAGCCTGCACGAGGAGCTAAACGTATCCTGGTGTTTCCATGAGGGCACGGGCGCGTGGAACTCCCACATGAACGCGCTCTACGGCGAGAACCGCTTCTACCGCCACGTGGCCAGTCACTGGATCGAGATGCAGCAGGCGCTCATCGCCATGATCATCGGCGGCGTGTTCGAGTTCCATCCCAAGCTGCGCGTGGGCTACCTCGAAGCGCAGAACTCCTGGGTGCCCGGCATCCTGACGCGCATCGAGTGGGACTACGCCAACTACCGCGACTCCCACGCCCCGTACCTGTCGCTGACGCCACGGGAATACTTCCAGCGCAACTGCTGGGCCGCGGTGGAAGGCAGCGAGCCGGAGATCGCCGGAACCGCGGAGCTCATCGGCGCGGACCGGATGTGCATCTCCACCGACTACCCGCACTTCGATTCGAACTTCCCCAACGTTTCCACGAACCTGCTCAACAACGTGTCACGGGAAATCGCCGGCGCCATCTTCATGGGCGGGGCCGGCCTCTACAACTTCGAAGAGGCCGATTTCCAGAAGGCCCACGCGGCCGCGGAGGCGAGCCGAACCCGGCAAGCGGCGGTGGGAGAGGGGTGAGCCGGCCCCGGGCAAAGACCTCATGCGGAAGGAGGGGGTGCAGGCGCAGTCGCCGGCGCCCCCTTTCTCGTCCGGGATTCACTTTCGTCCGGGATTCACTTCGGCATCGGACCCACCAGCAGCGCGGGGTCGAGGCGGCGGCCGAAAAGGTTGATGCGCCAGTCGAGGTGGGGGCCGGTGGAGCGGCCGGTGGAGCCGACCTCGGCGATGGGCTGTCCCTGCTTCACGGGCTGGCCCTTCTTGACCAGGACGCGCGCGAGGTGGAGGAACGCGGACGAGAGCCCGTGACCGTGGTCGACGATCAGGGTGCCGCCGGAAAAGTACATGTCCCGATGCACCAGCGTGACCACGCCTCCGGCGGGCGCCACCACCCGGGTTCCCTTGGGCGCGGCGATGTCAATGCCGTAGTGGGGCCGCCGGGGCTCGCCGTTGAGGATGCGCTGGGAGCCGTAGACCCCGCTGATGCGGCCCTTGACGGGCCAGCGGAAGCCGCCGAGGAAGTCCGTGCGGGGGTCGTCGATGGTGCGCGCCCGCTTGACCAGAGCGACCTCCTTGCGGATGCGCGCGAGTTCCTTCCTGCCCGGCGTGACCTTTCTCGGCGGCAGCCCGTCGATGCGCTGAATACGGTACTTGCGCTTCTCGACGCTCAGTTCGACGCGCTCGCGCCGGCCGTCCGGAAAGACCACCGACAGCACGGCCTTCGGCGCCGCATCGCGTCCGAACCCGATGAGGAACCAGCCCTCCCCGGAGACACGCACGGGTTCGCCCGCGAACTTCACCCTGGAACCCGGCGCCACGCGCCCGCGCACGAGCCCCCCCTGAATCGCAGGACCGTCCAACTGTACCCTGGCCGCTGCCGCGGGGGCCGCGGGCACAAGCAGAATCCACGCCAGTCCCAAGCCAAGCACCGCACCCCACCCTTGGAACCTTCTCCGCCACCCGACTCGTGCCATGGTTTCTCCTGTGCGCCGCCGAGATGCGGACGCCGTATTCCGTTGGGTCAGACCTTCGTGCCCACCGCGGAGTGGAACGGCTGGGAGATGAAGAACTGGTTGCCGGCGGCGGCGATGGCCTGACGCCATTCCTTCGCTTCCTCCGGATCGAGCCGCACGGCCATGCGTTCCTGCTGCTGGTGCAGCCGCTCCCCCGAGGCGTACGTCGCCCACTGGGGCATCATGACCACATCGGCAAGCCCCGCACGCTCCATGCGCGGATACAGGCTGGCGTCCGCGCACCCCGCCGCCACCACGTCGCCGTAACCGGTCTGGGCCTTGAGCTTCAGTTCGGGCCGAAGCGGCAGGTTGACCCACCAGGGCATGTCCAGGGAACGGACGATCACCGCCACTTTTCCGCCCGGCCGGGTGACCCGCACGCACTCCGCGAGCAGGACGTCGGCGTCGTCCTCTTCCATGACCGTGAACGCCAGGGTGGCGTCAAAGTCCGCGTCCGGGAAGGGCAGCGCCTGGCCGTCGGCGTGGCGCAGCTTGAGGACGTCGCCCACCCCTTCGGCCTCTGCCAGCTTCGCGGCCTCGCGCAAGAGATACCCATTGATGTCCGCCCCCACGATGGGGTTGCGCTTGCCGGTGTGCCGGGCCAACCAGCGCGCCACCGTGCCCGCGCCGCAGCCCACCTCCAGGATCCGTTGGCCGGGCTCGAGCCCCACTTCCGCCACGGCCCCGCGCACCACCCGCAGGTAGCCCTCGGCGCGGGATTCCAGAAAAGCCACCATGCCCAGGTGGCGGCCGCCCAGGGAAATGGTCGTAAAGCGCTCCGCCAGCACCGCCAGCACCGGCTCCCATTGGGACGGCGCCAAGGCCAGCGGAAAGAGCAGCAACGGCGGCCCCGAACCCCGCACCGTGCAGGAGATGCCCGCGGCCTCGTCTTCACCCTGCCGGAGGCGCACTGCCGGAGCGGGACTGTCCCCTTCCCGGCCCGCGAGAAATTCCAGCATGGCCCGCGCCACCTCGACGCCGCGATCCGCCATGATGTCGGCCCACATGGGGCTGTGATAGTCCCGCAGCACCTTCAGCGCGGCGCCGGGCAGCTTTGTCATGGCGCCCATCAATTCCGCCACCTCGTTGCCGCCGTCCCCCGTGACCACCATCATCCGGCCGGCGTGGGGACCCACCGCTTCGAGCTTCATGCCGCGCGGGCAGATGAGCGTCAGCGACGCCACCGCCGACGGATGCCGCTCCAGCAGCCCGCTCCAGTCGCCCGGCAGATAGGCCGCCACGTGGGCCCTGTCGATGCCCAGATGCCGCAGCAACGCGACGATGCGTTCCTCCAGCCGTTGAGATTCCTGTGCTGCCACCCCGTTCCCTCCCATGCCTGATGAGGGATCAACGTACAGCTTTTCTTCATTATCAGCAACTGATAACCCTTGTCCGTGCCGTGCCTGACCGCGAGCGCCCGACCGCGGGGATGAGGCTTCGCAGGCCGTGTCTCGAATCGCTCTCCACGAACTCTTTTGCAACGTTGGGGTTTCCATGAAGACATTGAAGATCGGCATCGCCGGCTCCCACTCCGTGAAGGCGCGCACGATGGCGATTGCTCGCGGCGAAACCAAGCCCGCCAGGGGCGAGCCGAAGGTGTGGTTCACATCGGTGGAGAGCTTCGCGAAGGTGCTTTCGCAGCGCAATCGAGAGCTCTTGACGCTGATCGCGCGGGAGCGGCCGGGCTCGCTCACGGAGTTGGCGGAACTTTCCGGGAGACACAAGTCGAACCTGTCGCGGACCCTCAAGACGATATCGCGCTATGGCTTGGTGGAACTGAAGGAAGGGAAACGCGGCGCCTTGATTCCGCGGGTACCCTATGATCGGGTGAGCCTCGACGTTTCATTGACAGCCACGCCACGAAGAATCGCGTGAGCCCGTGGCGACGGCCACTTCCGCTTGCGCCATCAGAGACGCGCGAGTTGACCGGCCTTCCCTTTCACGCCACTATGGTAAGCCATATCGACGCTGCTTCCAGGAGACACCATGAGCGACATTCACTTCATCGACACCACGCTGCGGGACGGCAACCAGAGCCTTTGGGCGCTCAACATGAAGACCGCGGCCATGGTGGAGGCGGCGGAGCAGATGGACCAGGCGGGCTTCGAGTCCATGGAGTTCTTCGTCACCAACATGTTCAAGAAGTACGTGCGCGAGCACAAGGAGAACCCGTGGGAGTGGTTGCGCGAAGGCACCAAGCGCCTGCGCAAGACGGAGCTGCGGCTCCACGGCGGGCTCAAGGGCGGACTGGAGAAGAAGCCGGCGTCGATCCTGCGGCTGATCATCCAGAAGGTCATCGACAGCGGCATCACCCTCACCCGCACCTCTAACTGCTGGAACGACTACGAGGTGTTCGGCGAGGAGGTGAAGGGGCTGCGGGAACTGGGCATGGAGACCGTGGTGAACCTCATCTACTCGGTTTCGCCGCGGCACACCGACGAGTATTACGCGCAAAAGGCGCGGGAAGCCGCCGCTCTCAAGCCCTACCGCATCTGCTTCAAGGACGTGGGCGGACTGCTGACCCCCGAGCGCACCCGCGCGCTCGTGCCGCTGGTGCTGGAGAACATTGGCGACACCCCGGTGGAGTTCCACGCCCATTGCAACAACGGCCTCGCCCCGCTCAACTACATGGAAGCCATCGAGCTGGGCATGACCACCATCCACACCAGCGTGCCGCCGCTGGCCAACGCCTCGGCCCAGCCGTCCATCTTCAACATGGTGCGGAACATTCGCGCCATGGGACACACGCCGCTGGTGGACGACGAGGCGCTGCGGCCCGTGGAGCAGCACTTCAACTACGTGGCCCGGCGCGACGGCCTCCCCATCGGCAAGCCCGTGGAATACAACCACGGCCAGTACCTGCACCAGGTGCCCGGCGGCATGATCTCCAACTTCGTGCACCAGCTCAAGCTCGTGGGCATGGAGGACAAACTACCGGCCGCCCTGGAAGAGGCCGCGCGGGTGCGCGCCGAGTGGGGCTACCCCATCATGGTGACGCCGCTGTCCCAGTTCGTCGGCACCCAGGCCGCGTTCAACGTCATCCTGGGCGAGCGCTACAAGGAAGTGGCGGACCAGTCCATTCAGTACGCCCTGGGCATCTGGGGGCGCGACGGCGCGGAACTCATGGACCCGGACGTCAAGGACAAGATCCTGGGCCGTCCCCGCGCCAAGGCGTGGACCGCGTGGGAGCAGCCCGAACCATCGCTGGCGGAACTGCGCGGGCAGTTGGGCGGACCGTCGGTTTCGGACGAGGAACTGGTGCTGCGGGTCTACGCCGGCGTGGACGAGGCCAGGGCCATGATGGAAGCGGGACGGCCGCGGGAGTACCTGAGCGCGCGCCACCCCCTGGTGCGGCTCATCAACGAACTGACCCGGCAGAAGGAGTACACCCAAGTGTACATCCGCAAGCCGGGGTTTTCGCTTTCACTGGGGCGGAACGCGGACGGTGACGCCGGCAACGGGGCGGGCGCGGCGGCAAGCTCCTAGTGTGGTGTCTGTCGGGTTTATCGAATTATCGAGGCAATCCTTCGTCCTTCCGGCAGGCAACCGGCGATTTTCAAAACGGAGACCGGAGAAGAATCCATGAGCAACGTCACTTTCGTGGACACCACGCTGCGCGATGGCAACCAGAGTCTGTGGGCCTACAACATGAGGACCGCGGCCATGCTGGAGGCCATCGAGAACATGGACCGGGCGGGCTTCGAGTCCATGGAGTTCTTCAGCGCCACCATGATCAAGAAGTACGTGCGCGAGCACAAGGAGAACCCGTGGCACTGGCTGCGGGAGGGCGCCCGGCGCGCGCGCCACACGCCCCTGCGCCTCCACGGCAGCATCCGCGGCGGGCTGGAGAAGAAACCCACGTCCGTGGCCAAGCTGGTGATCCGGCACGTGGTGGACAGCGGTATCCGGCTGACGCGCAACTCCAACCCGTGGAACGACTACTCCGTGTTCAAGGAGGAAGTGGACGATCTGCGCGAGCTGGGCATGGAGGCGGTGGTCAACATCATCTACTCGATTTCGCCGCGGCACACCGACGAGTACTACGCGCAGAAAGCCCGTGAAGCCGCCGCGCTGAAGCCTTGGCGCGTCTGCTTCAAGGACGTGGGCGGCATGCTGACTCCGGAGCGCACCCGGGCGCTGGTGCCCATCGTGCTGGAGAACATCGGCGACACGCCGGTGGAGTTTCACGCCCACTGCAACAACGGCCTGGCGCCGCTCAACTACCTCGAAGCCATCAAGCTCGGCATGACCACCATCCACACCAGCGTGCCGCCGCTGGCCAACGGTTCGGCCCAGCCCTCCATCTTCAACATGCTCCGGAACGTGCGCGCCACGGGCCACACCGCTTCGGTGGACGAGGCCGAACTGGAGCCGGTGCGCGACCATTTCACGTTCGTGGCCAAACGCGACGGACTGCCCATGGGCCAGCCCGCGGCCTTCGATCAGTCCATCTACAACCACCAGGTGCCTGGCGGGATGATCTCCAACTTCGTGCACCAGCTCCGCCTCGTGGGCATGGAAGACAAGCTCCCGGCGGCGCTGGAAGAGGCCGCGCGGGTGCGCGCCGAGTGGGGTTATCCCATCATGGTGACGCCGCTGTCCCAGTTCGTGGGCACCCAGGCCGCCATCAACATCATCATGGGGGAGCGTTACAAGCAGGTCACCGACCAGTCCATTCAGTACGCACTGGGCATCTGGGGCCGCCAGGGCGCCGAGTACATGGACCCGGACGTGAAGGACCGCATCCTGGGCCGCCCGCGCGCCAGGGCATGGGAGAACTGGGAGCAGCCGGACCCGTCGCTCAAGGAAGTGCGCGCTCAGATCGGCGGGCCGTCCCTGTCGGACGACGAACTGATCATGCGCGTATATGCCGGGGACGAGGCCGTGGACGCGCTGCAGAACGCGGGCCGACCGCGCGAATACCTGAGCGCCCGCCAGCCGCTGGTGCGCCTCATCAACGAACTGACCCGCCAGCAGGAGTACACCCAGGTCTACATCCGCAAGCCGGGATTCTCGCTTTCCCTGGGGAAAACCGGGCCCGCCTCCGGGACTAGTGTGGTGTCTGGTTAATTCGGGTCATAATCTGCGGGCCTTTTTCGCCGTCGGCTGCGTTGCTCCCTCGCGTGGTACCCGCCACTGCTCGTCATCGCGCCTTGCCGACCACAAAATATCCTCCGCACATTATGACCCGAATTAACCAGACACCACACTAGCTAGACCCCGGCAACCATGGGCGCGGGCACCGGCATGTTGTAGAGCCGCGCCACGTTGTCCCGCAGGAGCTTGGCGCGCACGTCGTCGGGCAGATGGCCCAGGTCCCGGGCCACCACTTCGCGGGAGTGCGGCAGGTGGGCCACCACTTCGCGCGTGGGCCAAGTGGTTGGACCAGTCATGCAGTTGTCGTGCCCCCACCACACCAGATTGCGGGCGCCCACGGCGTCGTTGAAGAAGGTGGCGAACACCTGCCGGTTGAAGTACTCGGTGGGCAGCTTGTCGATGGTCAGCGGCTCGGTGGGGCGGTGCCGGTCGAAGTAGTAGTCCCATTGCTCCAGCACGTAGGGCAGCCAGCCGATCTCGTTTTCCACCAGCACCACCTTGAGCCTCGGGAAACGTTCCAGCACGCCCGAGAAGATGATGTCCATGAGGCTGTCGATAATTTCCCCGAGCTTGAGGTTGACGCTGCCGCGGTAGCGTTCGAGCCCCTTGCGGTCGTAGCGCGTCTTGACGTAACCGAAGCCCGTGAGGATGTGCACGCTCACGGGCATCTCCATCTCCTGGGCCGCGGCCCAGAAACGTTCGTAGTGGTCCGTGGCGAAGGATATTTCCTTGGGCGGCACCTGCCAGATCAGCGCTCCGCGCAACCCCGCCTTCTTGCAGCGCTCCAGCTCCGCCACCGCGTGGTCCATGTCGAAAGTGGCGATCATGGGCACGCCCACCAGCCGGTCCAGGTCCACCTGGCAGTATTCGATGAGCCAGTCGTTGTAAGCCCGGCAGCACGCCTCGTGGAGCGCGATGTCCTCCTGGGAGAACAGGCTCAGCGCGTAGGTGGGGTACAGCACCTCGGCGCTCACGCCGTCCACCGCCATCTCCTTGAGCCGGGCACCGGGATCGGAGCCGCCGGGATGGGTCTGGAACCCCTCTCCCACCTTCAACTCGGGGAAGCGGGGCGCGCTGTCGCGCAAGGCCTGGGGCACGCGGCTCACCAAAGTGTCCGCGGGCTCCATGACGTGGGAATCCGAGGAGAACAGCACCTCGTCAGTGGAGGCCCCCTCGGTCTCGTACCGGTACGTCCTGCGGTAAAGACCTGTATCGATGCTCATGGTTCGCTCCTTTCGTAACGCTTCATGGTAACGCGCGGCGAACAAAACCGCGCCTTATCGCTCCCGGTGGGCCTAGGGACTTGCACCACATCCATGGCCAGACTGGCCAGCTCCTCCCGGTGGGTGTGGGAAAAGACCTTCTCCAGGGTCATGAGGCCACTGTGCATGCGTGGAAGCGCCCTCCGTGAATTACCGCGGACGCTACCCAACGCGGGGGCCGAAAGCAAGCCAACGAATTTGACACGGCCGGACCTGATCGGCTATCTGTTTGAACTTCTCGCTGGAGCCTGCCGTTTCTTTCCGACAACCGAAGCCCCGCATCCGGGCTGCAACACGGCCCGAACGGAGCGACGGGGACTCTCCGCGACAAAACCCGAAAAACATCACTGGACATCACTCGATAGTCTGACTCGAACAGGAGGCCGTCAATGGGTTACGCAGATCTGCATGAGCATTTGAAAATGCTCGAAGAGGCGGGGCATTTGCGCCGCATCCAACAGAAGATCAACAAGGACACCGAGCTGCATCCGCTGGTGCGCTGGCAGTACCGGGGCGGGATTCCCGACGAGGAACGCAAGGCGTGGTATTTCTCCAACGTCACGGACTCGCGCGGTCGACGCTTCGACTTCCCCGTGGTGGTGGGCGCGCTGGCGGGCAGCAAGGCCATCTACTTCCTGGGCATGGGCTGCAACAGCGCCGAGGAGATGGACGCCAAGTGGAAGCATGCCCTCTCCAACCCCATTCAGCCCCAGGTGGTGGACAAGCCGGCGTGCCACGAGGTGGTGATGACCGGCGACGCCCTGGACAAGGACGGGCTCGACAAGTTCCCGGTGCCCATCTCCACCCCCGGCTTCGACAACGGGCCCTACACCACCTGCTCTCACTGGATCACCAAGGATCCCGAGACCGGCATCGGCAACATCGGCAACTACCGCGGCCAGATCAAATCGCGCAACCGCGTGGGCGTGTTCCCTTCCGGGCTGGGACAGGACATCTATCTCCACTGGAAGAACGCCCAGAAGCGCGGCGAGCCCCTTGAAGCGGCCTTGGTCATCGGCGCGCCGCCGGTGGTGTCCTACGTGTCCGTGCAGAAGGTGGACTACGGCGTGGACGAGATGGCCATCGCCGGGGGCTTCGTGGGCGAGCCCATCCGCATGGCCCAGTGCAAGACCGTGGACCTGCAGGTGCCGGCGGAGTCGGAAATCGTCATCGAGGGGCGCCTCAATACCGAGTTCGTGGAGCCCGAGGGGCCGTTCGGCGAGTCCCACGGCTACATGCACCCGCGGCAGTTGAACCCGTTCATGGACGTCACCGCCATCACCCATCGCAAGAACGCCATCTACGTGTCGTGGCTGAGCCAGCTCACGCCCAGCGAATCGTCGGTCATCCGCAAGATCGGTTATGACCGCCTCATGCTGGTGCACCTGCGGGATCATTGCCGCATCACCAGCGTCACCCGCGTGGAGATGCACGAGCCGCTGACCAACACCTACAAGCTCGTCATCGTGCAGATGCGCAAGCCCAAGGAAGCCGAAGTGTGGCGCGCGCTGCACGCGGCGTCGTCGTTCCATCCCGGCGTCGGCAAGATCGTCATCGCGGTGGACGAGGACATCGATCCGTCGGACGAGGCGGCCGTCTTCTGGGCCATGTGCTACCGCATGAAGCCCCACCAGGACGTACAGATCATCGGCGGCATGGAGAAGGGACACGCTCCGCCGTTCCTGTACAACGATCAGCAGAAGGGCACGGACGTGGTGTCGTACCACCTCCCGGCGGACGAGTCCGGCATGCTGTGCAACGCCATTCAGAAGGAGCCCTTCCCGCCGGTGTCCCTGCCCAAGCGGGAGTACATGGAGCACGCCCGGGAGCTGTGGGAGGAGTTCAACCTGCCGCCCCTGAAGCCCAAGATGCCATGGTATGGCTACTCCCTGGGCCAGTGGGACGACGAACTGGACGAGGAAGCCCGGCTGGCGGTGGAGGGCCGCTACTTCGAGACCGGCGAGAAGCTCAAGTCGCGCCGGGTCAAGGCCAGCGACGTGGAAGAGCAGGACCATTAGCCTGCCCGCCCGTGGCACGGGCGACCCAACCATCGCCCGTGCGCGACACGACACCAGCTTCGAGGAGACCATGCAGATCAACTCCATGACGCTGTTGCATCCGGGCAACATGGGCGCCACCGTGGGCGCGGCCGTGGGTGGCGCCCGCGTGCTGTGGGTTTCCCAGGGGCGCCGGGAGGAGAGCCGGCGCCGGGCGCTGGAGGCCGGGCTGGTGGAGGTGGCGGCGCTGGCGGAGGCGATCCGCGAGAGCGACGCGGTGCTTTCCGTGTGCCCGCCCCACGCCGCCGAGGAGGTGGCCCGGGACGTGGCGGACCTGGGCTTCGCCGGGCTCTACATCGACGCCAACGCCGTGTCCCGGACCACGGCTGAGCGCGTGGGCGCCATCGTCGCCAAGGCCGGGGCGCGTTTCGTCGACGGCGGCATCATCGGCCCACCGGTACGCAAGCCGGGAACCACGCGCCTCTATCTTTCGGGCGACGGGGCGGAGTCCGTTGCTGCCTTGTTCTCCGGAGGTCCGCTCGACGCCAGGGTGATCGAAGGCGGACCGGGCGCGGCTTCCGCGCTGAAGATGACCTACGCCGCCTGGACCAAGGGCAGCGACGCGCTGATCCTCGCCATACGCGCCCTGGCGGCCAGTGAAGGGGTGGAAGCGGCGCTGCTGGAGGAATGGGCGGGGTCGCAGCCCGCCCTCGGACAGAAGAGTCAACGCGCGGCCACGGTGGCGGCGCCCAAGGGCTGGCGTTACGTGGGTGAGATGGAAGAGATCGCCGCCAGCTTCGAGTCCGCCGGACTCCCCGCCGGTTTTCACAAGGCCGCCGCGGAACTCTACCAGCGGCTGGCGCCGTTCAAGGACCGCACCGACCCCGGCCCCGGGATCAAGGAAGTCATTGACGTCCTCGCCGGAGGGAAGCGGTAGCGAGGCGGTCTCCACCAAGCGCCGGACACGGCGATCCCACGCTCAGGGTGTGCATGGAAACCGAAGGTTCGGACGCTGTCTTTCCGACGGCACAAGGCGTCCCAGGGACGGGCACGAAACTCGATCGGCGCTCGACGCGGATGCTCGGTCAGCACGGCATCATTCCGGGTGCCGGACCGCGCCGGTGGTGGGTGCGCCGGTAACCGGGTATGATGGCCCCATGTCCGTGCCCAAGGGTGCCGCCCTCGTCACCGGCGGAGCCAGGCGCATCGGCGCCGCCATTGCCACGGCGCTGGCGCGGCACGGCTACGACGTGGCGCTGCACCACCACACCTCGGCGGAGCCGGCCGAACGCACGGCCCGGGACATCGAGGACCTCGGACGCCGGTGCCGCCTGTTCCGTTGCGATTTGAACGATTACGACGAAACGGCCGCCCTCGTCCCCAGGGTGCGGGAGCGTTTCCCGCGACTGAACGTACTGGTCAACAACGCCTCCATCTTCCAACGCGCCACGATCCGCGAAACCGGGCGCGACCTGTTCGAACACCACCTCAACATCCATTTGAGGGCGCCCTTCTTTCTGACGCAGGCCTTCGCCGAGGGCTGCGCGGAGGGACAGATCCTCAACATCCTCGACACACGGGTGCGCGGCTCCGACCCCCGGCACGCCGCCTACACCCTGTCCAAGAAAGCGCTCCTCGAACTGACCCGCATGGCCGCGCGCGAGCTAGGCCCCGGCATCCGCGTCAACGGCGTGGCGCCCGGGATGATCCTGCCGCCGCCGGGCGGGGTGGCGGACGAACTGGAGCGACGCAGCGCCGGGCTGCCCTTGAAACGCATCGGCGACACGGCTAACGTGGTTGCCGCGGTGCTGTTCCTCATCGACAACCCCTTCGTCACAGGTGAATGCGTCTACGTGGACGGCGGGGAGAACCTGTAACCGCGTACTCCGTGTGCCATGATCCACCGAAACCCGGTCAAGATCACCATCGAGAACCTGCGGCTGCGCACCATCATCGGCATCAACGAGTGGGAGCGCCACACGCGGCAGGACGTGGTGGTCCACGTGGAACTCGAGTTGTTGCCGGGGACCGCCTTCACCCGCGACGCCATCGACGAAACCGTGGACTACAAGCGCCTCAACAAGCGCCTCATCGAGGAGGTGGAGGCGTCGTGTTTCTTTCTCATCGAGAGGCTGTGCGACCACATCCTCGGGTTGGTCATGGACGACCCCCGCGTCGCCCGCGCGCGCGTGCGGGTGGCCAAGCCGGGCGCGCTGCGCTACACCGATTCCGTGTCTGTCGAATGCTCGGCGGAGAGAGCCGGATCGGAGCGCCCATGAACCGCGCCGTCATCGGCATCGGCTCCAACATCGAGCCCGAGCGCAACGTCGCGGAAGCGCGCCGTCACATCGCCCACCGGCACGCGGTCGTGGCGGAGTCGCCATTCGTACGGACCCGCCCCGTGGGCTGCGTCGATCAGGCGGACTTCACCAACGGCGCGCTTCTGCTGGAAACCCCGCTGGACCGGGAACGCCTGCGCGCTGAACTCAAGGGCATCGAGTCGCTGCTGGGACGCGAGCGCCGGGGCAACCGCTACGGCCCCCGAACCATTGATCTCGACATCGTCGTGTGGAACGGCCGGGTCGTCGATCCCGACTTCTACACCCGCGATTTTCTCCGTCAGGCGGTGATGGCGGTGCTCCCGGACCTGGCATCGTGACGCGCGCGCGCCCAACGCGACCACGCCGGGCCGCCGTCGTCGCGCTGTCGCTTGCCGGCGTCCTGGCCACGGCCAACGGCTTTGCGGACCCGTTCACCGTCACGGCAACCCCCATCGCGCTGGACCCGGCAAACGCCAGCGTCACCCGGGTCGGCCGCCTCGAGTTCCTGAGCGGATTCGAGCTGTCCTCCGACCACCGGCGCTTCGGCGGGCTTTCGGGCTTGAGCATCAGCCCGGACGGCAGGCGGCTGCGCGCCGTTTCCGACCGCGGCTACTGGGTCACCGCGGCGCTCACCCACGACTCCCAGGGCCTTGTGGCCGCATTCGACTCGTGGCGTGACGCGCCTCTGCGGACCCCCGCGGGCGCACCGACGGGGCCTTACGAACACGACGCGGAAGGGCTCGCGCGCGCTCCCGACGGTTCGTTCCTGGTCTCCTTCGAAGGCAGGCACCGGGTCTGGCGCTATCCGGCGAATCCGGGCGCGTACCCCAAGCTGGTTTCCACGCCCCGGAGCCTGCGGCGGGCGCCCGTGAACGGCGGGCTCGAAGGGATCGCCATGCTGCCGGACGGCGCTCTCCTGGGCATCACCGAGAAGCACGCCAATGGTGACGGCAGCCTCAAGGGCTGGTTCATGACGGCCGGCGCGGCCCACGAGTTCGCCTACATCCCCGCCGAGGGCTACAGCCCCACCGGCGTCGCGGCAACGCCCGGCGGCGACGTGCTGCTGCTTGAACGGAACTTCGATTTCCTGCGCATGCGCGTGCGCATCGTGCGCCTCCGGGGCGAGCGTCTGCGGCAGGCCCGGCGAACGCCGGGGAGCCGGATTCGCGGGGAATTGCTGGCGGACCTGAAACGTCCCTTGTCGGTGGACAACTTCGAGGGACTCGCCCTGCGGCGCGACGCCGCCGGACGGACATTGCTCTATGTCGTCTCCGACAACAACTTTCTGCCGCTGCAACGGACCCTGCTGCTTCAGTTCCGCGTGATTGATGATTCGTGAATTACCGATTAGTGTGGTGTCTGGCTGCTTCGCGAATCCACTGGGGGTGCATATGAGCGTTCAACAGGTCGAACAAAAGCCGCTGGAGAACCTGAGCCTTGACGAACTGCGGCAACTCTTTCACGCGCGGGTCAAGCCCGAGGCCATCGAGCACGTGATGGGCGCGGCGGAGAGCGAATCCACGCTCAAACGCAACCGTACCGCCCTGGACCGGCTGCTGTTCCGCCAGCGCATCTTCCACGAGGTGACCGATCCCGACACCTCCGTGGAGTTGTTCGGGCGCCGGCTACCCTCGCCGGCGATGATCGGCCCGGTGGGCAGCTTCCGGCTGGTGCGCAAGAACGGCGAGCACGAGGTGGCCGAGGGGGGCGACCTTTTCGGCACCATGGTGTTCATCAGCGGCGCCACCCAGTCCACGGTGGACCAGTGGGCGGAAGGCATCTCCACGCCGCTGGTGTACATGGCCTACCTCAGCAAGGGGCGGGACAAGGTGTTGAGCGCGGTGCGGCGCGCGGACGAGATCGGCTACGCCGCCGTCGGGCTCACCATGGACACGCTGCAACCCACCAAGTTGCGGGACCGTGTTCCCATGTCGTCGGACGGCAAGCCCCGCACCGTCCATCTGTCCTCGCCGGACGACGTCACCTGGCTCAAAAACGCGGTATCGGTCCCGGTGGTGGTGAAGGGGATCATGAACCCGGACGACGCGCGCATCGCCATCGACGCGGGCGCCGACTGCCTGGTGGTATCGAACCACGGCGGGCGCATCCTGGACTTCAACCGCGCCGCCATCGAGGTGCTGCCGGAAGTGGTGGACGCGGCCGCCGGGCGCGTGCCGGTGCTGCTCGACAGCGGCGCGCGCCGGGGCGGCGACCTCGCCAAGGCGCTGGCCCTGGGCGCCAGGGCGGTGCTCCTGGGACGGCCCATCTGCTGGGGTCTGGGCGCCGCCGGACCCGAAGGGGTGGCGCGGGTGCTGACCCTGCTGACCGATGAACTGAGGCGTGTGATGATCATGACCGGCACGGCCACGATCCGCGACATCACGCCGGCGCTCCTGAGCCTGGACCCCGACAACGTCTGGTTCAGGGGTCTGTAGAGTCCCGAGCGGGCGACGCACCATTCGCAACGGAGGTCGATATGAGCGCTGAAGCGCGTCTGAAGGCACTGAACCTGAGCCTGCCGCCCACCCCCCGCCCCATGGCCAACTACGTCAGCGCGGTACGCACGGGGCCGCTGCTGTACCTCGCCGGGCACGGGCCCCTGGGCAACGACGGCAAGGCTATCTTCCACGGCAAGCTGGGACGCGACCTGACCGTGGATCAAGGCTACCAGGCGGCGCGCCAGACGGCGCTCAACACCTTGGTCACGCTCCGAACGGAACTCGGCAGTCTCGACCGCGTGCGCCGCATCGTCAAGGTGCTGGGCATGGTCAACGCCGATCCCGGGTTTCACAAGACCCCGCAGGTGATCAACGGCTTTTCCGACCTGATGGTGGAGGTATTCGGCGCGGACATCGGCAAGCACGCCCGCTCCGCGGTGGGCATGGCGACGCTCCCCAACGGGATTCCGGTGGAGATCGAGTCCATCTACGAGGTCGAATGACGGCCCGCGCCGGCAAACGTCCCTCGACGCAACCTTCCGTGCCTTCGACGGAATGGTCGACATCCTGCCCGGCGCGACAGCTCTGAAACCCGCCAACCGCCTGGAAACACGCTGCCTTGCCGTGTCATGACCGTTGGCACGGAAGATGCTTTAACAACAGGCACCATCTGAGGCAGCATTTCCAGAGGGAGGTAAGCTCAATGCTCAGCAAACCGTCTCGTTCCACGTTCATCAAGGCGTTGGGCGCGTGCGCCGTGATGCTCACCGTGATCGCCCTGGCCGGTGGGCTCGGCCGTCCGCCGCTCAACGCATCGACACAGACGGCGGCCCCCGAACCACGGCCGGTGAACACCATCGTCCAACTGGTCAAGGAAGTCAGCCCCGCGGTCGTCAACATCACCGCCAAGGGCGAGACCCGCGCCGCCAGCCTGTCCCAACGCTTCGGCAATCAATGGCCCGAGGCGTGGCGCAAGTTCTTCGAGTCGCCGCCGTTCAACATGCCCAGCCCCTTCGGCATGCCGGAGGCGCCTTCCCGGCCGAGGAGGAGCCGTTCCTTCGGTTCCGGCGTGATCATTGACGCCAATGGCTTGATCCTCACCAACCACCACGTGGTAGCCGGCCAGGAAAACATGGTCATCACCGTCGCCCTCTCCGACGACAACGAGTTCGAGGGCCAGGTCGTCGGCACGGACGAGAAGACCGACATCGCGTTGATCCGCATCAACCCCGGTTACTCCCTGCCCACGGTGCCGCTGGGAAATTCCGACAGTCTGGAGATCGGTGAGTCCGTGCTCGCCATCGGCAATCCGTTCGGACTCGACCGCACGGTGACGTCGGGGATCGTCAGCGCCAAGGGACGCCGCATCGGCGCCGGCCCCTACGACAACTTCATCCAGACCGACGCCTCCATCAACCCGGGCAACTCCGGCGGCCCCCTGATCAACCGTCGCGGCGAGGTGGTCGGCATCAACACCGCCATCTACAGCCGCGGCGGCGGCAACGTGGGCATCGGCTTCGCCATCCCCATCAACCTGGTCAAGGAAGTGCTGCCGCAACTCCGGGATGACGGCCGGGTCACCCGCGGCTGGCTGGGCGTCTCGCTGCAGAAAGTGACGCCGCTACTGGCGGAATCGTTGGGTCTCGGCGAAGCCCGCGGCGCGCTCGTGGCCGAAGTCCTGGCGGATACCCCCGCACAAAAGGCCGGATTCCAGGCGGGTGACGTCATCCTGGACTTCGACCGCAATGCGGTCAAGGAGTCGGGCGATCTCCCGATGATCGTCGCCCGGACCCCGGTGGGCAAGGCGGTGGACGTGAACGTGTGGCGCGACGGCGACGAGAAGACCCTGCGCGTGGAGATCGGCGAGCTGCTGGACGAAAAGACCGTGGCCGCGGTGGAGCAAGGCTCGGACCTGGGACTGACCGTCCGTGAAGTGACGGAAAGCGTGGCCAAGCAGTTGTCCCTCGAACGCGTCGAGGGCATGCTCGTGACCGGGGTCAAGCCGGGCAGCCCCGCGGACGAGGCCGGACTGCGCCGGGGGGACGTGATCCTGGAGCTCAACAAGACGGGCGTCACCGACATGGCGTCCTACAAGAAGGCGCTGGAGAAGCTTGACCAGGGAGGCAACGCCCTGTTTCTCGTGCAACGCGGCGAGGCAAAGCGTTTCTTTGTCGCGAAGGGTTGATCCGGACCGGCGCCGGAACGATCCGGCAGCCGGCACACCGTGCCGGGAATGCGACCGTGGAAGGCCGATGGGACAGGTTGCGTCCCGTCGGCCTTGGTCCCGTGTCCCACCCGGCGTGGGTGGGACCTTCGCCACCGGCGGTTTGCCAGGGCCGTTTGCCAAGTCTCCGGCCGCTTGTATAATGCCATCGCGTGTGCGCCAACGACCACAGCCGCCTGAAAACCCTCGCTCACTGACATGAAACGCGCTTCGATGGTCCCCTACTTCCTGGCCTCGGTCCTGCTGCTGCTGGGGCTCTTCTCGCTCTACGTATTCTATGAGAGCCGGTGGCTCGAGGAAGAACTGGTGCGGCAGGTGGAGGTCAAGGCCCTGGCCCTCACCCGGACCATGGAAACCAGCGCCAAGAAGTCCATCAAGGGAAACGCGCTGATCGAGGAACTGGTGCGGCAGCGGTTGTTGGACAACGCGCGCCTCATCGACCGGCTTCTCACCGCCAACGCGCCCGCGCCGCTCGTGCAACGCATCAGCGCCATCAACCAACTGCACAAGGTCGAACTCCTGGACCTTCAGGGACGGCCCTGGGTGTCGCACACAGGAACCAAACCTCCCCATGTCGAGGGCTTTCTGGCGGAATTGCGCGAGCGTTGGTCCAGCCAGGAATCCACGGTACACATCTGGGGGCGGCTCTGGTCCCAACCGCGCGGACAGGCGCCCGCCCTCCCGCAGCACAAGTTCTGGGAAGACAGCGTGTTCGGCGTCGCCCTCGAAGCGCGCAGCTTCCCGGGATTCATCGCGATACACGCGGACGCGTCCTACATGCTGAAGCTGCAGCACGAAATCGGAGTCCAGCGTCAGATCCAGGACCTTGGGCGGCAGGAAGGCATCCACCACCTGGCGCTCCTGGACAACGATTTCACCGTGCTGGCCCACACCGACTCCGGTCTGGCAGGCAGCCGGATGGTGGACGACCTGAGCGCGCGGGCGCGCGTCACCGAGCGCTCGGCGCATCGCATCGTGGACACGGAAAACGGCGAGAGGCGCTACGAGTTGGTGAAACCCGTGCGGCTGGATGGCGATCCCATGGGATTTCTCAGTATCGGCGTGTCCATGGACGTGGTGGATAACGCCTGGTGGCAGAGCCTCTGGTCCATGGTGGGCCTGGGATGTGGCATCCTCGCCCTCGGCATGCTCGGGTTCGCGGCGATCCTCTACAACCAGCGCTTTCACATGCAGGAGATCAAGGCGCTCGAAGCGGAAGTGGACCGGCGCGAGCACCTTTCCATGATGGGCAATCTGGCGGCCACGGTGGCCCACGAGGTGCGCAATCCGCTCAACGCCATTTCCATGGGCTTGCAGCGCCTCAAGGCCGAGTTCCAGCCGACCCAGGACGAGAGCGAATACAGCCGCTTCATCGAACTGATGCGCGCGGAGGTGCATCGCCTCAATTCCATCGTCGAGGAATTCCTGACGCTGGCCCGGCCGTTGAGCATCAAGCCCGATCTGGTGAAGGTCGATCAGTTGCTGAAGGACCTCACGACCCTGACGGAAGGCGACGCCGCGTCCCTGGGGGTGGAGGTCGCCGTGGAGCATCACGGCCCGCGGCCGGTGGTCAAGGCCGACCCGGACTACCTCAAGCAGGTGCTCCTGAACCTCATTCTCAACGGCCTCCAGGCGATGCCCGAAGGAGGCAAGCTGACCATCGAGACATCCATTCGCGACGGCAGGATGCGACTCTCGGTCAGCGACACCGGCACGGGCATCGCGTCGGAGAACCTGACACGCATCTTCGAGCCGTACTTCACCACCAAGTCCGAAGGCTCCGGGCTCGGGCTCGCCATCGCTCGACGGATCGTGGAGAGCCACGGCGGCACCATCGAGGTGACCAGCGAAAAGGGTACGGGCACGCGGTTCGACATCGTTCTTCCGCTCGATCATGCGCTGACCTGAGC
>CBDCAF010000004.1:0-2884 GCA_965213675.1 uncultured Binatia bacterium (SeqCode)
AGCCTCTACGTCGGGAAATGGGTACCTGACAGGTATCTCAAGCAGTCCTCCAATCCGATCCGGTATCTTGAGCCCGGTGAATAATCGACTCGAAGACGCCGGTATCGACACTCCATGTCGCGAAGCCCGTGAGAGTGCGTGGGGTGCGAGAACCACGCGCCGAAGGGCGTCGCTATCGCGCTTCCTACCTACTCAAACCGTCGGGCGATGAACGCCGTTATTCATCCGGCGTTTGGCCAGAGCTGCGCTTGAGCGGCAGCGCCCGCCGCGCACTTGAGAAGACATTTCTCGAACCGCCGCGCGGCTACTCTGCCTCAAGCAACGGACCGCCGCCGTGGTCGGCTACCGGCAGGTAAACAAGAGCGCGTCGATGCAGAAGCTCGGGGCGGCACCAGCGCTCCGTTATTTCCAACGTCAGTCGGTCTGGTGCCTATATGCAATCCGAGCGGCATGTGTCCGGCGGCACAATCCCGGCCTGGACGGGATGCTTCGATGCATCTGCCTTCAGCGAGACTCCTTGATCCACGGCCTCGGGCCATTGCATATTCTTCCAACACGCATTGCCCGTCGATGCGGTCGGGAACCGGATTCATCTGGAACCAGTGGAGAGACGCGATGATTCGACGATTGATGATGCCGCTTGTGCGGGCGGTAAAGACCTTGCTCACAGCAGGCACGGACGTGAACGCCGAGGACAAAGATGGGTGGACTTCCCTTCACTCGGCGGCATTCAAGGGCGAAGCGGGAACGGTGGAGGCCTTGCTCGCTGCCGGTGCGGACGTGAACGCCAAAGGCAAAGATGGGGCGACTCCCCTTCACGCGGCGGTAGCCGAGCGCCAAGCGGGAGCGGTGGAGGCCTTGCTCGCTGCTGGCGCGAAGGTCAACGCAAGAGCCGGAGATAGACTAACTCCTCTGGAAGCAGCCCGATTCGGGATGGAAAAGACAGAGGGAAACGTCAAACATTTTCAGGATGTGGTGCGGACACTGGAAGCACACGGGGCACGCAAAGGATAGGGCCGATGAATGGACAGGGAACACTCGTGGAAGCGAGCGGCGGACTCCTCCTGCATCCTTGCGGAGCCTGTCCGTGCCACGATGCTCTCGTCTCCCGGGGTAGAGGAGGTCATCAAGCCCGCAAGGGCTTGCCAGGAACGGCTAACCGAGCCGAATTGAGGGAATGGGCAACTATGACCGCTCAATCATCTGCGGCTCAGAAGGATGCTTCTAATCCGGGCTGTTTTCCATTTCTCCACCCTTGGTTTGCTGGTTTCGACAGGCAGCGGCGAAATGATTCAGGCAGACGCTATACCCTGTTGGCATCAGGAACACGGGGTCGGGGCACGGCGGCGGGTTTGAGGGAAGGAATCGGGCACATTGCCCCGAGGTGCGTAGAAGGCGACGTCTGGTCGAGGCCGATGGAGCCGGCCATGAGTCTCCCCACCTTCTCTGCCGCCTCGGCCAGATGGCGGTCGGCGAGTTGGGCGTAGCCCGCGGTGGTGCGGTGCCGCCGGTGCCCGAGCAACCTGCCGACCAGGAGAAAATTCTCGCCGGACATCACGGCTTGGCTGGCGATGGTGTGCCGAAGGTCGTGAAGGCGAAGCCTTCCGAGCTTCGCCTCCGCGCACACCGCGCGCGGGCCGGTCAGGCGCATCCTGTTCCGGCTGCAAGAAGCGGCGCATCCGCGAAGCGCCGACGCGCCGGGCTTCCGGCTGCATCCCCTGAAGGGCGACCGTGCGGGCCAATGGAGCGTTCGCATCTCCGGCAACTGGCGCGTGGTGTTCCGCTTCGAGGACGGCGAGGCCGTGGACGTGGACCTGATCGACTATCACTGACTGAAGGGGAGTGCTGACCATGAACGATATTGCCAACGAGCGCGTCGGCCCGATGCTGAACCCGCCGCACCTGGGCGAACTGATCCGCGAGAGCATGGACGATGTGGGCTTGAACGTGACCGAGACGGCGGCGCGTCTCGGCTGCGAGCGCGGCACGCTGTCGTGCCTGCTGAACGGCAAGGCGGGCGTGTCGGCGAACATGGCGCTGGAGGAAATCGGCTGTGGTACCGCCGAGCACTGGATGCGGATGCAGGCGAGCTACGAGCTTGCGCGGGCGCGGCGCGACCGGACGGCTGCGGGTCGGCGCGAGAGGGCGCTGCACGCATGATCGAGGCCCGCGCTGTCCGCGCCTCGGCTCGGGCTCGTTCGCCTGTCCACCAAAGCCAATCGAGTTCCGCGAGTCGAACACGGGCGCGGCGAGACGGCGCGGCGCATTCAAGGTTCATCGCCACCGCAACAAGGCTCCCGACCCGCTCCGCCGCTCCGACAAGGTGCTCATCGGCAAGGTGGGCGGAGCCCGCCGTCGTCCGGTGTCACTTGTGACCGAGCATCTTGCCGTCGAGCGGCAGGTTTTCGCCCGCCATGACCGCCTGACTGGCGGCGGTGTGCGGAAGGTCATGCAGGCGAAGCCTCCCGAGCCTCGCATGGTCGCAGAGCGCGCGCCAGCAATCGCGCAACGACATGGCGCGTCGGCCGACGCGCCGGAAACAACAATGGACAATCGGCGCCGTAGCGCGGGATCGCGTCGATCACAGCCTGCGCAGCGCTCGACAGTCAGACCGTGCGCGGCCCGGATTTCGAGTCAGGGAGGTGGATGCGCTTGCCCTTGATCCAGTCCCATTCCAGCGGGACGATCTCGCCGAAGCGGCAACCGGTCAGCATCAACATGCGAATCATCGCGCCGACGTGCGGACACCAAAATTCGTCGCGGGTCAGCACCGCGTTGAGCCGGGCCATTTCCTCGGCGGTCAGGAACCGTTCCAACGGTTTCAGCCTGTAGCGCCGGGTGTTCTTGCAGGGATTGGTGTTGTGGCGGCGGTAGCCCCAAAGCT
>CBDCAF010000005.1:0-3055 GCA_965213675.1 uncultured Binatia bacterium (SeqCode)
CCTTTCTCGCGGTCCTCGACCGCGGCGGCCTTGTCGATGAGGTTGTCGGTGATGCCGTTGCCGGGCAACACGATGACGCCTTTGGGCAGCAGGTTCAGCAGCCCGTCGTTGCGGCGGAAGGGTGCCGCGCGTCCGTGGCGGTTCCAGTCCGGCTTGCACACCACTTGGTGGACGCCGTAGCGCTCGGGCCACTGCGCGGCGATCCTCTCGACGCCGGGGCCACCGCCGTGCACCAGCACCATGTCGGGGTAACGTCGTGGCAGTTCCGGTCAGAGGCTCACCCCTATTTTATGACTGTAATTCAATACGTTATGATGTACACAGGAGCGCGACGCGGGAACAACTCGACGATCAGGTACCAAATAGGCGCAAACTCATCTCCGAAACAAGTGCGCCAGCGCGCATGATTGGCGATTGGCGATTGGCGCCTCGGCAAAAATCCCTACGGCGAGTGCGAGTGCACGCTATTTCGCCCGGCCGCCGAATGCTCCCAAGGCCGTGGGGTAGGTGAACACGCCTCCGACCTCTTCGTGAGCGGGTCCGTAAAAGCGGCCGGCGATGTGCGCGGTGTCCGTGCGGTTCGTAAATGCCCCCTTGCTGACCGCGACGTCGTCAAACCGCAAGTCGGGGAAGTCGTCTCTGGTCGTCAGGTTCTTGATCTTGCTGAAGAACACGTCAATCGCCATGGCATCAAGCTTGAAGTTGAGGATGGCGTCGTCCTGAAGCGGCTGGACCGAGCCGTGCCGGGTGTGCCCCAGCATCACGCCTTCCCAGGTGGCGTTGCCGGAAGGAGCCGTTCCCGTCCGTTCACCGAAAGAAAGGTTGTGGGCCGTCAGCAAATCCACTTCGCCAGAAAGGGCTGGCAGGTTGGTACGCGCCGCAGCGATGAACGAGAGACAAGGGGAAACGCGATGACACGCCCGCCGTGCGTTGGGCATGGGAAACACTCACTGCGCTATATCGGGCATCCTCCGACAGGCGGTTTGCACAGGCAGCGTCATGCAGTGGTCGAAGCAGTCCCGGACGATCCCCGTCCGCAGGATGTTGACACCGGCATCGAGAGATGGCCTCGGGTTGGGCGGGTTGTCAACGTGGCCGGTGGTTGGTGCGGTCTGCGTCACTTCACCGGCAAGGAGAACCAGGATGAACAGCAGAGTCAGACGGCTTACCGTAACAGCATTCGTGGCGTTTCTGGCGTTGGCAGGCCATGCGGCGGCGGAAGAGCAGCGCGTCTATTTCATCGAGCCCAGGGACGGGGTGGAAGTCGTGAGCCCGGTGAAGGTGGTGATGGGCGTGGAAGGCATGAAGATCAACCCTTCCGGCGGCGTGGTCGCGGGCGCCGGCCACCACCACATCCTCATCAGTCAGGGGCCCGTGCGCGGCGGAAAAGTGATTCCCACGGACAAGACCCACCTGCACTACGGGAAGGGGCAGACGGAAGCCGCGATCGATCTCGAACTGGAGACTACACTCTGACCATACAGTTCGCCGACGGGCTCCACAGGTCCTTCGGCAAGAAGATGGCGGCCACCATCCACATCAAGGTGGTGCCCCCGAAGTAACTGGAGATGTCTGCCGACCGTGTCCCCGGGAATCGTCTACGCTCCCGCCGGAGGCAACGTGGGCTTGGCGCCGCCGTCGGTGGAGCCAGGGCGGGCGGGTCGGATGTGTACGCGGCGGTGACGATCCAGCAGATTGAGTTGATTGGTAGACTGGGTGTTCTGCCGGGTCAGTCCGTTTGAATCGCGAGATCTTGTACAGCCGCTTCTACTATTGGTCGCGTCTGAAGCGCCGGATATGGCGGACGGTGCTGTTCGCGATGCGTGCCGGGTTCGTAGCGTTGTTGCTGGTGATCGCGTGGTTGTTCCTTCCACCGGTGTGGCACGCGATGCATGATGAAGTGCGTCGGTTCTTGCCCAACTCGGTTCGGCGGGTGACGGAAGACACTGTGGACTGGCTTCGCAATCGGCATAAGGTCGAGCGCGAAGCCCGACGCGAAGGGGCTGCCGCCAAAAGACGGCCGTCCGTTCGAGTGTTCCGTGGCAGTGGCCCTCAAAGGCATTCAGGGTTTGCACGGGCTATCGATGGCGACACCCTTGAAGTGGACGGCGTGCGCGTTCGCTTGCACGGCATCGATGCTCCCGAGTACGAACAGCCTTGTTGGTTCCATGGTCGTCACTGGCTCTGTGGTCGTGAGGCCACACGGGTGCTCGCCAACCAACTCCACGATAGGCAAGTCGTGTGCGAAATACGCCACCGCGATGTCTACGGGCGAGCGTCGCTACATGCAGCATTGCCGGAGGAGATCTCAACGCCTGGATGGTTGCTGAGGGTTGGGCCTTTGCCTACCGGCGGTACTCGCGTGCCTACCTGCCAGAGGAGTCGCGCGCGCGTGCGGCCAAGCGCGGGATATGGCGGGGCGAAGTCCTGGCGCCGTGGGATTGGCGCAAGGGCAAGCGCTTGGCAGGCACCAAAAGGGCTGCGCAAACATCGAGCAGGCGGTGCAAGATCAAGGGCAACATCAGCAAGAACGGCAAGCGTATCTATCACGTCCCGGGCGGCCGTTACCACGGACAGACCAGAATCGACAGTTCCCGAGGTGAGCGGTGGTTCTGCACCGAGCGCGACGCGCGAGCCGCCGGATGGCGGCGGTCAAGACAGTAGCGTTGACGTCCAGGCGGACGTCTACAGGACATGACGCTGTTTCAAGAGCGTCGATCGTGGGGACTCGTCGGGAAGAGTTGCGCACTGTCGCAGCTAGCTGGCTATCTATCTGTTCTCGTTTGGGCTGCACTCCGATCGTTGGCGCAACCCATCCCGAAGCCCTTTCCCTGCCTTGAACGACTGCGCCTTGGAAGCGGCTACGGCAATGCTCTCCCCGGACATGCCTACCCTGGTCCAGGCCTTCGAGGACTACCTCAAAGCCAACCCCAGGCGGAAGCCTCGCACCGTGGAGATGTGCCGCATGAACCTCAGGGTGTGCTTCGGAGACTGGCTCTCCCGCTCCCTCGACGCCATCGACCGGAGCGACGTGGAGGCCCGCTTCCACCAGATC
>CBDCAF010000006.1:0-30822 GCA_965213675.1 uncultured Binatia bacterium (SeqCode)
CGGGCGCCCACGTCGCGGGTGCCACGCGACGAAGAGACCCAGGGTGACGTCACCCAGCCGACGGCAAAACAGCCATGATGGCAGTCATTTGCCGGAAACGACGCCAGGCTACCGATCAAGCGCAGGACTACCGATGGTATCGAAGATGTCGTCAACGGACGGGTCGGACGCAACGCCTCCCATGGACCTCGCCTGGACAGGCTGGCTTTTGGACAGCTACGCGCTTTGGTTGAAGCGGGATCTCATCGAGCGCGCCGGCTCTTTGGACGAGCAGAGCGTGCGACTCTTTCATGCGCCGTTTGTGGTGGTGTCCCACGCGGACGCGGAGGATCCGGTGCTCAACTACGGCAACCGGCAGGCTCTGGACTTGTGGGAGATGACCTGGGCCGAGCTGACCGCCACGCCGTCGCGCCTGACCGCCGAACCGGTGAACCGCGATGAACGCGCGCGGCTGCTGCGGCGCGTGGCGGAGCAAGGCTTCGTTGCCGATTACGAGGGCGTGCGCATCTCGAAAACCGGCCGGCGTTTTCAGGTGAAGCGCGCCACCGTGTGGAACGTGCTGGATGAAAACAGGATCAAGCGGGGACAGGCCGCTACCTTCTCGCACTGGGTGCCGCTACCCGCGCAGCAGCCGTAACCTTGTGGATCACTCACCCTGTTCAACACACGAGACAACATCCAGCCAGTTCCTCGACCAGCGGTTTGGGGTCCTCGCCAACCCCGTGGCCATCTTTAGGAAACTGGCCGATAGACTGACGCTCGACGAACAGACTGGCTCACGACGAAGAATGACCGGAGAATCACAGGAACAGAACAGTCACAGGCATCCCCCGAAAGTCCCCGCGCCGCCGCGCCGCGCCTACATCGGCGGGCGGCTGTTCTCCCCATAGCCCGTCAACTCCACGTAGCCTTGCCCGACGCGGGCGCCGTCCCTGGAGTCCAGCCGGACGGACCCTTCCCAATAGAACAGGTTCGGGATCAGCGCGCTGCGGTTCTCCTGGTCGGCGAGCCTGGGCGTGATGACCGCGCGGATTCCAGCGCCGGGAACGTCCAAGGTCCAGCCGGCGGGATAGGGAGCGCCGGTGGCCGGGCTGGTCCAACGGCCGGTGGCGTTCAGGCTCCATTCGGCGGGGCGCAGGTAGCGGACGGCGCCGTCGGGTTCGATCAGCGTGGCGCTGGCATGGTGGGTGGCGCCGTCACGGTTGCGGAGGAGGTAGAGCATGACCTCGCGATTGTCATCGAATTGAAGGCTGAACCAGTCCCAGCCGACGGTGTCCTCCCCGAGCTGGTTGGAGCCGAATTCCTTGTCCATCCAACTCGCGCCACGGACGTCCCACTCCTTTCCATCAAGCCGGACGGCGCCGGTGACCGCCATGCGGGTGAAGCTGTAGTAGTGACTGGCTTCCGTCGCCCCCGCCCCTTTTCGGCTCAGGCCGCCGGGCCCCTGGAACACCAAGGGCTTGAGCGGGCGCGCGGAGAGGGTGAAGCCGAACTCCTCGCCGGCGTCGGCCATGGCGAAGTCGAAGCCCTTGCCGTTCCAGTGGAGTTGCCAACCGTCGGGCGTTCCGGGCGGGCCAACGCTCCACGCCAGACGCGGGTCGGGTTGGCGGCCAAACCCGCCCAGCAGCGGCGCCGCGCGCACCACCAACTCGCTGAAGCGATGCCGGCCACTTTGCAGATCCGTCAGCGCCGCGTGCCCCATGACGAGGTTGCGGGCAGCCCACGCGGAATCGGACGGCGGTGCGTCCCGGGACACGCCGATCCGGAAAAACGTGAATTGAAACCCGAAGCGGCGCACGGGTTCCGTCACCGTGCGCAAGTGCCCGGTGAAGTACCACCACTCGGTCTTGTAACCTTCACGCGCCCAGTGGTCCCTCGGAAAAGACCACTGGTAATCGGGCTGGGCCACGGTCCATGCGTGGGCGGCAAGGCTCGCCGACCAAATCACACCGGCCGAGGCCAGGATGAGAACGGCGGCGCCCAGGACCAGCCGTTTCGCTACCCTTCCAGGAGTCTTCCGGTGAAGACGTCCGCCGGGTAGTTGGGAGTTCCGGTCCCCATTGGTCATTTGAGGTGGTCCCACTTCGTTGGACAGGTGGGCGGCGAAAACAAGGTGTATTCCGGGTAATCAATCATGCCGCCAGGGTGCTGTTTAGCACGTCTTCCCGTTCCGGTTGAGCCGGCGGAGGGACCGGCGAGCGGAGGGGCTCAGGCCGCATCTCCATCAGAATTCCATGGTCGTAGGCCTCGGCTGGGGTAGAGCCATCGAGGGCGGAGTGAGGCCTTCGGGTGTTGTGGAACTCCATCCATCGGGCGAAGACCGCATTCAAGGGCGCGCTTGCGCCCTTCGACATGCTCAGGACTCGCTACGCTCAGGACGATCAGGAAAACATACGCCTTGCCCCGGTGCGGTTTCCCTCACGCGTCCGCATGGCACAACTCGCTGGCGGGCGTGCGACTGGCCTTGAACGCGGGGTAGAGGCTTGCCAGCACCGCGGCGCAGATAATGGCCAGGGCCTCGCCGGCGAGGGCCAGCCACGGCCAGGTCCACTCGATGCTCCAGCCGAAGTAGCTCTTCTGAATGACGAAGATCAGCACCACGCCCAGGCCGGCGCCGGCGGCGTATCCCATGGCCAGGCCCAGGAAGGCCATGGCGGCGCCCTTGCTCACGAACAGCAGGAACACCTGCCGGCGGAAGGCGCCCAGGGTGCGGTAGAGGGCGATCTCGCTGGCCTTCTCCTGGGCCACCACCAGCAGCGTGAGGGTAATGGCGCAGGCGGCGATGATGAGGCTCATGACCTGGAGGATGCGCGTCACCGCGAAGGTCTGGTCGAAGACATGGAGCACGTCGTCCTTGAGGCGCTGGTTGCTGCGCACGCGCAGGAAGCCACGGGGGTAGCGGTTCTCGATGGCCGCGGCCACGGCTTCCGGGTCGGCTCCAGGCTTCAGGTGCAGCGCGACGCTCGTGAGGCGGCCCGCGCCCAGGGTTTCGGCCATGAGGCCCAGGTCCATGGTGACCGATCCGCCTTCGGTGTAGTCACGGTAGACGCCGGAAACCGGGAGGCGCACGGTTCCCAACGGGCCTTCGATCATTACCGCGTCCCCCACCGTCAGGGACGCGCTTTGGGCCAGCGGCTCGCCGACGAGGACGCCCCGTTCCCGGAGCGCCCGGGCCACCGCATCGGCGCCGGAGAGGAGCCCCAGGCGGCGCTGTTCGGCCGGCCGGTTCAAATCCACGGCCACCACCGCCACGCGCCGGCCGCCCACGGGAAGGGACAGGCGTCGCAGCGGATCGACGCCGCGCACCTCGGGCACGCGCGCCAGCCGCGCCACGAGGTCCGGATTCAGCGTGGCCTGCGGCCCGGCCCGCGCCCCCACCGTGGCGGTGACGTAGACATCGGCGCGCAGCGAGCGCTCCACCCAGCGCACCAGGGTCTCGCGGAAGCTGCCCACCAGAAGCGTGATGCCCACCAGCAGGCACACGGCCATGGACAGGGACGAAACCGAGAATGCGGTGTTCGCGAGGGTGGCGCCGAGACTGCGGACGCCGTAGCGGAAGCCGAAGTCCGGCACGCGGACGCACCCGGTGAGGCGCTGCACCAGCCAAGGAGCGAGCAGCGGCAGACATAGCATCATGACGGTGGCCAAGACGAAACCCGAAGGGCGCCAACGCCAACCCGCGAGCCAGTACCACGCCAGCGCAACGGCCACCAGCGCAAGGCCCAGGCGGAAGAGCGCGCGGGCGCGGGCGACGCCCGCGGACTGCGCCGGATAGGTGTCCAGCAGCGCGCGCGTGTCCCGGCGCCACACGTCCAGGGCGGGCAGAAGCGTGCCGCTCAGGGCGCCGCCCAAGCCCGCGAACACCGCCAGCGCCAAGGTGCCGCCGGACACCTCCAGCGACTGAATTTCCCGGAGCATGTAGACGTTGGTCAGCGTGGAGCTGACCGCGTCCAGATTCCAGATGGCGGTCCAGTATCCCGCCACAATGCCGATGGCCACGCCCAGGATCCCGAGCAGCGCGGCTTCGCCCAGGATGAGCGCCAGAACCTGGGCCGGGGTGGAACCCAGGGAACGCAGCACGCCGAACTCCCGGCGCTGCCACACCAGGCACGCGCGCATGCTGCTGAACACGAGGAACGTGCCCACCAACAGGCTCACCATGCTCAAGGCGGTGAGGTTCAGGCGGAAGGCGCCGAGGAGTTGCCGCGCCTGTCCGGTGCGCTCCGACGCCGTGGCCGCGTCCACCCGGCCGCCCAGCCGATCCTCGATGCGCGCCGCCAGGGCCGGCAGGTCGGCGCCCTCCACCGCCTCGACGCCGATGCGGTGCAGGATGCCCGCGCCCCCGAACAGAGACTGGGCCTCGGCAATGTCCATCACCAGGGCGCGGCGGCTTCCGCCCGCGCCCCAGCGCTCGAAGTCCACCAGCGCGCCCACCTGGAGCGCGCGCACGCGCTCGCCGTCACGGACCTCGACGCGGTCGCCGACGGCCCAACCCATGGCCGCGGCCAGCTCCGGCGTGGCCGCCGCCCAGCCGCGGCGGCGCACTGCCACACCCGCCTCCGTCTCCGGCGGAAGCCCCGACAACGCGCCCCGAAAGTCCGGAGAAGGCGCCAGGAGATCGCTGCCCAAGAGCCGCGCAAACGTGCCTGGCCGCCCCACCACCGCCACCGTGGTCTCGAAGGCGGGCCAGGCCGCAGCCACTCCCGGCGTGCCCCGCACCAGCGGGTAGAACGCGTCCCGCAAGGTGCCGCCCTTGCCCGTGACCACCACGTCGGCGGCGCCGCCGATGCTGTGCACGCCGGCCGCGAACGAAGCCACCGCGCTCTGGTTGAGGATGCGAATGCTGATGACCGAGGCCACACCCAGCGCCACACCCAGAACGGTCAATCCGTATAGCACCGGGTTGGTGCGCCAGTGGGCGGAGACCGTCTTGCAGAAGTAGCGCAGCATGGTCGAGCCAATGGTTCCGTATCAAACAACGAGATCACGCAGCCGCCGCCGTATGTCGCCGCGGCATGTCGGCCGGCAAACCGACATCGCCGATTCTCGCGAACTTGCAGGGGCGACCGGTGGTCGTCCCTGTGGCGCTCACCACGCGAGGGAAACCCACGCAGCCGGCGACAAGACGAACCAGCACTTCAACGCAGAAACGCTCCGGACACGACTCCACGCGCCGCGCCGGTATCCGCCTCCAGGCTACCGCTGTGAAGCCGCAAGACGCCGTCGGCCATGGCCGCCAACTCCCGGCTGTGGGTGGCGAAGATGAGTGTCGCGCCCTCCTCCGCCACCATCTGGAGCATGAGGTCCATGACCACCTGACCGCTGGCGTCGTCGAGGCTGCCGGTGGGTTCGTCGGCCAGCAACAGGCGCGGGCGCCGCAGCAGTGCCCGGCAGATGGCCACGCGCTGCATCTCGCCGCCGCTCAAGACCGCCACCGGGTCGCCGGCACGGTCCGGCAGGCCCACCCGCTCCAGCAACGCCGCCACGCGCTGGCGGTAGGCGCGCTCCCGCACGCCGGCGATGAGGTCCGGCAGGGCCACGTTGTCCCGCACCGTGAGGTGGGGCAGAAGATGGAAAAGCTGGAACACAAAACCGATGTCGCGCCGGCGCAGCCGCGTGCGCTCGGTCTCGTTGAGACCTTCCAGCGGCGCGCCGTGCAGGGCCACCGAACCGCGCGTGGGCACATCGATGCCGGCCGCCAAGTGCAGCAGCGTGGACTTGCCGCTGCCGCTGCGCCCGACGACGGCCACGGTCTTGCCCGAGGCGATATCGAACGTGACGTCGCGCAACGCGTAGCGTTCCGCGGAGCCTGTGCCGTCGTAGACCTTCGAAACGCTGTCGAAGCTGAGGGCGGCCGCGTCCATGGTCACGCGCCGATCACGTGGCGCAGACCCTCTTCGAGCGAAGCGTGACGGAACGCGTAGCCGGAGTCCAGCAGCGTGGCGGGCCGGACCCGGGTGCTGGCCAACAACAGCGCCTCCGCCATTTCGCCGAATGCCAACCGGGCGGCGAACCCGGGCATGGGGAACAGGGTGGGACGCCGCAGCACGCGGCCGAGAGTCTTGGTGAACTCATGGTTGGTGGCCGCCACGGGCGCCACGACGTTCACCGGTCCGGCCGCCGAATCCGTGGCAAGCAGATGGGCGAGGGCCGCAACGGTGTCGTCCAGGGTGATCCAGCTCATGAATTGCCGGCCGTTGCCGATGATGCCCCCCGCCCCGAGCCTGAAGGGCGTGAGCATCTTGGCGAGAGCGCCGCCTTCCGTGCTCAGGACCACGCCCAGCCGCGCGTGGACCACGCGGACGCCCTTCTCTTGCGCCGGCTCGGTGGCCGCCTCCCACTCACGGCACACGCCCGGAAGGAAGCCTTGGCCGGACGGGCTGGCCTCGGTGAGCACCTCGTCGCCGCGGTCGCCGTAGAACCCCACCGCCGAGGCCGACACCCACACCCCCGGCGGCCGTTCCAGTCCGGCCAGGGTCTCCGCCAGCAGCCGTGTGCCGCGCACACGGCTGTCCCGGATGCGGCGCTTCTTCTCCGCGGTCCAGCGCCCGGTGGCAATGTTCTCGCCGGCCAGGTGAATGATCCCGTCAAACCCTTCCAGCGGCCCGGCGTCGAGGACACCGCGTTCCGGATCCCAGGAAAGATCGCCAGCCGCGCTTTGGGAACGCCCCAGTCGCACCACCTCATGGCCGCCGCTGACGAGCAGCGCCGTCAAGGCGCGGCCCACCAGTCCCGTAGCTCCCGTCACCAGAATCTTCATTCCCGGTCCTCCGTTGCGGCGGCGCCAGTGGCCGCCCATCCGATGTCGATGTTCCACGTTATTCCTTCCATGATAGCACCTCGCCCCGCTTCCCACGCATACGCGCGCAGTTTGACTTACCGGTGAGGTGTCCTTAAATCTTCGTAGACAGGGCTTGCATCATGTCGCCCTGCCTGACCGTCCGTCCTCGAACCATGCTTGAAAATCTGCTGAAGAAGGTGGAGGAGCGCACCGGCTACTTCGGCGCCTATGGCGGCGCGTTTACGCCGGAGATTCTGCGCACGACGCTGGATGAATTGATCGCGGCCTTTGACGACGCGCGCCGGGACCCGGCTTTCTGGGACGAGTTCCGGGGGGTGATGCAATCCTACTCATGCCGGCCGACACCCGTCACGCATCTGCAGAACCTGAGCGACACGCTGGGCGGGGCGCAGATCTATCTCAAGCGGGAAGACCTGAACCAGACGGGCTCCCACAAGATCAACAACGTCATGGGACAGGGACTGCTGGTGACGCGCATGGGCAAGAAGCGCGTTATCGCCGAGACCGGGGCCGGCCAGCACGGCGTCGCCACCGCCACCATGGCCGCCCGGCTGGGCCTTGAGTGCACCATCTACATGGGCGCGGTGGACGTGGAGCGGCAGCGCCCCAACGTGTTCTGGATGGAGCGGCTCGGGGCGACGGTGATTGCGGTCGAAGACGGCTCGGCCACGCTCAAGGACGCCATCAACCAGTGCCTGCGGGACTGGGCGTTCTCCATGGACGACACCCACTACGTGCTCGGAACCGCCTGCGGGCCGCACCCGTTTCCGCAGATCGTGGCGTATTTCCAACAGATCATCGGACAGGAATGCCGCGAGCAGATGACGGCCCTCAACGGGCGCCTGCCGGACCGGGTGTACTGCTGCGTGGGCGGCGGCTCCAACGCCACCGGCACGTTCCTGGGTTTCCTCGACGATGCGGACGTGGAGCTGGTGGGAATCGAGGCCGGCGGCGAAGGGCTGGACACCGGCCGCCACGCGGCCCGACTGGCGGGCAACGGCGGCACCCCCGGCGTGGCCCAGGGGTACAAGACCTGGTTTCTCCAGGACGAGGAAGGGCAAATGCGCCACACCCACTCGGTGGCCGCGGGCCTGGACTACATCGGCGTGAGCCCGATTCTGGCGTGTCTGCGGGAGAACGGGCGGGTGCGTTTCGAGGCCGCCACCGACAACGAGGTGCTGGAAGGGTTCCAGATGCTGCTGCAACGGGAAGGCATCATCGCTGCCCTGGAGAGCGCCCACGCGGTGGCCGGCGTCATCCGCGAGGCGCCGCGCATGGGCCGGGACCAGGCCGTGCTGGCGACCCTGTCGGGCCGGGGCGACAAGGACATCTTCACCATCGCCGAGGCGCTGGACGATCCCGGCTGGCGGCGTTTCCTTGAGCGGAAGGCCGGCCGGTGAACCTGCGGAACCACATTCAGGACCGGCTCGGGGCACGGAAAATCCTGCTCATGACGCACGTGATCGTGGGTTATCCGTCCCTGGACGTGAACTGGCGCATGCTGGAAGCGATGGCGCGCGCCGACGTGGATTTGGTGGAGTTGCAGATGCCCTTCAGCGAGCCCATCGCCGACGGGCCGGTGTTCGCCCGGGCGAACCAGGAGGCACTCAAGCAGGGGCTTTCCGTCGACCAGTACTTCGATTTCATGGCAAGGGCCACCGAGCGGTTCGGGTTTCCGCACCTGATGATGGGGTATTACAACACCGTGTTCCAACTCACCCATCGGACGTTCTGCGAGCGGCTGAGCGCGGCCGGCGGCGCGGGTTTCATCGTCCCCGACCTTCCCATCGAAGAATACCGTGATCTCGCGCCACTCAGCGAGGCAAACGGGTTGACGCCCGTGGCGCTGTTCACCCCGACCAACACGGACGCGCGCCTGGCCGAGATCGGGCGCCACGGCCGCGGCTTCGTCTACGGCGTCGCCCGGCGCGGCGTCACCGGCAAGCGCACCGACCTGCAAGCCGGCATTGACGCGCTGGTGGCCCGCTACCGCGCGGCCACGGACCTTCCCTTGGCGCTGGGCTTCGGCATCGCGGGCGGCGACGACGTGCGCCAGCTCCACGGAAGCTGCGAAATCGCCATCGTCGGCTCGGCGCTTTTGGAACGCTGGGAGAACGGCGGCGAGGAAGCGTACTCGGAGCTTCTCGACGAGTTGCAGAAGGCGCGCGGCTGAGCGGCGTCCGTTCGCGACGGATGCCGGAAGAAGTTCGACCGGAACCATCGTACAGCGAGCGAGGCGACCAGGAAGATGAAAGCGGTCTACATCCCCGAAACCGGCGGCCCGGAAGTGCTGACCTACGGCGAGGTTGCCGAGCCGGAGATCGGCGCCACGGACCTGCTGGTCCGGGTCAAGGCCGCGGCGCTCAACCGACGGGATCTGTTTGCCCGGGAGGGAAGCCACGGCGTCAAGCCGCCGCTGCCCCACGTTCCCGGCCTGGAGATAGCGGGCGAAGTGGTGGACGCCGGAGCCGAGACCACCGGGTTCAAGGCCGGCGACCGGGTGCTGGGACGTTGCCGGGGCGGCGGCTACGCGGAGCTGGCGCGGATGGAAGCCGCCGACGCCTACGTCTTCCCGGAGTGGTTGTCCTTCGAGGAGGCGGCGTGCATCGCCGTGCCCTTCGGCACCGCTTGGCGCATGCTGGTGCGCCGGGCGGAACTCAAGGCGGGGGAAGACCTGCTGGTGATGGCCGCGGGCAGCGGCATCGGCAGCGCCGCCATCCAGCTCGGCAAGCTCCTGGGAGCGCGTGTCCTCACCACGGCCGGGGCCCAGTGGAAGCTCGACAAGGCCGCGGAACTGGGCGCCGACGCGGGCATCAACTACAACGAGTTCCCCGAATTCAGCAAAAAAGTCCGGGAACTGACGGACGCTGAGGGTGTGCACGTCATCTTCGAGCACGTGGGCGCGCCGGTATGGCGCGAGTGCTTCGCCAGCCTGCGGCGCGGCGGCCGCTTCATCAACTCCGGGGTTACCGCCGGCCACCGGGTGGAACTGCACCTGGGGCAGCTCTGGACCCGGGAACTGACCCTCATGGGCACCACCATGCGCCCGCGCGAGGACATGCCGGAGATCATGAAGCTGGTGTACGAACGGAAACTGCACGGCATCCTGTCCGAGGCCCTGCCACTCAGGGAGGCCGCCCGCGCCCACGAGTTGATGGAGCGCAGCGAGTTCTTCGGCAAGATCGTGCTGGTGCCGTAGAATGTCCCATCCAGTGCTGGTGTCGCTACCGAAACGAGCATGGTAGCCAAGCCCTGGGAGCCTGTCGGGTTTATCAAGAATCTACTGCGAGGCAGCGAAATGGGTCCATTTCCGGTTGGATTTTCGTCCAATATTACCAATATTCTCCTCAAATCCGCCCGAAACCGGCCTCCATTTCTCTGCCTCTCGCTACGATTCGATAAACTCGACAGGCTCCTATTGAGAGCCGCATAATATCGTGACACCCGAGCATGCCGGCCTCTCCTTTAGAAGGCGGTAAAGAGCACGGAAAGGCGTCACTATATTGTGCAATGGTCAATAGAATCGTCATTCCCGCAAAAGCTTGCCCTCGACCCCGATCGGGGGCGGGAATCCAGGAGGGGCGAGGCGGGGAAACGCCGCGGTATGCCCCTGCACCGTCCCTGGATTCCCGCCCCCGATCGGGGTCGAGGGCAAGCTTTCGCGGGAATGACGATTCGGGGGATCCGAGATCTCATCTCGTACCGATTCTTCATCCCCTGGTATGTCGGATTCAAGCCAGAGTGGGTGATCGCCGGTCACGGTTCGAGGCATGAGAGCTTATGCGGTTCGGGATCATGGGGACAGGCGGCGTGGGGGGTTACTTCGGAGGGCTGCTGGCGCGGGCGGGCTGGCCGGTGTGCTTCATTGCCCGGGGCAGTCACCTCCGCGCCTTGAGAGAGCACGGTCTGCGCGTGGATTCGGTGGAGCCGGGAGGGTTTAGGGTCCGGGACGCGGTGTTCACCGACGATGCGGTGGAGGCCGGACCGTGCGACGTGATCCTGTACTGCGTCAAGACCCCTTCCAACGACACCGCGATCCCGTTCATGCGGCCCATGATGCACTCCGATTCCGTTGTGATCTCGCTGCAGAACGGTGTCGACAACGGCGAGAGGCTGGCGCGGGAATATGGCGCGGGACGGGTGATGGAGGGGGCGGCCTATGTCTTCAGCACCATCGCCGGGCCGGGGCGAATTCACCAGACCGGCGGCCCGCGCCGCATCGTGTTCGGACGCCTCGATGGCGGCGCCACCGCCGAGGGGGAGCGGATCGTGGAGGCCATGCGCCGTGGGCAGGTGGACGCGCGCCTCTCCACGGACATCCGCATCGAACTGTGGAACAAGTTCATCCTGATCTGCGCGGTGAGCGGCATGACCGCGCTGACCCGGCGGCCCCTGGGTGAGATCCTCGGCTATGACGGCACCGCGCGCATGGCCCGGGAAGTGATGCGGGAGGTGTACCGGCTGGCGCTGGCCATGGGCATTCCGCTGGAACCCGATTCCGACGCCGCGAACTATCGCTTCATGACGCGACAGGATCCCTCCGGCAAGGGCAGCATGTGCCATGACGTGGAGGCCGGACGGCGGCTTGAAATCGACGCGCTCAACGGCTTCGTCTCGCACATGGGCCGGGTCCATGGGGTGGCCACGCCGCTCAACGATTTCCTCTACGACACGCTGAAGCTGGCGGACGTGCAGGCGGCGCAACGGCTCAACGAAGGGCCATCGTGAACGCGCTTCGCCAACACACGGACAAGATCGCCGTGGACCGGGGCATGGAGGTGTCCACAGTGACGGCGGAGCCCCCGGGCGGCCGGTCCGGCGCGGCCGACGTCATCGTGCTCGCCCACGGCGCGGGCGCGGACATGCACCACCCGTTCATGACCTTCTTCCACGAGGCATTGGCCCGGGCGGGTTGGCTGTCGGTCAAATTCAACTTTCCCTACAAGGAGTTGGGGCGAAAAGCCCCGGACCCCGCGGCCCGGCTGGAGGACGCGTTCGAGCGGGTTCTGGACCATGTGCGCGGGACTCTGCGTCCCGCGCCGGAACGGCTCTTCATCGGCGGCAAGTCCATGGGCGGCCGCATCGCCGCCAACGTCGCGGCCAAGGAAGCGGAGGCGGGCGAACAGAACCTCGCGGGCCTCGTCTTCCTGGGCTACCCGCTGCACGCGCCCAAGCGCCACGACAAGCTGCGCGCCGACAACCTCATGAAGATCGCCGCGCCCATGCTGTTCGTGGAGGGCACCAGCGATCCCTTCTGCCGCCTGGACCTGTTGGACGAGGTGCTGGAGCGGGTGACGGCCGCGACCACGAAGCACCTGATCGAAGGCGGCAACCACGACTTCCGCGTCCCCAAGCGGCTGGGCCGCGAGCCCGAGGACATCTGGCAGGAGGTCGTAGGGGTCATCGGCCGCTGGCGGAAGACGCTGCCCGCCGGGTGATGAGAGCGGCCCGCCCGCAAACCTCCGGGTTGGCGACCCTCGCCTCGCGGACCAGGCGGCGCGGGCGCCGTTACTTCGCCGCTTCCTTGCGGCGCGCCGTCTGGGTCACCACGGGTTCCATCGGCACGTCGCTGTGGGGGCCGCGGTTGCCGGTCTGCACACCGGCGATCTTGTCCACCACATCCATCCCCTCCACCACACGGCCAAACACCGCATAGCCGAAATCGCGGGTGCCGTGGTCGAGGAACGCGTTGTCTTTCAAGTTGATGAAAAACTGGGAGGTGGCGCTGTTGATGTCCGAGGTACGCGCCATGGACAGGGTGCCGCGGGAATTCTTGACACCATTGTCGGCCTCGTTCTTGATGGGCGCACGGGTTGGTTTCTGGTTCATGTCGGCGGTGAAGCCGCCGCCCTGGATCACGAAACCGGGAATGACCCGATGAAAGATGGTGCCGTCGAAGAAGCCGGCATCGACGTATTCAAGAAAGTTCTTCGTCGTGACCGGCGCCTCTTCGGACAAAAGCTCGATCATGATGTCGCCCATCGACGTGGAAAATGTCACCACAGGCCTGTCTCCTCCCTCTGCGGTTGGGCTGAACGCCACCGCGCCCAGAAACAAAAAGATCGCCGCTGCAAGGCACCTGAGTGCCGTTCCCTGCTGTCTCAAGAGATACCTCCTTTGGTGTCCCAATGTTCGAACCGGCCGTTGTCTTGTGTCCGATACGAGCACTTGACCTGTGCTCAAGTCTGACTGGCGGGGGCCGGGAACGCTTCCGCTGGAATGTGATCGAGTATCCAGTCCACCACGCTGGGTTTTCCCATAACGAGGTCGAAACGGCGCTCCCGCGGTTCCTTTCCGGCACGCTCGAAGCAAAGGTAGCGGCCGCCCGCCTCCTCCATCAAGACCTTGCTGGCCATGGTATCCCAAAGGCGCAGATCGAAGTCCACCATGGCCGCCACCGAGCCATCGAGCGCCAGCGCGTGGCCAAAGCAGTCGGTGTACGTCCGCACGCCGGGATGCGCCCGCATGAGCGCGTCGAACACCAAGGGCTGCCCGGCGTTCACGAACTGCTGGCGATCCCCGACGCCGATGATCTCCTGGTCCAGCGCACCGTGGCCAGGCAGATCCGCCAACGCCAGCGCCCGGCCATTGCACCGCGCGCCGAGGCCCCTGGCCGCGCTGTAGGTCCTGTCGAATCCGGGCAAGTCGATGATGCCGAGGATCGGATCGTCGCCGTCGAGGAGGGCCAGGAGCGTGCCGTAGAGCGGCACCCCGTGGCGAAAGCTCTTGGTACCGTCGATGGGATCGATGACCCAGGTGAGGGCGTGGGCGCCGCCGGCTTCAGGCAGTTCCTCGCCGATGATGCGGTGCGCGGGAAAGCGCTCGGCCAACAACGCGCGCGCCTTCTCCTCCACCGCGATGTCGACATCGGTCACGAAGCTCCCGTCGGCCTTGGAACGGTGCGTGAACCCCGTCTCCAGAGCGTTCCGGATCAGCCCACGGGTCTCCCGGACGATGCCCAGAGCGTCGGACAGCATCGCGCTCAGTGCGTTCGCGGGCACGCCGTTCACGAGGGGCCTCTTCCCGCACACCCCGGCATTGCCTCGCTGCAACCCATGGGCGGAGTATACACGCTGCCCGGAATACAGTGAAACGAGGAAGGCGCTGGCAACCGTGGCGAGCGATGCGACACGGCCTGCGAATCGTCATGGATGTCGCCGAATGACGGTGGACGGCCGGGGCTTGCGGCTGTTAGGGTTGGCCAACCGATCCATCGGCAGCGAGGAGGCTTCCCATGCACCATGCGATCCACGCCATGACCGTCGGCATCGCCGAGAATTGGCGCCACTCCGGCATCATGCCGTGCATCCGCAGCGACGCGGAACGCGACGAGCCGGTGCCCTACATCATCTGGTGCATCGAGACCCCGGACGGCCCGGTGGTGGTGGACACGGCCTACCACCCCGACTACGTCACCGCGGAGTGGGCCCAGGGGAACCAGTTCCGCGAGCCGGCGCGGTTGCTTGGCGAGATCGGCATCCGGCCGGAAGACGTGGCCACGGTCATCGTGACCCACTTCCACGTGGACCACTTCACCGGCTTCGACTTCTTCCCCAAGGCGAACTTCGTCATCCAGAAGGACGAGTACGATTTCTGGACCGGGCCGATGATGCGTTTCGACTACCTCAACAAGCTGGTGCGCCCCAAGGTGCGGCCGGCGCTGCAACGGCTGGTGGACGAGGGCCGCGTCACCCTGGTGGACGGGGACCATGCGCTCGCGCCGGGCGTGGAGTTGCTCAAGGCCGGCGGCCACACCCCGGGCTCACAGATGGTGGCAGTGGACACGGCCGCGGGCCGGGCCGTGCTGTGCGGCGACATCGCCTACACCTACCGGAACCTGCGCGAGCGCCTCCCGGTGGGTTGGTACTTCAACCTGCCCGACTCGGTGGTGGCGCTGGACCGGGCGCTCCGGACCGCGTCGCGCCCGGAGTTGTCATTTCCCAACCACGACCCCGAGATCATGCAAGGCAAGCGGGTGATCCGGGTAGCCTGAGGGCGGCTTGGCGACATCCAACCCGGAGTCCTGCCGGCGGTGCTTGCGAATCACGAACATCAGGGACAAATGAACCTCGAGAACGCACTGGCAACGGCCCGAGGGGCGGCGCATCACGCCGGAGAGAAGCTCCTCTCCTACTACACGTCGGAATACACCATCCAGCACAAGGGCGGGGGGAACCCGGTCACCACCGCCGACATCGAGGCCAACACCGTGTTGCGGGAAGCCCTGCTCGGCGCCTTCCCCGAATCCGGCTGGCTGTCGGAGGAATCATCCGACGACGGCAAACGGCTGCAAAAGGAGTGGGTGTGGATCGTGGACCCCCTGGACGGGACCGTGGAGTTCATCAAGGGGATCGACGAGTTTGCCGTGTCCGTGGCCCTGGTGCGCGGCGCGACGCCGGTGGTGGCGGTGACGTACAACCCGGCCACCGGGTGCATGACCCATTGCCGTCAGGGCTCCGGGACGTTCCGGAACGACCGGCCCGTGCGCGTATCGGATCGCCCGGGACTGGCGGGAGCCACCGCACTGGCCAGCAGGAGCGAGACCCGGAGGGGCCTCTTGGCGGGGTTGGAGGGGACGATCAAAATCACGCCGACAGGCAGCATCGCCCACAAACTCGCGGAGTTTGCCGGCGGACGCGCCGACCTCACCGTGAGCCTGGCGCCGAAGAACGAATGGGACGTGTGCGCGGGAGTGCTGCTGGCGGAGGAAGCCGGGGCCAAGGTCACGGACCTGGACGGGCGCCCTTTCGCTTTCAATCAACCCGACACGCTGCGCAACGGCGTCATCGCCGCCAATCCGTCACTCTATCCGGAGCTGTTCCAGCTCGTGGCCGAGCGCAGGCGCTCCTAGTGTGGTGTCTGGTTTCCCGCCCCCGATCGGGGTCGAGGGCAAGCTTTCGCGGGAATGACGGAAGGAGGGCGGAATGACGATATCGGGCGCCGGCGTCATTCCGTATCCGGATCGGCGACTTCCTGCAGCAGTTCCAGGGCCGTGTCAGCCTCTTCTTCCGGCACCTGGATGACCGCGGCCGCTCCGCCCGAACCGAAGGCGCCCCACAACGGCCCCACCGGCAGCAGGGTCAGCGCCGATTCGCCCTGGACCACGTAGGTGATTCCGGCGCTCTCCAGGACGGACTTGACCACGGCCAAAGTGGAGACGTCCACCGTCCGAAACACATCGACGTAGTTCACGGCAAGGGTCCTTCTTCCCGGGGGTTCACGGCCGCCCCGGCGATATCCAGCACCAGCTTCGTCACTGCAACGCGCCCGCCCAGACACACGTCCACGTCCCGCCCGGGCTGCCGCGGACGCTGGTGATACACCGCCTCGTAGACGAATGCGCCTTCTTCCTTCCGGTAGGCCACGCCAAGGGGCCCCGTGTCCAGCGCGCAGAACGCCAGGTCCACCGCGCCGTCGGCGGGCGGGTGCGGCAGGTTCACGTTCCAGTACCCGCCCCGGGCCAGCTCGCCGGCCAACAGCCGCCGGAGCACGGGCGCCGCCCGGCGATGGGTGACATCCCAGTCCACCGGCCGGCCTTTGGCCACGTACTGTGAGATGGCGAGGGAGCGGCAGCCAAGCAGCGCGGCCTCACGGGCGGCGGCCACCGTGCCCGACGTGTAGACGTCCGCGCCGAGGTTCGCTCCCCGGTTGATGCCCGCCAGCACCCACGACGCATCCGGCACGATCTCGGTGAGCGCTATCCGGACACAGTCGGCGGGACTGGCCTGGACACTGTAACGTCCCGCATCGACTCGCTCCACCGGGATCGGTCGGTCCGTGGTGAGTTTGTGGCCGACGCCGGACTGCACGTCCGCCGGCGCCACCACGACGACCTCGCCCCACTCGCGCACGGTCCGCTCCAGCGCTTCCAGGCCCGGAGCGTCGATGCCGTCGTCATTGGTGAGCAGCAGCTTCACGAACTACATCCGCTCCAGGGGCTGGATGCCGAGGATGGTCAGGCCGCTCCGGAGCACCTGCTTCACCGCGGTGAAGAGCAGCAGCCGGGCCTGCGCCTTGCCGGTCTCCTCGCCCTTGACCCGCAGCACCGTGTAGCTGGCGTGGAGGCCCCGGGCCAGCTCCAGCAGGTAGTTGGCCAGCACCGAAGGCTCGTACAGCCGCCCGGCCTCCCGCAGCACGTCGGGGTAGCGGGCCACCAGGCTCACCAGCCGGTGGGCCTCCGGCTCCACCAGCGGACTCACGCCGGCATCGGGGTCCGGTTCGAGCCCGCAGTTGCGCAGGATGCCGGCAATGCGCGCGTGGGCGCTCATGAGGTACGGCCCGGTGTCGCCGTCGAAGGAGATGGCCAGGTTCCAGTCGAAGCGGTAGTCCTTGATGCGCTGCTTGGACAGGTCGGCGAAGAAGATGGCGGCGATGCCCACGGCTTCCGCCACCGTCTCCTCGTCGTCCAGGTCCAAGCGCTTCTCGATCTGCTCGCGCATGTACGTCAAGGCCCGCTGCCGTGCCTCGTCCAGCAGTTCTTCCAGGTAGATAACGTTGCCCTTGCGCGTGGACATGCCCTGCACCAGACCGAAGTTCACGTGCACGCAGTCTTTCCACCAAGGATGTCCCAGGAGCTTCAGGACCGTGAAGAGTTGGCGAAAATGGAGCGATTGGCCGCTGGCCACCACGTAGATGATGCGGTCGCAGCCGTAGGTGTCGTGGCGGTAGCGCGCTGCCGCCACGTCCCGGGTCAGGTACAGCGTCGTGCCGTCAGCCTTCTCCAGAAGCGCGGGCGTGTCGATGCCCTCCGCGGAAAGGTCCACGACGAGGGCGCCGTCGGACACCGTGGCCAGCCCCTTGGCGCGGGCCTCCTCGATGACGACGTCCATCTTGTCGTTGAAGAACGACTCACCGTTGTAGGAATCGAAGCGCGCGCCCAAGCGTTCGTAGATGCGCTTGAAGTAGTCGAGGCTGGTGTCGCGGATGCGGCGCCAAAACTCCAGCGCCTCCGGTTCCCCCGCCTCCTGGCGGCGGAACCACTCCCGCGCCTCCTCCACCAGCTTCGCGTCGCCATCGGCGACCTCGTGGAACTTGACGTAGAGCCGGTTGAGGCTCATCAGGTCCTTCTCGTCACCCGGCTTCCCGAACCGCTTGAGGCCCGCGATCTGCCGGCCGAACTGGGTGCCCCAGTCACCCACGTGGTTGATCCCGACCACCTCGTAGCCCAGGGCCTCGAAGATCCGCACCAACGCCCCGCCAATGATGGTGGAGCGCAGATGGCCCACGTGGAAAGGCTTGGCGATGTTGGGGGAGGAGTAGTCGATGGCGATGGTCTGGCCGGTCCCGTCCGCGCAGGTGCCGTAGGCCTCGCCCGCCGAAGCCGCCTCGCGCAGCACCGCGTCGGCGAAGCGGGTGCGGTCCACGGAAAGGTTGACGTAGCCGCCAGCGGCCTGGGCGCCGCAAAGGAGATCCAGGTCCGCGGTCGCCTTCTCCGCGATCTCTTTCGCGATCACCGGAGGAGCCTTGCGCAGCTTCTTGGCCAGCGTGAAGCACGGGAAGGCGAAATCGCCCATGTCCGGCTTCGGCGGAGTCGTCAACATGCGATCCGCCGCCTCCGGGTCCAACTCCGCGTGCCGCGCCATGACCCGGGCCGCCTCGAGGCGAAAATCGGCGGCCTTCATAATGCCGACCGCTTCGGCTGATCTCTGTTCACCCATCTCACCGAGGATAACACAAAGGTGTCTGCCTTAGCAGGAGATGACGCGGGGGCCTTACGCTATGGAAATATGAATAAATGGCAATATGGAGAAGAGGCAAGCCCTGCCAAAGTGTACTCAAGCCGAATGAAGGTAGCGCAGTGACGTGTCTCCGGGGATCCTCGCGATCAGCTTGGGAACTGTGCGCTTTTTCCCCAATCCGTTGCGCTTTGCACCGATTTCGCCGACATTGGGCAATCAGCCTCACTACGGAAGGAAGCGGATGACTGCGGACCCTCTTGCCGGCCTCGGGCAGTTCGAGGCGGACCTCTGGAAGATCGCGGACAACCTGCGAGCCAATTCGAACCTGGCGTCGAACGAGTATTTCCTGCCATCCTTGGGCTGATCTTCCTGCGGCACGCGACCAACCGGTATTACGCGGCGCTGGAAGCCATCCGGAAGGACAAGGCCGCGGGCAGGATGCCGGAGAGGCCACTGATCGAGGCGGATTTCACTCGGCGGCGCGCCCTGATGCTGCCCGAGACGGCGCGCTACGACGTGCTGCTGGGGATACCCAAGGACGGCAGCCTCGGGGCGGCGGTGACGGCCGCCATGGAGGCCGTGGAAAGCCACTTTCCGCCGCTCGCCGGTCAGTTGCCCAAGGACTATCAGCGCTTCGAGGACGACGTGCTGGAAGAGATGATGCGGACCTTCGATGCCGAGGCGTTGCGCACGGCATCGGGCGACGTCTTCGGCCGCATCTACGAGTACTTCCTTACGAGATTCTCAAAGGAGAAGGCGCATGACAACGGCGAGTTCTTCACCCCGCCGTCACGCTTCCCCGACGCGCGTCTCCGCGACGTCGAGGGCTTGGTGAAGCTGGTCGAGCGCGGCGAGGTCGAGGCACATGACTGGAGCCTCACGCCCGGCCGGTATGTCGGCGTCGCGCCCGAGGAGGAGGACGAGAACTTCGACTTCGCGGAGACGATGCGGTCCATCCACGCGGACCTCAAGGAGTTGAACGAGGAAGCGGCGGAGCTGGCCGCACGGATTGCCCGGAACTTCGAGGGGTTGGGGGTGTGACCACGACACCGCCCTACACGATCACCCCGGCGATTCTCGACCTGTCCATACGGATCGGCGAAGCGATCGGCCGGGCGGAGGAAGCGGCGGTCGGCGAGGACCTGCGCCTGCGGCGGATCAACCGCATCCGCACCATTCGAGGGTCGCTCGCGATCGAAGGCAACACCCTCACCGAAGACGAGATCACGACCCTCCTGGACGGCAGGCCAGTGATCGCGCCGCCGCGGGAAATCCAGGAGGTCCGCAACGCCTTCAGCGCCTACGACGTCTTCCCGAGTGGAATCCCACCAGTGAAGCCGATCTGCTCCGTGCGCACGCGGTGCTGATGATGGGGCTGCTCGACGCCCCCGGCCGCTACCGGCGTGTCGGCGTTGCCGTGAGCGGTGGAGGACAAGTACACCACATCGGCCCTCCCGCCGATCGCGTTCCGCGTCTGATGGAGAACCTGCTGTCCTGGCTGGGCGGCACGGACGAGCATCCGTTGATCGCGAGCTCCGTATTCCACTACGAATTCGAGTTCATCCACCCCTTCGAGGACGGCAACGGACGCATGGGCCGTCTCTGGCAGACCCTGATTCTGACGCACTGGAACCATCTGTTCGCCTGGGTTCCGGTGGAAAGCCTGATCCATGCGCACCAGAGCGAATACTACGAGGCCATCCGGGCAAGCTCCGCCAAGGGAGAGAGCACCCCGTTCATCCTTTTCATGCTGGAGGCGATTCACGAAGCGATCTCGACCCCCCAAGTAACCCCTCAGATAACCCCCCAAGTAACGCGCCTGCTCTCTGTCCTGAAAGGCGAGATGTCGGCGCGGCAGATTCTGCACGCACTCGGCTTGAGCGACCGGAAGTCCTTCCGGCAACGCTACCTGCTTCCTGCCCTCGAGCACGCTCTGGTGGAGTTGACCCACCCGGAGTCGCCGACGGCAAGGAACCAGCGGTATCGGCTCACGGCCAGTGGGCGGGCGGCGATGCGATGATCCGGTTGATGGAGTTGCAATGCGGGACGAGTGGCGAGGCGCCCGGTTGCTGGATGACGCACGGCCATCGGCCGTCGAAGCGCCCCGCCGGGCGCACGACTTCGTCCGTCGCGCCGACTGGCTGCGGGAGCGCTTCCCCGATGCGAGGCTGTGCGATGTCGAGGGGCTCGTGACGCTGGTCAAACACGGCGAGGTCATGTCGCACGTCTGGAGTTCCATGCTCGGCGGTTGCGTGGGCGTCGCGCCAGAGGAGGGCGACGAAGACCTCGACTTCGAGGAGGCGTTGCGGACCATTCACATCGATCTGAAGGGACTGAACGAGGAGCCGAAGGCCCCGGCTAAGAGTATCGCCCGGAACTTCGAGGAATTGGAGGCATGAAGGTCCGCGAAATGACGCTGGATCACCTCATTTCAGGATGGCACGGCAATCGAGAGAGGCCATCGCACGGCAGAGCCAACTCCCGTGGGACTGTGGGACGACGCGCTGGACAGGCGCCCTTCGTTTCGCGTATCACCGTGGTTTGCGAATCGCCGGGACAATGCATTCATGTGCGCTCAAAGGAGCATCCATGGCTGGAACGAACAAGCATGAGAAGAAGCTGAAGGATCCGGTCCGTAACGCCGCCGCCACAGTCGCGCATCGGCCGGATGGAAAGAAGAACGAGAAGAAGATCGACACCAGACATTACGAAAAAGAGCTTCTCAAACTCCAGATCGAGCTCGTATCCATGCTCGAATGGATCAAGCAGAAGGGACTGAAGGTAGTGGTCCTCTTCGAGGGTCGCGATGCGGCGGGCAAGGGCGGGGTCATCAAGCGCATCACCCAGCATCTCAGCCCGCGAATCTGCCGCGTGGTTGCGTTGCCGGCGCCCACCGAGCGCGAGCAGACCCAATGGTACTTTCAACGTTACGTGCCGCACCTGCCGGCCGCCGGGGAGATGGTGCTGTTCGACCGGAGTTGGTACAACCGGGCGGGCGTTGAGCGGGTCATGGGTTTTTGCACCCACGAGGAGTACCAGGAGTTCCTGCGTAGCTGCCCGGAGTTCGAGCGCATGCTGGTGCGCTCCGGTATCATGTTGGTCAAATACTGGTTCTCGATTTCCGACGAAGAACAGGAGCGGCGCTTCCATAGCCGGCTCAAGCTCAGGCACAAACGCTGGAAGCTGAGCCCCATGGACCTGGAATCCCGGCGGCGCTGGGTAGACTATTCAAGAGCGAAGGACGAGATGTTCGCCCACACCGACATCAAGCAGGCGCCGTGGTACGTCGTGGAAGCGGACGTGAAAAAGCATGCCCGGCTGAACTGCATCAGCCACCTGCTCAGCCTGATCCCTTATCATGACCTGACACCCGAACCGATCAAGCTGCCGAAACGCGCGGATGCCGGCGCGTACGTCCGCCCACCCATCACGGACCAGACTTTCGTTCCGCCCGTATATCCCTGAAAGCAGAAAACCGTCTTCAGCGCGTTCCATTCCTGGCGTCCGGTTCTCGGAGGGCGGCCGTCTTCAATCGCATTTTCCAGCTCGTGGAATGACAGTATCCAGACAGGATCCCTGCAGGAAGCGAGAATCGCGTCAAAACGCCGGGGCCACATGACGGCTGAAGCGCTCCATGGAGGCCAGGACCTTGTCCTGGGTGAGGCCGCCGAAGTGGAAACAGAGGCCGATGTGGGTGGGGCCCACCACGTCGATAATACTCTGGAGGTGCGCGATGCAGGTGTCGGGTCCGCCGAAGACGCCGCGGTTGTCCTGCACCATGGCGTCGTAGGCCAGGCGCGCGTAGATCTTGTCCAACATGGGCACCCGGGCGGGGTCGAGGCGCACCTCGTCAAGGGCAAACTCGCGCCAGCGATGCCAGGCGTCCTCCACCTCGGCGCGGGCGCGGTCGTCGTCCCCGCCCACGTAGATGGGGTACATGACGAAGACGTCGTGGTCCCGCTCGGAGAATCCCGCTTGCCGGAGGCTTTCGAGATAGACCTCGATGCGCGGGCGCTGCTCGGCGTTGCTACCGATCCACGGCAAGGTCATCAGGTGGTAGCCATTGCGGCCGATCATGCGGAAGTTGTCCAGATCGCGGTTGGCGGGGACATAGACCGGCGGGTGGGGATGCTGGCGCGGCTTGGGGCGCACGGTCATGCCGTGGTAGCTGAAATACTCCCCGTCCCACTCCACCGTGTCCTCGGTCCACGCCATGCGGATGATGTCGAGCGCCTCCACCAACCGGGGCTGGGCCGTGGGCCAATCCCAACCATACACCTCGTACTCATGGGGGCTCATGCCCCGGCCGGCGCCAAACAGCACCCGCCCCTCGGAGAGGAGGTCGAGCATGGCGTAGTCTTCGGCGATCTGCAGCGGATGGTGCATGGGCACCAGCGACACCGCCGAACCGAGCTGAATGCGGCGGGTGCGCTGGGAGGCGGCGGACAGCAACATCTGCGGGCTGGGCATCATGCCGCCGAACAGGCGGAAGTGGTGCTCGGTGACCCACAGGCTGTGGAAACCCAGGTTCTCGGCGGCGTCGATCTGCTCCAGCCAGCGGGCATAGAGCTCGCGCGAGTCGCCGTCCAACTCGGGAACGTAGGTATTGAGGAGGTAGTATCCGAACTTCATGGCCGTCCCTTGCGTTCCGTGGAATGGTCTCCCTGCGACGTCGCTCGGCTACGCCTCGCTATGCTCACGACGAACGGTCTGATGGCGGCAACGGTCACTCCCTACCCCAACCGTTGCCGCAACGCGCCCAGGTCGGGGGCGATGGGTTCGACGTCGCTGTCCGGGGCCGCGACACTGCCGACCTGCTTCAACCCGTGGCCGGTGACGTTGCACACCACCATGTCGTCGGCACCGATGACGCTCTCATTCCGAAGACGGATGGCGGCGGCGACGGATGTGGCCGCCGCGGGCTCGGCGAAAATGCCGGTCATGCGCGCCAGCAACCCCTGGGCCTCGAGGATCTCCTCGTCCGACAACGCCACGCCGGCGCCGCCGCTGGCGCGCACGGCGCGCAGCGCCCGCAGTCCCAGCGCGCGCGGGTTGCCTACCTGGATGCTCTCGGCCACCGTGGTCCCCGCGCTCACGGGCTCCACGGTGGCGGCGCCGCTTTGCCACGCGGCGACGATGGGCGCGGCGGCCGCGCTCTGGGCCGCCACCAGTCGGGGGAAGCGGTGCGCCCAGCCGAGGCCGTGCAGTTCCTGGTAGCCCTTCCACAGGGCCGCGAGGCCCGCGCCTCCGGCGGTGGGGTGAATGATCCAGTGCGGCACGTGCTCGTCCAACTGGTCGAACAGCTCGAAGGCGTAGGACTTCTTGCCCTCGTTGCGGTACGGGTTCGTGGACAGGCAGTCGTACCAGCCGAATTCCTTGACCGCCGCGCGATAAAAGGCGCCCATGCCGTCGAGGTCCGTGTCCACCGTGACCACCGTGGCGCCGCAGACGCGCGCCTGAACCACCTTGGCCGCGTCCGTGCCCGCCGGCACCATGACCACGCTGCGCAGCCCAGCCGCCGCGGCGTAGGCGGCCACCGAAGCCGCGGCATTGCCGGTGGACGGCACCGCCACGGTATCGAACCCCAGTTCGACGGCGCGGGAAATGCCCACGCTGTTGCTGCGATCCTTGAGGGAGCCCGTGGGCAGCAGCGTATCGTTCTTGACGTAGAGCCGCTCCATCCCCAAGTGCTCACCCAGCCTGCGGCAACGGGTGACCGGGGTGTAGCCCTCGCCCAGGGACACCACCGAACTGCGGTGCTTCACCGGGAAGAAATCGAACCAGCGCCACAGACTCTTGTCCGCGCTGGCGCGGATGACGCGCACGTCGGAACGAGTCAGGTGCCCGAGGTCCACGTGCGCCTCCAACACGGCCTCACACGCGCCGCACGCGAAGGTGTCGTCGGTCACCGCCTCCCAGCCGCACTGCGGACAGCGCAATACCGCGATTCTGCCCATGATCCCCTCAGGCCCCCGCTTCCCGGGCGTCTTCCCACAGCACCTCCACCGGATGAAGCGCCCGGCGCCCGGCGAGGTGTTCGATCTGCTGCCGGCAGGAGATGCCCGAGGCCACGACCCGCATGTCCTCCGCGGCGGACTCCACCGCCGGCACCAGGCGCCGGTTGGCGATGGTGACGGACACGTCGTAGTGCTCCTTTTCGAAGCCGAAGGAACCGGCCATGCCGCAGCACCCGGAGTCCACCTCGCGCACCTCGTGCCCGGCGTCGCGCAGCACCGATACGGTGGGCGCCATGCCCACCAGCGCCTTCTGGTGGCAATGGCCGTGCAGCAGCACCGGCGGCCTGGGTGACGCGCCGTTCTTCCACGCGCCCGCGACGCCGTCGCGCGCAAGCAGTTCCTCGATGAGCAGCGTCCGGTCCGCCACCAGACGCGACGGCTCGTTGCGCAGCAGGTCGGGATATTCGTCCCGCAACGTCAGGATGCAGGACGGCTCCAGGCCCACCACGCGCACTCCCTGCTCCACGTGGGGCAACAGCCGGGCGACGTTCCAGGCGGCGTTGTCCCGGGCTTCCTGCAACATGCCCTTGGAGATCATCGGCCGGCCGCAGCAGCGCCGGGGCACGGTCAACACGCGATAGTCCAGATGTTCCAGCAGACGCGTGGCCGCCACTGCCACGTCGGGGGTGTTGTAGGTGTTGAAGGTGTCGTGGAACAGGATCACCGAGCCGCGGGAACCGTTGCCGGCCGTGGCGTGCCTCTTCCACCAGTCCTCGAAGTTGTGGCGCGCGAAGCTCGGCAGCGGGCGCCGGCGGTCGATGCCCAGGAGGCGGTCCAGGAGCCAGCGGCTCACCGGATTGGCGTTGGCCCGGTTGGCCACGGGCGCGAGAAGCGATCCCCAACGGCTCAGGGAGCCAATGCGGCCGAACAGGCGATTGCGCAGCGAGACCCCGTGGACCTGTTGGTAATGGTGCAGGAACTCGTATTTGAGCTTGGCCATGTCCACGTTGGACGGGCATTCGGCCTTGCACCCCTTGCATTCCAGGCAGAGGTCCAGCACGTCGTGGAGTCCTTCGCCGGTGAACTCCGAACGCGGCACCTTCCCCGACAGCACCGCGCGAAAGGCGGTGGCGCGCCCGCGCGTCGAGTGTTTCTCCTCCAGCGTGGCCATGTAGGACGGGCACATGGTGCCGCCCAGGGTCTTGCGGCACGCGCCCGTGCCGTTGCACATCTCCACCGCGGCCACCAAGCCCCCCTGATCGCTGAAGTCCAGCATGGTCTGGGGTTGCCAGGTCTTGTAGGAGGTGCCGTAGCGGAGCGAGTCGGTCATGGCCGGGGCATCCACGATCTTGCCGGGATTGAGCAGATTGTGCGGGTCGAACAGCCGTTTGACCTTGCGGAACTCCTGATACAGCTCGGGACCGAACAGCTTCTCGTTCAGGTGGCTGCGCGCCAGACCGTCGCCGTGCTCGCCGGACATGGCGCCGCCGAACTCCATCACCAAGTCCGAGATCTCGCGCGAGATCCGGGTCATCTTGTCGACCTCGCCCGCCTCCTTGAGGTTGATGAACGGGCGGATGTGCATGCACCCCACCGAGCAGTGGCCGTAGTAGCCGGCGCGCACGCCGTGGCCGCCGAGGATCTCGCGAAAGCGCTTGATGAACTCCGGCAGCTTCACCGGGTCCACCGCCGTGTCCTCGACAAAGGCGATGGGCTTCTTCTCGCCCTTGACGCCCAGAAGAAGCCCCAGGCCGGCCTTGCGCACGCCCCAGATCCGGTTCACCTCGGTCGGCTCGTACGCCAGCGAGGCCGCATAACCCATGCCCTCCCGCTTTCTCAGCGCCTCCAGCCGGTCCACCTTGTCGCGCACTTCCTCGGCGGTGTCGCCGTCGTACTCCACCATGAGTATGGCGTCGGGGTCGCCCTGCACGAATCCCAGCCGCTTGGACTGCTCGATGTTGTTGCGCGCCAGTTCCAGGATGGGCTTGTCGGTCAGCTCCATGGCGTAGGGATTGGTGGCGAGGATCGTTTCCGACACGGCCAGGGCGTCCTGGATATCGTGGAAGTGGAGCACGTCCAGCGCGGTGAACCTGGGTTTGGGAACGAGACGCATCTTCGCTTCCACCACGCACGCCAGGGTCCCCTCGGAGCCCACGATGAGTCGCGCGAGGTTGAAGGGCTGGTCCTTGGTGAACTCGTCCAGATTGTAGCCCGAGACCCGGCGCATGAGCTTGGGATAGCGCTCGGCGATGAGCGCGCGGGCGGAGTCCACCAGCGGCGGCAGGTCGCGGTAGATGCGGCTCTCCAGACTCTTGCCCGCCTGCCGGGAGGCCATGACGTCGGGCGGCAGATCACGCAGCACCACCTCGCTGCCGTCCGCCAGGAGCACGGTCAACTCCAGCACGTGATCCAGGGTCTTGCCGTAAACGATGGAATGGGCGCCGGCGGAGTTGTTGCCAATCATGCCGCCGATGGTAGCCCGGTTCGACGTGGACGTGTCCGGGCCGAACAGCATTCCCATGGGCGCCACGTGGGAGTTCAGGGCGTCCTGCACAAGCCCCGGCTGAACCCGGCACCACAGTTCCTCCGGATTCACCTCCAGCACCTGGTTCATGTATTTGGAGAAGTCCACGACGATGGCGTGGCCCACCGTCTGGCCCGCCAGCGAGGTGCCGCCGCCGCGGGCGAGCACCGGAACCCGGTGTCTGTTGGCCACCTCGATGACGGCCTGGACATCCCCCTTGTGGCGCGGAACCACCACGCCCACGGGCTCGATCTGATAGATGGAGGCGTCCGTGGCGTAGAGCAACCGGGAGTAGTGGTCGAACCGCACCTCCCCCTCCACGCGCTGGCGAAGCTCGGCCTCGGTCTCCCGGTAATCCTGCATACCTTCACGCGCCATGGGGAATGCTCCTCGTAGCCATCCGGTCTTGACGTACCGGCCCTGCAACGGCGGTTCCGGGTGCATTCAGGATTCTTCCCTTCAAGTCCCGTTCGTCACCGTCCCGGGCGCTCCTTCCGTATACCGCATGCGTTTCCAATGCTGAAGCGGGCGCGAGCACGCCTCGAAGCGACCCGCGCCTGGCGGGTGTCGACGGTGCGTTGATGGAGACGGGCACCCGCGCCGGCTCTACCCAAGCCGGACGGCGCCACTGACACCGCCGGTCTCAAGCCAGGTCAAGCCCGTTCAGGTGTGTCGTCCAGCAAAGTCCGGGCCGTTCGGAAGACACCGTGGAACATGGAAACGGTCAGCCGGCCGGTGAAGGTGTTCTGCTGGCTGGGGTGGTAGGAACCCAGCAACGTGACGCCGTTGTCGAGATCCTGACGGCTTCCGTGGCCGAAGCGCGGACGCGGGCGTGGGAGCGTCCCGCCCTGCTCCACCACTGCCTTGAGATAGGCGTCGAAGGCGATCTTGCCCAGCGCGATGACCACGCGCAGCCGTGGGAACAGGCGAAGCTCGCGCACCAGGTGGCCGCGGCAGTTGTCGAATTCATCCCGCGCGGGCTTGTTGGCGGGGGGCGCGCAACGGACGGCCGCGGAGATGTAGCAGTCGGCGAGTTCCAGGCCGTCGTCGCGGTCCACAGACTCGGCCTGATTGGCAAAGCCGTGCTCGAAGAGCGCGCCGTACAACCAGTCGCCGCTGCGGTCGCCAGTGAACATGCGGCCGGTGCGGTTGCCGCCGTGGGCGGCCGGCGCCAATCCCACCACGAGAAGCCGCGCGCCGGGATCGCCGAAAGCCGGCAGGGGCCGTCCCCAATATGCGAGCCCGCGGTACCGGCGCGGCGGATTGGCCGCGGCCTCGGCCCGCCAGGCTACCAACCGGGGGCACTTCCGGCACCGGATGACCGCCCGGTTGATCCGTTGGAGTGAATCGGTAGGCATGCACCGAGGAAATAGCGCATGCGACCGCAACGCACCACCCGCCCCACCTGGATCCCCGCCCTCGATCGGGTCGAGGGTAAACCCCCGATCAGGTCGGGGGTAAACTTTCGCGGGAATGACATTTGTGCGCTGTGGGAATGACGAAAGACGCGAACCGGGAAGGACGAAGGAGCAAGCGGACTCTGGAATGTACAGGGGTGGGCAGGAAAGACTCTTGCGTTTCCCAGGGTTGTGCGCTATTCACGCGGTCAGCAATTTGTATTCCAAGCCGTCGTGTCTTACCGAACATGTCCGTCTTCAAGATCGTATGGATCGCGGTCGTAGGGATCGCGGCACTCGCGTTGCTCCTGGCTTCGCCCGGGATTGCGTCCCAACGGGTCGCCCTGGTCATCGGCAACAGCGACTACACGCGCATTGCCGCGCTCGACAGTCCGGTGAACGACGCGCATTTGATGACGGCGGCCCTCCGAAGAGTCGGCTTCGACGTCATCGACGGCACCGACATGACCAAGGGCGCGATGGAGTCGGCCATCATCGACTTCGGCCGGCGCCTGCGCGGGGCGGGACCTCACGCCCAAGGACTGTTCTACTATTCCGGACACGGCGTTCAGTCGCGCGGGGTCAACTATCTGATTCCGCTGGATGCCCCCATCACCGAGGAGAGCCACCTGGCGATCAAGGCGGTGCCCGCGTGGTGGGTGCTGGACCAGATGGACGACGCGCAGAATCGGCTGAACCTCGTGGTGCTCGATGCCTGCCGCAACAACCCCTTCAAGGCCGGCAGGGACAAGAACCCCATTGGCCGGGGCGGGTTGCAGGTGGTCGACGCGCCCACCGGCACCTTGATCGCCTACGCCGCGGCGCCGGGCAGAGTCGCCTTTGACGGACGCGGGGTGAATTCCATCTACTCCCCGTTTACCCAGGCTTTGGTCGAGGCCATGGAACTTCCAGGTCTGCAAGTCGAAGATGTCCTGAAGCGCGTGCGAAAGACCGTGCGTACAAGGACCGAAAACCGCCAGCAGCCGTGGTGGGCGAGTTCGCTGGAGGGGCGTTTCACGTTCCGCGGCCAGTCTTCCGATGGAGTCCCGGATGCTGTGGAGTCTGCTGCGGCGACGCCCGTCCTCCCTGATGCGAGGGCGCGGAGCCGGAGTTTCGTCAAGCCATTGGTCCTCGACGACACCGACAGCCGGTTGTGGCTGAGGGTCAAGGGAAGCTGCGTCCTCGTGGACGAGTACTACAAGCGCTATCCCAACGGCCGGCACATCTCGGAGTACTGGGAAAGAAGACGCGAGTGCGCCGCCGCGCCCTGATGTCCCCGACCCTCCACCCCCCTCTTCATCACGTCGTTCCACCTCATCACTTCGTTGCACTCGCCCGGCGGTTCAGTGCAGCACCACCGCCAGCAATTCCCGCGGCACGCGGTTGACCATGACGGCGGCGGCCTCTTCGGTCGCTTCGGTCACCGGAACGATGGCGCACTGGCCGCTGCCGCCCCCGTTTCCATCCTGTCCAAACCGCCCCGCGTTGCCCTCGTTGCCGCCGGCGCCCCGTTCAGGCCGGTTCGTGAAAGGGTCGTTCGCGATATGTTCGTCCAGCTCCGGGATTTCCCCGGGCGCCCCGGGGCCTCCGGGGGCTCCGTCACGACCGCCGGCGCCGCCCTGGCCGCCCGCACAGTCGAGCACGACGGCGGTCTCGAGTTCACGGGTGGCGAGTATCACCGTGATGTTCCCACCCTGGCCGCCATCGCCGCCATTGCCCCCTTCGCCGCCGTCACCCCCGTCCCCGCCATCGCCGGAGAAGTAGCCGTTGCCGCCGGTCCCGCCCCGGCCGCCGGCGCCGCCATCACCCCCATTGCCGCCGTCGCCGCCCCGGCTGGAGATGGTAAGGGGCGCACCGTGGAGACGGCGGATGTAATACGCGGGCGGCTCCCCGGGGGCGCGCACCTCCAACAGCACCAACCGTTCCAACGCGTCGAGCGTGCGCACCTCGCGGGCCACCACCCGGAGGTCCGGTCCGTAACCGCCATGCGTCCCGTGCTGGCCGAAACCGCCGCGCCCGCCGGACCGGCCGTCGCCGGCGCGACCGAACATGCGGCCGTTGTCGCGCCCGCGCGCCCCGTCGCGGCCGTTCCGTCCGGGGCTGCCGTCCCGGCCCGGCCTCCCCGTGAAAGACAGCACGTCCTGCTTCATGAGCGGGACGAGACCGAGAAAGTCGGCGGCGTACCGTTGCCGGATCGACAAGGCGCCCGCACCGGACGCATCCCGGTATTCCACCGAAACGACGAGCGAGCGGCCGATGAGCGTCCTGGGCTTGGCGAAGCGCACCGTATGAGTCCTGGGCTCGTAGACACCGTTCTCCACCCGAACCACCAACCGCGACGAGGGCAGCGGGTACGTGTTGTCGAGGTGCGATCCTCGTCCTTCGCGACCCAGGACCCAGGTCCTTCCGGCGGCATCCTTCACCCTTAGGTCCAGTCTGGCGCTTTCGCCCGGTATGATCGTTC
>CBDCAF010000007.1:0-27325 GCA_965213675.1 uncultured Binatia bacterium (SeqCode)
GACTTGTCTTCGTGGAACAGGATCCGGCTCGCTGCACAGAATTAGCGAAGCTTCGGGACTCCCACGTTGACAGAGACATCCGGATCGAAAATTCAGAAGCCAATCAGTACCTATGCTCACTTCAAGAGGATTGGCGTGAGTGGCGAGGGGTTCTGTTCCTCGATCCGTTTGCCACTCAAGTCGAGTGGTCGACGCTCAAGAAGATCGCTGCCCTACAAGCACTGGACACTTGGATACTATTCCCCGTGTCCGCCATCGCCCGCATGCTCCCAAAGTCCAAACGGCCTGACGATATTTCGGATCAATGGACGCAACGCTTGACCAGAGTGTTCGGTGATAGAGGATGGGGTCAACTGTACCGAAGGGCTCCCCAACTGAACCTCTTTGGAACCGTCGAACATGAGCGAGACCCCGGCGTGGATGGACTGCTCGGAATCTATAAGGCCAAGCTTGCCGAATTGTTCGGAGATCGGTTCCTCGATCAATCTCGCTCCTTGCGGAACTCCAGGAACTCGACTTTATTCGAGTTCTTGTTTTGCGTAGGCCATTCCAAGGGAATAGCTCCGGCCAAGCGTATCGCGAAGCACATACTGGAGAATCTATAGCCATGGCATCGCGCTCCGCCATCGAATGGACCGAGACCACCTGGAATCCGGTAACCGGTTGTACGAAGGTCAGCCACGGCTGCAAACACTGCTATGCCGAGCGCATGTCCAAACGGCTGCGAGCCATGGGAGCACAGAAGTACCGGGAGGGGTTCAAGGTCTCCGTCCACCCGCGCACGTTGGAGGATCCCACGAAATGGCATCGACCGCATCTTGTATTCGTCAACTCCATGTCGGATTTGTTCCATAAGTCGGTGCCGACCGAGTTCATCCTGGCGGTGTTCGATGTCATGAACCGGTTACCCCAACACACCTTCCAGGTACTCACCAAGCGCCCAGGTCGGGTCGTGCAACTCAACAATCGGTTATCATGGACACCGAATATTTGGCTTGGAACAAGTATCGAGTCGACACGATGGATGGACCGTTTGGAACGGCTCAAAAAAACGGGGGCTCTGATCAGATTTCTTTCGTTGGAACCCTTGCTAGGACCACTCACAAGGATGCCCCTACACGGCATTGATTGGGTGATCGTCGGCGGCGAATCTGGACCGGGGGCGCGGCCGATGAAGGCAGACTGGGTGCGGGACATCCGTGACAACTGCCTGCAGCATAAGGTGCCCTTCTTCTTCAAGCAATGGGGTGGGGTATTCAAGAAGAGAACAGGAAGGACCCTGGACAACGAAGTGTGGGATCAGATGCCTGACTTGGCGACTCCGACTCCAAGGACAGCGTCGCTCTGAAAGGGAACAGACCGGAATGATGGTTCGAGGGGTTCCAGTTTCGTTTGAGACCGGGTTCTACCGGACAGCCTCCGCCTCTTCCAGCGCAGCGATTTCCTCTTCGCTCAGTCCCAGCAACTCGCCCAGGACATAAGCGTTGTGGGCGCCGATCCAGGGCGCGGGTTGGGCGGCGCTGGCTTGGGAGCGGGAGGGGATGCCGGGGAGACCGTGGTGGGCGACGCGGCCCCAGGGGGGCTCGTCGATCTCGACGATGTGGCCGCGTTCGCGCAGGTGGGGGTCGTAGTAGAGGTCCTCCCCGGACATGGGGATGCCGGCGGCGACGCCGGCCTGCTGGAGGCGGCGGAAGGCCTGGCGGGCGGTCTGGGTGCGGGTCCACCCGGTCAGCTTCTCGTCCAGCTCATCCCGATATTGCCGGCGGCCTTCCTGGTCCGCGAAGCGCGCGTCGTCGGCCCATGAGCCCGCGCCGATGACCCCGGCCATGGCCCGCCACTCCTCGTCGGTCTCGCAGGCGATGATGACCCAATCGTCGTTGCCGGCACACGGGTAGCAGCCGTAGGGGGCGTAGGGAGCGCCCAGAACCTCGCGATAGCCCAGGGTGTCCCACTCGGCGCCGTTGACCGTGTAGTCGAGGATCGCCGGGCCCAGCATGGCGCCTTGGGCTTCGAGCATCGAGGCCTCGATGAACTGGCCTTCCCCTGTGCGCTCCTGGTGCTCCACCGCCGCAGCCACGCCCAAGGTCATGGTGATGGCGCCGACCCGGTCCGGCCAAGCGATCTTGCAGCGCGCGCGCATGGGCGACTCGGGATAGCCCCACAGGCGCATGAGTCCGGTGTAGGCCAGGAGTTGCCAGCCCCAGGCCACCCATGACTTGAGCGGCCCCTCACGGCCCCAGCCCGGCATGGACACCTGAATGATGCCCGGGTTCACCTTGCGCAGCGACTCGTAGTCGAAGCCGAGCCGCTCCATGACCCCCACGCTGAAGTTCTCCACCACGACTTGCGACCGTTCCACGAGACCGCGGAACAGTTCCTTGCCTTGGTCGTGGCGCAGGTTCAGGGTCACGCCGAGCTTGGCCCGGTTCATGTCGGCGTGGGTGGCGGCGGCGCGCCCCCGGGCCGCCACGGTGTGGGATTCGATCTTGAGCACCTCCGCGCCGTAGTAACCCAGGATTTCGGTTCCAAGAGGGCCGGCGAACTGCTGCGTCAGGTCGGCCATGCGGAGCCCCGAGAGCATGCCGTCGGTGGGCGCGGCCTGTCCCCCGGCCGTGGCGGCGGTGTTCCCCTGGTTCAACTCGGCCAGCACCTCGTGACGGTGCTGATCCAGAAGCGGCGCCGGGCGGTACACCCGCATGGGGGTGCGCGACAGGCGCATGGGGAAGCCGGGGGCGCGGTAGCGGCCGACCACCGGATGCTCGATTTCCTCCAGCCAGTGGCGCGCGGTCAACTGTTCGCCGTCGACGAACTCGCCCACGGTATTGAGTGGAGCGGCGGAAAGGTGGCGGCGCTGGGCCTCGGCCACGAATTCGCCCGCGGTGAAGCCGCTGATGAACTCCGCCACCACCGCGGAGGCCTCGTCGCTGCGGGAGTCGCGGTAGGCCGTGTCCTCCCATTGAGGTTCGGCCAGGATCGTGCCGGGCATCCAGTTCTGCGTCAGTTCGCGCCACATGTGCGGCAGGTTGGCGGTGAAGTGGACGTAGCGTCCGTCCTTGCAGCGGTAGATGTTGGTCACCGCGCCGCCGTAGGTCCTGGCGCCGGGCCGGCGGCCCATGCGGTTCTCCAGGGTGTAGCGCGCAATGGAGCTGCTGTTGGTGAAGGTCAGGGCCTCCTGAAGCGACAGGTCGATGCGCTGGCCCGCGCCGCTGCGGCGGCGGTGGCGCGCGCCGGCCACCGCCAGGGTGGCGGCCACGCATCCGGCTATCTGATAGGCCGAGTGGGAGGGCGCGGTGCACGGACCGCGCTGATCGTCACCCTGGCCGTAGAGAAAGCCGCCGGCGCCGTTGGTGACGGCGTCGCTGGTCTTGTAGTGACGGTATGGGCCGGTGCGGCCGAAGGGAGTCATGGACACCGTCACCAACGTCGGATGGTTTTCTTCAAGCCACGCGCCGGTGAATCCTCGTTCTTCGAGAAAGCCGGGCGGGGTGGCCTCGATGAACACGTCCGCCGAAAGCAGCAGCCGCGTGAACGCGTCCCGGTCCTCCGTAGCGGCGAGATCCAGCGCCAGGCTGCGCTTGTTGGTGTTGGCGTGGAGGAAGGTCAGGCTCCGCTCGGGGTCCGCCACGCCCCCGGCGAAGGGCGGAAGCCGGCGCTCGGGCGCGCCTTCCGGCGGCTCCACCTTGATGACGTCGGCGCCCAGATCGCCGAGCAGCCGTCCCGCATAGGCCGCCGGCACGTCGCCCAGTTCCACGACGCGCAGGTGCGCCAGTGCGGCGGGCGCCTGTTGGCTGTGTGGCTCGACCATGGCCGCGCGGCGAGGTTCAGCGCGATGACCGCGCTACACCTGCGGTTCGAGGATCTCCAGTCCGTCGAGTCGGTCGATGATGTACAGGAGCCCATTCTCGTCCTGGAAGACATCGTTGCTCTGGACGGTGTTCTGTCCCTTGCCGGGCTCGGGCACGTAGTAGCCCACCTCCTTCGGCCGATAGGGATTGGACACATCCACCGCGCGCAGGCCGCCGCTGAACCAGGTGACGTAGAGCACATTGCCGTGCACCTGCTCGTTGGGCTGGTGCGCGCCATAGCGGTCGGTGGGCTCGCCGTCGCGCTCCGGCATGAAGGTCGAAATGGGCACCGGATGTGCCTCGTCGGAGATGTCCACCACCCACATGAAGGCGTAGGGCAGCGGCGCCGCCTTCTGCGCCTCCTCGTCCGTGACCACCAGGACATCGCGTCCCATGAGCTTCTGGGGCATGGGCAGGGTGGTGTGCGTGGGCGCGGGGTACGGGGGGCTCCAATCGAGATGGCTCACGAACTTCGGCTGGCTCATGTCGGAGATGTCCAGGATCACGAAGCCGCCGTGCCAGTAACTCACGTAGAGACGGTCGCCCCGGCGGATGGGATGATGACAGCGATGCATCGTGCCGGGCCATGTGGGCTCCTCGCCGCCGGCGACCCACTGTCCCGGCATATGCCAGCGGCCCACTTCCTGGGGATCGGCAGGGTCGGCCAGGTCCAGGATCATGCAGATGTTGCCTACGTATCCTTCCATGACCGGGGAGAAGTAGGCGTAGTGGCCGTCGAAGGTGAAGCGGTGGACGCCCTTGGCCGCGGCCTTGAAAAACGACACCTCGCGCGGATTGGACGGGTCCGACACGTCGAACACCTTGAGGCCGCCCTGGGCATCCTGGTTGTTCTCGTAGCGCTCGTAGTTGACGATCATCACGCCGTCCTTGACCGCGGCCTTGTGCGAGTGAATGCCCGGCGGCACGTCGAGCCGCGCCACCAGTCTGGGATTCTTGGGATCGCGCACGTCGATGACGGAAGTCCCTTGCGGCGGATCCATGTGACCCACGTAGGCGAACCCCTTGTCCACCTCGACCTTGCCGCCACCGGGCAGGTCCATGCGCCCCACCAACTTGATTCCGCTGGCCGTTCCGAATCCGTTGCCTGTCGCCATGTCCTGGTCTCCTTTCGCGCTCGCATCCGCGCCTGCCGGGTCATGGCCTACATGCACCATTCGCGGGGCAATGGCAATACGCCATCCCCACGGAACAGACGGTGTCCACTCCCTCCTGATGGTGACTCGCACGAACGCCCCGAAACATCATTCCCGCGGGGGCGTGCCCTGGATCAGGGTCGAGGGCACGCTTTTGCGGGAATGACGGAGTCGGGCGCTGGACTTTTGAAGAGGGTTGGGGCCAAAGCGAAGCGAGCCGCGAGGCACTCAGGCCCCGCGGCTCGCGGGTTTGGCGAGGGGCGACCGCGGGTCGCCCCTGCGGGAAATTGTCCGGTCACAGATTCCGCGGCGCAAGCCCCTAACGCCGGCCGAAGTCGCGGCGCTGGGGCCGGGCCTCGTTCACCGTGATGGTGCGTCCGCCGAGATCGGTCTCGTTGAGGGCGTTGACCGCTGCCTCTGCCTCGTCCGGGTTCGCCATCTCCACGAAACCGAAGCCACGCGACCGGCCCGTGAACTTGTCGATGATCACCTGAGCGGATTCGACCGTGCCGTGTGTCGAGAAGATTTCTTCAAGCTGCATGTCCGTCGTCGAGTACGGCAACCCGCCGACATAGAGTCTCCTGCCTTCCATTTGTTCCCCTCCTGGATACGTTATGGCCGTACACCCTGGGCGCTGACCTCGAAGGAGTCGAACAGAGGGAAGATTTCGTTCTGAACCACGATCTCGGTCGGTTCGCAAGGTGAGACTTACGATGGTCTGTCCCCCGTGGGACTGACCCATCCTAGCCCGCCGGTCAACCACCGTCAAGCGTACCGCCAAGGCGGTTCAGGCAGCCGTGCCCGGAAAGTCCGCCCGCGGCGGAGCCTCGGAACCTCCTTCGGAAAGGCTCCGCCCGCGGAACGCATCCGAATCAGAGATTGTAGAACCTGCGCGCATTGTCGCCGAGGATCGCTTCCTTCTGCGCGTCCGTGAGCTCGTCCCGTTCAAGGATCTCGTCGATCTCCTCCATACAGTTGTCCATGGTGATCTCGTGCGGGAAGTCGGAGCAGAACATGAAGATATCGTGCCCCACCCGGTTGACACAGTAGGCAAGCACATCCTCGTTGCCCTCGCAGCCGACGAAGACCCGGCCGCCACGGAAGTAATCGATGGGGTCCCGTTTGAGCTTGAGGCCGCCGTACTCCGCCTCCCGGTTCAGCCGGTCGAGCACCAGCGGGATCCACGCCGTGCCTCCCTCAAGAAAGCCCACGCGCAAATCCGGGAACCGGTCGAAGATGCCTTCCGACATCATCCCGGTCATGTGAATGGCGAGCGGGAAGGGCATGCCCAGCGCGCGGGTGGCCGGGAACACCTTGAACGAGTTGAAGCCGAGGTCGCCGTAACATCCGCCGTGGACCGCGAGGGCGCAACCGAGCTTCTCCGCCTCCTCGTAGAGCGGCCAGAACTGGTCCGACCCGAAGTGCCGGTCGAGACCGTTGGACGGAAGCATGGCGCATACCATCCCCAGGTCCTTGACCGCCCGGCGCAACTCTTCCACCGCCGCGGGCACGTCCTGCACCGGAATGAGGGCCACCCCCTTGAACCGGTCGCTGACCTTCAGGTACTTCTCCGACAGCCAGTCGTTGTAGGCGCGCGCATACGCCGCCGCCCATTCGGGGAAGTGTACCTGGCCGTAGGAAAGACCTGCCGTGGGATAGAGCACCGAGGCCTCGATCCCGGTCTTCTTGAGGAACTCGAGCCAGCGTTCGGGTCCCACCGAAGCATCGAAGATCCCTTCCGGCTCGATGTGCCGGCTCCGCGGCGTGTGGAAATTGTCGAGGCTCGGCAGCATCTGACGGAAGCTCAGGCGGCCGCGGCCCAGGTACTCCTGATCGATGTGCTCGTTGATCTCGTTCTCACGCTCCATGATATGCCCGTCGGCATCGATGTATGCACCCATCGGCTCTCCCCCTTTCGGTATTTCCTGAAGAACTGCGTTGTGACGCACCGCACCAGATTATTCGTTCGTCATTTCCCCTGTCAACGGGTATCGTGCCGGCCCCCTCGACCTCCCGGCCGCGCACCCATCCGCGTTGACGCCCCCTGCCGGGAACCGTAGACTGCCGGCTTCATGTTCGGCTTCGGGTCGCTGCTTGGGCTGTCGCTCCTCGGCGGAGCGCTCATTGCCACTCCCTTCCTCTGGCCGGTCCTCTTTCCCCTGGCCTGGCTGGCTCCCGTCCCTTTGCTGGCGGCGATCGAAGGCGCCCGCAACTGGCGGCAGGCACTGTGGGCCGGAGCGCTTGCGGGAACGACTACCATCGCCTTGGGGTTCCACTGGATCGTCGACACCGTGCACGTGTTCGGCGGGGTGAACTACGCCGTGGCCGCGGCGGCGTTCGCTCTCTTCGTCGCCTACGGCGCTCTCCCGTTCGTCGCATTGGCGGCGCTGGTGCGCGCGTGCGGGATGGGACCGCTCAGCGTTTTTCCCGCAACGTTCTGGGTCGCCATCCAGTTCTGGCATCCCAACCTGTTTCCCTGGTATCTCGCCGCGAGCCAGAACCCGTTCACCCTCCTGGTGCAGGCAGCGGACCTGACCGGACACCACGGCGTCACCTTCCTGTTGCTGTGGTGCGGCACCGCGCTCTACCAGTGCCTGCGCGCCCGCCGCGGGGGTGGGATGCCGCGTCGGGCAGCGTGGTCCCTGACGGTGGCCGGCGCCGTGTTGGCCGCGACCCTGGTTTACGGACAGGTGCGCCTGGCCCAGGTCGACCGTGCGACGAAGGAAGCCGCAACTCTCGACGTCGCGGTGGTGCAGGGCAACATTTCCATCGAGCGGAAGGGCAAGAACGCCTTTCTCAAGGCCAACCAAGCCACCTACAAGGCCCTGTCCCTGCAGAATGCGGACGCCGATGTGGTCATCTGGCCGGAATCGGCCATGGAAACCTGGCTGCGCGAGAACGGCCAACGCATCCCCCCGAAACTCCTGCCCGCGCGCCACCCTTACATGATCGTGGGCGCCGTCAGCTACCGGCGCGAACCGGTGGTCCGCCTCCGCCGGTATAACAGCGCCGTGGCGGTGGACCCCGCGGGCGCGGTGGTGGGACGTTACCACAAGCGGGTGCTCCTCGCCTTCGGCGAGTACGTGCCGCTGGCATGGCTCATCGACTGGGTTCCGGGGGTGCAGGCCATCGGCGAAGGCTTCACCGCGGGCGAGGTCGCCACACCCTTCATCCTGCCCAAGGGTGCGCGGGCCGCGCCTCTCATCTGTTACGAGGACCTGATGCCCGCGCTCTCCCGCCACTTCGTGAGGAACCAACGCGCCAACCTCCTGGTCAACCTGACCAACGACGCGTGGTACGGGGACACCGCGGCGCCGTGGCAGCACGCATGGCTGGCGCAATGGCGCTCCATCGAGACGCGGCGGGCCATGGTGCGCGCCACCAATACCGGCGTCACCGCAGTCATCGATCCGGCCGGACGCATGTCCGAACCGCTGCCGGTGTTCAGCGAAGGGGTGCTGCGCGCCAAGGTGCCGCTATTGGAAATGGAGACCTTCTACGTGCGCCACGGCGACTGGTTCCCCTGGCTGATGACGGCGGTCACCGCGGCCGCCGCGGCCGGGATCGCCCGTAGACCGGGCCGGCGCCGGAAAACGCGCGCCCAGCGGCGGCGAAGCATCTGATCCAGGTGCCTGTCCGAGTATTCGAGAATGTACCGCAAGGCATGGAAACCGCGTAGAGGCGACCGCCAATTCCCCTTGCCCAGGGAGACTGTGATCGAATGGATTACGTTCGTGCCGAGGGTCGCGCAGCGAAGTCGGAGGACGGCTCCTGGTCAGGCCGGACGGAACTCGTCAAGCGCCCGCAGCATCCCGTCCACCGTGTCGGCGACGAGCAACTTATCGCGGTGCTTCTTCTTGAGGAATCCCTGTTCCACCGCGTGGTCGAGGAAGCCGATGAGGTGTGCGTAGTAGTCCATCACGTTAAGCAGCCCGCAGGGCTTGGAGTGAAAACGGAGCTGCAGCCAGGTGATCATCTCGGCGATCTCTTCGAGCGTACCGTAGCCTCCCGGCAGCGCGATGAACCCGTCCGAAAGGCTTTCCATCAGCGCCTTGCGCTCGTGCATGGAAGCCACCACCCTGAGTTCGGTGAGATTCGAGTGTACGACCTCGTTCATCATCAGCGCCGTGGGAATGACGCCAATGACGTCGCCGCCCTCCTCCAGGGCCGCGTCGGCCACGCAGCCCATGAGGCCGATGGAGGCGCCGCCATAGACCACACCGATACCGCGGCGCGCCAGTTCCCGCCCCAATGACGCCGCCGTCCCCGCGTACTCCTCCAGCACGCCGGTGCTGGAGCCGGAAAAGACACAGACTCGCTTCATTCAAGCTCCCGGATCATGACGCCCGGCCGGCGCGGAGCTGTCCGTGGCGCCCGGTTCCTGGGAAACCAGCCTGAGCCCGACGATGCCGGCCAGGATCAGCGCGATGCACACGAACCGCAACGCGTCCCTCGATTCCCCAAAAAAGATCATGCCCAAGGTCACCGTACCCACGGCGCCGATGCCAGTCCACACGGCGTAAGCCGTGCCCACCGGCAGGGTCTTCACCGCCAGCGACAGGAAATAGATACTCACTCCCATGGTTGTGATCGTCACCACGCTCGGCCACAGGCGGGAGAACCCCGCCGTGTACTTGAGCCCGACAACCCAGAACACTTCGAACAGTCCGGCAATGCACAGGTAGGTCCAACCCATCATGCGACTCCCAAGTTCCGGACCCCTCCATCATGGCGCCCTCGCCCCATATTGGCCCTCCCGCGCAAGTCTACCCTCGGAGCCTGCGGCGCAGGCATTGCCCCGGTTTCGCTCATGGCCGATACTACCGTGGCGATGTCCGGTCCTGCCCCGATGTCTCCTCCGGCCCATTCGGAGCACTGCCGCGCGTGCAAGGTCCGGCTGCACGAACTGCTCACCGCGCTTTACCCGGGCGCGTGCCGCCGGGACCCTTCGTTCCCATGGCCCAGCAAACCCGAGACGTACCGCGGCCACCCCATCGGGGCGGTGCTGCAACAGATCTTCGACGCCCTGCGCGACCACCGGGGCTACGGGAATTTCATTCGCACACCCTGGATGCCGCCGTGCGACTACCACCTGGACAGCATCGCAGGCGCCGGTATCGCAGGGGACACTATAGCAAGCCCCGGATTCATTCTGGAATTCGACGAGCGGCAACACTTCACCCGGCCCCGCGCCATCGCCCTGGGCCTGTACCCGAAGGACCTGCGCATGGGCTTCCCCGCCGGCGAATGGCTGCGGCTGTGCGCGGTGCTGAACGCGCGCGACCCCGAGCCGCCCGACCGGGACGAACGCCGGGCATGGTACGACACCTTGAGGGATCTGCTCCCCCTGGTCCATGGACTCGGCCCCACCGTGCGCCTCTACGAGGGCGCGCTGCGCTGGTGCGAACTGCGTCCCGACGCACCCGCGGACGTGGCGCGTTTCAGGTCTTTTCTCGAAGGAGGCGCCATAGTATAGAGGGCGAAGAACGCGAAGGGGTTGATGCGCGCGACGGGCGGGACGCAGCCAGACTACAACGGAAGGAGCGATGGCGTGGCGCGAGACAACGACGCCGACAGGCTCAAGGCGGGGGATCTCATCCGTGAGATCAAACGGGCCGGCATCCGTTTCATCGTGGCCCTGCCCGACCGGACCACCAGCGAGCACCTGCTGAAGAACATGATCAAGGATCCCGACTTCCAGGTGGTGCAGGTGTGCAAGGAAGACGAGGGGGTGTCCATCTGCAGCGGGCTCTACGCCGCCGGGCACCGGTCGCTGCTGCTGATGCAGTACACGGGCCTGCTGGACTCCATCAACGCGGTCCGCGGCGTTGCCGTGCAGGGGAAGAACCCGGTGTGCATGATGGTGGGGATGCTCCAGAAGGAGCCCGGCGTCCCCCCCAGGCAGTCCAGGCGCTACGGCCTGCGCATCGTCGAGCCGATCCTGGAGGCGATGGAGGTGGAGTACCACAACATCGAAGCCCCCGGCGAAGCGGACAAGGTCGTGCCCGCAGTGGAAGCGGCCTATGCGGACGCGAGGCCGGTGGTCATGCTCATCGGACGGGAGCCTGTCTGACCATGATGAAACGCGACGAATGCCTCAAGGTTCTGGCGCGCCACCGCACCGGCGAGATCGTGGTGGCGGTCTACAAGGCGGCGCAGGATTGGATCCACATCGCGCCGTCCGACCTCAACTACACCTTCACCGGCGCCATGGGACAGGGTTCGTCCCATGCGCTGGGCCTGGCCCTTGGCCGCCCCGACAAGCGGGTGGTGATGCTGGACGGCGACGGCAGTCTGCTCATGAACCTGGGCAGCCTGGTCACCATCGCCAACGCCGCGCCAAAGAACTTCGTGCATTGCGTGTGCGAGAACGGCACCTACGAGACCAACGGCGGCGTTCCCATCCCGCGTCACGACGGCTTCACCTTCACCGGCGTTGCGCGTGAGGCCGGCTACGTCAAGACCTATACCATCGACAACCTGGAGGACTGGGAGCGCAACCTCGACACCATCCTCAAGGAGGACGGTCCCATCCTGGTGGACCTCAAGATGGAACCGGGCGAAGAATACCCGGAGAACTTTCCCCGCCTGTACAGCACCGAGTACCGCGACCGCTTCGCCAAGGCGCTGGCGGAGTCGTAGTGTGGTGTCTGGTTAATTCGGGTCATAATCTGCGGAGGATTTTTTGTCGTCGGCAAGGCGCGATGACGAGCAGTGGCGGGTACCACGCGAGGAAGAGCAACGCAGCCGACGGCGAAAAAGACCCGCAGATTATGACCCGAATTATCCAGACACCACACTAGGAACCAGCATTCCCGCGTCCCTCCGTCGCGTCCCTCCGTCATGCCCGCAAGACAGGCCGTGTCAAAACGCTGATCGGACGCAGCAGGGCGCCAACTCCCGAATCGTCATTCCCGCGAAAGTTTGCCCTCGACCCGGTTCGGGGGCGGGAATCCAGGGTCGGTGGAGGGGGCCTGCGCTTCCGGATTGAGCACGTTGACCGGCTTGCCCCCGGTGAACGCGACGACATTGGCAAAGGCGCTCTGGTAGCGCTGGTACAAGATCCGGTCCACGGCGTAGCCGCGGTGGGAGGCCAGGATCACGTTGTCGAAGCCACGCAGCGGATGGTCCGGAGGCAGCGGCTCCTCGTCGTAGACATCCAGCCCCACCCCGCCGGGATGCCCCCGCTCCAGCGACTCGATCAGCGCTTCCTCCGAGATGACCGGTCCGCGCGCGGTGTTGATGAGCAGCGCGCCGGGTTTCATGCGCTCCAGCGCGCGGCGGCCGATGAGTCCGCGGGTCTCGGCGTTCAGCCTGCAGTTCACCGACACCACGTCCGACGCTTCAAGCAGCGCGTCCAGGGACACGCGCCGCGCCCCCGCCTCCACCGCCCGCTCGTCGGTCAGGGTCTTGCCCGTGGCCAGCACCTCCATGCTGAAGGCCCGCGCGATGCGCGCCACCTTGCCACCGATGCGGCCCAGCCCGATGACGCCCAGGGTCCGCCCCTCCAGCAACAGCCCCACGGACGGCGGCCACCCGCCCTCGCGCATTCCCTGGCTCACGGACGGGATCTGCCGCGCCAGCGCCAGCAGCAGCGCAAAAGTCAGCTCCACCGTGGACGCGCCGGAGTCGTTGGGCGTGCACGACACCAGGATTCCGCGGCGCGTGGCCTCCGCCACGTCCAGGTGCGGTATTCCGCGGCCGATCTGGGAAATGAAGCGCAGCGACCGGGCCAGCGCGAACTCGCGCTCCCGGAACGGGGAGCGCTCGCGCATGAGCACCACCGCGTGCGCGTCGCCCACTGCGGCGGCCCATTCCTCGTCGCTGGTGAGCTTGCGCTCGACCACGTGGACGTCGGCCACGGCCGCCACCTCTTCGTACGCCGGAACCGTCGTCGAGAACTTCTCGTAGTCGTCCAGCACCACCACACGAAAGCGATCATTCATCATGGTAGTCAGCTTACCGATTGACCAGCTCCGAAGGAAGGACACACAGCCACGTCTGTGATGGGGCGACCGCCGGTCACCCCTACAAGTCATCGCGCCGTGCCGACGACAAGCGTTCTGCGCATTCGGATCAACGGTTTCGTGAAACGCCACACGGGTCGCGCCGCTTGGCCGACCATCGTGTGGGTTCAGGTATGGACGCCGCGGGTTGCGCGGGTCTGACGTTTGTGACACGTCCGATTCCATTACCCTCTTGCGGAGGCAATTCCATGAACCCATTGACCGAAGAAAAGTGCGTGGCGTGCCGCGCGGACGCCCCGGTGGTGACGCCGGAGGAAATTGACGAACTCAAGCCGCAGATGGCGGACTGGACCATGATCGAGGAGGACGGGATTCCCAAGCTCGACCGGCTCTTCAAGTTCAGGAACTTCACCCAAGCGCTGGGGTTCACGGCCGCGGTGGGCGACATCGCCGAGGCGGAAGGGCACCACCCTCGGATCGTCACCGAGTGGGGCCGCGTGCGCGTCACTTGGTGGACCCACAAGATTCGCAACCTGCACCGGAACGATTTCATCATGGCGGCCAAGACCGACCGGCTCTACGGCGAAGCCGGATGACCGATCCAGCGACCTGTCGGGTTTGGCTTGCGCCCTCGGACTTCGTCCCCGCGCAGCCTGTGCCGAGCCCGTCGTGGGGCGCTGCATGGTTCACGATTCCTCGAATCGGCGCCCGGGCCGCCCCGGCGGTCGGGACTGGCGCATCGCGCGCTCTCTTCCCGGATTGACACGCGGCAACGTCTTGCCGTATTCACGGGGCTGATCAACGCCCATTTGTGGAGGGAACGCACATGGCAGACTATCCCATTCTGGATGCGGACTCGCACATCCGCGAGACCGCCGACGACTACCGCTCCCGCGTGCCCGAAGTGTACCAACGCATCCGCCAGGGGTTCTTCCCCAGCGACACCTGGGACCGCTTCCTCGGCCGCATGGGCAAGCAGACCATCGGCACGAACGGCTACGTCGCGGACATGGACGTCGAGGGCATCCAATTGAGCGTCACCTACCCCACCATGGCGCTGAGCCTGAGCCTCGTGCCCCAGAGCGATCTCCAGAAGGCGCTGGCGCGCGCCTGGAACGACTACATCGGCGAGGTCCAGCAGCACAACCCGCGCATGAAGGGCGTCGCCACCGTGTCACTGAAGGACGTGCCCGCGGCGTGCGAGGAGCTGAACCGCGCCGTGAACAAGTGGCGCCACCCGGGCGTGATGCTCCACACCCACGGCCACAAGAAGAACCTGGGCGCCGAAGAGTTCTGGCCCATCTACGCGGAGGCCGAACGGTTAGGCATCCCGGTGTGCTTCCACGGCAACTCCTGGGGCGCCGAGGGACAGGAACGCTGGGAAACCTTCCTCCAGGCCCACACCGTGAGTTTTTCCTTCGAGATCATGCAGGCCTTCCTGGGCATCACCACGTGCGGGGTGCTGGAGCGCTATCCCAAGCTCAAGGTGGGTTTCTTCGAGGCGGGATGCGGGTGGCTGCCATACTGGCTCGACCGCATCGACGAGCACTACGAGCGCCGCAGCGAGGAAGCGCCGCTGCTCAAGGGCAAGCCCAGCGACTACGTGAAGAACGGACGGGTGTACGTGAGCTTCGATCCCGACGACGCCATGCTGCCCTATTGCATGGACCGCTACGGCGACGACATGTGGCTGTTCGCCGCCGACTATCCCCACTGGGACACCATCTGGCCCAACGCCACCAAGGAGGTGCGCGAGCGCACGGACATCACCGAGGACCAGAAGCGGAAGGTCTTCTTCGACAACTGCAACCGGTTCTACAGCTTGGGGTTGGAGGCGTAGCGCGGAGGGGCCTCTCGGATCTCGACGGGGGTTAGCGCACCGCCGACTCGCACGGGGGTCTACAACCCCAGCTCCTCGGCCACGGCGTTTTCCACCACGGTGTCCTTGAAGAACTCGGGGTTGTTGCGCGTGTGCAGGCGCGCGGCGTTGGTGAAGGTGAACTCGCGGAAGTCCTGTTCGGTCACGTGGCCCTTCTCCACCATCTCGTGGGCCTCGGGAATGACCTCCTTGAAGTCGGGCACGTCGAAGTGCGTGAAGTCGGAGCTGAATATCGGCTGCAGGCGCACACCCATCCGCGGATCGAACGCCCACATGGTGGCGCGGTCGTCGGCCTCGCAGCCAAAGAAGAAGTTGGTGGCGAACACCGCCTCGACATCCTCTTCCGAGTTGATCCCCGCAGCCTCGAAATCGTCCACCACATGCTCGGGCCTGGACAGATCCTCGACGCTGCAGTTGGGCCGGAACGCGTCGAGATTGTTCATGAGGGCGTCGGCGTTGGCCTTGAGCCGCTCGTCGCCGTAGCGCTCGATGAATCCCTTCAACTCCTCCACGTCGGTGTCGCTGGGGTACTGCAACCCGGCGCGCCGGCGCTTCTCCCAGTGCTCGATGAGATCGAAGCACATCTGGCAGGCCCAGCTTATGCCACCTTCCATGAACCCGAAGTTGAGGCTCGGGTAGCGGTTCACCAAGCCCCCGAGGAAGACGCCGCGGGCGAAGGCGTGATTCGACTCGGCGAAGTGGCCCACGTGGTTGAAGGTGAAGTTGCTGATGGAGGCGCGGTCGTGCCAGCGGCCGCTGCCTGAATGTTGGGTCACGGCCACGCCCAGCTCGACACAGCGGCGCCACACGGGCTCGTAGTCATACGGGCTGTCCAGGGCGATGTTGTCGCAAAACCAGGCGGCCTTGCGCGGATCGATGCCCTCGGCCGCCACCGGGACCTTCCGCTCCTGGTTGCCGCGCAGCATGATGGCCCGGTATCCGCGCTGCACCACCGCGTACTCCAACTCTTCGAGGGCTTCGCCGGGATTATGCGCCGGGATGATGGCCACCGGACAGAAACGCTCCGCGTACGGCCCGAACATGTCCGCCGTCATCATATTGTAGGCGCGCACGCCGGCGCGGTGCAGATCATCGTCCTGGATGCCGTTCACGCTCAGTCCGAAGCTCGGGTAGATCATCGCGAAGTCGATGCCCAGTTCCGGGAGCCGCTCGTTCAGCAAACCCGGCAGGAGACCCGTGGCCTTGTCGAAGGTGTTCGCGGTGACGCCCCACCAGATGGTGCGGCGCATGCGGTGGTGCTGGCGCTCCTGCGGCGTCGCCCCGTACCAGGACTGGTTCCGGCGCCACAGGTCCCTGATCTTGTCCACGGCTCCGGCCCCGCCCGCTTCGCTCAAGTATTCGAGGAAGACCGGGATCGGTTCGATCCAGTGCCCGTCGCCGTCGATCACCGGGTGCTTCAAGCTGTCGTGTATCCGTTGCGCTTCGTTTGCCATGGTCGGACTCCTGTCGTTGTGGGCTGGTGTCCTGTCACATGAACTCCGACAGGACACCAAGGGTCTGCGCCGCGGAAGCCTCGACGCTGGCCTCGGCGCGGATGCCTGGTGGCGGATCCAACGATCTCGCCACAACCTACCATACCACCCGCCCACGCGCACCGTTTCAGCGCTTGCGCTTGCGCCGGGAACTGGAACTGGTTGCGCTGTTCGCCCGAGGGGCGTGCAGCACGTCCTGGACCGCGTTGCGCACGAGTCCCGCCTGCCAGCGCAACAAGCCCGCGCACGCCATAATCTCCTCCTCGGTTCGGGGCCGCGTCCGGGCGATGCTTTCAAGGGCGGCCTTGGGCGCCAAGGTCCACGGCATGATCCCCAACTCGGCCGCGATCCGGGCACACTCGGTGCGCAACGCATCGAGTTCGTCGTCGTTGAAAGACGGCACATCGGAGGGAGCCATGCGCCGGAGTTCCGGCCACTCGCTCTCCGCCATGGCCGCGGCCCGATCAAGCGCATGCCCAAGCGCCCGGCGGCGCGACCCGACGATATCACGCGGCAGTTTGGGACCCTGGTCCAGGGGCGCGCCCGGTTGCGAGTCGGCCCATTCCACCAATTCGAGTATCCGGTGATTCTGAAGCACCTTGAAGGGCGGACGGTTGACGCGCCGCGCCAACGTGTCGCGCCAACGCCAGATCTCTCGCAGGCCGGCCAGTTGGCGCCGCGACAGGCGCCCCGCCCCCTTGATGCGCCAAACGTCCTCCGGGTCACGCGCCCGGTCGCAGCCCGTGGCCGCCACCATCGCGCGGCAACTCTCCTGATGCCACGCCACCCGCCCCCACTGAAGCAACTCCCCGTGCAACCGCTCGGCAAGGGCCTCCAGGTAGCGCGTATCGTTGACCGCGTAGCGCAACTGCTTTTCGCTGAGGGGCCGGCGCGACCAGTCCGATTTCTGCGAATCCTTGACGAGCGCGACATCCAGAAGCTGCTGGACCAAGGATGCCAGCCCGATTTGTTCAATGCCAAGAAGCTGCGCGGCGATCATGGTGTCGAAGACTTCGCCGCGGGGCCTGAAGCCCTTCCACGCGCGCAGCAGCCGCAAGTCGTAGTCGCCACCATGTACGATCAGCCGCTTGTCCGCCAGAATTTCCACCAGACCGGTCAAGTCCAACCCGGACAGAGGATCGACCACGAAATGCGCATCCGCGACGGAGAGCTGCATCAGGCAGACCTTCTCCGCGTAGTTGTGCAGGCTGTCGGCCTCGGTATCCAGCGCCACCGCCTCCGCCGCTCGGAGGGACGGAATTAGACGCTCCAACCCAGCGAGGTCATGAACGTAGACGAAGTCCGGATAGTCTTCCCTTTCGAACACCACTTTTCCCCAGTCCTCCTCGATTGGCCCAAGCCGATTTAATCGGATTCTGCTGGAATATGTCCCCTTTATCTACTGTATTGGCAATCGCGATTTCCATGATGGGAGGAACGCCCGCCGGGAGGAGATCGACCAGAAGTGACCCCAGGCGCCGGTGCAGGATTTCGCCGACCACATCGACTACGCGGTCGGCTTGGCAGGCATGGACCACGCCGGCAGCGCGTCGGACTTCAACGGCCGCGGCATCGACGGATGGGACAACGCGCGCGACACGCTCAACTTCACCATCGAACGGGTGCGGCGGGGCTGCGGCGCGGATCAGATCGCCCGGCTGTGGGGCGGCAATCCGCTGCGGGTGATGGCAGCCGTGGAGGCGCCATCGCGAAACCGAACCGACCCGTCATAGACGCGCTGGACGCGCTTGGCGACCGGCCCGCGGCACGGCTTACCCGTCGGAACTTCGCCGCCGCAGTTCGAAGCGCGACTCTTCTCCGGCCATCAGGCGGCGGATGTTGCCCCGGTGGCGCAGCATGACCAGGACTGCGATGATGAAGGTCATCCAGACCGTTTCCTCGGGACAGGACAACCCCCACGCCACCACCGGGGCGGCTATCGCGGCGGCCATGGAGGCGAGGGAGACGCGCCGGTCCGCCAGGACCACCGCCAGAAAAACGCCCAGTACGACGAGGAGGCCCACGGGCATGGCGGCCAGGTAGACGCCCGCGGCCGTGGCGACGCCCTTGCCCCCCTTGAACCTCAGGAACAAGGGATAGAGATGGCCGGCGAAGGCGGCCAGACCGGCGGATGCGGCCACGGCCGCGCCGAGGTCCAGCAAGTACGCCGCCAGCACCGGCAGGAATCCCTTGGCGACGTCGGCCAACAGTGTGACCGCGCCCTTTTTCCAGCCCAACGTCCGCGCCACATTGGTGGCGCCGATGTTGCCGCTGCCGGCGCCGCGCACATCCACGCCCGAGGACGATCCCACCAGGAAGCCCGCGGGAATCGATCCCAGGAGATAGGACAGTATCGTCAGGATGATCGGGGCCATCATGGCATCGAAACGGCCGCCAGTCTGAACTTCCTCGGCCTCCGGCCGGCGCGGTTCTCCTTGCGGACAAAAAAGGGGAGGAAGCCCAACGCCTCCTCCCCCGGATCCAAAGGCCTTGAGCCTATGCCGCGGGCTTCACGTACACACCGGGATCCATTCGCGACGCGGCTCCCAGCCCGGTCATGTCGGACTCGAACATCTCGCGGATGTACGCCGGCTGGTCGTAGTACTCGATCTGGTTGCCGCCGGACTTCACGTCCTTGTCCACCTTGGAGATGTCGCCGTAGCCCTCGCCCATGCTGTGCTTGATGCCGCCGAAACGCAACGGCAGGTAGCGCGCGCCGGTGGGGCCAAGGTTGAAGTGCTGGTGAAACATCATCTCCGGCGGCACGAACACGCTGCCGTCCTGCCAGTCGTAGCGCTTGGGCTCCTCGCCTTCCCACCAGAAGAGCGAAAAGCCCTGTCCCTTGATGATGATGACGTTGAATCCGGGGCCGTGGCGGTGCGCCTTCTTGTAGGTCCCCACGGGAAACTCGGAGATGTGCGCCGCCATGGTGCCGTCGCACATTTCCAGAAACACGTTCTTGCCGCCCGCGCCGCGTTCCTTCCACTCCTGCAGGTTGAAGGTGCGCGTATCGGCGATGAAGTTGGTCTCCCAGATGCGCCCGGGATGCTGCGTGCCCTTGCTGGAGAAAAAGTCCGGCCGCCCGTCGAAGCGGTCGACGAAGTCGTACGGCGTGTTGAAGATGAACTCCTCGTTGTGGAACAGGCTGAAGACGATGGGCATGTTGTTGACCGAAAACAGCCGCGCCGGCTTGTCGCCCTGGCCGTTGAAGTGCTGGTGATGCACGTTCAACGGCACCGAGATGAGGCTCCCCTCCTGCCACTCGAAGGTCTGCTTGGCGCCGTTGTCGTTCCAGATGGTGGTGGCGCCGCGGCCCTGCACCACCAGAATCAGCTCCTCGTAGAGGTGGCGCATGGGGTTCAGGCTCTTGCCCGGGGCGATTTCGACGACGTACGCGCCGGTGGCGTCACCCGCGCCCTCCATATTGAAGAGGGTTCCGTCACCGCCCATGCGGTCCCACCACTTGAGCGGCACTTCCTTCAGATCCTTGATGAAGAAAGTGTCGACAACGTCGACCCCCTCGCCCTTCTGCCACTTGTAGAAGAAGGGGATGTTGTCCATCGTGTTCTCGATCTCTTGCGCCGGCTTGGCCATGTGTTCCTCCGAATTTCACGATAAATTCAAGGGACAGGTCTTACATGACGCGTTTTCAAAATACAAGAACCGCCGCGGCGCGATGACGTGTGCCCAATCCCCCGGTCACGCAGTATCTTGACCTGCAAGAAACACTAATTCATTTATGAATTAGTAAATGCCCGGTGAAACGATGAAGATCCCACAAACCCCGCCCAGCCTCACGGAGATACTCGCGAACCTGAAGGAGCCCGACCAGATCAGGCGGATGACCGAGATACTCGCAGGCCAAGGAACCAGCCCCTCACAGGGGAAGAAGTACCGGCATTGGGAAAGCCTCCGTCGCGTCCAGCCGCCGACCGGAGTCTCATCCGAAGAATGGTGGGCGGCCGTGAAATTTGCCCGCCGCCAGACACGCAGGACCATTCCTCTAAAGGACAAGGACGGGAACTCCTTCGCCTACTGCCTCGCGGACCCCGTGCTCGAAGCCCTGTACGAAATCGACCGGAACGTAAGCGGGAGAATCACGACAACCGACCAGCTCCTGAATCCACAAACCAGGGACCGTTATGTCATGAGTTCCCTGATCGAGGAGGCCATCACTTCGAGCCAACTCGAAGGGGCCTCCACAACGCGCGACGCGGCAAAGCAAATGATTCGCTCCGGCCGAAAGCCCATGAATCGAAGCGAGAGGATGATCCTCAACAACTACCGGGCGATCCAACGGGTCAAGGAACTCACCGCCCAGCCCCTCACCCCTGAGATCGTGTTCACGATCCACGAGACGCTGATCGACGGAACCCTTGCGGAAGACCAGACCGGCAACCATCTGCGGGAACCGGGTGACGGTGTCGCCGTCTATCACGACGGGGATGGAACCCTGCTCCATACTCCCCCGCCCGCGCGAGACATCCCCTGTCGCATGGCCGCCATGTGTGAGTTCGCGAACGAGAGGCAGACGGACACCTTTCTGCATCCGATCGTGAAGGCGATCATCCTCCATTTCTGGCTTGCCTACGACCATCCGTTCGTCGACGGCAACGGCAGGACCGCCAGAGCATTGTTCTATTGGTCCGCACTCTCACAGGATTTCTGGATGTTCGAGTTTCTTTCGATTTCCGCCGTCATTCGGAGATCGCCCACCCGGTATGCAAAGTCTTTCCTCTACACCGAGACCGACGAGAACGACCTGACCTACTTTCTCCTGGCTCAGCTTCTAGTCATCCGGCAGGCCATCAAGGCCTTGTACACGTACCTCGACAAGAAAGCCCTGGAGATACAGAGCATCGAGAAGATTCTTCAATCCCACACCTCGATCAACCACCGACAACTGGCGCTACTCGGGCATGCCCTGCGCCACCCGGGGGCGCGCTACACGATAGACACACACAAAAAGACCCACAGAGTCACATACCAGACGGCTCGGACCGACCTTCTCGATCTTGCCTCGCGGAACCTGCTCGTCAGGACGAAAACCGGGCAGTATTTCACCTTCACCGCGCCCGCTGACTTGGTGAAGCGGCTGAAGGTCCCGTGATCAATTACTAATTTATAAACAAATTAGTAATTGATGGGTATTTTGTGGGGCATACTGTCCGACACACCCTTGTTTGACACCCTGGATCACGCTTCCCTATAGTCAGTCCTTCCGCTGCATCGCTGCATTCCAACTCCAGGGAGAACTCCAATGTGGATCAACGAACCGCGGGCCAGGCGCGTGCTGGCCGCGCACGGTCTCGACGGCCTGATGGCCGCCACCAACATTCCCAACGTCTTCTACCTGAGCGGCGTGTGGCGCCGGCAGGACATTGCCGCCGTCGTCACCCGGGACGCGGTGACGGCGCCCTGGATCGTGATTCCCCGGGGCGAGGTGGACTACATGGTGGACACGGTGCCGCCCGCGGGGGTGGTCACTTACGGCACCTTCTTCCGCGTGATGGAGGACAACGGGCCGCTGACGCCGCGCGAGCAGCGCATCCGCGAACTGGGCATCGACCCGGAGCCCGTGACGAACTTCTTCGAGGGCCTCGTCCGCACGCTGGAGAACGCGGGCCTCGACCAGAGCCGGCTCGGCTACGACGAACGGGGCCTTGATCCGGCGCTGGCGGAGCGGCTCCGGGAACGGTTCCCGCGTCTGGAGCTGGTGCCCGCCATGGGGGTGTTCCGCGAGATCCGCATGGTCAAGAGCCCGGCCGAGATCGAGCGCATGAGCGAGGCCGTGCGCGTCACCGAGGACTCCATCTACGAGGCGGCACACGAAGCGCGCGAAGGCATGACCGAAGCGGAGATGTGCCTGGCCTTCGACCTGGGCCAGGTGCGGCGCGGGGCCGCGCCCAACATGAACCACGTGGGCTTCGGCCGGAGCGCCGCCCTGGGCATGACCAACGTGCCGGAAGACACGCTCAAGGTCGGCGACATGATCCGGTTCGACGTGGGATGCCTCTACAAAGGCTACCTCACCGACATGTCGCGGACCTTTTCGTTCGGCCCGCCAGAGGAGAAATTCTCCTGTTATTACAACGCTGTACTCAAAGGCCAAGATCTGGCCCTCAGCCTCATCAAGCCGGGCAGGATCGCCTCCGAGATCTTTCACGACACGGTGGCGGAAGTCCGTGAATCCGGCATCCCGCACTACGGCCGCCAGCACGTGGGACACGGCATCGGCCTGGGCCTCGGCGGTTACGACCGGCCCACCATCGCCCCCAGCGACGACACGCCGCTGGAGGCCGACATGGTGCTGTGCATCGAGACCCCCTACTACGAGATGGGTTGGGGCAGCGTTCAGGTGGAAGACATGATCGTGGTCACCGAGGACGGCTACCGGCGGCTCACCTCGTCGCCGCGGCACCTCCAGGTGCTGGAACCGCGTACCTGAACGTCGAGCGATCCAGATCCATATGAGCCACCTTACCGGTCTCGCTTGCATCCGATGCGGCGCGTCTTTCGGCATCGAGCCCCGCTTCGACGGATGCCCGGAATGCCGGCGGGAGGCCCCCGCCAACCTCACGCCCCGGTACGACCTGGACGCCGCCGCCCGGGAACTTTCCGTCGAGTCGCTTCGGGACCGGCCCACCGGCATGCGGCGCTACCGCGAGTTGCTGCCCCCGGACGTGCAGGATGCCGCCACCCTGGGCGAAGGGGAGACGCCGCTGCTCCCTTGTGAGCGCTACGGCCGCCGGCTCGGGCTTGAGCGGCTGTTCCTGAAAGACGAATCGCAGAACCCTTCGGGCTCCTTCAAGGACCGGCTGGCGTTCTTCGCGCTGGCCATGGCCAAGCGCTTCGGCGCCCGGGCCGTCGGCGTCAGTTCCACCGGCAACGCCGGCGCCGCGGCCGCGGCCTACGCCGCCCGCACCGGGCTGCCCTGCATCGTGCTCACCGTCCAGGGCGCGGCCTCGGCCATCGTCACCCAGATGCAGGCCTACGGCGCCATGGTGGTGGCCACCCGCACCAAGGCCGACCGCTGGAGGCTGCTGCAGACCGGGGTGGCCGAGTGGGGCTGGTATCCGACCTCGCCCTATTTCGGCCCGCCCGTGGGCAGCAACCCCTACGGCGTCGACGGCTACAAGACCATGGCCTACGAGGTCTGCGAGCAAATGGGCTGGGAAGCCCCCGACTGGTGCGTGCTGCCGGTGGCCTACGGCGACGCCCTGTTCGGCATGTGGAAGGGCTTCGACGAACTTGCCGCCCTGGGGTTGATCCCCAGAAAGCCGCGCATGGTCGCGGCGGAGATGGCCGGCTGCCTGGGAGCGGCCTTGGCCTCCGGCGAGGACGCCGTTCCCGAGATGGCGGCGCCGTCACCCTACGTGGCCGGCTCCATCAGCGTGAACCAGAGCACCTATCAGGCGCTGCACGCGCTGCGGGCCTCGGACGGAGCCGCGCGGGTGGCGCGAAACGACGAGTTGCTGGGCCTGCAGCGGGATCTTGCGGCGGCCGAAGGCATCTACGCCGAGCCGTCGTCCCTGGCCGCCCTTGCCGCGGTGAGACGCCTGTGCGAGGAAGGGCGCATCGGCCGGAGCGACACGGTGGTGGTGGTCAACACCGCCACCGGCCTCAAGGACGCCGCCGCCACCGCGGGAGCCGCGCCTGAGATCCCCACCGTGGGCGGCGACATCGCGCAATTCCTGGAGGCCCTGGAGGAAGCCTACGGCTTTCGCGCGGAGGCATGAAGCCGTCATGAAACACATCCGTCATTGCCGCACCCCTTCTGTCGTTCCCGCACCCCCTTCTGTCATTCCCGCGAAAGCTTGCCCTCGACCCCGATCGGGGGCGGGAAACCAGGGGCGGGGCGGAGGGCCTGACCACTCATGAAATTCAGCATACAGCTCCCCACCTGCACCGAAGGGCTGGTGAACCCCGTCCCGTTCGTGGAGCCGGAAGAGTTCGTGCACATGGCGCAGGAGGCCGAACGGCTCGGATACGACGCCGTCTGGGGCAACGACCACATCAACCCGGCGGCCTACGCGAGGCAGAAATGGCCGGAACCGCCCAACTTCTACGAGGTGCTGGTAACCTTGGCCACGGTGGGCGCCCACACCTCACGAATACGCCTGGGCACCGCCGTGCTGGTGATGCCACTACGGGACCCGGTTCTCCTGGCCAAGCAGGTCAGCACCCTGGACCGTTTCACCGGCGGTCGCGTGATCCTCGGTACGGGCATCGGCGCCTATCGCGAGGAGTTCGACGCCCAGTGGCCGCGACGCAAGGCGGAGCGGCGCGGCGACCTGCTGGACGAAAGCCTGGCGGCGCTGCAATGCCTGTTTCAGGATACCGAGGCCACCTACGAGGGGCGGCATATCGCCTTCAAGGGCATCGCCATGCGCCCCAAGCCGCTGCAGGACCCGTTACCCATCTTCGTCGGCGGCCACAACGAAGCCATGATCCGGCGAGCGGCCCGGCTCGGCCAGGGGTGGCTGCCGGGCTGGCGGCCCTTCGATCAGATCGTGGAGCGCGTGGCCCTGCTGCGGCGGCTGACGGAGGAAGCCGGGCGCCCTCCCCGGGACGTGGAGGCGTGCTCCCAGTTCACCCTTTGCGTCGGCAAGACCGTGGAGGCGGCGCGCGCCCGCTACCGCAAGACCGGCATGGTCCAGCACCGGGTCTCCCTGGCCCACACTGGCCGGGATCCGGCTCTGGCCGAGACCCACAACCTCATAGGAAGTCCGGCCAGCATCCTGGAACAGGTGGCTTTCCTGGAAAAGGCCGGTATCGACCACGTGTGCGCGCTACAGCTCCCGTCGGACACGGGAGAGGAGATGCTGGAGCAGATCCAGTGGCTGGCGGAAGAGGTGATGAAGCCGTTCAACGGCGGGTAAGCACCAGATAAACCTGCCCTTTTCCGCCATTCCCGCGGAAGCATGCCCTCGATCCTGATCGGGGGCGGGAATCCAGGGGAAGGGAGGGCAGTCTCATGTCATTCGCGCGCAACTGGCAACGGATCGAATCGCGCTCCGCGCGGCATGACAGGAACCCCACCGGAAGGAAAGCATGTCAGACATCCAGTTCGACATCGGCTTCAGCTCGCGCACCGTCGCCTCCTACCCCCTCGCCCGGCGCATCGCCATCATCAAGAGCGTGGAGGCCCTCGGCTTCGATCGCCTGTGGCATTCCAACGAGAAGTTCGGCCGCGACATGGTGGCCAACATGACCCTCAGCGCCGTCCACACCGAGCGCATCGGCATCGGTGCCGCGGTCACCGACCCCTACAGCGTCCATCCCGCCCTCACCGCCGCCGCCATGGCCACGGTGGACGACATCTCCTCGGGCCGCGTCATCGTCGGCATCGGCGCCGGCGGCTCCGGCTTTCCCGCCATGGGCATCCAGCGGGAACGCCCGGTGGCCGCCATGGCCGACGCCATCGCCATCATGCGCGGCATGTGGGCGGGCAAGCCGGCGACGGTGGACGGCAAGGTGGTGAGCGTGAAGAACGGCGTGTTGGGATTCAAGGCCCGACCCGATATCCGCATCGTCATCGCCAGCCGCGGCCCGGCGGTATTCCGCCTGACCGGACGCGTCGCCGACGGCGCCATGATCGCCACCATGGCCACCCCCGAAGGTGTCCGCGCCGCCTGGGACTTCGTCCGGCAGGGCGCGCGACAGGCCGGCCGCGACCCCGAGGAGATCGAGATCATCTCGAGGGTCGACACCTGCGTGGACCGGGACCGGGACAAGGCCCGGGCCGGAGTCAGGCAGATGATCGCCTTCCTGTTGTGGAGCAGCTACCCCAACCGGGACTTCGTCACCCAGTTGGGCATGGCGGTCCCCGCCGAACTGGAGGCCATGATCGCCAAGCGGGACTACGAGCTCATGTTCGAGGCCGGACCGCTGGTGCCCGAAGAGTTCGTGGACGCCTTCGCTTGGGCCGGCACCCCCGAGGAAGTCGCCGCCAAGATCAGCCGCATCGCCGAGATGGGCATCCGCCGCTTCGGCACCTGGGTGCTCGCGCCACCGGAGGGCGGTATCGAGTCGGTGATTCAGTTGATCGCCGAGGAGGTGATGCCGCGGGTGCGGGCAGAGGGGGATGCAGGCCAGAACTAAACGGGCAGGGTACCTACCTGGACGCGATGAGCCGCACGGATGAGTTCCTTGTCCAGCGTCGCCAAGGGCAACCGCCGGCGTGCGGCAAGCTCGAGATAGGCCGCGTCGTAGGTGGTCAGGCCTTCATTTCGGGCAAGCGTCAATATTTCCCGGAACGCCCGGCCTTCGGTTTCCGTGTCCGTCACGATGGGAGAACGATCCAGCAGATCCAGGTAGCCGGCAATCTCGACAGCAGCTATGCGTTTGCGGCGTTCGGCCCTTGCCAGGACATTGCCAAGTTCCAGACGCCAGAGCGCGGGTACCAGCGCTCCCGAGTCTTTCAGGCGGTCCAGCAGTTCGTCCGTCTGTGGCGTGGACTCGTCCTCGAACAGCCAAGCGACGGTGATGGAACAGTCCAGCACGAACATCGTTCACCGCCGCCCTTCATCGCGCAGCTTCTTCCAGTCCAGACCTCCGAGCTTCAGACCCGACCGCAGGCTGCGAATGCCTTCGATCACCCGTTCTGTCGCCACCCGTTGCGCTTGCCCGGCAGCTATGAGGCGGGCTACGGGAACACCGCGCCGGGTAATTACCACTTCCTCTCCCTGGGTGACCTTGTCGAGCAGCGACGACAGATGTGTCTTCGCCTCGAACGCTCCGACTTCGATCATGTGTCTTGCTCCAATCAACTAGTTGATCAGACCAGAATAGTGAAGGACGGTGATTTCGCAACCTCGCAGACGGTTGCGGCGGTCCACTTTACCAACGGAGCAATCGGTGCCGAGAACGACGATGCGACGGATCACAGCCCCTCAAACGCCGCAAGCACCATCTCCACCAGAACCTTTGGCGGTCGCGTCAGCGGATCCGTGACCGGGATGCCGAGCTCATCCTGGTACCCCGC
>CBDCAF010000008.1:0-8318 GCA_965213675.1 uncultured Binatia bacterium (SeqCode)
ATACAACACGCAATGGGCTCGCCTCGTGTCCCTCGACCGCCACGTGCACCTCGAAAGAATCGAGGGTCCGCATGCCGTCACTCATCTACCAACAACATCGGATGCAAGGCTTGCTCCGGCGTCAGCGGTTCCAAATGTGCAAGCTTGTTGCGTACTCGATGCAGCCTCTGTGTCCGTGCCCTCAGTCGCTGCGGCACTTCATCCCGATCGAGATGCCAAGCAAGCTTACCTAGACCGAGATCCAAAGGATCTACAATCTGTTGGCCACCCCCGCTTTCAATGGGCACCCTGATGTACCGGCCCTGACGCTCTACCAAGCCGACGCGCCTTTGTTCGACCAACGGCAAGAGGACTGCGGTTTGCGCTGCCCACAGCCTCTGTTGCACGACGCGTGACGATCCCGAAACCTCCAACAGCGCTGAATGCACGATGGGCTGTTGAGCAGGTCCATCGACTGTCCCCGCCTCCCACGTCCTTGAGGTTTCCGCCGTCCACCCTCGACGCTCCGCGTATCTCTTCAAGAGCCTGCCTGGATCCAATGCATCCAGGAGCGGTAACGCAAGCAGTTCCTCTGCCAACAAGCTATCCCACTGCGCTATCTGCGCCACCGTGTGTGCCAAAAGCAAACGATGTTCACGGCACGCAACGCTAGAGCGGGCTTTCCATAGGGCGAAGGCCAACAAGTCTGACGTATCCACATTGTCGCGAAAGTCACGACAGACGAGAGCGACTTCCCGCGGGATCTCGTTGGCCGCTGCTTCGCCCGACAATACGACGACAAATACGCTCCGGCTCAGGAGGTCCACATTTCGACATGCATCCGAGTAGACGCGAAGGGCCTCGGCCCAATGCGGCCAAGTTGTGATGTGGATGTTCTCTAGCCACAAGAGCCTCCCTTGAAATGACTCCAGTACAGCCAATTCTCCAACATTGCCAATCTCAAACGAAGAAACATCCGGACACACTTGTTCCCGCAAGACACCAACCGGAGCTAACCGGCTGCGGGCGGCATCAATGGATGTCCAGTCGAAAACCGAGTGCAGGCGCTCCCGCAGGTCTCTCTCCAACCCACTAGGAACTCCACCCGGAAACCGTGCGACGACGTTCACGCCGTCTCTGACGGCCCCTTCCACGTCGTCCAAAAACGCCGAGGGGCCAGGAAGACTCCAGAAATCCACCCATCAGTCTCCGGCTCTATGCAACACCCCAGCGACGACCGAATCCATCTGCCACAAGTCCACTCCCGTCCGACGCACTACGTGAAGAAGTTCCCCCAATGGAGGCTCATCCTCAGCGAATCGCCGCCTATCCCGGATTCAACTGCGAGCCCTAGGAGTTCGCTCCATGTAGCTTCTCCCACGGCAAGCCACTGCAGCGCATTGAATACCTCGAGGTTCTCTAGCCCGAACCATGAACGCTGTTGCTCAGCATCCCCGTCGTCGAGAGCCCTCTCCAATTTGTCGAGGCTTTCATCCAGATTACCCGTCTCCTGGTGTAGACGATACAAGCACTCAAGAAGCGACTTCCATCCTCCAGTCCCGTTCACAATGTTCTGTTGGGCTGACGGGGAGTCCGTAAAGCCTACATCAACCATCCACTGCCTTAGAAAGGTATTACGCCACGGTCGTAGCGACACCCATTGAAGTCCTGATCGCTCAACCAGTTGCCCATCAGACAACACGCGCCACAGTTGCCCTGGCTCGGCCATGAAGACTATCTGCATGAACTTGTCCTTCGCCTTCAATCGCGCCACCCGTCGCAATGCCGTCTCCACCCACTCCTCGCTCCAAGGAAGATTAGGCGGTATCACGCAGATCGTCGTACCTGCCGCGCGCTGCCATTCCCGTTTTTCGATAGCTGCCTCGAAATCCCTGCCGTTCATCAAGTCTCCGAGCTCCACGACCGCATCACTCGCTCCTCGTGCCTTCAGGTACCGCACCACGTCACCCAGACCGGAAGCCTCCAACCCACACACGAGGGACACACCGTTTTTCTCACTCCGCAGCAGATCCTCCTGTTGAAATGTCAATGGGCTGCGGGATGGGCCATCAGGGTCCTGCGGATCACGAGCCCTGAACACCTCCCTTTCGAATTCTGGCGGCGTTTGGCGATCCCTGAGAAGGTTATCCCCGATCTCTTCGCTCGTACCCATTAACAATAAGACATTCGGATTGCGGAGTGTGTAGCGGTCGTTGTCTTCACTGACGCTCCGCAAGACTCCCAGTCCTACCATCTCGTCAAGGAGCGACCTGAAACGATCCGTGTGCGGTTCAATGTCGCTGAACCCCTCGGCCCACCAACCTCTGGCTACGTCGTCGATACGTCGAAAAGCGAGCCCCGTACCCAGCAGTCCTTCTTGCTGTACACACTCATGTGCGATCGAGTACGCTATCACCTCGTACCGTGGGTCCAGTTGAAGGGTAAGGTGGAACCTTGATCTAATCACTTCACGAAGGCTCGTGTTCTGGTATGTCTCCTCCAGTATCGCTTCGTCAATTTCATACAGAGGACTTCCGTTAATGCGTCCGGCACACATCGCCTTGATGAGCGCGGCCCCGTAGAGCTGGATCAGGCTCGGATAATAGTTGGTCTGTGCCAGTATCCTGGTCACCAAATTCTCGTCCCTGAACCGGTATCCGGCCGCAAGCAAGGGTTCCCGGACCAACGCCTCCGCCGCACGCCACCCCCCGTCGGCCAACAACGGACCCACCTCAATAGGCGTGCCCAAGTGCCCGAGAGGATGATTTGCCGCTTGGACCGTGCGCAACACATTGTGAAGGCCCGCAAACACCACCTTAATTGATCGCTCTGTCGCATCCATCAATCCCTTGAGACGTGACAATTCCGCAAAACCAGTCGCAATACCCGCACGCTCCCGTCCATCTATCTCGAGGAACTTGTCAGCTTCGTCCAACAACAGAAGCAGCGTGTTTCCCGTTGGCTTACTGAAGTGGTCCTTGAGGTATTCCACGAATGTGTCGACACGACCCCTTATGTTCGGATCAGGTTCCTTCACGCCCTTGATGTCCTGGGGAATGGCGCCGATCTTTCGTAGTGCGCGCCAGATCGCTAGCCAAATTTCCCCGGCGTCACGATCATACCCTACCCTCTCGTCCCTAAGGTCAATCCAAACTGAAAATTCACCCTGTTGCGGCCGATGCGACATCCTCTCAACAGCTCGGAGAAGCGCGGTCTTGCCCAACTGCCGACCACCATATATGAACGATGCGCCTTCCGGGTTAGTAATCTCACGCATTTCTTCCTCGCGCCCGAAAAACATCTCTGGTGGGACTACGGCCGAGGTCGTGACATAGGGTTGAGCAAACGTAAACGGAATTGCACAGCCGAACAAAACCGGCATACGTGAACCGCGCTGTCCGCAAAGAAACACGAGCAACAACTCATCCAAAACCAATAACGTCTTGGAGCGTGCACGTGCCATGCGGGCAAAGGCGTCTCTCCTGGCCTCAGTAAATCGTCCGAGATAAACCACGATAGTAGCCTCCCTGCGCGAAGGGGCATCCGCATGCTGCAGGATATCCTCCTCCGTGGGGCGACCCCATAGAAATACCAACCGATAGTGACCGTCGACCAAGGAACCGAATCCCGGAATAGGGCAGCGTTCGCGTGTCTGCACCGGATCCGTTTCGATACGAGCTTCCCCGAAATTCCGCTCCGAACGACGCACCGTGACGTTGCGGACAATGAACCCCAGACTTGAAAAAAGCGTCGTGACAACTTCTTCAGCACCGTTGCCCAGGCGTCCGGCGCGTTTTAGCCGAAACCATGCTTCGAGCATCTCCCTTGCAGACTTGCGCTGCGCACCGGGGATGTTGTTCAAAGAAACCCCTGCAACGTCGTTTCCGGACCTCAGTTGATCCAGAAGTCGCCGACCGTCTGTCTCCACCAACGCCTGCTCGATGGATCGAGCACCGTCGGGATAGAATTCGCGGAACCACTCTGTGTAGTTGCTCGATTGCTCCTGTCGCGCGTCAGGTTCGTTGTTGCGAATTCGGTCGAGCAGTTCGTTAGCAGTGACGAGGTCGCCACCTTCAATCAACTGCTCAAAGCGCTTACGGGCACGGTCATCTACGGACACGGAAAGATCAGCAAACGAAGCCTCTATATCCCTCTTCTTCGCGCTCAAGCTCTGGTCGATCGTTGTCGATATGGTCTCTATCTTGGCTCTTTCCACATCGAACCGTCGGACCTGTGACGCCGTCAGTCGCTGATCGAGTTCGACCATTTCGGCATCGTAGCGTGACCGTTCCGAGTCTCCAATGTGACCTCCCACCGCGGCTTTCGCAATCCGGGTGCTGGTTTCGGCCATTTTTCGCCGTAACGCCCGCGTAAGGACCGAGCGCGCTTCATGTAACTTGAACTGCATCTCGTCCGCGTCGCTGGAACCCTCCCATGAGACCCACTCGACAATCCGTCGCGCCCTACTTAAATCTCCTGCCTCCAGGCAATGCGCCACGGCCGACGAAAGTGAAGTGGCCTCGTCAGGTGATGTGATAGCGTCAAGCTGTATTCGCATGTCGCCCATTGGCGTTCCCGCCTCGTCTATTTCCACCCGCGGAAAGGCGAATAGCCCGGACGCCAAAAGCTCACTCGGCTGGGGTTCCTGCTGTGAAATCGCGTCCTCGAAATTCACGAATTGCCGGAAGCGGATTATTGCGTGCTTGGCAGCGTTCGCGACGGCGGTAAGGAGCGACCTTCCTCCTGAGGCGATCTCGTCCAACTCCTTCAATGCCGCCGGCGAGAGGTGCTCCACGTTTGCACGCAGGTCCCCCAACGTCCTGGTAAGAAAATCCGATTGTGCCGGCTTCGTGTTGTTGACCCATTCGTAACGACGTGCGAGATCTACAACCTCCAGAGCGAGAGCGCGGAGTTGATTCAATGCTCCCCCGTGAATATCGTCGCCTTTGCGACGACCGATTTCCACACGATCTGTCCGTTTTACCAATGCCTCGAATGACTGCTGGTGCTCCAATTCGTCCTTGATCTCTTGCACGGATTCTAGGCCCGGGCTTCGATCTCCCGTCATCAAACGAAGCAAACGGTTTACCAAACCACCTGCCTTGAGCCACGTCTGCCATACCTTCGTAGCCGGTTGATACTTGATGGTTTTGTGCTGCGCCTGTGCCTCCCACCTCCTTGCCTCGACGACCAACTTTTCACGCTCAGCTTCCCAAGCCGCCTCAGAATCAACGCACCGCAAAACGGTGGGATCGATTCGCACACCCTGAAGCTTCCAACATTGCTCGGCCACCGCGCTGGCTAAGCAGTACACTTGGGCGAGTCTCTCGCTGGGTTTCAGGGCACTCAAGAACACCGTCGCACCCGCTTCCGGCACAAGCAATGCCGGGCGCAAGGTCCCGCAGAGGGCGAGCAATACGTGGAGATCACGATCAGGATCCGACGAGAAACGATCTGGGTCTGGAAACTGCTCCAGGACGCGCCTCAATCCGGCGGCCACGGCTCCGTCAGGCAACACTAGGTGATCGGACAACATGGCGGCCTCGAAGAGCGTGGCAGACGGCAGATCGGAACTGTTAGCCACGCTACCGAGAAGACGGACGATCTGAAACGAGTAAGAAAGTCGTGGCGGAGAGTCGGATAGCGACTCGATTATCCCAGTGTTGGCTTGCCGCAGCAGTTGATCATCTGAATCGTCGACTTCCTGTTCTGCAGTTTCCTTGGTCTCGTGGTCGCGTCTAGGTGCCGGACTGCTCCCGCTAACAGGTTCTTGATCGGACTCTCCTTCACCGGTTGAACGATCCCTTCCGTTGTGTTCGACTTCAGGGTCAGCATTGGGACAACGCGTCTGACCGCTCCTGCCAGACTGGTCAGCATTTCCTAGCGCTAAGGGTGCCTCCACGGACGCATCGGTTGCTTCGTGGGCACTTATATCGGACAGCGTTGTGGGATCGGCTTCTTCAGCGCCTTCTGGATCGTGTCGAGGATCCTCTTCTCTCGCGTTCTGTTCCGAGGATTTGTGCTGCTCTAAATCCCAGTAGTCCTGAGACGGCGATAGTGCGGCACGCAGGTCCTTGCGTGCTTGGCGTTGATCCTTCCGCAATGACAGAATTTTCGCTTCCAATTCGTCGCACGTCTCCTCCCAATCGTCCCACCGCGCAGCGTCCGGCGGCTTGGCCTCGCGAACGAGGTCGAGTTGGCTTTGGGTCTCCGAAATGTTGTTCGCCAAAACGCGAACACTTGCCACTGCGATACGGGAATCCGCATCCAACCGTCGGAACTCAACCTCCACCTGTTCGTTGGACAGACAATCACGCAGTGTGTTCCAGCTTTCCAGAACATCCGTCCGAGCTCCATCATCAAGCCAGCGGAAGATCGGGTCTTCGTTCAGCTCAGCCAGAAGTTCCTGAACCCGCGCGGTCAGAGACTCGAAGGTCTCATTGGCGAGCCGTTCTTGCACCGACTGCCCGATCTCCTGGAGCTGGTGGACGACGTCCGTGACTTTCATCAAGACATCAACTTTGGGTGGGGGACCAACCGCCTCGTTCAAGGCGTGTATTGCCAAGTCACAGAGTTGGCTCCATCGAACAAGCACATCGTCTTCTCTGGGATTACGCGCAACGTGGGACGTGTCATTCAACGAGAGAATTTCGGCGAACTCACTTTCCGTTTCAGGCACGGCCCCAACCATCGCGCGTAGAAGTCGGTCGTCATCGACAATCGTTGCCACCGCAAAAGCGGTCAGAACTGTCTGTTCACGTTTCTCATCATCAAGCGTTTGCCATTCGTCGAGACGCCGTCGCACATCGGACCACGCCGCCGCTAACAATGAGGCGCCATGGACATTATCTATCAATCGTTGCGCGAGATCCGGCCACTCCCGGAACACTTCGGTAATCTGTTCCGGACCATCGCCTTCAGGTTCACCGTCGGGGAAAGTTCTCAGTAGTATCAATCGCTCAAGTGACGGAAACAGATTCTCCGATTTCCCTGACGTGGTTTCGTCTTGGCCGTGCGGGCTCGGTGCACGCGCCCCTGCCCAAAGCTTACGACGGAAGGTCGGGTCGCGGTAATCGAAAAGCAGTCGGTGCTCGAAGTCTTTTGTCCTTGATACCGGTCCGCCGAGTCCACGGTCACGGTGTCTTCGCATCACCCTGCGGCGGTTCCGATCAAGTCTCAGCTCCCCCATTAGCCGCTCAAGACCTTCGCTGCCACTCCCAATGCAACTTGGAAGACCCGGACCAATTCGGTTCTCGTTTCCCTGCTCTACCAACGGCAATCTCCTGCGTCAGTTGAGAGTATACCGCAAGCGTATCGAATGCTGAGGTAAATGCGAGCGCAGGAGATAGGATGGGGCGAGGACTACCGGCGGGCGGGGGCTGAGGCGCTGAAGGGAGTGCTGGAGCGGGGGATGGCGGCACGGGTGGATCATCATCTGGAAGAGATGGCAGAGCGGGGGGAAGCGGACCGGCGCAACGGCAGCTATGGGCGGTGGCTGATGACGGAGTTGGGGGAGATCGAGTTGCGGGTGGCGCGCACCCGGCGGTTCAGCGCCTTAGGGGTGGTACGGGCCTATGCCCAGCGGGCGTCACACATCGACCAGATGATCCTGGCCTGCTTCGTACTGGGTCTTTCTACCCGCAAGGTGGCGGTAGCGCTCCAGCCGGTGCTGGGCCGACGGATCAGCCCGGGCACGGTCAGTCAGGTGGCCAAGCTGCTCGATGAGGCAGTGGCCGCCTTCCATCGTCGGCCCCTCAAGGACCACTATCGGTACTGATGCTCGACGGCGTGGTGCTGGCGCGCAAGACCGGCCTGGGCGCACTCCGTCGTCCGGTGCTGGTGGCTCTGGGGCTCCATCCGGACGGCAAAAAGGAGGTCTTGGACTACCGCCTGGCCACAGCCGAGAGCGCCGCACAGTGGGAGATGTTCCTCTCAGACCTCTACCGCCGCGGCCTCGAAGGCAAGACCCTTGAGATGATTTGCACCGACGGCGGCACCGGCCTGCTCGCCGCCCTCCCCACGGTCTACCCCAACGTAGCGGTTCAGCGCTGCTGGGCTCACAAGATCCGCAACCTCCTCGACCGGGTCAAAAGGGTCGACCAACCCGCGGTCAAGATAGCCCTGCACACCATCATGAATGCTTCGAACCTGCGCACTGCCCGATCCCAGGCCCGCCGCTTCGCCCAACGGTGGTCGGCCGCCTACCCCAAGGTCGTCAACTCCTTGCGCACTGACCTCGACGATCTGCTCTCCTGCTTCCGCTACCACGCCCTCGAACAAGGTAAGGCCGTGCGCACCACTAATGCCATCGAACGCAGGTTCCGCGAAGTCCGACGACG
>CBDCAF010000009.1:0-8190 GCA_965213675.1 uncultured Binatia bacterium (SeqCode)
CTCATGTCCTCTCCTCTTGGTTGGGAACCGCCTTCCACGTCATTCCGGCGCCTCCGCACCCCGTGGCACCCCTCTCCGGACCCCGGATCAAGGCCGGGGTGACAACTCGGAGGTCCAGGGCCGCGTATCGGAGGTCCGGGGTGTCACGGAGTCCCAATTGCTCAAGACTTCCCAAAACGTGTATCACTATCCTCGTCCATTGCACATGGAGGGACGATCATGGCTGAAGACCCCCGAAGCGGCTTCACCGAGGTGCAGGGCATCCGGATGCACTACCGGGAGTGGGGCGACCCCAGCGCCCCGGATTTCCTGCTGATCCACGGCTGGACCAACTACAGTCTGGGTTGGGCGGGAGTGGCTGAGCACTTCGCCGGCCGCTACCACGTGGTGGCGGCGGACCGCCGGGGCCACGGCGAGTCGGACAAGCTCAGGAGCATCGCCTCGCCGCGGCTGGCTTTCGAGTTCTGGGAAGGCGTCGGCCACATGATGCGCGGCACGCGGCCCGAGGTCGACAACGAACGGCTGGAACAGTGGCTGGCGGGAGTCTGAGGTTCACGGCATCCGCAATCGTCATTCCCGCGGAAGCGGGAATCCAGGGGCGGTGGGTGGTGTGCAGCGCCGCATCTCCCCTCCATCCCGCCTGGATTCCCGCTTCCGCGGGAACGACGATTGCGGAACGACGCTGTGTCGCGAGCGTTGGCACAACCTGATCGGCGGGGTCCCTTGTCCGACCCTGCATCACCACCCACCCGCATCTGGTCCAACCCGACGCTGCTCATCGCCGGGCTGAGCGGCCTGCTGGCGTCCCTCGACACTTCGGTCAACATCGCGTTCCCGGCCATCACCCAAGCGTTCGGCATCAACCTGCTGTCCATCCAGTGGGTGGTGGTCAGCTACGTGCTGACCCACGCCAGCCTGCTGCTGGGCTGCGGCCGGCTGGCGGACCTGTTCGGCCACTGGCGCACCCTGACCATTGGTCTTCTGATCAGCGCCGGGGCGTTCGTTGTCTGCGGCCTGGCCCAGACCTTCGCCTGGCTGCTCATCGGCCGAATGCTCCAGGGGGTGGGCGTCGCGCTGGTGTTCGGCTCGGCTCCCGCGCTGGTGACGCTTTCCGTCGGCGACGGCGACCGCGGACGGGCGCTGGGATTTTACCAGATGAACCTGGCCACGGGGTACGCCATGGGTCCGCTGTTGGGCGGCGTCCTGGTGGACGCCTTCGGGTGGCGCGGCGTCTATCTGTACCGGGCGCTTCCCGCCCTGCTCATCGCCTGGTTCACCGCCGGCCGGATTCGCTCCGCGGAACGAGCGGCCTCCCGCGAACGCTTCGATCTCCAGGGCGCCGTCACCCTCACCTTGGCGGCCGGCGCGTTGCTCCTGGCCATGACCCGAAGCCGGGACCTCGGCTGGACGGATCCCGAGGTGCTCGCACTGGCGCTGACGGGTGCCGTCAGCCTGGTGGTCTTCATCATCACCGAGAAGCGGGTGGCCGCCCCCGTCATCCACCTCGACCTGTTCCGCTGGCCGGCCTTCACCCTCGCCAACCTGCTCACCCTGGCGGCCAACGCCACCCGGTTCCCCATCGGCCTGCTGGTCCCCTATTATGCCGCGAACATCCTCGGTTTCCGGGCGGTTCTGGTGGGCCTGCTCCTCTTTGCCCCCGCGGTGATGACCATCGTCGCCGCCGCCTTCGCCGGCCGATTGTCCGACCGTATCGGCACCGCCGGGCTGAGCTCCGCGGGCCTGGCCGTGCAGGCCGTGGGCCTGTGGCTGGCCAGCGGCCTCGACGCAAGCTCCGACTACCCCAACGCGGCCATGTCCCTGGCGCTGGTGGGACTCGGCCTGGGCACGTTCCAGGTGCCCAACATGAGCTTCGTCATGGGCGCCATCCCGCGCGAGCACCAAGGCGTCGCCGGCGGCGTCAACCAGATGATGCGCACCGCCGGCATCGTTTTCGGCGTCACCGGCGCCAGCCTGATGTTCGAACGCTGGCGCGTCGCCCACATGGACCTGGGAGAGGTCGCCGCCTTCGTGACCGCCTTCCAGCTCGTGTTCCTGACCGCCGCGGTGCTGTGCGGCCTGGCCGCCGCAGCGTCGCTGTTCCGGCGCGGCGGGAAGCGGCAAGAAAGTAGCGCGCGGGGCGCCGCGACCGCAGAGCCCTCGGACTCGTAGGCGTCCCTGACAAAATCTGATAGCGTTTCGCGGTCCGGGAAACACCCGGAAATTGATTCAAACGGAGGTCTTCCAATGAGCATCGATCACATCAAACCGCAGGTCTGGAACAGCCGCGCCGTGGTGCACGGCGGTCTGGTATACCTGTCCGGCCTGGTGGCCGACGACAAGTCCCTCTCCACGAAGGGCCAGACCGAGCAGGTGCTGGCCAAGATTGACGAGATCCTGGCCCTCGCCGGCACCAACAAGTCCCGCATCCTCACGTCCACCGTCTATCTCGCCGACATCGACGCCAAGGACGAGATGAACGAGGCCTGGATGGCCTGGATCGACAAGGACAACCTCCCGGCCCGGGCCGCCATCGGCGTGGCGCTCACCCCGGGCACCCAGGTGGAGATCATGGTCTGCGCGGCGAAGTAGCCTCTTTTCCCCATCCCGGCCCCAGATCAAGTTTGCCCCGGGCCTGACCCGGGGGCCGGGACCGGGACCCAGTGGCGGAGCAGGGCAGCCATTTCAGCCGTTCGCGGCCGACCGCTCCAGCCGCTCCGCCAACCAGAGCTTGATGATCGATTGGCGAGTGACTCCGAGCCTACTGGCCTCCCGGTCCAGGGACTCGACCATCCACACCGGGAAATCCACGTTGACCCGTCGTTGTTTTCGAGCCGGACGACGTGCGGCAAGCAAATCGAGAGCGGCGGTTATGTCCTTGCCCGCGTCGAAGTCGGCATCAAATTTCTTCGCTCTCATATATGGCTACCTCCTCCGGTCGAGACCGGCGCACCGAAATGATGCGAACACTATCCCCTCTTGGAGTGACTACAGCGGACCAGTGCTTGTTGCCGACGCGGCCGACAACAAGAACCCGCTTCTCGTCCGTGGTCCTCGCGGGTATTTCGACGCGCCCGGGGTCCTCCCGAAGTGCCTGCGCCGCGACGAAATCGATCCCGTGCTTCCCAAGGTTTCGTATGCTCTTCCGCTGATCGCACTCGAATGCTGGCACGGTATAGAAAATATGCCTTTATGGATCAGCCTTCAAGCTCAGTTTAGGTAGCAAGGCAAGCGGTGCTTCGTCCGGCGCGATGCACTCGGGCGAGTCGTTCACCGGCGAGTTGACGGCCCGCGAGACGCAGTACCCGTCCATCATTTCGGCCGGGTAGGGTTTGAGGAGCGGCGTCAGCGCCGCAGGATCCTTGGTGGCGGGATCGAGCCACTTGGCCTCGTGTTCCGGCAGCAACATAACGGGCATCCGGTTGTGCACCGGCTTGAGGAGGCTGTTGGGGCTCGTGGTGACGATGGTGAAGGAATAGAGGGAGGTGCCGTCGGGCTGGAGCCAACGGTCCCAGAGGCCGGCGAAGGCGAATGGTTCGCCGCTTGGGAGCTTGAAGCGCATCGGCGTCCGGAAACGGCCTTCCTTGCGCCATTCGAAAAAGCTGTCGGCCGGGACCAGACAGCGGCGGCGCGGCAACAGCCACCGGAACGCCGGCCGCTGGGCGAGGGTCTCGGCGCGAGCGTTGATGATTGGCTTGGCGGCGTCCTTGGTGTGATACGGCACGAGGCCCCAGTGCATCAGCCGCAGGGTGCGGGTGCCCGGCGTGTTCGGGTTGACGCCCACCACCGGCGCGGCCTGGCTGGGAGCCAGGTTGTATCGGGGTGCGAGATCGAAGTCCGGCTCCTCGATACCGAACCGGTCGATGAGGTCCTGGAGCGGGGCCGTCTGCGTGTAGCGGCCGCACATCCCGTCACTCCGCCGCGGCCTCGAGATGCCCGCCGACGGCGTCCAACAGGGCGCGCACGGGCGCAGCCGCGCCGGTTTCCGGCGCATCCCCGGACAGCACACGTACCGCCGCCAGCGCCGCGCCGCCAGCGCCGCCCTCGCGCTCAAGCAGAAATGCAGCCGCGGCCGGCGCGTCCTCGGGTTCCGGAGTTCCCGCCACCGCAGCCAGGCATCCGGCGGCGAGCCGGGCCGCCTCCATCGCGGGAACCTTGGCCTCCTCGGCGAAGCCGCCTCCCTCAAGCAACGTCGCGGCCTTGAGCTTGTGGGCCGCCTGTTCGGCCAAGACGCGCGCCCGCAGCATACGACCGGCCCGCTCCCTGTCCTCCGACTCCGCGGCCGAATACACCTCGCGCAATTCCTCCTCGGGCATGGATATCAGACCCGCTTCCGCCAGCCGCTGCATCGACTCATAGGCCACAGGGTCGACGACCTTGACGCTCAAACCCGTGGCATCGCCGAGACGGCGTTCTTCCTCGGCGAAGCGGTCGGGCGGCAACGAGAGCACCACCAACACCGCGCCGGCGCCATCGCGCGCAAGGATACGTTGCAACGACCCGCCGTACTCTGTCACGAGCTTATCGCGCAGGCGTTCCAGGGCCGTGGCGGGCGCCGCCGGAGCGGCCGTGGTCTCATCCTCGGCCGCTCCGTTGCCGAGCACGGCCTGCAACCGCTCCATGAAGGCCGCGCGGTTGTTGGGCATGCGGATGGCCGCAAGATCGCCCCTTCGGTCGAGCACGCCCTCCGCCAGTTCCCGCTTGGCGTCCAGGAGCGCGAGCATGCGATGCTCGATGGTGTTCTCGCTCACCAGATGGATGACGTTGACGGTGCGGGTCTGGTGCTTGCGCCACGCGCGGGCGATGCGCTGTTCCAGCCGCGCGGGATTCCACGGCTGGTCCATGTTGATTACGGTGTCGGCCACCTGGAGGTTCAAGCCCACTCCGCCCGATTCGGAGGACAGGAACAACCGGCACTCCGAGTCCTCCCGGAAGCGCCGGATCTCGGCGCGACGCCGATGCTGCGGCACACTGCCCGTGTGCCAGGCGAACTCGATGCCCGCTTCCACCGCGTATTCGCGCACCAGGTCCAACATGCGTACCCATTCGGAGAAGACGATGATCTTGCGGTCGGGATCGTCCAGCAGATCCGGCAAGAGCCGCGCAATCTCGTCCATCTTGGGGCACTCCCGCGTGCGGCCATCAAGTATGTAGGGCGTGTCGCAGATCATGCGCATGCAGGCGAGATTGCCCTGGAGCGACTTGAACTCCTCCGGCGTGAGCGGACGCCGCGCCGCGATGGCCGCCACCCGCCGCGCCAACGACTCGTAGCCCTCGTAGGCTTCGAGTTGCGCTTCCGTCATGGGCGTGAAGAAGGTCTGGGTCGTTCGTCCCGGTAGCTGGCTTTCGACGTCTTCCTTGCGCCGCCGCAGCATCACCGAGGACACCCGATTCGCCAACGCATCCAGGTTACGGTAGCCCACGGGGCGGCCCCTCTCGTCGAGTTCGTAATACTCCCGGTTGAACCGGAACAGCGGCCCGAGGAGCTGCGGGTCGAGAAACTGCACGATGGAATAGATTTCGTCGATGCGGTTCTCCAGGGGCGTTCCCGTGAGCACGAATGCGTATGGGCTGCGCAGCTTCTTGACCTCGTTGGCCGTGCGGGTCTGCCAGTTCTTGATGCGCTGGGCCTCGTCGAGGACCACCACATCGGGGCGGAGCGTCTCCAGGATCTCGGCGCGGTCCGCCACGATCTGTTCGTAGTTGCACAGCGTGAAGAACGTCCCCTTGCGGTAGGCCGCGCGCCGCGCCGCGGGACCACCGAACACCGCGAGGGCGGGAAGGTCCGAGAACTTCGTGATCTGTTCCTCCCATTCCGCCTTGAGCGAAGCCGGCGACACCACCAGCACGCGCTCAATGCCGCGCAACTCGCGCACGAGCGCACACGCCGCAATCGCCTGCACGGTCTTGCCCAGCCCCATGTCGTCGGCCAGCAATGCGCGCTCGCCGAAAGCGAGATGGAGGACGCCCTCCACCTGATACGGAAGCAGCGGACGCTTGAGAAAATCGAGGGAGCGGCGCCCCGCGCGAAACTCGGTGGTGAATCGTGTACGCCCGCGGAGCCGGCGCGCCGACGCCTGCCGCGCCTCGACCCAGCCCTCCAGCAACCGGGACACTCTCAAGGCATCCGGGTTCTCCAAGGCCAGCCGGCGAAGTCCGTCGAGCGCCTTGGGCGAGGCGCGGCGCACGCCCCCGAAGAATCGCACCACCTGCACCGCCAGCGCCGGCGGAACGCCCGTGTCTTCCCTCGGACGCGTCAGGCGCGGCGCGCCCCCCTTGGCCTCGTCGACAAAGACCTCCATGCGGGGGTTCGAGCGCCGGGCGGCCGCCACGGAACGAACGCCATCCGGGCGGTGCAGCACCCCCTCGATATGCTTGCAGGTCCCCAGCCGGTTGGTCCGGAAATCGTCACATTCGCACGAGTTGATCCGCTGCCGCAGCGAGCGCACTTCCACCACGTAGGCGCCGCCGCTCGACGACGTGACGCGGTAGTCCCCGAACGGGCGCCGCTCCGGATCGAGGGCGCGAACATCCTCGATCTCGGTACGCCCGCGCCATTCCCGCCGCCGGACCTCGTCTTCGTCCGTGGATAGCCACCCGCGAAACGCCGGCGGGCGATCACGGGCGGGCCGGGGGCGATCATTCGCCGCCCGCGCGCTCATGCCCCACCATCCCTCGTCCTGACACTTGCCGACTCCGTCCCATGACACCCCCACATACCATTTCGCCCCTGCTTCGTGGAGTGTTCGCCACCTGGCATCCATCCCATCCCGGCGTGCGACCCCGGTACACTCCTCCCTGACAGGCTCTACGATCCCGAACCGGTCCCGTGGGTGATCACCGGGCAGAAGACTGGGGACGATCTCAAGAACCTCGACGCGGTATAACTACGGCTGCGCGAGCGGACGGAGCTGCATGGCGTGCGGATTCACGACTGCCGGCATTCGTACGCCTTTTGTTGTCGACAAGGCGCGATGACGAGCAGTGGAGGGCACCACGCGAGGAACAGCAACGCAGCCGACGGCGAAATAGACCAACTGGCCGGTGTCCCCGCCCACACCCCGCGTGGATTCCCGCTTTCGCGGGAATGACGCTTCGTAGGCCGTGTTTCGAACCGGTGTTTACGAACTTTTTTGCAACATTGGGCTTGATTCATTGGAGCTGACCCCAACGGCTCAACGAGTTTGCCAACGGCGCCCAACGGCGCTAATAGCTTACGTATCCGACCGAGGAGGACAGCCCGTTGATCATCGACTGCGATACCCACATCATGCCCGAGGACGCCTTCGACTCTATGCCTGAGGAGTTTCGCGACAAGGCGCCGGTCCCCGTGTACAGCGAGGAGGGCCTGCTCATCGACATGGAGTTTCCGGGCGGGCCGCCCGAGGTTCCCGGCGTAACGCCGCTAGGCGCGCCCGGCTCCGGCGCCAAGATGAAGGGGCTGGTGGACCTCCAGGTGCGGCTCGACGAGTTGCCCGTACTGGGGGTGGATCGGCAGTTCGTGCTGCCGCAATTCTCCGGCTGGTGGACGTACATGATCGAGCCGGCGCTGGCGTCGGCCATTGCCCGCTCCTACAACCTGTCCAACCTGCGCATGATGGAGCGCCACGAGTGCCTCGTCGGCGTGGCCATCGTGCAACTCCAGGATGTGCCCGCGGCCATCCGCGAGATGGAGTGGGCCCGGAAAGAAGGGTTCTGCGCGGTGGTGCTGGACAAGGTGTACCCGGTCCAGGACCACCCCTACGGAGAAAGCCTCGGCAGCCACAAGGAGCTGTGGCCGTTCTTCGCGCGCGCCGAGGAGATGGAAATGCCCATCTTCCTGCACAACATCCAGCACGGCCACCGCATCAGCAACCTGCCCAACTTCCAGAAGGATGGCCTCTACCTCTTCGCCCCGCAGGAGGGGCAGGTGAGCCTGGTGTCGCTGGTGACAAGCGGCCTGCTCGACGACTTTCCCGGGCTCCAGTTCATCTTCACCGAGGCCGGCACGGGCTTCATCAAGCCGCTGGTGGAAAGGCTCGACGCGGCCTTCAACGGCCCTCCGGTGGACTACGACGGGGACGCCGATGCCGACGTCATGCGCGGGGTCAAGGCCAAGCTGCGGCGCCACCGGGCGTTCTACGGAGCCGAAGTATTCCTGGAGAAGAACAAGAAGCCCGCGAGCCACTACTTTCGCAACAACTTCTACTTCAC
>CBDCAF010000010.1:0-4186 GCA_965213675.1 uncultured Binatia bacterium (SeqCode)
GCATCGTCGCATCGGAACTCATCAGGGTGTGACTCCGGTAACCCGGAAAATCCCCCGCCATGATGTCGATGATGTTCCGCGCCTCGCCCGGAGCAAAGTAGCGCAGCGTCACCGTGTAGGGCGTCACCAGCCCGTGACTCACGGTGCGTCTGTACTCGGTGGCTCGTCATCGACTGGCGGTTGGGCGCCTTGGTCGCCGTCACCCGCAGCCCTGGCATCGCGACCGCGGACCGTCAACGCCCGCAGCGCATCCGCCACATTCAGTGCGGGCTTGCGGATGCCGTTGCGTTCGTCCGTAATCCACCGCCCTGTGTCCAGCAACGCGCGGTAGAGATCATCCACTGAGCGAAGCGGCGAAGCCTGTCGCAACACGGCGAACGCCCCGGCAACGTGCGCCGCGGCCACGGAGGTTCCGGGAAACGCCTTGAAAGGCGCTTCATCCGTCTGCGACCGTGGCACCGCGGATAAAATGTCCACCCCCGGGGCCAGGAGGTCGAGGGCCGGCGCACTGTTGGAGAAGTCCGCCACCTTTGCCTCACCGTCCACCGCGCCCACGCTGACGATGCCGCGGACGCACGCGGGATGCGCAATTCCCCGGGCCTGACCTTCGTTACCCGCCGCGGCCACGATCACCACATCCTCTGCGGCCAGCAGGCGCACGGCGAGGTCGTAGATGCTGTCCTGGCATGGCGTGGCGGCGTACAGTGGCGAACCGAGGCTCATGTTGATGGACGCGATACGGACGGGCCCGCTTCGGGCTACGCCGATGAGCCAGTCCAGGGCGGCGAGCACCGTGGATTTACTCGCCTCGAGCCGCCCGTCAACGCGACTGAAGACATTGATGGCGATCAGGCCCGCGTCCGGAGCCACGCCCGCCATCGCGGTCCCCCGGCCCACGGCGATGCCGGCCACATGCGTACCGTGGGACCCCACGGGCTGCGCTGCTCCGCGCCCCACCATCCGGCTTTCCCCGTTGGGGCAGCGGTTGGCGAAACAGGCCTCGGCCACCGCCCGTCCGGCAACGAAAGGATGGTTCACGTCGATGCCGGTGTCCACCACGGCCACAGACAAACCCTTGCCTGTAAATCCGATTTCGTGCGCCTTGTGCGCCCCCACCATGGGTCCGCTGTCGTCCAGATAGGGAACCACCGGGAGGTCCCGCCAGATGCGCACCCCGGCATCGTAGCCCTTGGCCGCGGTGAGGCCCTTGGCGTCCACCTTCATGGCAATGACCGGCAGGTGCTCGTAGCGGCGCACGTCGGTCATCCGGCCCCGGCCGCCCACGGCCTTCACGAACGCGTCGCCGGTTACCGCCACCAGCGCGCCTTTCCAACCGGCCGTCCCTTGCGTCTCCGTGGCGGTGACCGGGTGCCAGCCCGTCACCAGCACGGCCACCCTGTCCTGTCCGTTGGCCGCGGCCGTCAACGTCTCGTACTCGTCCACCGCGGCCCGCGCGCCGCCCCCTGCCGTCGATCCTGGGGACAAGGGGCGGGTCGGGGCTTGCGCCGCATCCAATGCCGCTTGGACATCCGCGGTTGTGGACGCGGCGCGCTCCGACCGATCCCCGGGCTCTGGAGCGGCGCGCGACAGCGGATTGTCTACCGCCTCCGTGGCGCCTGGAGACGCCCGCGCGAACACGACGATCTCCACCCGCCGGTGCCGCGAGGAGTTGGCCGGAATACCCGCCAGCAGCCGATCCTCGCCGTAGCCCGCGTGACGAAACCGTGCGGGTTCCAGGCCGAGATCCTGCGCCAAGTATCGCACCACCGCCCCCGCGCGCCTTTCGGACAGAACCTGGTTGTGGGCCGCTCTTCCGGAAGCGTCGGTATGGCCATAGACCCCCACCTCAAAGGCCCTGAGTTGGTCTCCGCCCAGTGCCGCGCCGAGCTCGTCCAGTTGCTTTCGCGCCTTGGCGGTCAACTCGGCCGAGTTGAACGCGAACGGCACCGGCAGTTCCACGGAGCGCTGTGCCTCCCCCGTCACCGGCGCCAGCCTGTCGGTGAGTTCCTGCCGGTCCAAGGGCTGCGACCCGGCCGTTGCCGGCAAGACCACGCATGCGGCCACGACGAAAAGCGCGAGCCCAACCCCGGCCAGTCTCTGACGCGCCAACCCCCGCATACGCGGGAACCGCTTCATCCCCGACTCCTTTCTCTTCAATCCGCCCCATCAGACGAACCGCGGGGAGCGGGCCGTCCAGCGTCCGAGTTGCCCGCGTCAGATCCGTGCCCGTGTGCCGGGTGCAGGCCCCTGCCCGCATCCAGGGTCGGCAGCCGGGCGATCACCAGACCGCTCTTCCGCTCCGCCAGCCGCAGTTCGTAGAGCTTCTGAAGGTCGCACTGAGCCAGAACTCCCCCGAGGTGCCAAAGAAACGCCCCAGACCTTTCCATTCCGGGAGCCAACGCATCGCTTTCACCCTACCGAAGACATCCGCATTACGTCAAGAATAATGCAGGTTCTTGCGCCACCAGGCCTCACGTCACGGAGGGGCGCGTCGGTTCTGCACTCCTCAGCCGTCGTAAAGCCGCTTTTTGTGAAAACTGAAGGGACGGGGTACGGTGAATTCGTTGACCAAGTGCGGGAACGACGCAGGCAACGGAACAAGGCAGGGACATGCGACGCGGCGCTGACAAGACCCGTCGCGGAAGTGTTCGGGCGCTCTGAACGGATGCATTCATGACCAGGAGCGGGATCAAGGTAGACGTGACGGAGCTTGTGGATCTGACCGGCGAGTTGATCAGGATCCCGAGTTTCTGTCCGGACGAGACCCCGGTGGCGCTGTTCCTGCGGGACTACCTCTCGGATCGCGGTTACCAGGTAGAGCTTCAGGAAGTGGAGCCCGGCCGCCACCAGACCATCGCCACGCTGAAGGGCTCGGGCCGCGGCCCGAGCCTGATGTTCAACGGCCACATCGACATCAACTCCCTCACCCGTGGGGGCAAGCGGGACCCCTGGACGCCGTCGGTGGAGGGAGACCGGCTCTACGGCCACGGAGTCCAGAACATGAAAGGCGGCGTCGCCTCCATGATCGCCGCCGCCGAGGCCATCCGCCGCGCCGGTTTGACGTTGCGCGGCGACTTGGTGCTGGCCTGCGTGGCGGGCGAGACCCAGGGCGGCGAGGGCACCCACTTCCTGATGGAGAGCGGCTTCCGCACCGACGCCGCGGTGCTGACTGAGCCCTTTGGCATCGGCAACCTCGTCACCGTGCACGGCGGCATCGTCCACTTCGCCATCCACACCTACGGCGTCACTGGACATGTGAGCCGGATCGAGGAGACCGTCAACGCCGTGGAGCAGATGACCCGCGTCATTGACGCATTGCGGCACGTCACATTCACCTGCACGCCGAGGGCCGACCTCCCTGCCCTGCCCCGCCTGAACGTCGGCAGCATCATCGGCGGCCGCGGCGAGGGCTACGTGCTGACCGAGCCGCCCTACGTGCCCGACCTCTGCACCATCATCGTGGACGTGCACTTCGTGCCGGGGCAGAGCGTGGACTCGGTCATCGCTGACGTGAGGCGCGCCCTCGACCCCCTGAAGGACGGCGACCCGGGTGTCGAATACGCCATCGAGATCCCGCCGCCCGCCTTCTTCAAGGGCTGCCGGCGGCTGGTGATGGACCCCCTGGACGTGCCCCCGGACGCCGCCATCGTCCAGGCCGTGGCCCGGAACCACCAAAGGGTCACCGGCTCCCCGCCAAGGCTCATCGGCGCCCACCTGCCCATGTCCTACTCCGCCGGCGACAGTTGCTGGTTGTGGAAATACGGCATTCCCTGCCTCCACTACGGCCCCGGCGGCGGCTTCCTGGACCCCGGCCCGGACGGCAGCTACATTTTCATCAGCGAGATGGTTACGTGCGCCGAGGTGCTGGCGCACACGGCCATGGAAGTGTGTGGAGCGGAATGAGCACCATGGAACTTCTCCCCGATTCGCTGTTCAACTCCGCCCGCGGGCCCGTGACACCGACGCCGCACTCACTCATTCCGTGCGTCACCCCGGATCAGCTCCGGGGCCGGTTCCGGGATCCAGAAGCAGCAAGGAACCGGCCGTGCGGCCGGCATCGTCGTGTCGCATGGCCGCTGGGTCAGGGCCGGGATGGTCGGGAGGCGGTGCGGTGAGCAACAAGGACTACGATGTCACCGGCGCGGTAGACCTGCATGTTCACTGCGGGCCGGAGGGAATCCCGCGC
>CBDCAF010000011.1:0-27085 GCA_965213675.1 uncultured Binatia bacterium (SeqCode)
AGGACATCTTGCCCAAGGCTTGGGCCATTCGCGGAAGAACAGGGGATTTCCTGTCATACATGGCGGAGAGGGGAACTGTAGAATACCGATTTCGACCGTCCCCCTACGCCTCCCAATTTTCACTTAACAATCTAATAAATATGCGTTTTTTGCGCATCCTCATCACGGGCGCCAGACCAACATCGGCCTTGGCAAGTACCCTTCCGTTTCGCTCGCCAACGCCCGCGACAAGGCGCTCGCCAACATTCGCCTCGTGCGCAGGGGAGGTGATCCCCGACGAAGGGACCGGGCGGTTCCGACGGTGATGGATGTCGTTGAGAAGGTGATCGCGCGCGCGCCTGCTCAGGCGTTCATCGTCGATCCGTGGACGCTTCGTGCACGCATGAACCGCACCAACTGTGCCGACACTCGCATGGACTCCAGGTGCCAGCCCGCCGCCTGACATGCACACGACGCCGGACTCACGCGCCAACCCTTCGGGTCCGTCCACCACGTCGCGAACTTCGGGCTGGCGGTGGTCATCGGCGCGCCGGTCAGATCGCGGAAGCCGCTCGAACGGCAGCGCGCAGGAAACGCCCCGGACCTTGGACAGGTACGCAGCGACAATTTGGTTGGGGTCGGGTTCCACGTTACTTCCGTCAGCACGGCGTAGCCGAGATCCGCCGACCCCGCCGACGGCCGTCACGCGACCGCCCCGAGCCCGTTCTTCGTCGCCGGGTCAGGACCTCCAGCGGCACAACACACGATTGCCAACCGGCTGGAGAGAGTCGGAACCCCGACTCCGACTGAGCAAGCCGTATCGGTGGAGGGCATTCGAATCCTCCGCGTCATTCCCCGGCAAGGGGAGTGGTCCTCGACGAATCATCGAGCGGCCCGGTTCTGGGTGGAAGGAATCGGACCTCGTCACCGGTTCGGGCTGCCGGAACCGCAAGCACGTCGCAGCCAAGGACATCGTCGATCCACGTCTGTGGCGCCGCATCGGTGTGCCTAGTGTGCCACTGACCGGTGTCGGTGCCGGTGTCACTCCGCCAGAACACCGGGACGCGGTCTCGGGTCGCGGGATCGTAGCGTAGCTCCCAAGTAGGACAACTTTTGGACTCGCATCGCGCGTGCCGAAGCACTTGCGATCTCGTGCCGTGAATTGGACATCGCGGCCGCCGCAGGCCGGGTCATGTGGCCAAAGCCTGCTGGCACACGATCTCCTCGTGCGCTGGTCGACTACGGGGTGCTCAGGTCTTCGCCCGTGCGCATCAAGAAGGCGGTGTCGATAGACAGCACCATCGTCTTGCGCCATCCGTGCGATTCATATGGTTGCCGCGGATTGGCTATCACCTTCTCTCTCTCCCCTCGCTGAACCAGCAGCATGGCCGCGATCATGGACCGAGCGTACGTGGCGAGAGCCTTCTGCTCTCCCGCGCGACCCTCGCCAAACTTTCCTTTGAAGGGATTCCGGCGCTCCAACCGCTTCGACGTCATCTTCCTCGGATTCTTGGCGTCCGATAGTGTTGTACGGCCTGCAGAAGGCCGCGTCTCTCGACGTTGGGACTACTTCTCCGCCCGTCTACACGGGCCTTCTTGAGCGCCTCCTGTGCGTCTGCTTGGTCTCGCACCAACTGGTCCCGATCCGAGCGAGCCTTCTGCAAACGCCCCTCGATGTTCAACTCCGAGAGCTCGTTTGGACGCGGAGGCTGCACCATTGCCCATGAGGACCCTCCACGGTCCGCTTGCCATGAGCCTTGTCGGGCCACGTTCACCATGTCCGGCTGCTGAATCGCCTGCAAGGTCGGCGGATACGCAAGCATCCGGCGTGCGAGGGTCCCCCATCGGATCGCCCTGGACACCCGCTCGACGCTGTCAAGGGAGAACGGCGAGACTCGTATGAAGTCAATGGCTCCCGACATCGACAGGTCCGGAGGGTTACCAATGCCTGCCAACAGGTCATGCGGCGGCTTGCCGGGGACGGCAGGGTGCAGGATGACGGTCCAGAGGGCCGCGTCGGCGACGTCACCGACAAGCGAGTCAATGCGCGCATTGGCCGCCTTCCGTGTCCTCGCGCGTTCGAGTGCGTGAGCCACCGGAATGAAGCGGACGACAATCTTGTCTACATCCGCAAGGGTGATTGAGCCATCCTCTTCCCATGCGACTCGGAAGCCTCCATCTAGTCGGATGCTGCACCCCGGCCGGATCTCCGACTCCAAACCGTCGTCTTCGCCCGGGTCGAGCCTGAGCTGCGAGCAGGCCCGCACCACGAGGAGCATGCACCATGCGTCGAAGCCGCTACGCAGGTCCTGGTGCCGGACGTACAGCTCGCGAGGGGACGGGGCACGCAGCGCCGCCAGTTGAGACCACTCATGCCAAAGTCGTGCGATGCCGCGGTAGTGGTCATCGTTGCGGAGAAGATTGGTCATCCGCAGTGCGCGCGGCGCCGGGGCGCGCTTGGGGATGTGCCGGTACAGCCGGGAGTCCATCAAGCCGAGCGTGCGGTAGAGCAGGCGGTCGAGCCGTTTGAGCGTCCGCTCGGCGATCTCGCGGCCTTGGCTCGCGTCCCACACCTCGCCCCACATCCGGTAGATCCGATCGGCGCGGTGACGGGTTCCCGAGACCGATTCGCCGATGCTCCCCACGCGGGCCAGGATGTCGTCGAGGATGCGGCGTACCTCGGCGATTCGCCGACGCAACCAGGTGACGAGGTTGTCCACGAGGCGTACGGCGACCCGGTTCTCGTAGAGGTCCCATTGTTCCTCCCGCACCTCGGCGAGGATTCGGCGCGGCTGGATGCCGGAGATCTTTCGATGATCCCAGTCTTCCGTGTGGAAGGCGAGCCATGCCGGAGCGTTCGGCGCAATCCTCCGGGCGCGCGCCACGAGGACGCGCTCGGTCTCCACACGGATGTGGGTGCGGGGTTTGCGACAGACGGCCACGAGGTGGTCCAGCTCGGCCTCGATGCGGTCTTCGAATGGATCGGGCTTTACCGCTTTGTCCAGCCCGGGCGCGAGCGGACTGGTCTCGCTCCACTCCAGCCAGCCACCCTTCGCCTTCTCGGCGTCTCGCAGCCGTCTACCAAGCTCCCGCACGGCCTCGACATCCTGCTCGTCGGGCAGGGGATCGGCGAAGAAACGCCCTCTCGTCGGGATGGTGTCGCCGGGCCGGGTCAGCGCGCAGTCCCCGGCCGCTCCCGGCGTCAAAGCGTCTCCGGCATCTGCCGGCCATCCGTTGATGCGCACCGCTCCGGCCGCGTCGCTCGGATCGAAAAACCAGCACCCGAAGAGCATCCTCTCGGGCAGTTGCTCCGCCTCGACCGATCGGCCCGAGATCCGATTCCTGAAGCTCATTCGTCGTTGTCCTCGACTTGACCCAGGCGCCGGAGCTCGGAGCGCAGCAGATCGAGGGCGCGGAGAGGTGGCGAATTCTCGTCGAGACCGGGCCAGGACTCCTCGATTAGTTGCTTCAGAGTCTCGATGTGCTCCGGTCGGTTGTCGTGACGGTTCCTGAGCTTGCGGAGAAGACGCATCGCCAGCATGTGGTCCGTCGCTTCCCCGACGCTCCCGCCGGCGGCGACTACGACCGGGATGTACCGATGTATCTGCCGCTCCAGGCGGGGACCCCAGCCTATGTCGAAATCGCTCTTGAGCTGATCGCGGATGTTGGAATCGAGGAATTCGATTGCCTTGTTCGCGGATTGCTTTCCTCTCTGCATTGCGGTCCGGAACGCCGTTTGTAGAGCTCTGAAAGAAACCGGGTGGCGCGGCAGCGGTTTGTCGACAGGGAATTGCTTCGGACGATGCGGAAACTCCATGACGTGGGACCGATCATAGGTCTTGTCCGCGAAGTCCATGGTCGTCTCGTCGTGATTGGCGGTTCCGACAAACCACACGTTCGGCGGGATGCGCAGCCCGCGCCCTTCGATGAGCCGCGACGGGGCCGGCTCCACCGGATGCGTCATGAGCACCAGACGCCGGTCCTCCTGTGTGAGTTCCAGAGCGGACAGCAGATCGGAGAAGTACTGCTCCGGATGGGAGAGGTTCATCTCGTCCAGCAGCACGATCCGGATGGTGTCCTTCCATCGTGGCGTGCCAGCTCGGTACAGTGCCTGGAGGAACTCCTTCTCGTAGAACCTCCTCTCGAAGGCGTTGTAGTGGCCAACGAGGTCCTGTGGGTCGCGCCAGCCGGCCTGCACCTCGATAACGTCGGCCCTCGTGCCGACCGCACGTGCGAACGCCATGGGAAGGCTGGTCTTGCCGGTCCCGCTGATGCCCTGGAGAAGGAGCAACGGACCCATGGCGAGTCCGCCGAGGAAGCTGCGAAGGTCGGCCAGCGTGTAATAGAGGGTGTCGTCGGGTCGCGTCGGATCGGACGCGATGCGGTGCTGCAGATCCTCGACGAACGCCTTGAGATCGCCAACGTCGTCGGACATTGGCTCGGTCGATTGGAGGGCAGCATCCGCGTCCATGGCAGTGCATGCGGGGAAGGGCGACTTGGCCTCGTTGCGGCTCACCAAGTCGTCGATCTCCGATCGGACTTGCTCATGTGCTGAGTGGAGCAATTTCCGCCGGCTCTCCAGCGATGCGATGACGTCGCGCTGATCCTCTCGCTCGTTGGCATCGGCGTCGGAGTAGGCCAGGCGTCTCTTCAACTCGGAAACCTGTCGGCTCAGCTCGACGCGATCGGCGTGCCATGTTTCCTGCTCATGCTCGAGTTCCGCGAGGCGGGCGGCGGCTTCGGCGTCGGGACGCTCGGCCAACTGTGTCCGAAACTCGTCGTTCCGGGCGCGTAGCGTCTCGTTCTCATTCAACACCTCGTCCGGCGTGCGCTGGCCGAATTTGCGATCCGCCTCCACACGTCGCTGAAGAGCCGATTCGAGGGCGTTACGGCCATCCTGCGCATGCTCGAGCTGGTCTTCGAGGGACCGGATGCGCTGCTCCAGCTTCTCCCGAATGCCCGCCGCCAGTTGCTTCGCCCGATTGCCGAGGTCAACACGCAACTCCGCAAGATCTTCCGCCTCGAATCTGAGTCGCCGCTTCTCGTTCTCCAGATCTCTCCGTTCCTCGGCGACCAAGGCTTCGCGGTCGTCCAGAGCCTGTTCTCTCTCCGTCAGCCGCGCTTCGTTCGCCTCTCGTTCCTTCGTGAGCTCTGCCTGGGATGCCTCGCGTTCCGCATCGAGCTGCTTGCGGAGACCGGCGCGCGCCGTCCGTTCCTCCTCATGCCACGCATCGCGCATCTCGGCGACTTCGTGTTCCGTCTTCCTCGACTCCGCCCGACGCTCGGCGAGCGACGCTTCGAACTTGGACAGCATCGATCGCCGTTCGGCATCGAAGCCATGCTCGGCGTTGACCTCTCGCCGGCGGAGATCGACTTCCCGTTGTGTGAGGGCGGCCTCCCGATCGGAAACCTTGCTTTCGTGTTCGCCCGAGGCCGCAAGACGGGCCGCGAGCTCGTCTTCCTGGGCGTCGATCTGCCTGGTGCGCTCGACAAGCGAAGCCTTCGTCTCGGCGATCTTCGATTCCCGTCCGTCCAGTTCTTTGGCACGACGTTCGTACCGGTCCTTTGCTGAGCGGAACATGTCGCGGGTCTCCCGGACGATCTGCGACATGGAATCGAGGTCCGCGCCCGCGGGTCTCGGATCGTCGGAGATTGCGGACATGTCCTCGTCGGTCGCGATTCCCGTGGCCTCGTCGTGTGCGGCCTTGATCTCCTCCACCCGTGATGGGGCCGCTGCTTGCTCCGGTTGCTTGGCGCGGGACCGAGATGCGCGGCTCCCGGTGCGTCCTTGCTTCCCGCCCTTACTCCTTGGCATTTCGAATTTCCTTCAAAGCTTCCTCCATGGGCCGCACCGGCAGGTCCAGCAGCAACCCGACGATCTCCAACGTGTCCTCAACGGTGGCGGTGGCCGAGGCCATATCGAACTGCCCACCTTCGTTGTTGTGGGCTGCTTCCCCGCCATGTTTCGTCACGCGCTCGACCCTTGCGAGAAGGTCCGGTGCCTTTCTGGCAGCCGAACGCAGCGGGTGCTGCTCTTCGGTCCTCGCACGCAGCAGGGTTGCTGCGACGAGTGGGCGAAGGCGCGGGCTGTCAGGGTAGTCGCTAACCGACTGCACCAACCCATGTCTGACCCGGCATATGGCCTTGGGAACCGCCAAATCCGCAAATCCAACATCGACCGCCGCCGCCCGCAGCACCTTGGCGTTCACCTCTTTGTCTTCTCGGGAGAGCCCTGCTGCGACGCCGGCAAGCGGCCACGCCACTGCGACGTCACGGAAGAGCCGTTCGAGCGTTCTCCGGCAAGAGGTCAGGACGTTGCGCCGGTGCCGCCGGCCCGCGGCGTCGCCAAGGTCTCGCAGCTCGAGCCACCCTTCAAGCGTCTCCGTCAACGGCTCCACGACGCCGTGGTGGTGTACGTCCATCGTCAGCGCCCACTCCGCCAGCCGGCGGGCATGGCTCTCTCGACTCCTTGCCGCGCGTCTGAACGTGTCGAAGTCGCCGTGCGGTGTGCGGCCGAGCAGTCGGTTCAAGCGCCGCGCGAGATGCGGCTCCTTCTCCTCATCGGCCACTCGGACGACAAGCCGCCGCAACCCCGGGTCGCTGCCCCGCCCGAAGAAATCGCACGCATGCCAATCGGCGTCGTCTTCGTCCTGGGGGACGTACAGGAAAGAGACCAGGAACACGGGCTCCGGCTCCGGCTCGATGACGGAGATCCGGTTGAAGTCGAGCCCCGAGACGCCGGCAGCCTCCGTATCGTCTTCGTTCTGCCACTCGTCGAGCCGTCGCGAACGCTGTGCACGTCGCTTGTGCCGGCGTACGGCGCGCAGAATCTCGCGGGCGTCGGGGGGGTCGGCGCCGCCGGACCCGCCGTCGGACAACTCCCCGCCGCGCCCGCCGGGCGGGAACTGCATCCATGCCGACTGTCGCCAGGGTCTGCCGGTCGAACCGAACATAAGGACGGGGTGGCCCCTCTCGTCCAGCTCGGTCGGCGCGTACTCCAGGGAGGCCGCCACGAACGGCCACAGGCTCCCGTTCCACGGATCTCTGAACACCCAGCCTGGCGCCAGCTTCGTCGAATGCTCGTGCTCCTCCTCGAGCACCTCGATACCGCGCCCGGTGACCGTCCATGTGTCGTCGATGCGACCCTGGGTGTGCAATTCCATGGCGACGAACGCCGCGAGTTCGGGATGTACGCCCAGACGAGCACCGAGTTCGTCCGCGGTGAGCCGGCTGGCCCGCAGCACACCCAACACCGCCTTTTGCAACAGGTTGACGCCGTGCGGCCGAAGCTCCGGCGCCACCACCCGGAAGGCACGGGCCGGCCAGAGCAGCCATTCCCGGTCGTTGCGCCGGCCGGGGTTCGCGTGGGGGCGCGGTCCATAGGAGAGGACCGGCGTCTCAGGTCCGAACGACGTGGCCATCGGGTCCCTCGCAGAGCTTTCTGAACGCACACAGCGCCGGCACGGACGATTCCGCGTCGGAACCGGCGGCCATCGCGCCGTCGCCGACGACCACCAGCAATCTGTGCTGGCGGCTCATCGCGACACAGAGCCGGTTCTCCAGCAGCAGGAAGCCGTATCGACGCCGCCGCGTGGCCTCGTTCTTCACTTGCGTGCGGTTCGAACGGGTCAGCGACAGGAAGACCACGTCGAATTCCTTGCCCTGGAACGCATCGACGGTGCCGATCCGGAGCCGCTCGCGGCCGTCGCTCGTCCTGCGCCACCGATCTCGGACCCGGAATCCGCCCTCGTCGTGTGGCTCCGTCAGGTCCACGCGACGCATCGCGTCCAGGATCTCGTCGCGTTGCGCTGCGTAGAATGTGACGACCCCTACACTGAGCTCGGGATGGCGGGAGACGACCGCGTGCGCCTCGTCCGCCACGCGGCGCGCTTCGACCGGGCGGCGCTTGCTGCGGCCTGTGCTCTCGGGTCCACGATCGACGGACAGTTCGATCCAGACGGCCACCTTGCCGGCCAGCGAGACACCGTTCTTCAGGATCACGTCGTGCGCGAACTCGCCCTCGTCGCGACCGGAGTCGAACTCCTCTCCGTGGGGCTCGTAGAACTGCTCGCTGACGAAACGGCCCAACCGGGGATGCATCCGATACTGCGTGTTCAGGGTCACCGTCCGCTTGACCCCGTCATTCTTCTCGTGCCGGCGCAGGTCGGTGAACAGCTTCTCGAATAGGCTCTGGCGCAGCGCGGATTGCGTCTCTTCCCGACCCGACTGCTCGAGCTCGCGCTCGACGTCCGGCTCGAGGATGTGCGGAAGCTGCCGGTGATCGCCGACGAGAACGATTCGCCGCTCCGCGAGCGCCATGGGGATCAGAAGATCGAGAGGATTCGACCTCGCCGCCTCGTCCACGATCACGGTGCGGAACACCGTGTCGTCTCCCAGCCTGGCGTCCGCCATCCACCGGCTGACCGACTGCTGGCAGGTCGCCGCGAGCACCATCGAGTAGTGCCGGATGGTCTCCCGGATCCCTGCGGCGTCGTTCTCCAACCTGGAGAGCCACTCGGCCACCGCGACATCCGCGCCGGCTGCCGTCTCCTTCGCCCTCTCCGACAGCGCGTCGATCACACGCATGACCACGCTCTCCACGTCGGCGTGGGTACGCGGGGCGGCTGGGCTGTCCGCGGCCGGCTGCATCCGATCGATCAGGGCATCCCTTGTCGCCCGGAGACGGCCCAGGAGGTCCTCTCCCGCCGCCGAATCGGGGGGAACGTCGTGCGCCTCCTCGAGGCACGACCTCTCCTCGCAGGTCAGCGTGAAGCCGTCGACGCGTCCGAGGCGCCGGAGCGCCTTGTACGCATTGGCGGGACCGTCGTCCGAGAACGGCACCGCGTCGGACCGAATCGCCCTGACCGCTTTGAGCGCGAACGCGCGGTCGTCGTCGGCGATGTGGACCGGCAGGGACCCGGACAGCTTGGCTTGGAGTTCACTCATCGCCGCTGCCAGCTCTCCCGGCAACCAGGGGCCGGCCACATCCGATACGCGGCGAAGTACGCGGGTCGGCTCGTCCCGGCCGCTCGTCGCCTTCAGGTACGCCACGGCAATCTCGCTGACCGAACGAAGCGCCGCATGGACCGAATCTTCAGCCGCGCCATGGACGCGGGCCGCGCCCACCGTCTTGGCCGTCTCCGTCCTCCATGCCTCGACGCCGTCGCGTGCCTCGTCCGAACCGCGGCGGTACCCCACCTTGACGGCGGGGAGGCCCATGACCCGGGTGGCGGCGGCCGCGTTCTCCACCGCGTCGTGCTGGAAGCTGGTCAGGAGCGTGCTGCCCGAGAGTCCACCGGGATCGACGCCCTCGTCCGGCTCTGCCAGACGGGCCTGCAAAGCGGCGATCACGCGGGTCTTGCCCGTCCCCGGCGGCCCCTGCACGAGCGCGATGTCCGGTGTGTTCAGGGCGATGTCCAGTGCGAGCCTCTGGCGGTCGTTGGGATTCGGGAACACGTCACGCACCGCCTTCGTGACCGGCTTCAGACGGCGACCTCGCCGGTCGCGGACCGGCTGCCCCTCGAGCATCATCCCGAGCTGAGGCATCGGATTCGCGCAGCCCCGGATTCGCTGCCATGCGAGGCGACGTCGGTCGATGCGCATTTCGTCGCCGCCCAGACCGAGAAAGATGAACCCCCGGGAGGGCGGCTCGCGGTCTTCCTGCTCCGGGGGCGGATGAAGGGTCAGACTGTGGTCCCGCTTCGCCACGAGATCGCCCGTGAACGGCCGCCGGTGTCCTTCCAGCGCATCTTCGCCATCCGCTCCCTGAATGACCGCGGGGACCTCTTCGCCCGCCTGCAGCTGCTCCCGGTCCAACGCCTCGAGCCGTCGCCGAAAGTCGACCGCCTTCGCCCCTTCGAGGTCGAGGTCGAAGCGCCACTCTCCGCCGGGAAGCTGTTCCCGGCGGGAGTAGCGCGCCCATCCAAGCTCTCGCGCCCGCCGCAGGATCGCCTCGCGCTCCCTGTCGTTGTACGCCTGCCACAGCCCGAGGTAGCTGTCCGCCTGCGCGACGAGGCTGTCGAGCTCGGTGCGTGCTACTCCCCTGAACTCGCCCGCTACGGTCGCATCGCAGAAGCTGATCTGCCCGGTCGCGAGAAATATCGGCCGGTGCTCGTCGCCTTCGATCGCGTGCCGCACCGAGACGACGCGGTTGACCCGAAGGCGGTCGTCCGATCCACGCTCGACATCCACCGCGAACCTGTCGCCGTAGAGCCGGAAGGCGGTCTTCTTGCCGGCGTCGGGTCGGGCCGACCCGGACAGCAGCGCTCTCGGCGGTCCATCGGGATCGCGGGAAGGAAGCAACATGCGTTCCGTCAGCCATTGCACGACGCTCTCGACCGAGACCAGGCGTCCCTGGCGCTTGCGCATGTCGTCCACGACCCTGTCGTCGACGCCGATGTCCATAGGCTCGTCCCAGACAAAAGCGGTCGGGAACTCGTGAACCTGGACGAGGAGACGGGCGGCGGGACCCTGGGCGGGCGTGGCCTGTACCAGCCAGGCGAGCCGGGGCAGGCCGATCCGCCGGAGGGTGTCCACATCCGGTGGATCGACGCCTTCCACCCCCCATGCATCCTCACCCACCCGGATCCGAAAACGGTCGTACTCGCCGCCCGACAGGAACACCTCGGATCCCTTGACAAGACCTTCGGGAAAGCGGTCCCCGTCGGCTCGGCGCAGATCCGTGGTCGCCATGCGGCCGTGAATCACGTCGGAGACCTTCATCGGGCAGTCCCCTGGCTGAGATCGAAGCGTATGACGCGATGAAGGCCGTCCGCGGGGCCGGCATGGACCATCCATGTCGCTCCCGCGCCGCTGATTGCGATATCCACCGGTCCTCCCTCGATCCATCGCTCCCGCTGGCCATCCGGCGAGGCTAGACGCCAGCGTTCGCCGTCGAGTGGCTGCAGCGTAAGCCGATCCCCCGAGAATTCGACCCGCAGCTTCGGCTTCGACCCGGAGGTGCCTTGGGTCATGCGTTCGGTCAGCTCGGTGGGCTCGTCGGCGGAGATGGCCAGTGCATCGACGACCCGTGGCTTGCCGCTCGGATTGCGCACGATCCCGGGCGCGGATTCCAGCTCGCCGACGCTGCTGCCTCGCAGTTTCCGCCGATCCGGGTCCCATAACAGGACCGCCGCAAAGACGAAGCCGGGACGTGGGGCGTCGCACCAAGAACAGCAGGGTAGGTTGCAGAAATAGCTGCCGGAGCACTCGGGGCAGGTCACGGTTCGATCCGCGGCCCCATGGAGTCGCTCGGCCCAGCGCGACAGTCCGGGACGTGCGCGGGGATCGGACAGCCCCGCACCGAAGGTCAGGCCGAAGTCGTCTCGGAGCCTGAGAGACAGCACGATGTCGCGCGGGATGCCGGCGCCCGACCGGTTGCGGTCGTCTTCCGGTTCATCAATCCACGGCAGGTGGCCGGCGAGCGCCTGCTCCTCCAACTCCGGCTCTCCGTCCCGCACCGCGTCTCCCAGCAGGGGATGTACGAGCGCCAACGTCTCGAAGGCCATCACCGCGAAAGCATGCGCATCGCTGAGAGAGCTGGGCATTCCGGTCTCTCGGACGATCTCGGGGGCTCCGTAGCCCGGCGTGAAGAGCGCACCGCCCGCCTGTGTCGCCGCACGCAAATTGTCCGTGTCGATCAACCGGACTTCGCAAGCGTCCGTTTGGCTGGAAACGAGGATATTGAAGGGCGACGGATCAACGTAGACCAGCCCGCGACCGTGGATCTCGGACAGCACCTCCGCAATTCGTGCAAGCAGCCGGAGCCGGCGGCGAAGCCCGCCGCCCTCGAAGTACCATGTGCAGACCGACGCAACTCCTCTCGGGGGACGGCCCAGCGAACCGAGGGACGTCATGCCGGTGAACAGCTCCATCACGTAGCCCATGTGCGGCGGGCGAAGCTGCTCCAGTGGACGGGCCACGGCCAGACCCGCCAGAGGCAGGCGTCCCACCATGGCGAGCTGATCGCGGAGTCGCTCGCCTGCTCCGGCGGATCGGTCTCGCAGCAGCTTGACCGCTCGGCGATCTCCCTCGACCGCGAACACCGTGCCCTGACCGCCGCGCCCGAGCTCGGGGCCGAGGCGGTATCGGTTTCCGTGGATGGACGTGACGGCATCCGGCTTGCTCACGATGCGCCTCCAACGGGTTCGGCAAGGACCGCCACGGTCTTGTCGTCCACGTGGCCGGGAACGGGCCAGTCCCGAAGCGCCGCGCAGAGGTGTCGCCAGCGGACCGCGGGGGCGAGCCGACCGACCTCGGTGGACAGCCAGTTCACGAACACGTCCAGCCGCTTCGGGTCCAGATCGTCCGCTACACCGTCGGTGGCGAGGATCACCAGCCGGCCGGAATCCGGTGGCCTGGTCTCGATCCACCAGTCGTCGATTCGATGCGGCGCTCCCAGCGCCAGCGTCTCGTTTCCGAAGCAGCCCGGGCTTCGTCCACCGAAGGTCGTCGTTTCTCCATCCCTACTGTGTACAAGGGCGAGCCCGTCGCCGAGACCGGCGAGCAGCAGATGACCATCGGGCTCCCGCAACGCGAAGAGACAGGTGCTCGCGCACTCCGCGGGGGAGCGAGGGGCCAGCGCGAGGCGCCAGAGGATCTCCACCAAGCGCACAAGGTGCTTCGGGTCCGCCGAGCATGCCGTGCCGGGCCATGTCGGCACTGCCTGCCGCAGTGCTCGGCATGCGGCTTGTGCGCCGGCTTCGGAGGCGGAAAGCGAGCCCACTCCATCGCATACGCCGATCAGGTGTCCAAACCTGCCGTCGGCCCGGATCCAGGCGTCCTGATTCGCCCGTCCTTCCCGCCGGTTGCGTGGACCGCGCACCGACGCCCCGTAGGTCGCGACCATCTCCGGGATCTTCAGAAGTCGCCGTAGTCGTCGGGGTCGAGGGGAGCGACGTCGACGGTCTGATTGGGCGTTGCACTCCGGGAGCGTGCGGTCACGCTCATCGTCACCCACTGGAAGAACTTCCGGATCTCGCGCGCCTCGTGTGCCTCGAAGACCCGCCCCTCCGGGTCGTGGAGGAAGGCGCGCAGCACGTCATGATCGGCGTCGGCACCGATGCCGAGGGCGAACCGTTGCGCTTTGGCGGCGCGCTCGGAGCCGAGCAACCGCTCGAGCGGTCCCTCCCACTCGTCGTTCGGGAGTCCGTCGCTCACGAGCACGATGGTGGGCCGGTACGCGCGGCTCGGGACACGGTCGCGGTCCTCGATCAAATCGGTGACGATATCCAGCGCAGCGCCCATCGGCGTCCGGCCATGGGCCTCCATCGGAGTCCACCGGACCTCCCTCGCGAGGGTCAGTGGTGTATGCAGGGCCGCCGTTCCTCCGAACGTCACCACGGCGAGGTGGATCTCCGCTCGCCCGTCGTCCTCTTCGGCGAAGGCGTCCCGCATCTCGGTCACCGCCGAGTTAAGTGCTTCGATCTTGCCGTCGACGCCCATGCTGCCACTCACGTCCGCCATCAGAACGACAGGGAGCGGGCGTGCGGATGCAATGGTGAAGTCTTTCGTGCTGGGCATGTTTGGTCTCCTTGCCTGAGCCTAGGCGTACGCGGCTGCCTTGCAGCAGGGTTCTTCTGGTCCGATGTGTAAGCCGAAGTCGTGAGTCATCCGCGGAGCCCACCGCGCACTGGCCAACGGGTTGCCGGCTTTCCGGAAGCCGCTGGCTCCGGTGCAGTTCACCCTCCGCTCGTGCGTTGTTTTCGACGTCGTTGGAGTTACCCCGCTTTCGTGGACAGTACAAGGCTGTCGCGAACAGGGTTGAAGTGGGCGGCAGCCGATGGAAACAAAGGCTTGTCGATCACCGAGGGAACGGTTTGCCCCGGAGGGTGGTGATGGATGTCGGACTGGCGGATCGGGAAGGCTCCAGGGCTGGTCTCGGTGTGCAGTCCGTCGTCGTGGTCCCTGGCAGGCACCATAGCGTCCGTAGCGGCACGTTCGAACTCGTTGGGGCTGCATAGCCCAAGGCGGAGTGGCGACGTCTGGTGTTGTACCAGCCTTCGAAGAACTGGAAGACGGCCATGCGCGCCTCGACCCGTGTCCGAAACGCTCGCCGTTCGATCAGCTCGCACTCCAGGGTAGCGAAGAAGCTCTCGGCCATGGCGTATGGAATGTCTGGCGGAGAGGGAGGGATTCGAACCCCCGTTACCCGAAGGTAAACCTGATTTCGAGTCAGGCGCCTTCAACCGGACTCGGCCACCTCTCCGCAGTTGATTGTAGAGCGTAGCATGCCCTCTGGCGGTTGGGAACTTGTAATCTGAACGACTGCGCCCGACCGGAGCAACGCGGCCCGCTCGGTCTCGCCTCCGCATTTGCCACTACCCTTCATGGGTGTTAGGCCGTGGGGACGCCCCGCCGGCGTCTTCCACTGCCATGAAACACAAGGTCCAGTATCTGCTCGGTCCCGAGCATATCGAAGTGCGTGAAGAGCCCGTGCCGGTGCCCGGTCCGGGAGAGCTGCTGGTGCGGATTCGGGCGGCTACCACCTGCGGGACGGACGTGAAGGTGTTTCAGCGTGGAGGGCATTCACGGATGCTGCGGGTGCCGACGCCCTTTGGGCATGAGTTCGCGGGATCGGTGGAGGCGCTGGGCGCGGGCGCGTCCGGTTTTCGGCCCGGCGACCGGGTGGTGGTGGCCAACTCGGCGCCGTGCGGGCGCTGTTCGTACTGCGCGGCGGAGCGGGAGAACCTTTGCCGGGACCTCGAATATCTCAACGGCGCGTTCGCGGAGTACATCCGGATACCCCGGCGGTTCGTCGAAGTCAGCACGCACCATCTCGACCCGGACCTTCCCTACGAGGTCGCCGCGCTGGTGGAGCCGGTAGCCTGCGTGATTCATGGGATTGACGCCAGCCGGCTGGCGGACGGCGCCGATGTGCTGGTCCATGGAGCGGGACCCATCGGGCTGTTGCTTGCCGCCGTGCTGGCGTTCCGAGGGCACGATGTGGTGGTGGCCGACCCCAATCCGCACCGTCTCGACGCGGCGCGGACCCTTGGAGCGCGAGAGACGGTGGAGGTGGCCCGCGGCAGCGCCCAGCGCGATCGCCTGCGGCTTCGTTCAAGAGACGGCGACGGCTTCGACTGTGCGATTGACGCCACCGGCGTGCCCGCAGTGTGGCAGGACGCGGTGGCGTGCGTACGCCCCGGAGGTGTGGTCAATCTGTTCGGCGGCTGCGCGCCGGGGACGAAGATTTCCCTGGACACGGCGTCGGTCCACTATAACGAACTGACCGTCATGGGCGCGTATCATCACCGGCCGGCCACGGTGACGCGGGCGCTGGAAATGTTGAGCCGGAAGACCCTGGACCCGCGTCCCCTCTTGTCCGCCGACGTGCCGCTGGCGGACCTGGAGCAGGCGCTGCGGTCCATGATGGCGCGCCAGGCGCTGAAGGTCGTCGTGCGACCCTGACCCGCGTCACACCACCCGCCGTCGCAAGAACGCGCTCAGATAATCCACTCCCGTCACCAGCACGTACAGGGCGATGAGCAGCGTCAGGAGCTGTTGCTCGAAGAACAGGCTCATGGCGATGTGGATGCGCTGGCCAAGGCCGCCGGCGCCGACGAAGCCCAACACCGCGGCGACGCGGATGTTCACTTCCCAGCGATACAGCGTGTACGAAGTGAACTGGGGCAGAACCTGCGGCAGGATGCCGTAGAACAGGATCTGAATCTTGCCGGCGCCGGTGGACTGGAGGGACTCGACGGGCTGCAGGTCCACATCCTCCAGCACCTCGGCGAAGAGCTTGCCCAACACGCCGCCGGTATGGACGCCGAGGGCCAACACCCCGGGGAACGGTCCCAGCCCCACGAGAAAGACGAACACCAGCGCCCAGAGCATCTCCGGGATGGTGCGCAGGAAGTTCAGGATCGCTTTGGCCGCGAGGTATGGAACGCGCCGCAACGCGTGAAAGCCGCCCCGGGACTCCATTTCGTAGAGCAGGCCCGCGTACGCGAGATTGCGCGCGCCAAAGAAAGCCAGCGACAGCGCGATGACCGCCGACAGCACGGTGCCCGTGAGGGAGATGGCCAGGGTCTCCCAGGCGCCGTCCACGGCATCGGCCACCACCTTGGGCGAGAAGTCCGGCGGAAAGAGGCGCGTCACGTATTCGGCGATGGCGCCGCCGCCGTCCGCGCTGAAGAGCATGCCGAGGTCGATCTCCGACCCCTGATAGCTCCATGCGAAGAGAGCCGCCAGGAGGCCGAGCATCACGCAGGTGAAAGCGCGCGAGCGATCACGCCCGGCAGCCCGGAGCGCCCGCACCTCGTCCATCGTAGCCGCGGTCCGGTTCACCGGAGTCACAGCAGCGACCTCACCTTCGCACTCACGTAGTCCGCTCCCGCCACCAGCGCGAATAGAATCAGCAGCAGGGTCGTGACCTCGTGAAAATTGAACATGCGGATGGAGATCTGGATCTGCTGGCCGATGCCGCCGGCGCCGACAAGTCCGAGGATGGCCGACGTGCGCACGGCGCACTCCCAACGATACAGGGTGTACGAGGTGATGTTGGGCAGCACTTGCGGGAACCAGCCGTAGAAGAACACCTGCAACCGCCCGGCGCCGGTGGCCTGGATGGCCTCCAAGGGCCGCTCGTTCACCGACTCGAATATCTCGGAGTACACCTTGCCGAGCATGCCGCCGTAGGCCACGCCGATGGCGAGCACGCCGGGAAACGGCCCCAGGCCCACGGCGCGCACGAACATGAAGGCCCAGACGAACTCCGGGATACAGCGGAACAAGCTCAGCAGCGCCCGCGCCAGGCCATACAGGGCGACCTTGAGGCCGTGCCGCAGCCCGGCGTCGCGGAATCCGGTCTCGTGGAGGATGCCCTGGAAACTGAAAGTGCTGGTGGCCAGCAGCCCCAAGGGAAACCCGATGACCACGGCGATCACCGTTCCCATGACCGAGATCTGAACCGTCTCGATGGTCGGCCGGACCATCAACGCCAGAAATTCCCAGGAAAGCTCCGGCGGATACATCCCTGTGACGAACTGCCACAGGTGCTCCCGCCCCTCGGGCTCGAAGAAGATCCCCGGGTTGACCTCCGCCCGGCGCCAGCTATCGGCGAGAAGGACCAGGAACAACCCGCCGAAAACGTACGGGAAGAGGGATCGGGAACCCGGTGATCGGGACGTGAAGCTCGGGGGCACCAGGAGCCTGTCGGGTTGATCGACTCGTAGCGAGAGTCAGAGAAGGGCCGGTTTCAACAGGCTCCTAGACCGCGACCCGGCCTTGCGGCGCCGGCTGGGGCGCCCGGGCGGCGCCTATCCTGGCGGGAACGTGGCCGGAATAAAGTTCCCGCAACAGCTCCGGTGTCACCTGGGCGGCGGCGGTGTCAAAAAGCTTCACGCCCTGTTTCATGCCCACGACCCTGGGGAAGAAGGACAGCGCCAGATCGGTGCTGTGCAGGTTGACCATCAGAGTCTTGCGGGTGTCATCGCTGATGGTGATGAGCAGCTTGATGATGGTCTCGGCCAGGGACGGGTCCACCGACGAAACAGGTTCGTCCGCCAGGATCACTTCCGGATCCTGCATCAGCACCCGGGCGATGGCCACGCGCTGCTGCTGCCCGCCGGACAACTCGTCGGTGCGGCTGAAGAGCTTCTCCGCGATGCCCACGGCGGCGAGCGCCCGGTGCGCGGCCTCCAGGTGAGCGGGCCGCGCCAGGGACGCCAGGGAACCTGGCAACGACCAGCGCCCCAGCCGCCCGGAGAGCACGTTGTGGACCACGCGCAGGCGCGGCACCAGGTTGTGCTGCTGGTAGATGGTACCGATGCGGCAGCGCATTTGCCGCAGACGCCGGCCGTACAGGTCGCGCACTTCTTCACCGTCGATGCGCAGGCGGCCCGAGGTGGGACGAATGGTGCAGTTGAGCATGCGGAAGAGCGTGGTCTTCCCGGCTCCGCTGGGCCCGATGAGCGCAACGCGCTCGCCCCGGGCGACCTCGAGGTCGAATCCTTCCAGCGCCACCTGTTGGCGTCCGAACACCTTGCGGACGCCCTCCAGGTGGTATTGTGGCGGCGCGATCAATTGATCTTGAGCATGCCGGCCGCGATGGCCGCCTTCCTGATGCCGTCCCAATCCGAGTCCTTGGCGGGAATGAACTTGCGCGTGCGCTGCAGGTCCATGATTTCCTTGTGTGCGGGCTTGGCGTAGTCGAGCTTCAGGAGCGCCTGCTTGAACTTCTCACGCGTCTCCTCGGAAACGCCTCCACGGGCAACCCACACATAGTCCACGTAGGGCGGCGTGGTCCAGAAGACATGAACCTTGCCGGTGTCGATCTTCTTGTTGTCCACCAGCTTCTTCCAAACCAGGAAGTTGAGAGCGCCAGCGTCCACCCGGCCCGCCGCTACCCACGCCGCGGTGGCGTCGTGGGCCCCGCTGAAGCCGAACTTCTGGAAGTCCCGATCGGGCTCCACGCCAGCGGCCTTGAGAAAGTGACGCGGCATCAGGTGTCCGGAGGTGGAACTGACGCTGCCGAAGGCAAAGGTCTTGCCCTTGAGGTCGCCCAGGTTCCGGATGCCTGAATCCGTGCGCGTGACGAAAACGCTCTTGAAGCTCGCGTCCTCCTCGCGCATGGCCAGCCGCGTGGCGCCCTTGGCGCGCTCCACCGCCTGAACCGATGTGAAGCCTCCGTACCAGACCATGTCGAGGCGGTTCGCGGCCAGCCCTTCCACGGTGGCCGCGTAATCCACCACAGGCACGAACTTGACCGGGCGCCCCACTTCCTTTGCGATGTAGTCGGTGAAGGGCTTGTACTTGCGCAACAATTCCTGCGGGTCCTCGTCCGGGATCGCGGAAAGGCGCAACGTGTCCGCCGCCGCGACGCCCGCCACAAGGGACGAAGCGAACAGAATCAGAAACAGCCACCGGGCCGGTTGTCGTTTCATCGATGCCTCCGGATAATGGAATTCCACCAAATGGATAACATCGGAAGCTATATGTCAAATGGACCTTGCCATCCGGCAGGTCCTGCCATGGATGCGCGCGCGGCGCCCGGCCCGGAAACCGGGAGAACGCGCGCGATGAACGGCTGTTTGAATCCGTTGCCATGAGCCGCCAACCCGGCTAGTGTGGTGTCTGGTTAATTCGCGTCATAATCTGCGGAGGATTTTTTGTTGTCGGCAAGGCGCGATGACGAGCAGTGGCGGGTACCACGCGAGGAAGAGCAACGCAGCCGACGGCGAAAAAGACCCGCAGATTATGTCGCGTATTATCCAGACACCACACTAGTGTGGAGTTTGGGAACTGCGTGGACCCGGTTGCGCAGGACTTTTCGTCGCGAGCCAGGCGCGCTGACGCGCATGCATGGGAACGCGGGTTGTCGCAAGCATGAAGCACTCCGCCCTTCACGACTTTCACCACGCCAACGGCGCCGCCTTCATTGAGCGCGCCGGGTGGTCGCTGGCGGATCACTTCGGCGACACCGCCGCGGAGTACGACGCCGTGCGCGCCCGCGCGGGCTGGCTCGACACGGCGGATCGCGCCGTCCTGGAGGTGAACGGACCCGACAGCGCGACGTGGCTCCAGGGGATGCTGTCCAACGACGTTCAGGGCCTGGACGCCGGCGCGGGCGTGCTCGCGGCGGTGTTGAATATCCAGGGCAGGATCCTGGCGGACGTTTGCGTACTGCGCACGGAGGACGCATTCCTGGTGTTGCTGGACGAACCCTTGGCGGCGGGGGTGGTCGAGCACTTGAACCGCTACCTGATTGCGGACGAAGTCGAAATCGCCGACCTGTCCGCGGAAATCTCCGTGGTGTCCCTTCAGGGGCCGGAGGCCGCCGCCGCCCTGGCGAGCGTTTCGGACCTCGACGCCCTGCCGGCGGAGCGGCTGTCCCACGCGGACGCGCAGTGCGCGGGCGAAAATCTTCGTGTCATTCGCGCTTCGCATGGCGAGTGCGGGTTCGATCTCGTCTTGCCCGGGAGGCATCTCCGGCGCCTGGCCGAGTTGCCCGCGTCCCGCGCGATTCCGTGGATCGGCATTCGCGCCCAGGAGACCCTGCGCGTCGAGGCCGGCGTTCCCCGTTACGGCATCGACATGGACGCGGAGACGCTGCTGCTGGAGACCTGTCTGGACGACTCCGTGAGCTTCACCAAGGGTTGCTATCTCGGGCAGGAGACCGTGGAGCGCATCCACTCCCGCGGCCACGTGAACCGCAGACTCACGGGCTTCAAGCTGGAAGGCGCCGAGGCCCCCGACGCCGGCGCCCCGGTCCTCGACGGCGACCGCGCCGTCGGCCGGATCACCAGCGCCGTCGTTTCCCCCCGCTTCGGCCGCCCCATTGCCCTGGGCTACGTACATCGGGACTACCTGGAGCCGGGAACCCCGGTGGTCATCGCGCACGGCGGACAGACCATCCAGGCCGCGGTGCAGGCCCTGCCCTTCCAAACCGCCGTCCCGCGCTCCGCGTGAGGCGTGGGTCGGCGGAGAAGATGTCCACGTCCCCCAAGGCACACCGGCGGCGGGGCACTGTCCCGGCTGGCCCCGAACTGGAGTTCATCCGCCGCTTGGAGCCCCGCGTGCGGCACAAGAAAAGGGCGACGCCCATGCGCCGCCCTTTCGTCGTGCCAAGTCTTGCCGCGAAGGCCGCCGGCTACAGCTTGTCGAGCTCGGCCAACAGGTCCTTGTTCTCGGGAATGCCGCTTTCGTAAAGCTTGGCGTAACGCACCGCTCCCGCTTTGTCGATGATGAAAACCGCCCGCTTGGGAAAACCCTGGGGGCGCAGGCAGTCGTACTGTTCGCACACCGCCCCATGGGGCCAGAAATCGGAGAGCATCGGGAAGCTGATGCCGCCCATCTTCTCCGCAAACGCCTTGTGGGCGAAAACCGAATCCACGCTTACGCTCAGCACCTGAGCGTCTTTGGCCTCGAAGCTGCCCTTGTCAGCCTCGAAGTTGCTCAACTCCTGCTGTCAACCGCCGGTAAAATCCAGCGGATAGAACGCCAGCACGACGTTCTTCTTGCCCGCGTAGTCGCTCAGGGACACCTTTTCGTCCCGGGACACCGGCAGGCTGAAGGCGGGCGCCTTCTCTCCCACGCTTGGCATTGCCATCTAACGGTCTCCTTTCCGAGTATGTGTTGACACGCGGCTTAACACATTTGCCCCGGCCAATAAAGGCGGCCGAAATCCTTGAGGGCTGCGGCGGTGCTGTGGAAGGCGAGATCGTCCCAGGGAATGCGCGAGGCCGGGAAGACGCCGGCTTCGGTGCTCTCGTCCCCGGCGGTCAGGGCGCCGCCAACGACGTCCGCCACGTACACGATGATGACGTTGGGATTTCCGGGATAGGAGTAGACGCCCAGGAGCGAACGGGTCACCACCTCGAGGCAGCTTTCCTCCAGGGTTTCGCGCACCGCGGCGTCCGCGGTGCTTTCGCCGCGGTCGACATACCCCCCGGGGAACACCCACTTGCCTATGGCCGGCTCGATGCCGCGGCGCAACAGCACGACACCGCCGTCGAGCACGCACACGGTCCCCGCCACGACCTTGGGATCCTGATAGAAGATAAAGGAGCACTTGTCGCACACCAGCCGCTGAGGCTCGTTCTCCTTGAGCGCGCGCGCCGACAAGGTTCCGGCGCAACGCGGGCAAAAGCGGTAGCCGCGGCCTCCGTGGTGATGATGGTGGGGGTCATGATGGTGATGCGTCGCCATGATCTTCAATCCCGGGTGACGTTGGCTGGAAGGTCCCGCGAATTCCTGCGGCGCAAGCTCCTGGGGATCGACGGAAACCGTCCCATACATTCCTCCACAAGCTCTTCCCTCGTCCTGAGCCCTTCCACAGGGCGTCGCGAAGTCGCAGGACGCGCCTCAACCCGCCTTCCGCTTCCCTTTCCGGGGAGGCGGCGCCACCGCCAACCCCACCGCCCTCCTGAGCCGCGCCTCTTCCGCGTCCGTGAGCGGCCGTATGGCCCCGCTCTCCAAGGAACCGAGGGCGATGGGGCCGAAGCCCACGCGCACCAGCCGCTCCACGACCTGCCCCACCGCTTCCATCATGCGGCGAATCTCCCGGTTGCGGCCCTCGCGCAACACCATACGGAGCCACACCTTCTGTTTGAGCCGCCGCGCGACCCTCGCCTCCGCGGGCGCCGTCCGCGCATCGTCCAACCGTACGCCGCGGCGTAGCCATTCCATTTGCGCTGCCGACGGCATGCCGCTCAACTTCACTTCGTAGGTCTTGGGCACGCCGTAGCGGGGATGGGTGAGACGGTGGGCCAGGTCGCCGTCATTGGTCAGCAGCAGCAGCCCCGAGGTGGCGTAATCCAGCCGTCCCACTGGCACGACCCCGGCAGGATGGCCGGCGAGACGCAGGTAATCGGCCACCGCGGGCCGCCCCTCGGTGTCGTGCATGGTGGTGATGACCCCGGCGGGTTTGTGGAACACAAGACAGACGCGCGTCGGTGCGGGGCGCAGCACTCGCCCGTTCACGCGGATGCTGTCGCGCGCCGCGTCCGCCTTGGCGCCGAGTTCCAGGATCCGCTCCCCGTTGACCGTCACACGGCCTTCGAGAATCCACTGTTCCGCCTGACGGCGGGACGCCAGGCCGGCATGGGCGATGATCCGTTGAAGTCTTTCCACGCGCTCACTCCGGCTTGGGTTCGTCGTCGCCGCCGAACCCGGCGCGGCCAACGGGCGCCTCGGAGGGAACGAGGGCCGGCGCCAATGTGGCCGTGGCGGCTTCAGCGCTCAAGCCGGCCGCCGCCGTATCCCCCGCCGGGCGATCTTCGGGGGACTCGTCGCCGTTCAGCGCCTGGGTCATGTCCTCCATCTCCCGCAGCGTGGGAAGGCTCGCCAGATCCTTCAGATTGAAGGCTTCCAGGAACTCCCGGGTGGTGCCGTACAGAAACGGCTTGCCCGCCACGTCCTTGCGCGCCACGATGCGGATCATGTGGCGATCCAGCAGCGTGGCCACGACGCCGCCGGCGTTGACGCCGCGGATATCTTCGATCTCCGCGCGGGTCACCGGCTGCTTGTAGGCAATGATGGCCAGGGTCTCGAGGTTGGCCCGGCTCATGCGCGCCGGCCGGACCGCGGTGAGCCGGCGGACAAACTCGGCGTGCTCTTTGGCCGTACGCAACTGGTAGCCGTTGGCGACCTCCGTCAGGCGCAGGCCCCGGCCCGCGCACTCGTACTCGTGGCGCAACGCCTCCAGCGCGCCGGCGATGTCCTTGCGCGAAACCTCGCCCACCGCATCCCGCAGCCGCTCCGCCGAAACCGGCCCGTCGGCGGCGAACAGCAGGCTCTCGAGAACCGCCCGAAGTTCCTCACCCTCCATGCGCGTGTCCTGTCCGGTCAGTCCCCATAGACCACCTCCGTCTCCAGGGCGGCGCTGGCCTCGGCCAGCGACAGCATGGGCTCCATCACGATGGGACCCAGGCGCTCCTTCTGCACCGCGTGCACGGCGCGGATGCGGATGAGTTCCAGCAGCGCCAGAAAGGTGGCCACCACATCCAGGCGCGAGCGCGCCGCGTCGAACAACTCGCGGAATTCCACCGACGACCTGCGCTGCAGGGTATCGAGGATGTGGGTCATGCGTTCACGCACGGACGCGGTTTCCTGCACCACCCGGTGCACCGACGGTCCCGGAAACCGTTCCAGCACCTGTTGCAGCGCCGACACCAGATCGAACACCGAAAGCTGCTCGAAGCTGACCTCGGTGACCGGTGCGGACCGTGCCTGGCGGACGAAGACGTCGCGGTTGAGAACGTCACGCTCTGCGAGCTCCCGTGCCGCGTCCTTGAAGCGCTCGTACTCCAGCAGGCGGCGGACCAGCGCCTCGCGACTGTCAAGGGGCTCGTCGTCGTCCTCACCCTCCTCCTCTTCCGGCGGCAGCAGGGTCCTGGACTTGATGTGGAGGAGCGTCGCCGCCATCACCAGGTACTCGCCGGAGAGATCCAGGTTGAGCCCCTGCATCAACTCCAGGGCGGCGAGGTACTGCTCGGTAATGGACGCGATGGGAATATCGACGATGCTGAGCTCGTTCTTGCGGATGAGATGGAGCAGCAGGTCCAACGGGCCCTCGTAAATCTTGAGTTGGACGTTTACCGCCATGGGACCCTCTCCCTGTCCGCCGCGCGCGTGCCGCGATGGGTCTGCAAGCCGCACCCGCGCGCACGATCAGAGCGTCAATGCCGAGCGCACTTCGTTCATGGTCGCCGCGGCCTGCTCGCCGGCCACGCAGTTGCCTTCCTCGATCACGTCGCGGATGTCGTCCGGATGTTTCTCGTACTCGGCCTTCTTCTCCCGGAAAGGTGCGAGGTCGTCGACCACGTGCCGGATCATCACCTTCTTGCAGTCCAGACAGCCGATGCCGGCCGTGCGGCAACCCTCGGAGACCTCCTGGATCTCGTCCGGCGTGCAGTAGATCTTGTGCAGATTGAAGGCCGGGCACTTCTCGGGCTCACCCGGGTCGGTGCGGCGGGCGCGCGCCGTGTCGGTCACCATGCGGCTGAGCTTGCGGTCGATGGTCTCCGGCGGGTCCGAAAGCAGCACCGAGTTGCCGTAGCTCTTGCTCATCTTGCGCCCGTCGAGGCCCGGCAACCGCTGGGTTTCGGTGAGCAGCACCTCGGGCTCGGGAAACACGGGACCGTAGAAGCTGTTGAAGCGGCGCACGATTTCCCGCGTCAACTCCACGTGGGGCGCCTGATCCACGCCCACGGGCACCCGGTGGGCCTTGTACATGATGATGTCCGCGGCCTGAAGCACGGGATAGCCGAGGAAGCCGTAGGTGGAGAGGTCGCGGTCGCTCAGCTCGCGCACCTGTTCCTTGTAGGTCGGGTTGCGCTCGAGCCACGACACCGGCGTCAGCATGGACAGGAGCAGGTGCAGTTCGGCGTGCTCCTTGATGTCCGACTGGCGGAAAATGGTGCACCGGGCAGGATCGAGGCCGACGCTCAACCACTCCGCAACCATCGCCCGAGTGCCTTCCCTGAGACCCTCCGGTGACTGGTAGTCGGTGGTCAGCGCGTGCCAGTCGGCCACGAAGAAGAAACAGCGAAAGCCGTCCTGCAGTCCGACCCAGTTGCGCAGGGCGCCGTGGAGATGACCCAGATGAAGCAATCCGGTGGGGCGCGCCCCGCTTACGATGGTTTGCATGCGCTCCAGCTTACACCACTCCGACGATGACGGCCAGAAACCAGACCACGAAGTCCATGATGGGCACCAGCGTGTAGGTCAGCGCGCCGGTCATCAACAGCGCCACCACGATAATGAATCCGTAGGGCTCGATGCGGGACACTTGAGAGGCCTGGGGTTCCGGCAGCAGACCCACCAGTACCCGGCCCCCGTCCAGCGGCGGCACGGGCATGACGTTGAACACCGCCAGCATGACGTTGATGCGCACGCTGGTGAGGCCCATGTACCAGAGATACGACGACACCGTGCCGTCGACGGTGCTGCCGCTCATGATGATGATCTTGACCAGTATGAGGCTCAGCAGCGCCAGGATAATGTTCGCCCCCGGCCCGGCCAGGGCCACGCGAATCATGTCCCGGCGCGGGTCCCGGAGGTTGTCGAAGTTCACCGGCACGGGCTTGGCGTAGCCGAACACTGGCCCGCCCGCCCAGATGAGCAACGCGGGCAGCAGCACCGTGCCGACGATGTCGACATGCGACAGGGGGTTGAGCGTCAGCCGTCCCATGATGGCCGCCGTGGGGTCTCCCAGGCGGTAGGCCACCCAACCGTGGGCCACCTCGTGGAAGACGATGGCCACGAGGACGGGAAATGCCCACACGGTGAGCTGCCACAGGAAGTCTTGGGACATCGGACTTTTTTAAGGGACGGACCGGGAAAACACAACGTACCCTGCTCAAGGGTCGGTGTCCGGGTTCTCGCGCGGGTGAAAACGCCGGTGCACCTGCTTGATGCGGCCACGGCTGACGTGGGTGTAGATCTGGGTGGTGGCGATATCCGAATGGCCCAGCATGGATTGCACGGCGCGCAGGTCGGCGCCGCCCTCCAGGAGGTGCGTGGCGAAGGAGTGGCGCAGGGTATGGGGGGTCACCCGGTACTGGAGGCCCGCGCGCACGGCATGGCCGCGCAGCAGCTTCCAGAACCCTTGGCGCGTGAGCGGCCTGGCCGAACGCGAGAGGAACACATGGTCGCTATAGCGGCCGCGCAGAAAATGCGGGCGCACGTCGCGCAGGTAACGCTGGAGGCACTCGCGCGCATGGCGGCCGAAGGGGACCAGGCGCACCTTGGCGCCTTTCCCCTTGACGGTGACGTAGCCGCCATCGAGGTTGACTTGCGGCAAGGTCAGGGAAACCAGCTCCGAAACCCGCAGCCCGCTGCCGTAGAGCAGTTCGAGCATGGCGCGGTCCCGCGCCCCCAGCGGCTTCGCCTCGTCCGGCTGGTCCAGAAGCGCGCGCATGTCCTCCGTGCCCAAGGTCCCGGGCAGGCGCCCGGCGGCGCCGCGGGACGAGAAGTCGGGCACCGGATCGGCCTCGATCACCTCTTCCTTCAGCAGGAAACGGAAGAAGCGCCGCATGCTCCCCAGCAGCCGCGTCACGGACAGCTCGCTCAAACCGGAGCCGCGCATCTCGGCGATGTAGGCGCGCAGGTCCCACCGGGTCGCGCCGCCCCATGCGGCCACGCCACGCCGGGCGAGGAAGTCCACCAGGCGGTTGAGATCGCGGCTGTAGGCCTCCAGGGTGTTGGCCGACAGCCCGCGCTCCACCGCGGCCATCTCCAGGTACTGGTCCACGTGCGCCGTCAGCTCATCCATCATCCCGCGGCTCCAACTCCCTGTGCAGGGCCTCGCCCAGGCCGCGCAGGCGTTCGCCGTCCCGGACCTTCCGGCCGCGCGCGTCCGTCACATAGAAGACGTCGGCGACCCGGTCGACATCGGTGGAGATCTTGGCCAGATGGATGGCGAAGTCCAGCTTCGCGAGCCAATGGGTAATGGTGAAGAGCACCCCCGCGCGGTCCCCGGTGTAGACCTCGATGATGGTGAAGTCGTCGGAAGCCTCGTTGTCCCATTGCACCTGCGTCGATGCCTTGACCACCGGCCGCAGCGACAGCCGTCGGCGCGACCGGGCCACGAGTTCGGCGACGTCCACTTCGCCTCGCAGCACCCGTCTCAAGATCGACTCCATGCGCGTCCACTTGTCCG
>CBDCAF010000012.1:0-3085 GCA_965213675.1 uncultured Binatia bacterium (SeqCode)
GGGAACCGGCGCGACCACCCCGCGGAGAAATCCGGGGTGCGGACGCGAGTCGTCGGCTGCGGGCCTCAGAGCGCATCGTTCGGCCGCGGAGCAGGGCGCGAGGCGCGCTCCATGCGTCCCAACAACAGCAGCAGGAACGCGGCGCTGAACGATACCGTGGCAATGAGCAGCGCCACGCCCGCCTGCGCCGTGTGGACCGTGCTTTGGGCACTCAGGGCGACCACCGCCGCGTACGCGCCGTAACCCGCGGTCATCGCGCCCCAGGCGAACAGGACCATTGCCGCGAAAGCCGCCATGCAGCGGAACGTCACACAAAGGCCCAGGCGAGTCAATCTGGACCCGCTCGCGCAAACTTGTTAGTGTCCTCTTTCAGACGTTTCCTTCAGGATGCCGGCGCGGCGCGCGCCGCGCCGGCCCTTCGCCGGCCCTTCAAAGGCACGCGAGGAAGACCTCCGGGACATCCGCACCGAGGCTTGAACACATGGCGGGAACACTCGAAGGCATCAGGATTCTGGAACTGTCCAGCTACGTCACCGGCCCATTCGCTTCCATGCTCATGGCGGACCTTGGCGCCGAGGTGATCAAGGTCGAGGAGCGCGAGCGCGGCGACCCCTTCCGTGGCTGGGGCGGCGGCACGATGTACTCGGCCACCTTTTGCAGCCTGAACCGCAACAAGAAGAGCATCACCCTGGACCTGCGCAAGGAAGAAGGTCAGGAAGTGTGCCGCAAGCTCGCCGCCGAGGCGGACGTGCTCATCGAGAACCACCGTCCGGGCGTCATGGCCCGGCGGGGACTGGGCTACGATACTCTCCGGGAGTTGAACCCGAAGCTCATCTACTGCTCCATCTCCGGTTTCGGCCAGGAAGGTCCCTACCGCGACCGGCCCGGGTACGACACGGTGGGCCAGGGAATGAGCGGCCTCCTGAGTCTGCTGACCGATCCGGACGATCCCAAGGGCATGGGCATCTCCCTCTCGGACCATCTCACCGGAGTGTACGCGTGCTACGGCGTGCTGGCGGCCTTGGTGAACCGCATGATCACCGGCGAGGGGCAGATCATCGAGACCTCCCTGCTGCGCGCGTCGGTGTCCTTCACCGCCGAGAACTGCGCCCGCTACTTCGAGACCGGTGTCGTGCCCAGCCGCGCCGACCGCACCCGCACCGCCGGGGTGTTCGCCTTCGTCGACCGGGACGGCCGGCCCTTCGTCGTCCACCTGTCCTCGCCCAACAAGTTCTGGCTGGGGCTCGTGAAGGTCGCCGGAAAACCCGAGTGGGGGGAAGACGCGCGCTTCGCCGACAAGGAAGGACGTACCGAGCACCACGACTTCCTCGAACGGGAGTTCCAGGCCATCTTCGAGCAGGACTCCCGCGACGTGTGGCTGCAGAAACTCCGGGAGCACGACGTACCCTCGACTCCGCTGAACAACCTCGAGGACATGTTCAACGATCCGCAGGTCAAGCAGTACGGGTTCCCCATCGAGGTGGAGCATCCCAGGATGGGCAAGGTGAAGCTCGTGGGAAGTGGCGTGAGCATGAGCCGGACGCCGCCCGAGACGCCGACGCCGCCGCCCATGCTCGGGGAGAACACCGACGAGATCCTGCGGCGAGTCGGCTACACCGCCGAAGCGGTCGATGCGCTGCGCGGCCGGCAGGTCGTCTGAATATTTGCGTTGATTGTTGGCAACCAAGTCTGCTAAGTAACGGCTCTCATTCGGATAATTGGCTGACGGCGCCAGCACCGCTGACGCGCAAGGGTCGGTCGGCGGCAATGGGCGCCAAACAGAACGGGATATCAGGAAATCGTCATGATGCACTCTACGAAAGTTATCGGCCTTGCAGTCGCGTTGTCCCTCTCCCTTGCCGCCTGCGTCTCCACCGACGAGCACGAACGGGTGAAACAGGAGCGCGACCAGGCGTCGCAGGCGAAGGAACAGGCCGAAGCCAAGGTCGCCGAGTTGACGAAAACCCTGGAGCAACGCGGCCAGGAGGTCGAGGCTCTCCAGACGAAGGGCCAGGAGATGGAGCAGGCGGCGACGGCGTCCAAGAGCGCCCTGGAACAGAGCGGGAAGGAACTCGCGGCCGCGAACAAGCAAATCAAGGAGTTGAACGCGGCGGTGGCCACCCTCACCGGCGAGCGGGACAGTGCGCGCAAGAACGCCGATGACACGGCCCGGCAGCTCGCCGACAAGACCAAGGCCGCCGATGATCTCGCCGCCCAACTCACCGACAAAAGCAAGACTGCCGACGATCTCGCTGCCCAACTCGCTGACAAAGGCAAGACTGCCGACGATCTCGCCGCTCAACTCGCTGACAAAAGCAAGACTGCCGACGACCTCGCCGCCCAACTCGCCGACAAAGGCAAGGCCGCCGATGATCTCACTGCCCAACTCGCTGACAAAAGCAAGGCCGCCGATGATCTCGCTGCCCAACTCGCCGACAAAAGCAAGACTGCCGACGATCTCGCCGCAGCCAAGGCCGAACTGGAGAAGAACGCCGCCGCGCTATCGGCCAAGCAGGACGAGTTGAACGGACGGCTGAAGGGACTTGAGCAGCAGATGGCGCAGAAGGACACGTCCCTCGCCGAAGCGCGCGCCCGAGCCGACGGGCTGAATGCAGCAAAGCAGTCGCTGGAAGCAGCGGTTGCCAAGCAGACAGCAGCCTCGGCTCAAGCAAACAAGGAACTGGCGCAAGCGAAGCAGTCCCTTCAGCAGTTCCGGCGCTCACTGGGCCAGACCCGCGCCGAGAAGGACAAGGCGCTCGCTGACATCGCCGCCAGGGACAAGGCGTTGGCTGAAATGGCCACCAAGGAAAAAGAGGCGGCCAGGAAGCTCGCGACAGCCCAGGCTGCCCACGGCAAGGCGCTTCAGAAACTCCGGCGGCAGCTGACCGAAGCCAACGCTGAGAAGGACAAGGCCCTTGCCGGTCTAGCCGCCAAGGAGAAGGAGCTGGCCGAGATGGCCGCCAAGGCCCCGGCACCCGCCAGCGAGCCGGGCGGCGCCAATCAAGAACAGGGTGCCGGCCAGGGGCAGGGCGGCGCCCAGCAGCCCTAGGAACCTGCGCCGCAGGACTTCACGGCTGCAATTGCG
>CBDCAF010000013.1:0-46693 GCA_965213675.1 uncultured Binatia bacterium (SeqCode)
CCTGGCAGCCCAGCAACAGATCATCCCTGTCCCCGTAGATCTCCTCGACGGAGTCCGTATCGATTCGCAGTACACTCAGGGCGGAACTGCGCAGCGCGGATTCGTCATGGGAATCCCGGGTAGCCAGCTGGTGCACCAAGCTCGCGGCCTGGAGCATCCCTGCGAATGCCAGCACCTGGTCTTTACTTGGATCCTGAAACATCGAACGTAGAGTGTAAATCAACCGTCTGTACACGTCCCTGGTCGATACGGCACCGACCATCCGGTGGAAACTGGTTTTCCCTTGGAAAAACCTGGCTGTCTGTTGCGAATATTGGTCATCTTTTACGGAGAATCAATACGGGGAACCGATGAAACTATGCCATTTCCCGCGAAATTCCCGCAATTCCGGGGATGCAGGGATCCAATGACCACAGTGATGGCCATTATCCGGATACCGTGTCATTGCAGGATCAGCCGGCTGCCCCCGGTGCTGATCCCCCGTTCTGCGAAAAACCCCGCGGGGGCCTCAAGGGCGAACCGGAACGGTCCACCGGGACCATACAACGGGCGGCTGTCGTCGGTATAGGTTTCCATCAGCCGCACTCCGACAACCCTTCCGGCGGAGTCGAAGAACGCGATGTCAAGGGGTGCGTGCACGTTCTGCATGTGAAAGCTCGCCCGGACCTCGCGAGCGTACAGAAAAAGGATCAGGGTCCGTCCGATCACTTCCGGACAGATGTGCTGGAACCCGCTCGCCCGCTCGAAGGCGTCATCGGCAACCAGAACCTCCAGGGGCAGTATCCGGCCGGTATCGTTGGCAAGACGGATCCATCCTTTTTGCATGGAAATGGTTCCGGCGGTGGATTCCACACAAGTCTGACCCACCGCCGGTAACGAGGCGGTGATCAGCATGACCAATAGTCTTGAAATCTGGTGCCGGAAATTTCCCATGTTCCTCCGCCGTTTCCCGGCGTGTTGCTGGCCCCCGAAAGAGGCGCCGGGCTCGCCGGGTGTAATTATAGTCAACCGGCTCGATGGATGGTGCCGCGCCGGGATACACATGCCCGGTGCGAACACGGTGTCAACCGCCTGATCCGCCAAGTGCGAACGGTCCGGAAGATGAAGTGTATCGTACCGGTGTCCCTTGTCGTGCTTGTGTTGCCCGGGGCAGGACCGAGATGTTGACCACCTGGTTATTCCCCGGACCTTCGCGCCATTACCCCAGGCGGGGAAGTCCTCGGCGGCTCCGGGACGATGGCCCTGCGGATCGCATCCATGCCGGAATACGACCAGCAAGCCGGGAGCATTGCCTGGATCATGGACGGTATCGGTGACTGCCCCTCGCCGGAAGGATGTGGGCAGCGGCAAGGATAAACCAAGCGTAGGTCTCAACGTGGTTCTCGGACACGCCCTCATCACCGGATGCCTGCCGCCGCCAAGCGGTACCGGTGCACGGTCATGGCTTCGTCCCTGGGCACGCCCCCGTCATTGACGTACACGGAACCCAGGGCAAACTGCGCGCCGGCATCTCCCTGTTCTGCAGCCATACGGTACCAGAGTACATGCTCGGCATCGTTTGGCACGGCTTCGCCGGTGTGGCGCTTCACGCCAAGATGGAATGCACCCCGGCATGCCCCTGGTCGGCGGCCTTGCAGTATCAGAGAACGGCTGCGGTATCGTCCTCAGACACTCCATCAGCCGTGTCGTAGGAAACACCGAGGCTGAATTGTGCATCGGCGCCTCCCCGATCAGCAGTTTCCCTCACCACATCGAACTGTTCAACCGCTACATGCGAAGGACCTGCAAGCAGCAGGATGCATCAACAGATGCCCGAACATGCGGATACTGGAGAACCCCGCCAGTACCGGCTGAACGGTCTGCTTGTCTATGTGCTCTTGGTGATCGTATGGGCTTTTGAACTCACCGGGATGCCTCGCGATTGGTTCTACCGCTCCTCGATTTACGCAGTAGCGGGGGGAACGGTGTTCGCCACCCTCTTCACCATCCTGGCGGCGTACAGCTAGCCGCAAACGGTAAAGCGGGGGTTCGTCAAGGATTCATGGATCGGGCGGGTCCAGGAACTTTCGTTCTTCCAAAACCGCCTCGACATCAAGATGTACTTCTATGTCGTCGGTGGATGGAAAGAACCGGGCCCAGTCAAGCTGAAACCGATTCTCGGAATGTCCCGGTTTCCGGTTGAATTCCAGCATCCTGCCGGTCATAAACACCGGCAATCGTGAACTTCCGGATCGTTTCTGCCCCATGGCGCAACCACGGCCAAACGGGATCCTTTCGTTTTTCCTGCCGCCCCATGCGCACGATGGGCAGTTGCTGCCCGTGCTGGGGGCAAGGAAAATCCTGACGAACAACCAGTCTTCCACCAATTCCATCTGGCAGTCCGCCGGCATCCAGGACAGCCTGTTCGAGAGTCTTTACCGATACCCCATCACCCGTACCGCGGAACTCGTTCAGTCCTGCCCGGCCACGCCGGCCGGCCATCATGCCTGGACCGGCGGACTGATTGCCCACATACTTTCATCCTGCGACTTCGCCCTCAGGCTCCGCAAGGGGATGATCCTGCCGATCGGCTCCATGCCTGAGCAGGCATCGAAGAAAGCGGCTCTCTATACCTATGCCGTCTTCGCGGCGACGCTCCTGAGCGAAATCGGACCCGTCATGGACTCCCTGAGGATCGCTCTTTTCGACCGTCGGGGTCGGTACCTGTGCCAATGGAATCCGCTGCTGGACGACATCGGCCGAGGGCGCCCCCGTGCAAGATACATGAAGGTGCGGTTTCGTCCCAATCCCATCAACAGGCCCGGGAGGATCACATCTTTGATGTATGTCAGCCGAATCCTCCCGCAGGACGGCTTCGGCTGGATCAGGGACGACCCGGAAGTCTACGCCGATTTCCTGGGTGCATTTTCGGACGCACCGGATGGCCCGATCCACCGGCTGATAACGGAGGGGATGCGGGCAGCCGTCTCCACGGCACAGGGCATCCGGAAAGGTACAAACCCTGACCTGCAGCCGGAACATCCCCCGACGGGGAATCCCTGGCCGAAGTATCCGCCTTTTCCTGGCACCTTCTCCCGCACGCATGGCAATCCGGCGTCCGATGACCCGCCGGCCAGGGACCCGAAGCCGGTCAGCCGGAACAGCCGGTGCCCGAAAGGGGATTCAGTTCCACCGCCGCCCGGTAAGCGCCGTAGACGGCGGCGGCGATGATGCCCGGCGCAAGACAGTCGCCGACCCGGGTTACCGTCCGGGGTGCTTTCAGGTGTCCTTCCAAAATCGCGGCCTGAAGCCCGCGGCACAGGGAGTCATCCGGCTCCCGGCGAGTCAACGGCAGTATCCAGTCCGCCTCGATATCTTCCTGGCGACCCGAGAACACACAGGAAGCGGTGACGCCTCCCGGCGCGATCCTGTCAACTGACAGGTTGGTGATGATCCGGACTCCAGCGTCGAGCAGGGCGCGAACGGAGTCATGCTGCTCGTTGGTGTAGTCACTCCACTGCCCGGCACGGCCCGCCGGGGTGACCAGCGTCACTGAATGGCCCCGTGACCGAAGCGCCAGAGAGATGACCGGACCCAGGTAGTAGTGGTCGTCATCGAAAACCAGCACGTTTCCGGATGGTGTCTCCTCTCCGGCAAGTACGGTGTCGGCGCTCACGACGACTGCCCCCGCATCGACGACAAACGGCAGGTTCCGGGCACGACCCACACCGTCGATGGTCCATTTCGCCCCGGTGCCCAGGAACACATGGTCCGCGCAGACTTCGAGAATGTCGTCAATATTCACGGGACTTTCCCGAAAGACCTCGACATTCGGCAGCTTGTCGATCTGCCCCACACGCCAGTCGCGGACCCGGATCCATTCGTTCAGGCCCGGCAGGCGGCTCTCTCGCACCACGCGGCCACCCAGGTCCCGCGTCGCCTCCGTCAGCATCACCTGGTAGCCGCGTTCGCCAAGGACCCTGGCTGCTTCCAGACCAGCCGGACCGGCCCCGACGACCAGAACCCGTTCCTGACCGGGGGCCGATACCCGGGGCACACGCTCCGGGTGCCATCCGCGGCGATGCTCCTCGCCCATGGTCGGGTTCTGGGTGCAGCGGATCGGCACACCGAGCGAGTTGTGCGCGTAGCAGATGTTGCAGCCGATGCACTCGCGAATGTCCTCGATCCTCCCCTCCCTGATCTTCCTCGGCAGGAAGGGGTCGGCGATCGACGGTCTGGCAGCGCCGATGAGATCCTGGATACCCTCACGCACGACCCTGGCCATGGTGTCCGGGGAGGTGAAACGGCCCACGGCCACGACCGGCTTCGTCGTCATCGACTTCGCCTTTCTTACATGCTCCTGTAGGCCTGCCTCCCCAGTGTATCGGGAAGAACCCATCTCGATACTGTAGTCCGTGACGGTCAGGTCCCAGAGATCGGGCAGATCGGCCATGGCGCCGAAGGCGTCATAACTCTCCGGATCGGTCAGATCGACAGAGATGCGCACGGCAACTGCGGCCTTGCCGGCTACCGCCTCACGGGTCACATTGATGAGTTCATGGACGATCCGGTACCGGTTTTCCAGCGAACCACCGTATTCGTCGACGCGGTTGTTGGTATCGGGATTCAGGAACTCGGAGACCAGGTAACCATGGGTGGCGTAGACGTACACGATATCGAAACCCGCCTCGACCGCGCGCCGGGCGGCGGCAGCCTGCCACCGACGAAGTCCGGTGATGTCGGACCGGTCGATCCTCCGGCTCTGCCCCGGGTGGTAGACGTCGGTATTCGATGTTGGCCGGCTGATGATGCCGAGCGGGGGTTCGCGGGTATCCAGGTTTGCGATGAAGCTTCCGCCGAGCCAAAGTTCGACCCCGGCAAGCGCGCCGTGTGCATGCACTGCCTCCGTCATCAGGGCATTGTCGCGGATGTCGTCGTTATTCCAAAGGCGGGCGAACGGGTATCCGCCGTCGTCAGAGGTGGTATGGACAGAGCAATACTCGGTGCAGACGACACCCCACCCTCCCTCGGCCTTCATGCCCCGCATGGCGGCGAGCATCTGCGGACGCTTCCAGCCCATGCCGGAACAGTGGGGGACCTGGTAGAAACGGTTCCTGGCCGTTACAGGGCCGATCTCAATCGGATCGAACAGGCAGTCGTATCTGGAATCATACATGGCGTGTCGGTATCTCAAGTACGATGAATCAGCACTGGCCGCAGGAATGTGCCCAGACGCGGGTTGGATTCTGTCAGAAACACTGCTGCAGGGATACGTAGTTTCAGATCACCGATTCCTTTCCTGGCATTGTTTTCTGCGGTAACTGTGATTGCGAGAATCTCCCGAGCGTCATCCCCATCATCGTAAATCTACGGGAATGCAGGCACTCCGTTGTGCCCTCTCACCTCGCCCCGGCCAGCCACGTAGCCCGCCCGTTCTGCTGGTAGCTCTCGGCCCAGTCCCACCGACTCAGGGCGAATTCGTCCTCTCTCAAGGATTTCCGCCGGAACAACAGTTTAGAGCGCGTTAACACTATTTGATATGAATATGTTAAACCCATCTTCCGTCGCTTTGTACTGTAATCGATGGGAGAAGCAAAGGGGTGGAACTTACAAAAGCTCAATACGACCGTATTGCGGCGCCACTTCCGAAGCAGCGGAGCAATGTCAGTCTTTCGAATCTGCAAGTGCTCAACGGCATCCTGTATGTGGCAGAGCACGGCTGCAAGTGGCGTGGTCTGCCGGAGCGGTTCGGCAATTGGCACACGATCTACACGCGAATGAACCGATGGTCGAAGAACGGCGTTCTGGACCGTGTGTTCGAACAACTGCAGCGAGACCAGATTGTTCGAATCAAAGTCGAGGCGTTTGGTCTCGACAGCACCAGTGTCAAGGTACATCCCGACGGCACGGGTGTCCGAAAAAAACGGGCCGCAATCCATCGGCAAGTCCCGTGGCGGCTGGAACACCAAGCTTCATATGGTTGCCGCGGATGCTCGAACAGCGGCTGCCTTCGCGCTCTCCCCCGGAAACGCCCATGCTGCCCCGGAGGGACGAAAGCTCCTGAGCCGACTGGGGGACCCCTCGAACCACCCGGCGCTGATCATGGATCGGGCATACGAAGACGATGCCACTCGCCGGCGGGCACTCGACTTCGGTTTCATTCCCGTGGTTCCACCAAAGAGCAACCGTGTCGCTCCCTGGGAGTACGACAAGGAACTCTACAAGCGGTGCAACGAGGTAGAGCGTCTGTGCCGGCGGCTCAAGGGCTTCCGCGGGATCTTCTCACGCTTCGACAAGCTTGATGTCATCTTCCTCGGATTCATCGTTTTCGGATCTGCCTCTCCACAGCGCAAGTCTCTTCTGGTGACAAGTCAGTTGCCCGTGGAAGAGTGGTGTGGAAAGATCGAGGATTCGACTCACTCAGACCCGCTTCTCGAATTGTTTTGCATAACACCTACCGGATCAGCCTGAAAGACGAAACCGTGCGAACCGAAAGCGTACTACTACGGTATCCTTTCGGTAGAGCCGTGATGAGAGGGTGGACTGGGATGGAGAATACCAGCCAGTCCGGTATATCACCCATGTACTCCAGGTAACTGTGCGAACTGATGAACTAAAGATCACGGCTCCACCGAACGCAAACGAACAGCAAATCATGAACAGGACATTGTATTTACCGGACGCAGACGAACTCGAAGCGGGACTGCCGGACATTCTGTTTTCCCCCAAGGATGAAGGGGACGTCAGAATGATCGTTCGCCGACCGAGTACGGACGAGCGGGAAGTGGTGGAAGCGGGCGAGTTGGACGTTGTCTACGGTCTCGTCGGCGACAACTGGCGTTCGCGAGGGAGTGGGAAGACCGATGACGGCTCGGCACATCTGGAGATGCAACTCAATCTGATGAACTCACGGGTGATCTCGCTGGTGGCCGGGTCCGAAGACCGATGGGCGCTTGCGGGGGACCAGTTCTTTGTTGATCTGGATCTCACCAAGGAGAACCTTCCCGCCGGCACCCGACTGGCCATGGGTTCAGCGATCATCGAGGTGACCGCGGTCCCGCATCTCGGTTGCAAGAAATTCGCCACCCGGTTCGGGGTGGAAGCGATGAAGTTCGTGAACTCCCGGCGCGGGAAGCAGCTCTGCCTTCGGGGCATCAATGCGAAGGTTGTGAAGTCCGGCCGCGTCCATACCGGGGACAAGATCCAAAGGATCCGCAATATTTGAACGATTTCCTTCTGCGGACAGCGAATCCAGTTGGGACAGACCGTTTCGGGCCGTCATGGTATTGGGACATTCCCGTCCTTCCTTTCCCCTCACCAGATTGTGCCCGGCCTCCTGGCACATCGCACCTTCAAACTGAAGTCCCGCCCCGGGTTATTTCCTGGGCCAAATGATGTATTGCGCATTTGACCATGAGTATCACCTGTCCTTTGCCTGGACTCTGGGGAAACCTCGGCGACGATGAGTCCGAACCCGGGTTCGGTACTGGTGGCGCATGGGGGTTGAGAACCCCGCATATGGCAGACAGGTGCACAATCTGCCGAAGTGTTGAATACACCCATCATCCTTGTAGGCCATCGGCTGGACGGTTGCCATTGCTGTCTGTTTCGTTGCTTTGCATCGACAGGTATACTGGCAGGCTTTCGTGTTGCGATAGTGTCGACGGTCTATCCTGGGGATTTTTTTCCTTGAAAATTATATGCATGGATCAATTTCATAATGACACAAATTCATTCGCGTTACATATACGCACCAGCATAATGATCTCAACCGACCTGGAATTCTGGAAGTGGACCACTGTGTTCGGCGATGCCAGTTACCGATTCATCCAACCACCCGCGCGACCAGGGAGATTCGCTGGCAGGATTAGATGCATCGAGCCATAATTCGGCTCATCCGGGTGGTCAATTTCAGTGCAGTACCCGGGTCGTTTTCAATGCAAATCAACAACCCCGGGCCAATGTATGTATGGATGAATGTATTATTCGTAACGGATCGGTTATTGATGGATTTAGCCCCTGCAGAACCACCCGAACGATCGCGATAGTCGGGTCTCGGATTCGCCCATTGGAACAATTGGAGAACCCTGACACCGCCGACACGATCAATGCAGAACATCTGGTGGTGGCTCCGGGATTTATTGATGCCCACACCCACGATGACCGGCTGGTGATGTCCGACCCGGCCATGAAGCCCAAGGTAAGCCAGGGGGTCACGACAGTGATCACGGGAAACTGTGGCGTAAGCCTGGCTCCTCTGTACGGAATCGAACCGCCTCCCCCGTTAAATCTTCTGGGTGATGGCAACGACTTCAGATATTCGACGATGCTTGAGTATCGGGATGCCGTGGAGAGATTTCCGCCCGCCATCAATCTCGCCATGCAGGTGGGACACTCGACCCTGCGGGCTGCAACTATGGATGACCTGGAAAGGCCAGCCACTTCTTCCGAGATTGAACGAATGGGAGAATTACTGGATGCCTCCATGACTGCCGGTGCAATCGGCATGAGCACCGGCCTTGCCTACCCGCCTGCTGCCCATGCACCCACGGAGGAGGTGATTGCCCTGGTTTCACGATTAAAGGCCCACAACGGCATACACACCACTCACATGCGTAATGAGGACGATGCGGTACTTCAATCCGTAGAGGAGACGATCAGGATTGGCAAAGAGGCCGATGTGCCAGTGGTCATTTCCCATCACAAGGCCAGTGGCAAGGCGAATTGGGGCAGGACTCTGGAAACGCTTCAACGAATAAAGGAAGCGCAACAGGTTCAGAGTCTAAACCTGGATGTGTACCCCTATATTGCCAGTTCCACGGTTTTGCTGGCCCACTATATTGAGCGGACGGAGCGGATCATCGTGACCTGGTCGAAGTCCCATCCCGAAGTCAACGGCAGGGAATTGTCGGAAATTGCTGAGGAATGGGGTATGGACCTGTTTGATACGGCTGACAAGCTGCAGCCGGCCGGGGCCATATATTTTCAGATGCACGAGGGTGATCTGCAGCGGGTGTTGCAGTTTCCGGATGCCATGATCGGGTCCGATGGGCTACCTCATGATGAGGTGCCCCATCCGCGGTTGTGGGGGACGTTTCCGCGGGTGCTTGGGCACTATTGCCGCGACTTGGGGCTTTTCACTTTGGAAGAGGCGGTGCGACGGATGACCAGTGTGCCGGCGAAGGTGTTTGGGTTGAAGGACCGGGGAGTCATTCGGGAAGGGGCAATTGCGGATCTGGTGATTTTTGATCCCAAGACCATTATCGACTCGGCTACTTTTGAAAGTTCCAAGGTACCGGCGGAGGGGATACATACGGTCATTGTGGGGGGTGAGATTGTCTGGCAGGACGGAAAGCCTACCGGAAGACGACCTGGACAGGTACTGGAGAGGGTGGCGGTGTAGTCGAAATTGCAATGCCAGATACGGAACCACGTTCGGATGAACTGCAAGTGACGGCAGTATCCATGCATGTGCCAGTTGCGACATGAATCCGATCAATCATCTTGTTTGTCATTGGCGACTAAATTGATGTATATTGATGCAATATTTGATGCCGCAAATTGCTCGATATGCGAACTACTCTGACGATAGACGACCAGTTGTTTGAACAAGCTGTAGCTTTAACGGGAGTGAAAGAGAAATCTGCCTTGTTAAGGGAAAGCCTGAAAGCTCTGATTGAGCGGGAAAGCGCACGCCGCTTGGCTGCTTTGGGAGGGAGTGAGCCCAAACTTGATTCGGTTTCCAGACGCAGGCCAAGCTTGGACGATACATGATTCTGGTTGACACCTCGATCTGGATCGATCATCTGCGCCATGGAAATGAGACTCTCAAAATATTGCTGACACAGGACAGGGTGTGTATACACCCAATGGTGATTGGCGAACTGGCATGCGGCAACTTGCAAAATCGCGACCAATTGCTGAAGCTCTGGAATAACCTTCCCGGGGTCCCGGAGGCGAGCCATGGGGAAGTGATGATTTTCATCTACCACCGTAACTTGATGGGCAGGGGAATCGGCTACGTTGATGTACATCTCCTGGCTTCCGCTAAGCTTCTATCCGGCACTCAAATATGGACGGGAAACAAGCGGCTTGCCAAGATCGCAGGTTCCCTCAAGCTCGCGTTCACGACTGGTTAGTTCCAACCCATATTCGGGACATACCATTATTCGGCAGTGACTGAGGTTTCGTTGGTTGGGCTGGAGCACAGGTGCCGCCAGGGTTCACTGGCCCGGTATTGTCATTCGAGCCGTCAACCTCGCAAGTCTATGCCGGACCAATGGTGAAGGCGCGGCCCACATCCTCCCCCGCCCTCAACGGTGCTGGTCGCGCACCGGGGCAACGGGCACATTCCGGTCACTTCCCCGGCAAGTGGGCCGCGCACCGGGGCAACGGGCACATTCCGGATCCCCGGCAAGTGCCGGAAGAATCAGCCCTGAAACCAGGTGAAATAGATCACCAGGAACACGACTGCGACGATTACTCCGAGCTTCCCCAGCGTCCTTGCTGCGTTAGCGATCATTCGACGGCGTTCTTTCGCCCGTCATCCCCCGTGGATATTGTGCGTCTCCCTTTCATGAACCCGGAGACCCACGATGGCACAATCGCAACGTCGCAAGCACATCCACCGCAGCCGCACGGAGTGGTCTCGCCTGCTGTCGGAATTCGAGGCCAGTGACACCACGCAACGGAGCTTCTGCGCCGAGCGTGGCCTGACCCTCAGCAACTTCTGCCGCTGGCGCAAGAGGCTTCGCACCGAAACGCCGGATGACAGTCATGCCGGTCCGCTGATCGAACTGCCGCCATTGCCCGGATTGACCTCGGACCCCGGGGACTGGCGGGCGGAACTGGACCTCGGAGGCGGGATCGTGCTGCGGCTGAAGTAGCGGGCATGTTCTTTCCCGAATCCCGGGTGCGGGTGTGGCTGTATACCCGCCCCACGACATGCGGAAGTCTTTCGATGGGTTGTCGGCGCTGGTGAAGAACGCGCTGCGTGAGGATCCGCTGAGCGGTCACCTGTTTGTCTTCATCAACCGCAAGAGGACGCTGATCAAGATTCTCTACTTCGACCGCAGTGGATACTGCATCTGGTCGAAGCGACTGGAGCAGGGCCGTTTCCAGTACCGTGCCGATGGCCGTGACAAGGTCTCCCTGGACTGGACCGGACTGAAGCTGATCCTGGAGGGGATATCTCCTGGAGATGTCCGCCGGCACAAGCGCTACCGGCATTCCGGAGTCTCTTGAACGGGGGTGCGGATGGTATCATTCCGCGCCATGTTGCAGGCCACTCCCGCCCTCTGTGAATCCGATATCAATGCCGCGCTGCGGGCTGAGAATCGGGCCCTGAAAGAGGAGCTCGCGCAGCGGAAGGAGCGGGTGGCCTGGTTCAACCGCCAGCTGTTCGGATCGAAGTCGGAGAGGCGGATTCTCCCGGAGGGACAGAGTCAGGAAGACCTGCTGGCATTGCTTGGCGGGCAGTTGCCGGCATCCCCTGCGCCGGAGACGGAAACCATCACCTACGAGCGGAAGAAGCGCAGCAAGTCGAGGGATAACACCATCAACGATTCCGGGCTTCGGTTCGACGACACGGTCCCGGTGGAGACCATCCTGTTGCCCCTTGCGCCGGAGGCGGAGGCGATTCCCGAGGATCGCCGTGAGGTGGTGGGCGAGAAGGTGACCTGCCGACTGGCGCAGCATCCGGCGAGCTACGTGGTTCTGCGATACGTCCGTCCGGTGATCAAGGAGAAGCCGGACCCGGAAAGGCCGGACGGTGGAAAGCCGGCCAGGCTGATCACGGCCCTGGCCCCCGCGAACGTGCTGGAGGGGAGCTGTGTGGACGTGAGCTTCCTGGCGGGGATGCTGGTGGACAAGTTTACCGATCACCTTCCGCTGTACCGCCAGCATCAACGTCTGCTGGATCATGGAATCACGCTGGCGCGGAGCACGCTGACGGTCCAGGCGGGCCAGGCGATCGATCTGCTGGCACCGATCGCGGATGCCCAGTACCAGGCCCTTCTGCTCAACCGGGTGCTGGCGATGGACGAGACCCCGATCAAGGCGGGCCGGAAGGCCCGTGGCAAGATGCGCCAGGGTCAGCTGTGGCCCATCTACGGGGAGAACGACGAGGTAGTGTTCCGGTACACGGACAGCCGGAAGCACGCCCATATGCGGGAGATTCTGGGGGACCGGTTCCGGGGTACGCTGCTGTCGGACGGGTACGACGGCTATGCCCGGTATGCGGAGATGATGGATGGGGTGACCCACGCCAATTGTTGGGCACACACACGGCGACCATTCGAATCGGCACTGGATGCCGAGCCGGAGGCGGCGGGTCAGGCGCTGAAGCTGATCGGGCTTCTGTGCGCCCGAAGGGTATCGGCGCGATGAAGATCCGACAGTTCGATGTCCTCCAGGGCCTTCAGTTCCATCGGCCCGAAATCCATCTCGCGAAGGGCCTCCAGGTCCCCTTCGGCAAGACTCCGGATGGCGTACACGAGAACCGCAAGGACGAGATCGGCTTCTTTGCTCCTGCTCATTCCCGACGGGGGGTCTGATCCGGTTGCGGCCGCTCCGGGCCGGGACGTTGGGTATCGCCGTCATCTCCCGAATGCCGGGAATGACTGCAGGGAGGTGAACGAGGAAACAGCCAGGCGGAAAGCTCTGCTTCCAGTTCCAGGTGAATCTCCGCCCGCACCCTGTCCGCTTCGTTGGCGATTTCCCGTTCCAACGCATCACGGAGCGGCTGGATGTCCCATTCCGGACAGTCAAGGCGGCGGCACAGTTCGGCGAACACCATGCCGAAAACGGTTTGGCCGGTTCCATTTCCGGCCGCGCCACCGTCCAGCCCCTGGCGGGCCCAGACCTTCCCTGCGGCCCGCTCCAGGTCACGGATTGCCTCGACTTTGGCCTGTCCCAGGCCGGCGGACAGGGCTTGGGGCATCACGGGCCAGAGAACCCCCACGGCATGCATCATCCCGGAGATCATGGCCCCGCCGAGATCGAGCCCCCTGTCCCGGAACAGAGCTTCCAGTTGATGCGGCGGCAGGTCCCCGGCGCCGCACTCCCGTTCCAGGAACGCCTTCGCATCGCAGACGGCCAGGGCACGCTCGATGAAGGTGAGGCCGGCGCGCAGTTCGTTGTCCCTCAGGTAGGACAGGAGGACACCGGACTCCCCCTCCCAGGGCCGGACAATGCAGTCCGCCCAGCGGAACCGCTCCTCCCCCGGTGCACATAAATCGTATTTATTTATTATAAAACAGTTAGATATATTATTTTCAACTTACGCCGTAATCAATTCGCAAGCGAATTTATTTGAACTGTAAGACGCGCATTCGTGCTGTTGCGTCTGAGTAAAATTGGTATCAGTTCGCTTGTCGAGTGATCAACTGAATCGAAGCACTAACCGAGCCAAGATTCTTACTACGACTTCCTATAGCATAGGTTCTGCGTGAGGTCATGTTCACCTCACAAACGAACAGTTTCCGATCGATGGGGTAAAAGGACAGTCGAAGCTTCAAGGTTGTTGGCGAAGGCATTTCCAGATCTCAAAATCGAGATCAAGCCTATCATTTTGTGACTCAGGAAAAACCCGTTACCAAGCGGCCACAAGATTGAGCACCTCCATACCCGTATACAAGCGTTTCCCATCGCCCAAGGCATTCAGACATTGCCTGATGCCACAGACACCATGAACACTACAACCAAGGTCCAAAATCCAAAGCAAATATCTCAGCCGCCGCAGGAGCATCCGCAGATTGTGGCCGGCACAGCAAGGCAGCACGTCATCCGATCACCCTCCGTATCCCTTGAGCCAGTTTCTCACCAGAGGCCAGCCACCATGCCTCAATGTACGCAAGATGGTCCCCTATCGGACGGTCTTGCACGATCAGATACAAGCATGGTTTCATGTGTTGTCCCATAGGACCCCTATTGGACCCCATGGGACCGGCCCCATGGGGTCTATTTAATTCTTTTCGGCGCGCCACCGTGCTGAAGCGCCGCGTCCGGTGTACATCGCCAGTCCAAGCTCTTTGAGCCGAGCCAACGCCCTCTTGACCTGCCGCACACTCACAGACTCGGGCAGACCTGCCCGAATTTCGCGCAGCGCCAAGGAATGCATATCCTGGGTCAACAAATCTAAGATTGTTCGTTGCGTTTCGTTTAGTTTCGCATCGGTAGCACCGATGGCGGTAATTTGTAGCCGTCCAGCGACGCGAACAGGCGAGGCATTATGGCGAAAGCGCACGATTACAGCCCCGCTTGCGTCTTCGATTTCGGGCCTTGGCAAACTGGCGGCATCCACCAGCTCGGCCATTCTCAATGTGCCACGGCCCCAACGCTCGATAATGCCGCGCCGGTAGAAGCAGTCGGCAATCAACGGATTCCAGGGAATGGACTCATGTGGCAGGAACAGCTTCTCCGGCGTAAGCCCGAAATGCAGCGTACCCATCGATGTGACCTCCAGGCGATCATCGTAAATAGCTACGCCGACGGAGCCGCCACCGATCGAATAATCACGATGGCAAATAGCGTTCGCCAAGGCCTCTCGTGTCGCGAGAGGAGGAAAGAGCGGTTCGTCGTTTCGCTCGAAGTGTCCCTCCTCAATGCGCCCGGCAATGGGCAGGCTGTCGCGCAGGAAGCGCTCGGCAGCCCGGAGGAGCGAGAAGGCGTTGCCGTAAAACTGCCGGTTGTCAAGAAACTCGGTTCGGTCAATTCCGTTGAAGCGGGCAACGCGAAGCAAGCACTGAGGCATGTCGAACCGGATTCGTTCCTCGTTACCGAACAGGGCGATTGCCGCACGCCACAGAATCCCATCCCTGCACAACCCAAGGCCGCGTAGCAAATCGCGGGGATCGCGCGTCCCGGGATCCTCAAGCCGGCCACGGCGAATGGCCTCCTCCACGGTAATCCGAATCTCGTTTTCGTCCAGATCGTCGATCGACCATCCGTCCGCAGGCTGGTTCTCCCACCGACGTTCACTGTGCATGCGCTCAAAGAGCATTCGCTGGTATTCATCCGCGAGCATTTCCACCGTCGTGTTGCCCACCCGCCGATACGCGCTCCCGCGGTACATGAACGGGCCGCCCTGCCCGCGGCTGACCGAGATAGCCACCACCTCGTGCGCTCCACATACCCTTACCCGCTCGATCGCCGGGAAAGCAGGTGGATCGATTCTCCTAAGCTCGGCGCTCACTTGCTCGATAGTGACCTCGCCCACATGCTGCCCTATCACTTTCCCATACGGCTGAACGCCGAACAGCACATGACCGCCGTTTTGGTTGAGCATGGCGCAGACGGTCTTTGCGGCCTCGCGACGCGCACCCGTCGAACTCTTAAACTCAAGCGTTTCGGACTCACCCGCTGCGACCATGTTGGTAATCTGCTCAAGGTTCACCGCTGCCCCCTACCCAACGTTCCTCCCAGTCGGGAAACGGCCTGGAAAGGCTTGCAACAATACGGCTCGTCGCAATGCTGATGTGGACGATGCGGTGGAACGCAACGATCAAATGGGTCAGGGGATATGGGTATTGATTGCATCGGAAAAGTATCGGATGGGTCATTCAGATCTTTGGTTATTCTTCCCCGCTTCCACTCCGAAGGGCATCCCTCGCCGCTATCCCGGAATGAGGGCGTAGCCCGAATGGAGGGATAGCGGCGGCGGCGGAAAATCAGCGCCCCTGGCGCCCATTCCGGCCGGAAATGGCGTCAATCTCGACTCCGGGGGATACTGACAGAGGCTATTTTCCAACGCAAGGGCCTGCCCGGTGCCTTCCGGCCGAGCGGGGCCCCTCCCGTTGGTCACAGGAGTTCCGGACCGGCGATGTCCCCGCCTTCAGGGTGGGACCAGTGCTCCAGCGAAGACCTCCGCAGGCGTGCGATACCCCAGCACCTTCCGGGGTCGGTGATTGAGCCGATCTTCCACCGCCCGGACCTGCGCCTCCGTCACCTGGCGGAAGTCCGTCCCCTTCGGGAAGTACTGGCGCACCAGGCCGTTGGTGTGTTCGTTCAGTCCCCGCTCCCAGGAATGGTAGGGAGTGGCGAAGTAGAAGCCCGCTCCCAGCGAATCCGAAATCGCCCGGTGCCCCGCAAACTCCTTGCCGTTGTCCGCCGTGAGAGTGTGAACCCGGTCTCGAATCGGCTCCATGCGCCGGGTGAGCGCCGTGGTCACCGCCGCCGCGGTCTTCACCTCGACCCGCTCCAGGAAGGTAAACTTCGAACCCCGGTCCACCGACGACACCAGAGCGCCCCAGTGCCTCGCTCCGATGATCGTATCGAGCTCCCAGTCCCCGATCCGGGACTTCTCCTCCACCACCCAGGGACGCTCGCCAATGTCCACCCGGCCGGGTATGTGACCGCGTCCGGCATGCCGCCCACCGCGCCAGTTCGGCTTCTTGCCACGGCGACGCAGGTGCCGGTACAGGGTGCCTCCCGCCCGCCGGTCCGCCCGTATGGTCGCGACAGGAACGCCGGTTTCCCGGCGCCCCCGCACAGATCCGGACGTGGACGTTCATCCATCCGGCTCCTATCTCGGATATTTGACGGCAAACCGCTGATCCGGCCATGGGTGATGGATGTTGATTCTGGGCCATAGAGACCGACCATCCGGTGCAGCCGTTGCCAACTGAACCCGCGGGCTCGTTGCGACCGGCTGCGAATGGTCATCATCCATGATCTCATCAGCCGGTGTTTGAATTTCCTCAGCCACCGGAATGATCCGGGCACGGCAAAGTAATTCAGCCAGCCCGCAAGGACCTTGCCAAGCCACTTGCCCAACTCCCATATGTCCCAATGCATCCGCTTGCACAGCATCTCTCGAATCTCCTTGAGATTCCTTGCCATCTTCTTTCGCGCCGGCTTGCGTCCCAGCCTAATGGCATGACCCGTCCCCCCTGCGGTCTCACCATAACCGGATGCACTGGAAATGCAGAAACGATACACTTGCCCGCAGTTTGGGTGCTGGAAACCTAAGAGAGGAATTAGACCATGATCACTGGCGAACTAAGGTCAAAAGTCGACCGAATATGGGACACCATGTGGTCGGGCGGCATCTCGAATCCACTCTCGGTGATCGAGCAGCTTACCTACCTGTTGTTCATCAAACGCCTCGACGAACTGCATATCCTGAAAGAGGCCAAGGCTGCCCGAACCAGGACGCCCATCAAGGAGCCGGTTTTCTCGCCCGGCCAGGACTGTCTCCGCTGGTCGCGTTTCAAGGAGACCGCGCCGGAGCAAATGTTTGAGACGGTTCGGGACGAGGTGTTTCCGTTCATCAAGTCCCTCGGCGGCAAGGGGGAAGTCGACGGCGAGGGCGGCTCGACCTATACCCACCACATGAAGGATGCGCTATTCATGATGCCCACGGCCCGGGTGTTGGCCAACGTGGTCGATCAGCTGGACGGTATCGACATGGCCGACAGCGATACCAAGGGCGATCTTTATGAATACATGCTCGGCAAGATCGCCACCGCCGGACAGAACGGGCAGTTCCGCACCCCGCGCCACATCATCAAGCTGATGGTCGATATGACCGCGCCGACACCCAAGGATGTGATCTGCGATCCGGCCTGCGGCACGGCTGGTTTTCTTATCGCCGCGTCGGAACACCTGGTCGAGCATCACAGCGGCACCATCTACAAGGACGAGGAAAGCCGTCGCCGCTTCAACGATCATACCTTTCACGGCTATGACTTCGACAGCACCATGCTGCGCATCGGCAGCATGAACATGTTGCTGCACGGGGTGGAGAACCCGGACATCCGCTACAGGGATTCGCTGGCCGAGGTCGACGACGACGACTCGGAAAAGTACTCCCTGGTTCTCGCCAATCCCCCCTTCTCCGGCAGTCTCGATTACGAGTCCACCGCGAAGGATTTGCAGCGGGTGGTCAAGACCAAGAAGACCGAGCTGCTGTTCCTCGCGCTCTTCCTGCGCCTGCTCCAGACCGGCGGCCGGGCCGCCGTCATCGTGCCCGACGGGGTGCTGTTTGGATCGTACAAGGCACACATGACCTTGCGCAAAATCCTGATCGAGGATCAGAAGCTGGACGCCATCGTCTCCATGCCCTCGGGGGTGTTCAAACCCTATGCGGGCGTGTCCACCGCCATCCTGCTGTTCACCAAGACGAACTCCGGCGGCACGGAGAACGTCTGGTTCTACGATATGCAGGCCGACGGTTATTCCCTCGACGACAAGCGGGCCCCACAGCCGGAGAAGAGTGACCTCGCCGATATCCTCGCCCGCTGGCAGAACCGGGAGGCGGAAACGGATCGAAGGCGGACCGACCGGAGTTTTCTGGTGCCGAAATGCGAGATCGCCAAAAACGACTACGATCTCTCCATCAACCGCTACAAGGAGATCGAATACGAGGCGGTGGAGTACGACCCGCCGAAGGTGATCCTGGGTCGGTTGGCCCATCTGGAGGGCGAGATCGCGAAGGGCCGTGAGGAATTGGAGGGGTTGTTGGGATGACCGCTCTTCCTCAGCAGCCGCTCTCAGACGTCTGTGAGATTGCTATGGGTCAGGCGCCCAAAGGCACCAGCTACAATACCGCCGGTGACGGATATGCATTGATTGCTGGTGCCGGTGACTTTGGTGCACTTACTCCTGAGCCCTCCAAATATACGGATGCTCCAACCAAGCTGTCTCAGCCCGGAGACCTGATTCTGTGCATACGAGCGACAATTGGCGATCGCAACTGGTCGGACAAGAAATACTGCCTTGGGCGTGGGGTGGCAGGCCTAAAGGCTAGAAAAGAGAAATTGAACCAAATTTACCTATGGCATTGGATAGAACATGCCGCTCCGGCTTTAAAGGCCAAGGGGAGAGGTGCAACATTCTTACAGGTTTCGAAGAGCGACATTGGATCGTTGCAGATCCCCCTCCCGCCTCTCGAGGAGCAAAAGAGGATTGCGGCGATCCTGGACGCGGCGGACGACTTGCGGGCAAAACGCCGAGAGTCCCTCGCGCAACTCGACGCCCTCCTTCAATCGACATTTCTCGACATGTTTGGTGATCCCGTTACCAATCCAATGGGGTGGGAGGAGCGCGCGCTAAAAGAGACCAAGTCGAAAGTACAGATAGGTCCGTTTGGATCTCTTCTTCACAAGGAAGACTACCTAACCGACGGAGTTCCGGTGGTTAATCCGATGCATATAGTGTCCGGAAAAATCCAGGCCGGTGGTGAACAAACAGTATCTGAACATAAGGCTGCAACCCTGAGCAATTATCGACTTGAGGGCGGGGACGTTGTTATGGGCAGGCGTGGGGAGATGGGTCGATGTGCCGTCGTGTCTGATGTCGAGGTAGGCATGCTCTGCGGGACGGGATCGCTTTATTTTCGGCCTGATCCTAGCGAGCTGTCACCCCTCTTCTTGGCGTGGCTGTTGTCCAGCGCGTCAATGAAGCGTCACCTGGAGGGGCTTTCGCAGGGTGTCACTATGCCAAACCTAAATCAGAATATGATCAATAACCTCAGGATCGCTCTTCCGCCGCTCGATCTCCAACGCCGCTTCGCCACCATCGTCGACTCCGTCGAACAGCAAAAAGCCAAATTGCGCGCCCACCTCGACGAGTTGGACACCCTCTTCGCCTCCCTTCAATCCCGGGCCTTCAAAGGGGAACTTTGAATCGAATGGAAATCTCCGCCAACTTCGCGTTCCTTGAGCGGGAATTCGCGCATGTGGCGGAGAGCGCAAGCTACGCGGAGCGTCACGTTTATGGGGACCCGCGGGCGTCTTGTTTTCATGCCAGACACGCCCTGGAACGGCTGCTGAAGCGCATCTACAGGGTCGATAAGACTCTCAGTCCGCCGAAGACCACGAAGCTGGACGCTTACCTTGGCGAGCCCACTTTCCAGGCGCTGGTGCCTAAGGCTGTATGGCAGAAAGCCGAATACATAAGGCGGATGGGCAACGTGGCGGTGCACGGCAACAAGACCCCTTCGCCCGAGAACGCCCTCAACGTCCTGCGCGAGCTTTCACACGTTCTCTATTGGGTAGGCCGGACCTATCTGCGCAAAGGGGCGGAGGAGCTTCAGGGAAAGACGTACGACGAGTCCCTGATTCCCAAAGGCGGCCCCGTCGCCGCGCCGGCGGCCATCGAAGCGCTGGAGGCCTTGGAAGCTGAGCGGGACGCGGCGGAGGAAGCCAAGAAGGAAGCGGAGGGAGAACTCGAGGTACTCCGGGAGCGCCTCGCGGCAATCAAGGCGGAGAACGAAGCCGTCCCCGAGACCCACGACTGGAACGAGGCCAAGACCCGCGAGTTGATCATCGACTTCGCCTTGCAACGCGCGGGATGGGCGTTGGATCAGCCGCGGGACCGGGAGTACGAAGTTACCGGGATGCCCAACAAGCAGGGCATCGGTTACGCGGACTATGTGCTCTGGGGCGACGATGGAAAACCCCTGGCGGTGGTGGAAGCCAAGAAGACGACAGCCGACCCGGAGGTTGGCCGGCAGCAGGCGAAGCTCTACGCCGATTGCCTGGAAGCCATGCACGGCCGGCGGCCGGTCATCTTCTACACCAACGGCTACAGGACGTTTCTGTGGGATGATCGGTTTTACCCGCCCCGCATGGTCGCCGGGTTCTACAAGAAGGACGAACTTGCGACCCTGATCCACCGCCGCACCCAGCGGCAACCGCTCGACGTTGCCGAGGTGAAGGATGCCATCGTCGAGCGTTACTACCAGAAACGCGCCATCGGCAGCATCGGTGAACAGTTCGCAAGTTCACGGCGCAAGGCGCTGTTGGTCATGGCCACGGGTACCGGCAAGACCCGAACCGCAATCGCGCTGGTGGATATTTTGCAGCGGGCGGGTTGGGTAAAGCGGGCCCTGTTCCTGGCCGACCGGGTTTCACTGGTCAATCAGGCGGTCAACGCCTTCAAGACCCACCTGCCGGACTCGAGTCCGGTGAACCTGGTGACCGAGAAAGGCGCCGAGGGCCGGGTCTACGTCAGCACCTATCCGACAATGATGGGCCTCATCGACGAGACCAAAGGCGCCGAAGCCCGCTTTGGGGTCGGCCACTTCGATCTGGTGATCATCGACGAGGCGCACCGGTCGGTCTATCAGAAGTATGGCGCGATCTTCCGCTACTTCGATTCACTATTGGTCGGGCTGACCGCGACACCGCGCGAGCAGGTTGACAGGAATACCTACCAGCTCTTCGATCTGGAACCGGGCGTGCCGACGGATGCCTATGAATTGGAAACGTCGGTGGCGGACGGATTTCTGGTCCCGCCTCGGGTCCAGCAGGTGGATCTCAGGTTCCCCCGCGAGGGCATCGACTATGAATCGCTCAGCGATGAAGAAAAGGAACAGTGGGAGAGCCTCGACTGGGGGGACGATGTGGACCCGGGAGACCTTCCGGATCGCGTCCATGCAGCCGCCATCAACAGCTGGCTGTTCAATAAGGATACCGTCGACAAGATGCTGCAACACCTGATGGAGAACGGGCATACTGTCGCGGGCGGAGACCGGCTGGCCAAGACGATCATCTTCGCTCGAAATCATGAGCACGCGAAGTTCATCGAAGAGCGGTTCAATCACCACTACCCCCACTACAAGGGACACTATGCTCGTATCATCGATCACTATGCGCAATATCCCCAAAGCCTGATCGACAACTTTTCGCAAAAGGAAAAAGCACCGCACATTGCGATCTCGGTGGACATGCTCGACACGGGCATCGACATTCCCGAGGTCGCCAACCTGGTCTTTTTCAAACCGGTCTATTCCAAAATCAAGTTCTGGCAGATGATCGGGCGGGGCACACGGCTGTGTCCCGAGCTATTCGGGCCGGAGGACGACAAGCGGGATTTCCGTGTCTTCGACTTCTGTTTCAATTTCGACTTCTTCCGGGAAAACCCGGAAGGCATCGAGAGCACTGGAACCGTCCCGCTGGTGGCCCGGTTGTTCCGGTCCCGCGTCCGGTTGTTGGCCCATGTGCAAAGAACGCCCGGCCTGGACGAGGACGCCCGGCTCGCGGGCTCGCTGACCGAGGAACTCCACGGCAGGGTCGCAGCAATGAACCGCGACAACTTCATCGTCAGAATGAATTTGGAGGATGTAGACCGCTACCGGGAACGCGACGCCTGGAAGCACCTCGGCGATGAAGACATTGAGCGGCTCCAGCGCAACGTCGCCAGCCTGCCCAGCGAGGTCGAGACCGATGAAATCGAAGCGCAGTTCTTCGATCTCATAGCGTTGACCATGCAGCTCTCATTCGCGGAAGGGGATCAATCCGCCTACGAAACGCGCCGGCGGAGGATGGTCGAGATAGCAATGCTTCTCGAGGAGAAAAGCACGATCCCCGCCGTTAAGGCGCAGATCGATTATTTGGCTGCAATGCAGGAGTTGGCGTTTTGGGACGGAATGAACCTCAACCTCTTGGAGGATATGAGGTTGCGCCTGCGCGGCTTGATCCAGTTTCTCGACCGGAAAAAACGGACAATCGTCTACACCGATTTTAAAGACGAGGTGCTGAGGGTGAGAGACAACGAGCCTGTCCCCATGCCAAGGATGACCAGCGCACAATATGTGAAGAAGGTGAAGAACTTCCTCAACAACCACAAGGACCACCTTGTGATCCACAAATTGCGGACTAATCAGCCCCTGACGGAGGCTGATCTCGCGGCGCTGGAGGCGGCCCTTGTCGAGATTGGCGAAGAGGATGGCGAAACGTTGCTTGCGGGGCTGCTGGCCCGGAGCGAGGTGCCCTCGCTGGCGCACTTCGTCCGCTCGATGGTCGGACTCGACCGCGGCGCGGCGCAAGCGGCTTTCTCCGAATTCCTGAATGACCACAGCCTGAACCCGCCGCAAATCCGCTTCGTCGAACTGGTAATTGACCAGTTGACCGCCAGAGGGATTATGGAAGCATCAGCCCTCTACGATGCGCCGTTCAGCAATATTCATGCGGGCGGTCCGGACGAACTGTTCGGCGATAAAATGAACGTAATCGAGGGGATTTTCGACAAACTCGAACAAGTCAATCCAGGCGTGATCTCGAAAGCTGGCTGAGCGTTTGGTCCCCCACCCACGGCGCGTCGATCCGGAAGAGTCTTGCGAGGCCGGGGGCAAGCAAACGACGGTACAACGAGGGATGCACGACAATATTGTGCAGGCTCGGGCACACCTCGCCCCGGACCAACAAAAATCTCTCCACCTGACCCAGGGCCAGACCCAGTCCACGCCGTCCCCCCTGGACCTGCTGGAGCTGCCGGATCTCCCGAAACCGCGCCGCAACTGACCGGTGCACGGAACCAGCCATGCAGTGCCGGCCCCGCGGCCAGCGCTGGAGATGGCCCACGTCCTGCGGCCCGGTTCGAAGACTTCCGCCGGGGCCACCCACTGTCGAGGCAGCAGTTCCGGGGCCGCCGCCAGCTCCCACCTTGAGTTTGGCCACAACCCAAAATGGCTCGGCGGGGACATCGGCTTCACCATGGTCCTGCACATCTGGAGGCAGAATCTCGGCTGCCACATCCATGTCCACGCCATCGTCACCGGCGCGACGCCTACTGGCCGAACTTAGTATCAGGTGATTGATTATCATAACCTACTGGCTCCCACCCATCACCTGACCCATTGTGAAATGTGCTAAATTCACGTCGGATGGGATTCCGGCACCATCTCCGGGGAATTGGTGCGCTCCAGCGTGTAATCGCGTGAGGCGCAGCTACCGATACACGCAAGGAATCCTGGGTGGCTGATCCCGGACAGGTCTCGGGAGAGAGAAACATCGAGAGTTGCCTCGTAATAGACCACCCGATAAACTACGAATTCACACGGCAACCATTCGTTCTCACATGGCAAATGTCCAACACCCGGAGCCGAATCGCTGGGTGGTTCACATGGCATCCCGTTCCGATCCAGACAGTGAGGTGACAGTGGAACTGCACATGAGCAGGGCCACCGCCGACAGGCTAGCGCATCTGGAAGCGGAGCGCTTGGCCGCGCCCGATTCCGGTGAAGAGCCCCCGAGTGAAGAAGATGTCGGCTCTGCGGTTCTGAATATTCTGGACTCGGCCGCCACGATCTCCCGTGTGAAGGAACGTGCGGGGGAATCAGATCAGCAGGAACTCATGGACCTGATCGACGAAGAAGTGGACGCCGTTCGTGCGGGTCGTTCTACACCAATGTTTTCGTCAGTGCGCTGATCACCAGAGGAACACCACCCGACCAGCTTTACCAGGCCTGGAACCGAAACCGGATCGACCTCGTGACCTCGGTTGCGCAGGTCAATGAAATCACCGATGTCCTTGCTCGCCCCAAGCTGCAGAAATGGGTGGATCGGGCTGATGCCGGCAGGATGGTCGCCGACATCTGCCGGCGCGCATACTTCGTTGGCGGAATGCCGGTTCCGAGGCGGTCTCCCGATCCGAAGGACGATGTCATTCTGGCCACGGCTGTTGCCGGACAGGCGGTGTTGCTGGTCACCGGGGACAAACGAGACATTCTGTCGCTCGGCAGGGTGGAGGATGTCAGGATATGCACACCTGTCGAGGCACTTCGGTTGATCCCCAAATACAGGAGATCATCTTGACTATTTGCTCTACCGAGCGGAACTCACCTGTACCCTGCCGGAAGATCTTCCGGGAAGGGTTTCAAGGATTGCAATTGTATTCCGTAATCAGGGCGGATCCATATGAAATCAAAGGCTTGGCTACTGCTGGCAGTATCCTGCTCGAAAGTGGAAAACCGCGGCGGAAATCGGCTGACGCGACTTGAAGCGCCCCGAAAGGTGGGTACTTTTACCTTGGCACTATTGAGCATTATTACTTTGGCATTAACACCATGTTCCCGGTGAGAAGGTGAAGCGGAGATCGACTTGGAATTCGATTTGATCAATAGCAATGGAATCCCGGCGCATCATGGGAAGAGACATGTGGGAACCAGTTCCAGTCATGATTGGATAAATTTCTGTAATCCGGATAATAAACTCTGCATCCTTACGGTTGTTATATCAGATAAAGATGGCCCTTCTTCTGAAGCAAGAAATTCTTGTACTTGTCGTAACATAGATAATTTTTTATTTGCAGTTGTTGGCGGAACAAAATGGTTTTTATCCTCATCAGAAAAAATGTCACAAATTACAGAAACTTCAGGTACTATGTTTGTAAGAGATGTGATTTCATGTTCTTCAAGTGCAAATGTTCTTTGTAGATTTTTTTGTCCATTTTTTCCGCCTATATCGGAATCCAAAAGCACTCTAACCGGGAGTCCCCAGCCTTTATGAAGGCTTACTAACGCCCCCATTGTTCCTGACCCCTGAGCTGGAAAGACAGGACCAAGTTCAATGCCGCAACACATTTCGGAGAATTTAATAAAATAGAAGTCGGCTTTTCCTTCGACAATTAACCCACCTGTGTTTAGATCGAATTTCGACGGCTGAACTTCAAGGGTATCAAGTATGGGCTGAAAATAACTCGTTTGGGTTGGGTTTTCATGAACGAATTTTCTGTAAGGAACAACTTGTATATCGATTGTCGAATCCTCGTGTACGCTTGCATCAATAATTTTTCCATCCGTGCTCGTGGAGCGATCAAATATTATGTATGCTTGCTCTAACCATTTCGGATCAACCATATAATGGCTGTGAGTGGAATAGACTAATCTATGTGGAACTTTAGCGATAGCCGGAAAACTTTCCAGCAGTTTCTTTTGTGCCGCGGCATGTAAATTTGAAGCAGGCTCATCAAATAAAAAAATTGTCGGCTTTTCATTTTCTCGATGAATTCTGAATTGGGTAAAAAGGAGAAATGAGAAAAACCATCTAAAACCGAGAGAACGATCTTCGACATTATACAAATTGGCTCCGTCCTTTATTCTGAATCGAATATAGGCATCGTGTACTGTAGGCTCATCTTCTGAGCCATCATCCCCTTGGACCATTTTCCCTTTTTCATATTGTAATTCAATCGAAATTTCTTTCGCTGCTGTGTCTTCACCAAAAACTTCATTCCACTTTGAGAATACTAGATTGGTTACCGCACGTTCTGCTCTGGAAATAACCTGTTTTACCTTATCTTCCTCAGTGGATCCTACAAATGCACCAAACCAAGATTCCCAATAATTTCGATTTTCTTCTTTATGTAAACGGTCAAGTATGCTTTCTTGTATTGTGTACCCATTGCTATCGTAATCGAGAATATCCTGAAAGAGTTGTCGATAGAATCTATTTCTAGGCGACTCATCTCTATCCGTAAGATAGATCCGTTTCGGAAATTCAAAAACAAAAGTAGGATAGTACGCAATTGTGGGAATAGATTCGATTACAAGCTTTTCAAATACATTATATTGATCTTCAGCTAACTCACGAAAGTATTTTGCTCTTTTTGTTTTTGCGCGGAGATTTTGAACATTAAGCTTTCGAGAACGACATACATAATCGCCATTATTGTATTTATGGACTAATTTTATTGTGAACTCAGAGGGAAGGTTATCTTCCAGTTTCCTTCCTGTTTCTTCAATAAAATCAGATGCAATCCTTTTCCAGTCATCTGGCGTTGCAGTAACATATGCCGAAACACTCACTTCGCCCGAAAAAATAGAAATCTTATCTCTAGGTATCCACTGCTCTCTTTGTTCTTCAGGTTTACGTATGCTTTTCACGACGAGTTCAGTTTCAGCATCTGGGGAAAAGCTGTGAATTGCTTCGAGAAGAGTTGTTTTTCCACTTTCGTTAAGTCCGACCAATGTATGAACACGTGCCTGGTCATTTTCGCTAAATCGGAGCTTTGCTTCACGGATTCCCTTGAAATTGGAAATATCAAACCCAGTAATTTTCATTGTTCAAAATCTGTAAATTTTGCGCATATGATTCTATCAGAGACTCAAGTGTGGCCAACTCAAAAAATACGTCCTGAGTGCATTAGATTCTTTGTGAAGGGACATGATCTGTTACGCACAGTCAGTGACACCCTTCCAACCATATGATAGCTAGCTGCAATAACCTACAGTTCCGATGCCAAGCGTCGAAATTGGATTAGCCGCAGAACGGGCATCACGATATTTCAGATCTGATGCCTCTCGGCTCCAGCCCACCAAGGCGAATACAACCGTGGCATAACCCCTAGTCCAAGCAGCGGTTCGAACGATCTAACAAGGCATCCCAAAACCTAGTGTCACGTCATACATGATATGACGCATATAGTATGATAGATTCCTCGTCTCCTGGTCAGACGAGGGTCCATGCATGAAACGCTATATGGTGACGTTGGACGAAGCGGAGCGGAACGAATTGACGGGTATCACGAGCAAGGGGTCGCATCGATCCCAGAAGGTGATCAACGCGTTGATCCTGCTCAACTGCGACGAGGGCGATTTCAATGATCGGCGGTCCACCGGGGAAGCCATCGCGGACATACTGCGCATCAGCATGCGCAAGGTGGATCGGGTGAAGAAGCGGTTCGTGGAGGAAGGTCTGGATGCGGCACTGGGCGGTCGCCAGGGACGCAGACCCACGTATATTCGCAAGGCCGACGGTGAATTCGAGGCGCGCCTGGTGGCCCTGGCCTGCGGCGAGCCGCCGGCGGGTCACGCGCAGTGGTCGTTGCGGCTGCTGGCCGACCGGACCGTGGAACTCGGTTACATCGACGCGGTGTCCCATGAGACGGTGCGGCGGGTTCTAAAAAAAACGAACGCAAGCCGTGGCGGCGAATCGGGTGGGTGATTCCGCCGCAAAGTAACGCCGAGTTCGTCGCCGCGATGGAAAAGGTGCTCGATGTGTATCGGCGTCCCTACGATGCCGCTTTCCCAGTGGTATGCATGGACGAGACCCCTCGCCAGTTGATCCGCGAGACCCGTGTACCGGTTCCCATGGGCCCAGGGTGGCCGGCCCGCCACGACTACGAGTACCTGCGCTGTGGAACCTGCAATGTCTTCATGGCCACCGAACCCCTGGCCGGCAAGCGGATGACCAAGGTGACTGCACGCAGGACCAAAACCGACTGGGCGCAGTTCCTCGCCGACATCGCCGCACGCTACCGGGACGCCACCCGCATCACCCTGGTGATGGACAATCTCAATACCCACCGGCCCGGCGCGCTCTATGAAGCCTACCCACCGGCACAGGCCAAGGCGTTATGGGACCGATTCGAGTTCGTCTACACCCCGAAACACGGCAGTTGGCTGAACGTGGCTGAGGTCGAACTCAGCGTCATGAACCGTCAATGCCTGAATCGGCGCATTGACAACGTTGATGTCCTTGCCCGTGAGGTCGCTGCCTGGCAAACCTCACGTGATCGCATCCATGTCAAGGTCGATTGGCAGTTCACTACCAACGATGCGCGACTGAAACTGAAACGGCTCTATCCGACACTTGAGGGATGACGTTACACTAGTTGTGCCTGTTCAGCAACACCCAACGACCATCCGTTTGGATCCTCACCTCCAGAGGATCGCCGACCGATAATGCCAAGTTGACAGCGTGTATCGGATCGTCGGCATGGCGGCATTCGGCGCATCCCAGATCAACTACCTGAAACCTGGGCCGAAGATGGCAGCACTCTATGGGTTCCAGGCATGGCGGAAGTTCGACCGCCTCGCGTCTTAGCGTCGTGGCATGATCAGCCAATTCATCCTGAAGGCCCCAGAACGGTTGAGACGCGCGAGTGTGAGCGTCTGCCGTGCACGTGTCATCGTCACGTAATACAGCTGACGTAGGGCATCGGAATCTTCTCGGTGGTCTGCGCGGTCCCAGCCGCCATCCAGCACAGCCGCATGATCGACCTCCAGACTCTTGACGCGATGGGCGATGAGCAGCTGCAATCCCCGCTGGCGATGACGTATGTCTCGACCCCACTCCGCCAGCCACTCGATGAAACGATCCATCGGAATCTCTCCATCGCCGTTTTCCATTTCGTGTTCCTCGACAGCCTGTCGCAGCAGGTCGTGCCAGGAACCATTAGATTAATCGGAACTTCACGGAGCAAGCAGTCCGGATTCTCTCTCCACCCCATTGAATTTCCGGGGTTTTCAGGCAATACAGCGTGATTTCAACCTGTCACGCTTATGGGAACAGTTTGATCGGGATTGACCTCCAGAAGTTCGAATGCCCGGCGCTGCAGCCTGGTCGGCCGGGTCACGACCGGCATCCCAGCCCCGTCCGTGCCGGGCAGGCGGACGGTGTTCACCGTCACGCCGGACAGATCGTCGAGCAGGGTGCGGAAACTGTGCACCGGCAATCCGTCCGGGGTCTGCCCGGTCGATGCCTTGCGCCTGGCGCCGGCGGACGGCTCGGCCTTTTGTACCGGCGTCGCCCGGCGCCCACGGGCCGCTTCCCGGTCATCTTCCTCGAACAGCAGCGGTACCAGCCGCTGACGCAGGTGCCATTCGACGTAGTAGGCCAGCATGCACAGGAACACATGGCCGCGCACATGATCCTCGGTATAGACGTGGACAGGCCGCACCCGGAGGTCGAACTTGATCACCCGGAACGCCCGCTCCACCGTGGCCAGGCTCTTGTAGGCCTCCACCGTGGCCCCGGCGCCCATGGCCCCGGCAGGGAGGCTGGTGCGGATGACATAGATGCCGTCGAAGCGGGCCTCGGACTCGATCTTCCCCTGGCGCCGCCGCCAGGTCATGCGGCGCTTCCCGATGGTGATCTCGAAGTGCTTCTCCACCCGCCGGTGGTTGGCCTCGCAGCCGACCCGCCGCCCGATCTTGGCCTGGCCCCGGAGGGTGCCGGCCCGGACCTGGGCCTCGATGCGCTCGAGCACCCGCTCCGTCGCCTGCAACAGTGCCTCGCGCTTCCGGCGGCGTTCCTCGCGCAGGCGCGGATTGAGGCAGACCATGAGCCGTTCCCCGGGGAAGTCGGGGCTGCGGACCTCGGCCACCGCATCGGGCACCAGGGCATCCGGCGCCAGCACCGGGGCGGCCCCGGCGGACGCCCCGGCAAGCTTGCGCAGGTCCGCCGTCTTCAGCGCCGAGATCCAGGCCAGACCGGCCGGCTCGAGATCGGCACGAATCCGGGCCGTGGTGATCATCCCCCGGTCCCCCACCAGGGCGATACGGGCCATGCCGAACCGGGCGCGGATCTTCTCCACCTGGGACGCCACCGTGGTCGGATCCCCGGTGTTGCCGGCAAACAGCTCCACCGCCACCGGGCAGCCTTCGGAACTGCACAGCAGACCGAAGACGATCTGCTTCTTGCCCTTCTTGCCGTCCCGGTTGTGGCCAAAGGCCGCCAGCGGACAACACCGCCCCTCCAGATAGGAACTCGACACGTCGTAGAGGATCAGGGTCCCATCCCGCAGGTGCCGCCTGGCCAGGGTCCGCTCGATCCATGGCTGGCGCCGGACCAGCCAGTCCAGCATGTCCAGCAGTTCATTGCCGCTGACCGGGCCGAGTTCGAGCAGGGCGCCGAGACTGCTGGTGGCAGTCTCCGGCGACAGGCGCCGCGCGGTGGCCAGCTTGGAGTCCGGAAACAGGACCCGGGCGACGATCGCGGCCAGCGCCAACTGCCGCTCGCGGCCGCGGGCGCGGTGCAGCAGGCGCTCGAACCCGAGCCGACGGGCGGTCCCGAGCACCGCGATGACATGGCCGTGATCGAGCGAGCGCTCGATGGTCAGGAGATCGGACAGATTGTTGACGGCCACGCCGCCCTTGAGGACGGTGCGGAACCCCTCGATGATCTCGGGGGGCAGCTTGGAGAGGTTGGCGATGGTCTTCTTGCGGATCCGGGTACCTTCGCGCCAGGCCTGACGCAGGAGGACGGCGGGCTTGCCGGCCTGGTTGGGTACGAATTCGATGTTGAAGGCCAAGGGAGAGATTCTATTATGGGAACATGGATTCGAGTGTATTCTGGCTGTACTGTTCCCGTCAATAGAGATTCGAACGACATGCGCCAAATCATATTATGGGAACATATATCCAGTTCCGGCCTGTCTGAATACGTCGAATCCCCACCGAAATCAATCAGTTGGGTGTATCAGGGGCTCGTGAAGTTCCGATTAATTCAGCCAAATTTAGCCGAACGCGCCAGCCGTCCTTTGATGGACACCAAGTCTTTGGATATTGCGACAGTGCCGTTTCAAGAGGTGCCAAATCGCTCAGAAACGCGGAAAAACAACTCCTCAAAATCCGACATTACATAAATTACTGGGCCTAACATGCACCCACGGGCCAGAAGGTATTGAAAATCCAGTATTTCAGGCATCCTCTGTACCCTGTCGTAATCAATCCGTAACTCTGTGGATTCAACATTCAGGCATCCCGGGATGGATACTGGCTGCATCATCTCCACCTGTTTTCCGAACCATCCCGAAATCCACCCGCCGACCGCCCCGAACCCCGGAAATCCGCCGGAGCCCCCTACAGGTTGCCGGATTCACCATCAGGACGGTTGGCAACGCTGAGCCTGGCATAAGGCACCAGCCATACGCCATCGCTGCATTTGACCTTGGCACGCTTTAGGTTCATGCGCATGATGGTGCCCGTCCAGCGTTCGCCGCGGTTGATGAATGACACGGTATCTCCCCTGCGGAATTTCTCCCTGGCGTCCTCCCGGTGACGCCGCCCCTCGTCGCTTTCGGGCAGGCAGGACTTCGGCGTCGCGCCGATCCGCCGGGCAATGGCTTTCCAGGCCGGGCCGTGACCCGCCTCCGGACCGGCCAGCGCGTGGGCGATCTCGTGCAGGATCGTGTCGGTGACCTGTCCCGGGGGACCGTTCACCGCATGGGGCCGGCTGAGCAGGATGAGCTTCTCCCGTGGCCGGCATTCCCCCAGCTTCCTCCGCGCCACGTTGAAGTGCAGCATCCACTCCTCCAGCCCATGGCGGTTCATCAACTCGCGCGCCTGCATCGCCACTTCCCTCAACCGGGCCGCACGCGGCCGGCGGTCGCCAGCCGTGGATTCGCAAAGGTGATCGAGCCCGATGTAGTGCACCGCCCATCTGCCGGTATCGCACCGCACACTGGCGCGTTTCGGGTTCAGCTTCTCGACAGTGCCAGTCATCGTGCCGCCATCGCCGGTGTTGAACCGCACCCGGTCACCAACCTCGAAAAACACCTGGATGTCCTCGAGGCGCAACATGCGCGCCAGACCCGGCTCCAGGTTTCCAATGAGCAGATCAACCCAGTCCGTGTTCAGCATCCGGCGCTCGATTCCAGCATCATTTCACAATGTGGTTCGGTCATGGGAAGGGGATATGGTCATCCGCAAAACCGCGGATTCTGCCATGCCGGCGATTGGTTTGGGGTGGATTCACTGCACCCGGACAGATGCGACAATGACCATGTCCTGTGAACTCCGACCGGACCCAACATTGCCCTCCTCCCCGTCCGGCTGTCGATCATGGTGAAACTCCTACCGGGGTTATAATCCTGCGCTGGACCATCCATGCCGATTCACCCGAATCCCTTATTCCCGATGTACAAGATCTACAAGTCTCCCCTTGCCAAGTCCCAGATCGTCCGCACCATCTCAGAGGACACCGGCCTTTCCCGCAAGGATGTGGCCGCCGTCCTGAACTCGCTCGGCAACCTCATCCGGGCGCATGTGAAACCCCGCTCCTGCGGTCTTTTCAGGCTGCCGGGCATGCTGAGAATCTCGGTGGTCAGGAAACCCGCCACCAGGGCCCGCAAGGGCGTGCCGAATCCCTTCCGCCCCGGGGAGACCATGGATGTCCCCGCAAAGCCCGCAAGCCGCAGGGTCAAGGTCTATCCCTTGAAAGGCCTCAGGGACATGGCTTCCTGAGAGCAGATCATGTCGGACAACCGCCCGGCCCGCGTCTTTCGGGGCCGATGGAGTTGGTCTGGACACCACTTCCGGGATCAGTCATGAGTACCCTGGCGAAACCGTGGCTGGAGGAGATCGATGAACTCCACCCCTGGACATGCGAGTGCCGTCCGGACGACGAGGATGATTCTGAAATCATGATTGTTGTGTTGGACAGCATCCTTTCACTGCTCGAGCTGGACGATGAAGGGGCAGAGAAAGATATGCTGGACGGGTCGGACGAGCTCCAGCAGTTCGTCTGTATTAAATTGACCGACAACATGGACGGGTTCCACCTGCCCCACAGTTCGCTGCATTGATTCCCCAATGTCCGGACAACGACAGGCATTCGCCGCTTCCTGTTTTCGGCCCTGCCCCGGCCTGATTGCGCGGATGGTCGCGCTGCCCGGTAATTTCCACTGACGAAGTGTTCCGACAGCACCGCCCCCCGGCGGCGGATCCCCCATCGACCCATTTCAGGTTCCGGCATGGAGACCTGAGTGACTTTCCGGATTCCCCCCTTGCATCCGCGTAATCCCTGACTGTCCCGGATCCCGCTCCAATCCCGGCAGACCTCTCAGGCCGCCCAATGAGGTGAAGAGAGGTCGGGAACAGGGCGAAGGACGCGGCCGGGGAGGAAGGATTCCACCCGGCGTGTTTTTTCATCCCTATTTTCAATTCCGGAGGCCGTCATGTCCAAAGACCCGGACAAACCCGCTACACAGACAGGACCCGCATCGTGGGAACGGATGCTCGTCATCGTCCCGCCGGTTTTTCTTGGCCTCATTTCCACCCTCTCCGCTCCGGCCGCGCCTCTTCTGATCCTGGCCGTCGCATGGGTCGTGGCTGCCAGCCTCATCCTCGCCCTGCGCCGGGGCATCGTCCATGGCGACCGGTCCGCCTTCACGAACCGGCAGGAGCCGCCCGCCGACCACACGAAGGTGGACCTTTGCACCCGCACCGGCCTCTACCAATGGATGCGTGACTCGGAGGAACAGCTTCTTCATAACGACCACCCCCCGGACTGATTCCTTTTTACAGTCAGCAGCGGACCCATGAAAATTCCGTTCGGGCAACAGACCGAACTCTTTCCCTGCTCCGATGACCGAATGATCCATATCTCACCATCCGCCTGCCCAACAGCGCCATGAGGCAATGGCCAGTTTTGTCAGGGCGAAATCCGGTGCTGAAGAGAGCCCCGGAATTTCCGATCAACCATCCGGAGAACGCCCATGACCGAATCCATATCCGCGGACTACACCCTGCGGCCATCCGAACTCGCCTCGACTCTTTCAACCCTCATCGAGGCCCAACAGCCCGTGATGGTGTGGGGCCCTCCCGGCGCCGCAAAATCACAGATCGCCCAGCAGATCGCATCTGACGCCGGACGGCAGTACGTCGACGTCCGCGCCCTCCTGCTCGACCCCGTGGACCTTCGCGGCATCCCCTGGCGCGATTCGTCCGACCGCACCCGCTGGGCCCCGCCCGCCTTCCTGCCGCCCACCGACGATCCCGGCCGCTGGCTCATCAACCTGGAGGAATTGCCCTCTGCCATCCCCATGGTCCAGGCCAGTCTGTATCAGTTGGTTCTGGACAGAAAGGTCGGGGAGTATGAACTGCCCGGGGGCGCCGCCATCATCGCCTGCGGCAACCGGGAGTCCGACCGCGGCGTCGTCCACCGCATGCCCACCCCCCTCGCCTCCCGGTTTGTTCATCTTGAGATTCGGGTGGATGCGACAGACTGGTGCAGCTGGGGCGCCGCCAACGGAATCGCCCCGGAGGTTCTGTTCTTCATTCAGCTCAGGCCGGAGCTGATTCATCAGTTCGATCCGAAGTCCAAGGAAACCGCGTTTGCCTGTCCCCGCACGTGGGAATTCATATCACACATCCTCAAGCACCGAAGCGGCCTGGACCCTGCTGCAGAAAAGGCATTGTTCCGGGGGACCGTCGGTGAGGCGGCCGCCGTGGAGTTTTCGGCATTCCTGAACATCTGGCGGGAACTGCCCCACCCCCGTGCCGTCATCGACGACCCGGAGAATGCCGACATCCCGGAGAACTCCAGCGCATTGATCGCGCTGTGCGGTTCCCTCTACCGCCTCGCCAGCGACGTCAACCTCGATTCCATCGTCGCCTATGCCACCCGCCTTCGCCGCGAGGTCGGGGAGTTCCTGGTCGGCTCCTGCATCCGCAGGGACCCGGACCTGCAAAGGACCCCGGCATTCATCCGCTGGGCCGCAAGCCGCACGGTTTGATTATTTCCTGCTTCTCATTTGGCCCTTTCCTCTCATTCAACCCCGTTCATCCCTGATTTGACAAACCATCCCGGAGGTAACCGATGGAACTTGAAAAAGACGCGATGCTGGTCAGCCTGCGGATCACCGCATGGTCCGGATGGCTCTACGACCGCAAGGCCAGCGACCATGTCGCCGCCAGCCACGACGCCAGCTTCACCGCCGGCCGGTACAACAAGCGCCTGCTCCCCAAGTCGGCTTTTTCAAGCCTCAATGCGGCCATGGGCAGGGCGCGTACGCTTCATTATGAAAACACCCTTCCCTGGGACGATCAGGGTTCCAGGCTGCTCACGGTGGCCAACTACGAGCACTACACGGAACTGATGGACATCATGCGGGAGAAGGTGGTGCGGGAAAGAGCCCGGTTCATCCAGGACTACGACGAAAACGTCGAACAGGCCCGGATCGACCTCGGAAAGCTCTTCCGCATGGAAGACTATCCCTCGAAGGAGAACCTGCAGGACAGGTTCGGCATCTACTACCGCATTGTTCCTGTTCCCAATGCGGATCACTTCATGGCAAGGCTCGCCACGAACGATACCGCCAAAGTGAAAAGGGATATTGAGCGGCAGGTGGGTGAGCGGCTCCATGATGCCGTAGGGGATCTGTACAGAAGGCTGGGAGAAGCCGTCGGGCGGGTTTCCAGGCGCCTGCAGGAAGATCAGGACGGAAAACCGCTGGTGTTCCGGAACTCCATGATCGAGAACATCCGGGAGCTGGTGGACATCGTTCCCCGCCTGAACATCTTCGGCAACGAGGACCTGGCCCGGTTGTGCGAGCAGGTGAAGGACCGGATCGCGAATGTTGATCCCGACACGCTCCGGCTCTCACGGACCTACGACCCGATGGTCCGCAGGCAGGTGAAGCGGGACGCCGACGCACTGATGGAACAGTTCGCCGGTTATTTTATTCATCAGGATGAACCTGTGCGGGAGGCTGCCTGATGGCTCCTCATCCCTCCCGAGTGACTGTGGAATCCGCCCGGCGCGTCAGCGACTGCGTGACCGGGCTCGTACGTGCACAACCCTTCTTCGGCAGCCTGGCCCTCCGACTGCCTCTTTGTCCCGACCTCACGAGGAAAACGCTTGCAAGTGATGGACAAAATATACGGTATTCGCCGCAGTGGATTGCGGACACGGACGCGCACCTGGTGGAGGCCGCCATCGCCCGGGTGTTGCTTGCCTGCGCGCTCAAGCATCATACCCGTCGTAACGACCGTGATCCGGAGAGGTGGCAGCGGGCCTCGCAGCTCGTCACCCACGGAATGCTGCGGGACGCCGGGTTCACCCTGCCTGAGGATGCCGAAGCGTGGGAGGGGATGAGCGTGGAGGAGGCATACAACCGCCTTCCGGAGCCCGAACCGGAGGGTGGGGGTTCAAACGGCGATCCCCAACCTGACGCCGGCATGGCCATGCCGGGCGCTGCGGGCGCGGATGACGATTCGAGGGATTCCGGCGATGCCGATGATGCCGGTGATTCCGTCAGTGATGACAGCCGGGAAACCCCCGGGGATCCGGATCATGGGGATGATCAGAATGACCCTGGTCAACCGGAAGATGAAAAATCCCGGGACTTCGGGAACGGCGCCGCATCTGACGCACAAAAAAGCCATGATCCCTTGGGTACGGGTGAGGTCATGGATTCTTTCATGCATCAGGATCGAGCGGCAGGGGACTCGGCGGGGGGGGGGGGGGGGGGATTCGACGAGCCTGACGGTTGAGGAAGAAAAAAAATGGGACGAGGCGATGCATCAGGCGTTGAATCTCGCAAAGGCCGAGGGGAAGGTTCCGGGGCAGGTCCGGGCGATGATCCGGGACGCCCATGCGAGCGCCGTGGACTGGCGGACCCTGCTGCGCCGGTACCTGACCGACGCCGCCGGACGGGACTACAGCTGGAGCCTGCCCAACCGCCGCTTCATCGACGGCGGGCTCTACATGCCGTCGATCCGCTCCGAGGGGATCGACGGCATCGCCGTGATCATCGACACCTCCGGCTCGATCTGGTGCCGGCCGCAGATCCTGGAGACGTTCTGGTCCGAGGTGCGCCAGATGATCATGGAAATACAGCCCCAGGAGGTAATCGTGCTGCAGGTGGACACCGTCCTGCAGGATGTGGCGGAGTACTCATATTCCGACCTGCCCGAGGAAATCGAACTCAAGGGCCGGGGCGGCACCGACTTCCGGCCGGGCTTCGCCTGGCTGGAGGAACAGGGGAAACAGCCGGGGGTCTGCCTCTACCTCACGGACATGGAGTGTTCTTCGTATCCGGAAACCGAACCGGCCTACCCTGTTGTCTGGATCAACTGGGGATCCGTTCCGGGCGAATGGAACCGGGAGCCCCGGGGCGAGCGGATCGACATGGCCGACATCTGATTGTTCCTGCACAGGCCTCTTGATGCGGGAGGCTCCGTTGCGTCGCTTGATCCTGCCGCCAATCGCTCTTCGGCCATTGCCGGTCGCCCACACTCTTGTCGGGCGCCTCCGGATTCTCTCGCAGGAGTTGACCGGGGAGGATTCTTCCGTCATCGGGGCGGGCGGTAATCCCTTGCATCCAGGCAGGCATCGTAGAAGGCACGATCCATGCGAAACCAGTCCGTGCCCGCGATTCCCCTGCGCGCCGTTGCATCCGGGCCATCGGGAAACGCCGAGACAATCTTGAGCCAGCGTCCCTGGGGCCGCGAGATATCGCGGATTTCGCGCGCCACCTCGGCCAGGTCCTGATCCTGGCTGAAGATCACCGCCACATCCAGTTCCCCATTGCGGGCCATCCGCACGACATCGAGGCCCAGCCTCAGATCGATTCCCTTCTCGCGCATGACCGGCACCTGGTGTCCGGTTCCATCCGGCAGGGTGATTCTTTCGATCCGGTGGTGCAACCGCCGGCTGGTTACGGAGATGCCGGCACGGCGCATCGCCGTCAGGCGTCGCGCCCAGTAGCCATGCCACATCTCCGAGTGCTCCGCTTCCGGAACGCCGGTGTAGAAGCGGACCCCGGTTTCCGACCAGTCATTGGCGGCACAAACGGCTGCGGCGAGCTTGCCCGGGTCGTGGTTGGGATGATGGTGTCCGAACGCGTCCTTGGCGTGCCGGAACAGGTTCTGGCCGTCAAAGAACGAGATGGCCCGTTTGACTGTCGGCTCTTGAGGCATCGTGCACGGAAATTATAGGGGCTTATATACATCGCCTGACAGTGGCCGGATCATCGGATTTTATGGTTCCTCCACCTCAAACCGGCGTGACGACCAAATGCCAGCCCACTCATTCGATCCCTCGTATTGGAAGAATACATTCTCCGCACACTCGCAATAAAACTCCCAAGCTTTCCGGAACGCAACCTCCCAAGCCTCATCCCAAGTCGCTCCGCTCTTGCGTACTACATGCAGATCGCCCTTGTGATCGTACAGACATGCCAACGCCTCAAGGCACCGTTCCGCTGTCTGTTCACTTTGCGCATGCGCAATGCTACCCATAGCATGACCCAGGGCCCCAGACACTCTTTGGTCATCCCCCGCGCGATAGTGTGGCTCGTATCTCATGCATCGTGGCCTGAAGTCGTGTTCGTCCCGCCACGGATAATTCTTAGTCATATGTTTAGCCCCAAATAATAACCCCGCCGGGGCCTTGCGGCGAGTCCGGCGGGGACCAATTCCCGGAAATCATATAAGGGCGCTGCTGCATCTGTCAACACTCACTCGCCGGGACTCACTCGCCGGGATCAACCCAAATGCCACGGGATCCGAAGGCGGAGGGGATGGGCGACCGACTGCCCTCCCCCTTTTCCGGTTCATTCCCTTCCCGCGTGGTTTTCCAGCCGTCCACACTCCCCGGTGTGCGCCGCCGCTTCGCCGGTGAGGTCCCGTGATCGGGCGAGCCACCCATGGTGTCAGAGGGGGCGGGGTGGAGGCGGTCGCGGCCGGCCGGAGAGAGCGGTCCCGCGATCTTTTCTTCATCCTTTCCTTCAACCCTTCCTTCAAACCTCCCAATCAAGGAGAATCCATGAACCAGATCACAGCACCGCCCGAACTCCTCGTTCGGCAAGTCCCCCTCGACCGGCTTGTCCTCGCCCCCGAGAACGTGCGGAAGACCCCGCCCGACAGGGTCGCCCAGGCCGAACTTGAGGCGTCCATCCGCGCCCACGGCCTGCTGGAGAATCTCGTCGTCCGCAGTGACGATTCCGGTATTTCCAAACACTCCAGTAATTCCAAAACCTCCGGGACATCCAAAAGCGCCAAGTCTAAAGACAAAAAATACGCCGTGGTGGCGGGTGGGCGCCGCCTTCTCGCTCTGGAAGCCCTGGCCAAGTCCGGGATTATCCCTTCCGATCATCCGGTTCCCTGTCGGATAGCGCAGCACGAGAACTTTGAAGAGCTGTCGCTGGCGGAGAATGTCGTCCGCATCGCCATGCACCCCGCCGACCAGGTGGTTTCATTCGCCAGACTGGTACGGGAGGGAGCTACCGTAGCATCCATCGCCGCCCGCTTCGGGGTTTCCGAGCGTGTCGTGGAGCAGCGCCTCCGGTTAGGGAATGCCGCCCCCGAGCTCCTCGACGCCTACCGTGCCGGGGAGATGGACCTCGAAGCATTGAAAGTGTTCGCCATGACCATCGATCATGAGCGCCAGCACACGATCTGGGCGCAGATATCCGCCGAGAGCTACCGACCCACAGCCTGGCAGGTCCGCCGTCTGCTCACTGGGAATGGTGCGAGGGCCAGTGCCGTCGCCCCGACCTGGTACCGACGAACCCGCTGTCGAAGGCGTTGAAGTATGCAATGGGGCGGAAGGGTCCTCTTCAGGTGTTCCTGTCGGACCCGGACGTGGCGATCGATTCCAATCATCTTGAACGGCAAGTACGCCCGATTGCGATGGGCCGGAAGAACTGGCTCTTTTGCTGGACGGAGGTCGGAGTGAAGCGGGTGGCCGTCATCCAGAGTCTGCTGGTGACCTGCCGGCTGCAGGGGATCGATCCTGGCACGTACCTGGTGGATGTGTTGCAGCGGGTTGGGGAGCACCCGGCGAAGGATGTGATCGAGCTTACCCCAAGACGATGGAAAGACAAGTTCGCAGCCAACCCGCTGAAGAGCGATCTGGCCAGGACCAGGGACAGCGCTCTGAGTTGATCGGCCGGCACGGCCACTGACGCGGGCCGGGTTCCAGGGAGCGCATGCCGGTTTGGCTGGGGGAACGGCTCCGCTCCCACGTGTCGGTTCCGGGAAACTGGCCTCGGCCCGGGCAAAACCGATCAAGTGTATCCATGATGGAGATGAGGGGAATAACGCCTCAGAATGACCGCTTACCTTGCTGCATCACGTTCGGCTGCCTCCGTATCCCGCCGGGCACAATCCACCCACGAACGGTCATGGGAGGCCTGGTTTTCGGCCTGCCTGGCATTCAACCGTTCCTCCAGCGCAAGCTGTTGGATGCCCGGAACACCCACACCGTGGTCTTGCCATACTCGCCCCCAGGCTAGACGTCCTTCATTGCCAGGTATTCGGCGGATGACAAGGCCTTTCTGCCCCTGGACGGATGCTCCCCGTTCGATCGCGGGGTCTCTTCCCTCCCCCATTTCTCCCAGCGCTTCACCAGCCTCCAGATTACCCGAAGACCGAGTCCGGTCTCCTCCGTCAGATCGAGAAAGTCCCCCGGTGACAGGACCTTTCTTTCCCTTTCGGCCAACCTCTCCTGAACGGCTTCCCAGAGCCTGTTGGATTTGTCCTCATCCGGTACAGGTGGCCGCCCCGTGGCACCTTCCACCACCAGTGTGCGGCGCCAGCGGGAGTAATTTCGTTGACTCATCCCGAATAGACGGCTCATCATGTCCAGCGGAGCATCCGCGGTCAGCAGCATGCGCTTCATCCTCTCGATCTTCTGCAGGGTATGGAGGCGGTTCAGCATTGGCAGGAAGACATCCCGATTGAGCGTGATCTTCAGGCAATGCGCCCGAAGGGTATCGGCGCGATGAAGATCCGACAGTTCGATGTCCTCCAGGGCCTTCAGTTCCATCGGCCCGAAATCCATCTCGCGAAGGGCCTCCAGGTCCCCTTCGGCAAGACTCCGGATGGCGTACACGAGAACCGCAAGGACGAGATCGGCTTCTTTGCTCCTGCTCATTCCCGACGGGGGGTCTGATCCGGTTGCGGCCGCTCCGGGCCGGGACGTTGGGTATCGCCGTCATCTCCCGAATGCCGGGAATGACTGCAGGGAGGTGAACGAGGAAACAGCCAGGCGGAAAGCTCTGCTTCCAGTTCCAGGTGAATCTCCGCCCGCACCCTGTCCGCTTCGTTGGCGATTTCCCGTTCCAACGCATCACGGAGCGGCTGGATGTCCCATTCCGGACAGTCAAGGCGGCGGCACAGTTCGGCGAACACCATGCCGAAAACGGTTTGGCCGGTTCCATTTCCGGCCGCGCCACCGTCCAGCCCCTGGCGGGCCCAGACCTTCCCTGCGGCCCGCTCCAGGTCACGGATTGCCTCGACTTTGGCCTGTCCCAGGCCGGCGGACAGGGCTTGGGGCATCACGGGCCAGAGAACCCCCACGGCATGCATCATCCCGGAGATCATGGCCCCGCCGAGATCGAGCCCCCTGTCCCGGAACAGAGCTTCCAGTTGATGCGGCGGCAGGTCCCCGGCGCCGCACTCCCGTTCCAGGAACGCCTTCGCATCGCAGACGGCCAGGGCACGCTCGATGAAGGTGAGGCCGGCGCGCAGTTCGTTGTCCCTCAGGTAGGACAGGAGGACACCGGACTCCCCCTCCCAGGGCCGGACAATGCAGTCCGCCCAGCGGAACCGCTCCTCCCCCGTCTCCTCGAAAAGCTCCTTCAGGATCCGAAGCCGGGTGCTGCCGCTGCCGTGGAGCAGATAGTCTCTGGTGCCCGGCTCCCGGGTAACCACCAGGGGCCGGTCCAGGCCAAGGGTCTGAACGGATGTCCTGATGCGATCGTATTCGGGATTCGGCTGTTGCCTGGGACTGCGTTCATGACAGCGGATCCGGTGAACCCTCACCCGAACCAGGGACGGCTTGAGACCGTACTGCCCCGACCCGCCCGGCTTTTCAGACGGTCCGGGCATGACGGAAAAGCCTTTCATGGTCTTCGCTGGCCCCGTCCCCCCGGACGCCGTCCTTCGCCCGGATATCGGGTGGAGGATCAAACCCCTGGAATATTTCCGGATGGCGGACCATGCTGGACCGGGGCACCGTCGCCAGTCGGCCATTGCTCCGGCTGGCTATCAGGCAGGTATACCCCTCGATACTGATTGCCATCAGGGGACTGGCAAAGCGGTGCCCACCGGCGATCTGGTAAAGGTAGCCCACCGAGCCGTTGCAGCGGGCAGCAACCTCGGCGCGTTCCTGCTTGGTCGAGATCCTGAGAAAAAGACTGAGCTCCATAAAATCATGTTAGTAACGGAAACGAACACCCCCGATTACAAATCGATGAGCCGGCAACCGATGTCTCTTATCAGTCTGATAAAGATCCCTGCCGCGGACCTTGCCGGGATACGCAGGCCAGGACGGCCCGGTCAACGGGAACCCGGGACGCAAGCACCACGACCCGGCCGCACCAGCGGATTCATGAGCGCCGGGAATATCCTGGAATTGCCGGGAACAGCCGGGAATAACCGGTTCCGGCGTCCGGGCCGTATGCTATGGTTCCGGCATTGCCGGCACCCGGCCGCAGGCCGGTCCGGGGACATCCGGGCCATCCGGGCGGGGATGCATCTATCCTGCTCGGGGGCGCCATGGGCCCCGCCCGGCAGACCCGGACGAGGAACTCTCCTTCAGACCGACGCGACCAGGAACAGCCGAGTGACCGCCGCCCGTTCATCCCTTCCGACCGATTCAAGGGCGCTGCTCGTGGTTGCAGTCGCCATCGGAAGCGGACTCGCCGCCGCGTTCCACATGGGGAAGATTCCGGGCGCCCTGCCCGTGGTCCAGGCGGAGTTTTCCCTGGACCTGCTCCAGTCCGGGCTGGTGGTGTCCAGTTTCAGCATCCTCTCCGCCCTGTTCGGCATCACGCTTGGAATCCTGGCCCGCCGGGCCGGGGCCCGCCTCGCCGGCGCTGTGGGCCTTGCCGCCACCGCGGCCGGGGCCGTCATGGGAACCCTCACCCCCGGGTTCCCCCTGCTGCTTGCGTCCCGGGTCCTCGAGGGATTCGGTTTCCTGCTCGTGGCCGTCACCATGCCCGGCCTGATCAACCGGGTCTGTCCGCCCCGTCTGCGCGCCGTGGCGCTGGGCATCTGGGCGGCCTTCATACCCGCCGCCATGAGCCTGATGCTGCTGGCCTCACCCGCGATCCTCGATGTGTCCGGCTGGCGGGGACTCTGGTGGCTGAGTGCCCTAGTTTCACTGCTTGTCGCAATCTGTTTCTTCGCCCTGACGGGGTCGCCGGAAGAAAAGCCCCGAAAGGCTGCCGGGAAACGGCCCGGCCGCCGGGACCTGGCAAGGCCGCTCCTGGTGAGTGGGGCCTTCGCCTGCTATTCCGCGCTCTTTGCAGCGGTTACGGCATTCCTGCCCACCTACTGGTCCGGGCACCGGGGCTTGGAACTGGAGCCAGCCACCTACCTCACATCCCTGGTGGTGATCGGCAACATCGTGGGAAACATCACCGCCGGATATCTCGTCGGCAGGGGAATGACCCTTGAACGGCTGATGCGCTGGGCGCTACTGGGGGGCGGCACCTCCGCGGCGCTCGTCTTCTCGGGGCTGGTACCGCTCGCGGGGGAATTCGCCGCCGCGTGGATATTCACCTTTCTCGGCGGAATGCTCCCGGGCGCCGTGTTCGCCCATATCGGCACCATCGCGCCCTCGGCGGAATCCGTCCCCATGACCACCGGCATGATCTTCCAGGGGGCTGGACTCGGCCAGGTCCTCGGTCCCGTGGGTCTTGGCATGGCGGCGGGAACCGGCCTGGGATGGACCGGCGGCGCGGGATTCCTGCTGCTCGTCTGCCTGCTGGGATTCTGGTTGTGCCGCCGGCGCGAATGAATGACCGCGTCGGGACGTACTCAGGCATTTCGACCCGGCAAGCCATGAAGAACCAGTTCCTCCGCATCCAGGCTTCTTCCGGCGTCCGTGACATCGAACCCGTCCATGGCTGAAACGGCCTCCCGCCATTGTTCTCCTGCCAGCAGGTCGCGCAGTGCCCTGACGGACGGATGCTGCCATTCCCGGCGTCTGACCGCGTAGAAGTACACTTCCGAAGCCAGCGGGATGAAGTCCAGGTCATGGGCCACGGCAGCGGTTTCCATGCCGATGCCCACGTCCACCGAATCACCGGCCACCAGCTCACTGACGGCAGAGTGGGTGAACTCGATGTGATCGTATCCCTGGATGCGGGCATTGTCGATGGACCGGCCCTCCAGCAGCAGGTCCAGCAGCATCCGGGTGCCGGAATTCGCCTGCCGGTTCACGAAGCGGACATCATCCCTGGCAAGGTCCTCCACGCCGGTGATGTTGCGGGGGTTGCCGGGCTTCACGATCAGGCCCTGACGCCGCCGTACGGCGTGAATCACCCGGCAGTCCGCGGGTCTAAAGAACCGGAGATAATGGCGGATGAACCCCTCCGCAAGCACGCCATCGGCAAGATGAAACCCTGCGGCATTGCAATCCCCGGTCCTGAGATGCTGCAGGCAGCGTGCACTTCCGCCATGGGTGATCCGAGACTCTACCTGGAACTCCCGCGCCAGGATGTCGGACAGGATCGGGTGACTGAGACAGTGGCTGGCGTAGACCCTGAGGGATTGCGACCGCGGTGCCGGGCCGCCCGACACGACCTCCAGTTCCCGGCAGATCAGTTCTGCCGCCGACTGTAACGGAGCCCGGGACTGTTCCCGGGCATAGTCCTTGGCCCACAACAGTTTCCTGCCCATTTCGTCCAGTCTCGCCCCCTGGCCCTGACGCGGGATAATCAGCGGTGCACCCAGTCGGTCGCGCCACTGGTTCATCAGGTTCCAGGCATTGCGGTAGGAGATGTTGCAGTGCCTGGCGGCGGCACTGATGCTGCCGCAGCGGTCGATCTGCTGGAGCAGTTCGAACAGAAGGTCGGGGACCGGCAGGGATTCATCCGCACCCAGGCACCAACTCACGTCAAGTTTCAGTTGAAACGGCATTGTCTGTCCGATCTCCGGCGTCTTTGGCAGCAGACCTCATCGGGGCGCGGCATTGGCAAAGAATGCCTGCTGCCCCTCCAGGCGGTAGGCGTCGATGGCTTCCTGCCCCGGGTCAGAGGTGAGCCAGTCGATGAAGGCCTGCCCGTCGGCCGCCTTGACATGGGCATGCCTTACAGGACTGACCAGGACGACGCCGTACTGGTTGAACAGCACCGGTTCCCCTTCCACCAGGACTTTCAGGTCACCCTTGTTGGAGAACTTCAGCCAGGTGGCGCGGTCGGTGAGGGCATAACCGCCGATGCCGCTGGCCACGTTCAGGGTGGCGCCCATGCCGGAACCGGTCTCCCGGTACCACGCCCCGTCTGGTTCCACCCCCGCAGCCTTCCAGAGTGCACGTTCCTTCCAGTGTGTGCCGCTTGCATCGCCGCGCGAAGCAAAAACGGCACCAGCGGCAGCGATGCCCCTGAGAGCCTCCGACACGCCTTGACCCGCGACACCGGCCGGATCCGCATCCGGACCCACGATCACGAAATCGTTGTACATCACGTCAAGGCGCTCGACACCGTGCCCCTCGGCGACAAATTTCTCCTCCGATGGTCTGTGGTGGACAAACAGAACATCCGCGTCGCCGCCGCTGGCCATCCGGATGGCCTTGCCGGTGCCCACGGCCACGACCCGGACCCCGATGCCGCTCTGTTCCCGGAACCTGGGCAGGAGGACGTCAAACAGCCCCGAATTTTCCGTCGAGGTGGTGGAGGCAACGGTGATGAACCGTTCCTGTGCCGATGCGCATGCGCCTGTCACCGAAAGGACGATGACGGCTGCGGCCCTGCAGATACTTGCACACGGTTTGTTCACGGGACAGCGGATTGATGGCAGTTGGATTTCAATGGTTGGATCATCCCTTCACCAGATCAGTTCCCCTCTCAGGTAGGCTGAAGCCTCCGCCGTCCCCGGACGGGTAAAGAAATCCGAGGCCGGTCCGCTTTCCAGGACCTCCCCGCGGTGCATGAACACGATTTCGTCGGCAAGCCGCCTCGCCTGGCCGATATCATGGGTCACCATGATCACCCGGGTTCCGTCTTCACGGATCAGGGAGATCATCTCCTCCACCCGGCGGGTGGCGGCTGGATCGAGGTGGGCTGTCGGCTCGTCGAGAAACAGCACCCGGTGTTGCACGGCAAGGCAGCGCGCCAGCGACAGGCGCTGACGCTCCCCTCCGGACAGGTGCATGGCCCTCCGCCCCGCCAGGGGGCCCAGCCCGGATGCCTCCAGGCCATGGGAAAGGCGTACGGAATGCAGCGCACGTTCGATACGGCAGGCCTTGAGGGCGAAACGGATGTTGTCCTCCACGCTTCGGCGCAGCACCACCGGCTTCTGGAAGACCATGCCCTGGGAGGCGGGATGCTTGGCCAGGCCCGGATTCCGCCAGCGCACGTTCCCGCTGGTGGGCAACAAAAGTCCGTGGCAGATCCGCAGCAGCAGTGTCTTGCCGGCACCGTTGGGGCCCAGGATCACGCTGGCCCTGTCTCCGTCGAAGGCCAGGTTGATCTCCTTCAGGAGCGTGACGTCCCCGGAGACAAGGCCCACATCCACCAGTTCCAGGGG
>CBDCAF010000014.1:0-3349 GCA_965213675.1 uncultured Binatia bacterium (SeqCode)
GCAGGATTGGCGGCGCAGGCTCTCGGGAGACCCTGATACCCGGCTCCCTTCGACTTCGCAGAACGAAGCAGAATGAAGTTGAAGGGGACCATGACCGATGTTGTAAAATGTTCGTGGACCGGGATTCGAAACACGGCCTGCGAAGTGTCATTCCCGCGAAAGCGGGAATCCATGCGGGGTGTGGGCGGGGACACCGGCCAGTGGGTCCCTTTCTCTGGATTCCCGCTTTCGCGGGAATGACGCTTCATGGACTTTACGATAACCCTGGTGTCGTGTTCCGTAGATTCCTGCGATCTTACCACGATTGCGGTCTGGACGGGACCGGATTCCACGAACCAGGGAGGCGGTCCGACGCTGACCGAGCCCCCGCGTCGAGGGCCGGATGGGGTTCGTTCTTGTCCTCGCCAGGAGCCTGCGGCGCAGGCTCCCAGGCCTCGTTTCGTGGAAAGGGCGCTGTCCGAATCTCCGGTTTCCGTGCCAATCGGCAGCGTGGGATAGTCCTGACAAGCCAGCGGATTCCATGAACGCTCGCAACAGGTTCGTCAAACGCGGGGAACAGCGCTCATGACTTGTCTCGCGATTTCGATGGTCCAGGGAACCGACGTGACCGTGTCGTTCACGCCGCAGATGGAAAGGCGTCTCACGCGCCGGGCGGTGCGGATGATCGAGGAGTCGGTGCGCCGTTTCCCTGAATTGCAGAACATGCGGATCCACGTGGGCCATACCAAGGCCAAGCTCGGGGTCGCGTTCATTCCCAGGGAGTTCCGGCTGCCCTTGCACATCCGCCTCCGGGTGCGAGGCCTGACCCACAACACCATCGGCCACGAGCTGACTCACCTGTTGCAGGGTCTGACGAAGCTGCCACCTCCCGAAGGAGCCCCCGCGTGGGAGCCGGTTCCCATTGGCGAGACCCAGTGCGATATCTGGACCCTTGCCCGCAGCGATCTGTTCTGCGACGACGCCCCCACCTATCTGCGCATGCCCCGCGCCGTGCGCGAGGACTGGGGGCGTTACGCCCGCCGGGTGCGCTCCCTGTGCGTCGAGGCCATTCGCCAGCGGCCCGTCCGCCGCACCTACATCGGCTGGCTCGAGTCGCAGCTCAACGAGCTGCCCGAGCGCGCCCCCGTGGCGCGGGCGGATGCGCCGGAGCAATTGTCGTTCCTTTGGTAGGTGGTATCTTATGGCAGAACAGGGCAGAGGCGGCAGTTGTCGATGGCAGTTGGACTAACGAACGAAAAGGCCTTGATCTTTAGGATCACGCACATAGATAATGTGCCGTGGCTCTTGAGGAATGGTCTTCAATGCAAGAATGCCGAGAAACTCGACCCCGGATTCGTCAGCATTGGAAAACAGGATCTCATTGACAAGCGTGCTTCACGAGCCGTGCCAATTGCACCCGGAGGGACGTTGGCCGACTACATCCCGTTTTACTTCACGCCCTTCTCGATGATGATGTACAACATCAAGACCGGCTATGGCGGTATCCTCCACCGAGAGAATGCCGAGGTGGTGATCCTGGTTTCATCTCTGCGCGGGCTTGCCGAGAAAGGCGTCTGCGCGATTTTCACGGACCGCCACGCATATCTGAGGGCCGCCAGTTTTTTCTCCTCCCTGGACGATTTGGACAAAAACGATTGGCCGCTACTGCAAAGCCGCGACTTTCGGCGTGACGATGACGATCTCGAAAAGACGGAACGATACCAGGCTGAAGCCCTGGTTTACAATCACATGCCGGTGGGGTGCTTAGCCGGCGTTGTTTGCCACGGCGATGCTCAACGGAGGACTGTTGAGCGATACAGAGAGGAAGCGGCGGTGACTCTCAAGGTCATTGCTCAGCCGAGTTGGTACTTCTGATGATCTCGTTTACGCAAGGCAACCTGCTCGATGCCGATGTCGAGGCGGTGGTCAACACCGTCAATACCAAAGGCATCATGGGCAAGGGAATAGCTCTCATGTTCAAGGAGAAATTCCCGGCGAACTTCGAGGCTTATGCGCGCGCCTGCAAGAGAAACGAGGTTCGTATCGGTGAAATGTTCGTGACGAAGTACGGGGAACTTTTCGGGCCAGCGTGGATAATCAACTTCCCTACCAAAACCCACTGGCGCGTGAATACCCGACCGGAGTGGATCAAGGAAGGGCTTTGGGATCTCGTAAGGGTCATCGAGCAAGAAGGGATTCGTTCGATCGCCGTTCCTCCACTTGGTTGCGGCAACGGTGGTTTGGAATGGGCTTCGGTCCGACCGTTGATCGTCGAGGCACTCGAAGGAGTGGAGGGTCTCGACGCGATCGTTTATGAACCAACGGTAATGTACCAGAATGTTGCTAAGCGCAAGGGTGTTGAGAAATTGACACCGGCACGTGCACTAGTCGCAGAGATGGTGCGCCGATACTGCCTGCTTGGGATAGACTGCTCCATCCTTGAAGTTCAAAAGCTCGCTTGGTTTATCGAACGAGGAGTCCACTGTTTGCAGGTCGAGGATCCCCTGCGGCTTGAGTTCAAAGCCAACAAGTACGGTCCCTACTCACATAAGTTGAGTAAACTGCTCGATAGTCTCGATGGCAGCTACTTGCACTGTGACAAGCGATTGGCTGACGCCGGGCCGTTCGATCTGATCTGGTTCAACGACGCCAAGGAGGAGCACGTCAATTCCTACCTGACATTCGGGGAGGGTAAGGTCTACGCGGGTGTCTTGGAATGGGCTTCGCGTGTCATCGATGGCTTCGAATCACCACTTGGTATGGAACTGCTCGCCACGGTCGATTGGCTTCTGGAGAGGGAACGTGTCGAGCCCACGATAGCCGGTGTCAAGAAGGGGCTCTCTAACTGGGCCGGTGGCACGACGGCAGGTCAGCGCAAGTTGAGGCTGCTGAACGATCGACTCATCGGCATCGCACTGGATCAGTTAACTTCGCCTGAGGTGGCGGCTCACGGTTAGACTGACGAAACCCCGCGCAAGCGGCCAACTATTCCTCGTCTCCGTCGGTCAACCCAAGCACCAGCCGACTGAAGGAGGGCTCGTCAAGATCCTCCGACCACCGTTCTTCATCGCAGTGAAGTCCGATGGCACGCCTGGCAACTTCCAGTCTGTCGAAGTCAATCTTGCCTCGTCTGTCGCAACGCACAATTCCACGGCCGGTTGTCCGCTTACTGTGATGACGATCCGCTCGCCATTGCGAGCCGCCCTTATGAGTTCAGAGAGCCGGGCCTTGGCCTCCCGTATCCCAATTTCCATCATACATTACTCCTTGCCCCCTTCCGGAATCAACGCACGGCCGCAGCGTGGTAGGAAACGTCGATGTATTTCTCCGGCGGGGGTGGGGGAGCAGCGATGAAGCCCATGCTGGCGCG
>CBDCAF010000015.1:0-4095 GCA_965213675.1 uncultured Binatia bacterium (SeqCode)
CTGCCGGGTGTGTGTCCGCAAGGGGAGCAAGCGAATGTTCACGCTCAAGACCGGCACGGTCATGGAGGCGTCGAACCTGCCGTATCGTGCGTGGGCAGTGGGCCTCTACTTGTTCACCACCAACATCAAGGGCGTGTCCAGTATGAAGCTGCATCGCGACTTGGGCATCAGCCAGAAGGCTGCGTGGTTCATGCTGCATCGCCTCCGCAAGGCATTTGACGTCGAGGCTGGTCCCTTCAACGGCCCGATTGAAGTCGACGAAACCTACACCGGCGGGAAAGAGAAGAACAAGCACGGTAGCAAGAAACTGAACGCAGGGCGCGGGCCGGTCGGCAAGGAGGCCGTGATCGGGCTGAAGGATCGGGCGACGGGCCAAGTGATCGCCACGCATATCGACAGGACGGACGCAGAAGTTCTGTCGGGGTTTGCCAATTGGAACCGAACCCCGGATGCAATGATCTACAGCGATGACCACGCCGTATACCGCAGCCTTGGAAACCATCACGCCGTCAAGCATTCTGTGGGCCAGTACGTGGACGGGCAGGCGCACACACAGGGCATCGAGTCCTTCTGGGCACTGTTGAAGCGCGGCTACCACGGCACCTACCACAAGATGAGCGCGAAGCACCTGGAGCGCTACGTTCAGGACTTCGCCGGTCGCCACAACGTTCGCACTAAGGACACCGCGGCCCGGATGGTGGCGTTGACGCGGAGCATGTACGGGAAGCGGCTGCGATCCGCGGACCTGACTGCTCCGGTTGAACAAGACGCGGGTAGCAACGCATTCTAGGCGTAGGAATGTCCGACCTCATGCAAATGGGCGAGGTATGCAATGAGTTGATCACATTGAGGCGGCAGCGCAGGTGCCTCGAGCGCACTTGTGAACAGTACCAGCAAGAGCTGTCCGCGGCGAGCGGGGTGCTGTCCGAGGCCATCAAGGGCGAAAGGACGGCAAGTCCCGGCCCAACCGCTGAGGGTTGGCCGTCATATGAGCAAATCGTTGACGCACACAAGCATCTTTTCGATGTCGAGGCGAAGATAGACGGCCTTATGGTCCGCCTCCGGGAATGGGGCGCGCTCGATTAGCATCCTTTCTTACCGAAACATGACGTAGACAGCCAATGATCGCGAGGAAATAATTGGCCACGCAGAACGAAAGCATTGACAAACCTGGCTATATCCTCGACTACGTGAGCGGAATCGCAGTCAAGGCAACGCCGGAAGAACTCGAATCAGTCCAAGTCTTTGCGCGGCGGCTAGTGGAAGACTACAGCTACCCGACAAGTCATCTTCAGACACGACCGCAATATCGCGTCAGAAAACGGCCGTCAGACGAAGCAAAGTCCTACCCAGTCGATATAGCGCTCTTCAAGGGCAAGGGAAGAGCCGAAGATGACCTCTATCTGATCGTTGAATGTAAGCACAAAAACAAGAACGACGGGGTTGCCCAACTCAAACTGTACTTGGACATGTCGCCAGCAGATTTGGGAGTCTGGTTCAATGGCGATGAACACGTTTATTTGCGGAAGGTCTACAAGGGGTCAGGGGCACGTCAGTACCACGAAATTCCGAATATCCCTCGTTATGGGCAACGCATTGAAGATATTGGGCTTTTCAAACGAAAAGATCTTGTCCCTTCGTCGAATTTGAAAGCCGTATTTCGCGACTTACGAAATCATCTCGCCGGGATCACGACTGGAATCACGCGAGACGAGACCCTCGCACAGGAGATCATTAACCTTTTATTTTGCAAGATTTTAGATGAACAGGAGACGGGACCGGAAGAGACCGTAACATTTCGTGCTGGGGTTGACGAGGCCGCAGATGATGTCAAGGCGCGCATTAATGGCCTTTTTGCCAGCGTGAAGACCGCTATTTACGACGATGTGTTCACTAATACGGACACCATCACTCTCGACGCTGAAAGCGTGCGGTATGTAGTTGGGGAGTTGCAGAACTACTGCGTAATGGATGCGCACAGGGACGCAATTGGGGATGCCTTCGAGGTTTTTATAGGCCCAGCGCTACGGGGAGCGGAAGGCCAGTTTTTTACGCCCAGAAACGTCGTTAAGATGGTGGTCGACATTCTCGATCCAAAACCGGGCGAGCAAATTATTGACCCTGCATGCGGGTCAGGTGGCTTTCTCATTACCGCGCTAGGGCATGTATGGCGCGAGGTACAGCGGGAGGCTAACCTGAAAAACTGGTCGGAACAACAACGGCTGCAACGTGAACTGCGGGTTGCGAGCAACTGTTTCCATGGGATCGATAAGGATTCATTTCTCGCGAAAGTTTCCAAAGCACACATGGCGCTAATTGGCGACGGACGGGGTGGCGTGTTCTGCGAAAATTCGCTGCTTCCACCGACCGAATGGGGCGCTGTTACCCAGACGAAGATAAAGATAGGTACATTTGATGTCGTCATTACGAATCCACCATTCGGAACGAAGATTCCGATCAAAGGCGAGGCGCTGTTGTCTCAATACGAACTTGGTCACAAGTGGTCACGTAACAGAAAGACAAAAGAGCCCGAACGGATGCCGACGCTGGTAGATAAGCGGTCACCGCAAATCCTGTTCCTCGAAAGGTGTCTTCAGCTCCTCAAGCCAGGAGGCAGGATGGGGATTGTGTTGCCGGAGAGCATTCTCGGTAATCCATCCTATGAATACCTCATTTCGTTCATTCAGGAGAATACGGTTGTTCGTGGTGTGGTGACGATGCCCGAACCGCTCTTCAAGACAAGCGGCAAAGGGGGCACCCATACAAAAGTTGCCGTGCTATTTCTGGAGAAGCGGAAAGCAGGGAAAGACTATCAGACGTTCATGTCCGATGTGAAGTGGTGCGGTCACGATTCGCGGGGCAATCCGACCATGCACAAGGATACTGCCACAGGAAAGATGGCATTGCTTGATGAAGTGCCCGTGGTGCCGGAACGATACCGAAGTGTGGCGAAACAAACCCATTCGAAAGGTCGGCTCGGGTTTATGCTTTCAGCGAGCGCGGTAAGGAATCGGATCCTCGTGCCGAAGTACTATGATCCGGGAATCGACACTGAACTAGCAAATTTGAGGACGACGCATAAACTGACCAAGCTGGGAGATTTGCAGCAGAATGGGGTGCTCTCGGTCGATACGGGTGTGGAAGTTGGAAAGATGGCATATGGAACTGGCACCATCCCGTTTATCCGCACATCGGATCTGTCGAATTGGGAAATCAAGGCCGATTTCAAACACGGAGTCAGCGAAGAGGTTTATGAAAAATTCAAAGACAATGTTGATGTAAATAACGGTGACATTCTTCTCGTGCGGGACGGCACCTACCTGATAGGTACAAGTGCGGTCGTGACCCCAGCCGATTTGCCGATGCTGTTCCAGAGCCACATCTACAGGGTGCGTGTACTCAAACCCGAAGTAATTAACCCGTGGCTTCTTTTCGTGTGCCTGAATGCACCCATCGTCAAAAGGCAGATTCGGGCGAAACAGTTCACCCAGGACATCATTGACACTCTGGGCAATCGGTTTAAGGAAATACTGATTCCGATACCCCGAGACGAGAAGGTAGCGACGGAGATAGCCCGGGAAACACAAGAGATTATTGAAACACGAGCGACACTGAGGAATCGTGCGAAAGCAATAGCACTAGATCTTCAAGGGTTGACTACACCTGAAGATGTCGAGGGACTTTCGGAGCTTTATCTATGACCAAGAAGAATCGCCCCTCCGTTTGTGATCGCGGGTGAGACGCCAGGACAGGTAGGGAGCGGCTGTCAAGCCCCTGGAGGAACCAATGGCCAAACAGAAACCGGACAGGGTTGGATTGCCAGAGCGCCGCATCATCGAGATGCGACCGAGTTCCTATCAGCCGTTGAAGGCTGAAAGAGAAGAAGAGCTGGATATGCCGGGGGAGAGCATCGAGACGATACGAAGCGCGTTCTTTCGGTCCATCGTGGCAAAGGAGCCCGAAGAATGAGAGCGCGGGATGTGACTATTGGCTATAATTCCCCTTCGTTGGACAATTGCCCGCGGTTCTCTATAGTGACCCGATGAGCCACGGACACAAGGAGATCATCTCGGCCGGGGACCGCACCACCTGGGC
>CBDCAF010000016.1:0-75173 GCA_965213675.1 uncultured Binatia bacterium (SeqCode)
AGATCGAGCGGCCAAAGGGACGGATGAGAGCGGATTTGCAGCCGCGAATTCCTGCGGCGCAAGCTCCTGGTGTCGCGCGCGGAATGACGGTGCGATGAGTTGCGCACGACCCCAACGGATTTCTTGGGAACGGAACGGCCGGGCACGCTGTAGGAGCCACCATCGGTCGCCCCTACAGCGTCTACAAGACAGGCCCCGTGACCCGATCCTTCGAACTTCTGGGCCAAGGGGACAATTCGAGACTACCACGGTTGCGAAACGGGCGCCCGCGCCCCCGCGACGTTTGCCACACAGGCGCTCGCGAGGCCTGAACGTCGTCGCTTCCGGGCAACTCGCGTCAACGGGTCGGGCGGATCACTTCTGCCGCGGCACCGCGGCCCACGCTTCGATTTCGATGAGCATGTCCTGCAGGTCGATGCCGACGCCGCGCAGCAGCGTGGCGGGGCGGGGATGGGCGCGCAGATCGGGCTCGTGCTCCTCGAAGAACGCGTACATCGCGTCGCGCATGTCGAACACGTCCTCGCGCCGCGTGAGGAAGTAGCGGATCATGACGATGTGCTTGAGTTCCCCGCCCATCATCTCAAGGTTGTCCTTGATGTCCTGCCACGCCTGAGTGGTCTGTTCCTTGATACCGCCGACGACCTTGCCGCGGCCTTCCCGCTCCTGGCTGGGCTCCCGGCAGGGAGCGTCCTCGAACGGATCACGACCGGTGGACCCGGAGAGAAACAGGATGTCCACGTCGCCCCGGGTGCGGAAACCGGTGGCCCAGTTCATCTTCTCCTTGTGGTAGTGCGGCCAGAGCGTGCCCCAGTCGTACTCGGCCTTTTCGTCATCCTGCCGCTTCAATGCCTCGGGATTGGTAGGCATATGCACCTCCTTGTGGTTTGTGTGTGGTTCGGGTTGTTCTGCTTCGAAATGTACGGCCGTGGAGCGTAACGCCGCTTCCACATGCGCTCCGGGCGCTTGCGCCCTCAGCCCAGGCCGACGAACGGCAGGGTGATGCCTTCGGTACGCTCGACATAGCGAACGAAGCGATACTTGTACTCCGCAAGATCGACGTTCGGCCGCGGAATCTGCCGGTGGATGAGGCTCTCCTCCACCTTGCACACCACGTAATGGAGTCCCTCGCCGGTCACGCCCGGCAATCCGTGTTCCTTGAAGCCCTCGACATCGTGCACGGTGACGGCGTTCTCGATGCCCGAAGCCCGCGCCACTGCGGCCAGGTCGGTCTGGCCGGAGGTCGCCGTGGGTTCGCTCATGGAACTGCCGCTGTAGACCTCGTTGTCGAACACGAACACGCTCAGATTGTCGAGGCCGAGATTGCCCAGGGTTGGAAGGTTGAACAGCGACAGCAACACGCTGCCGTCGGACTCCAGCACGATCACGCGCCGGTGCGGCAACGCCAGCGCCAGACCCATGCCCACGCCCGTGGCGCAGCCCATCATGCCCACCAGCAGGTTGCCCTCGTGCTCCGGCGCCAGGTGGAACCATTCGATGCGCTGGCCGCTCTGGGAGGAGAGCACCAGTTGATCGGTCATCAACGGGGCCATGAGCTCCAGGCAGTCGCGCCGGATCATCGGGCGAACTCCCCGGAAAAGATCAACGCGGCCGGCGCGCGCATGGAGTCGCTGACGCGCTGGGCGTCGCGGATGTGCCGTTCGAGGTTCTCCGCGTCCTCGACCACGCGGTACTCGATTCCCAATCCTTCCAGGGTGGGAATCATGCGCATGCCGATGGTGACGTACAGAAAACTGTTACGCTGGTCGGCGAAGCTCCCCAGGAAGCCGATGAGCAGCAGGATCGGAACGCCCATCTGCTTGCCCACGGTCAATAGAGAGTAGGCGGACACGTAGGGGCCGGTGCTCTCCATGTAGCAGGCCACGCGTTTGCCGCCCAAGGCCGCGCCCGCGGCGATGGTGATGGCCTCCTGCTCGCTGGCGGTGCCCACCAGTTGCACGGCGCCGTCCTCGCGCAGGAGCGGCAGGATCTGACTCAGCCGACTCTCCGGCAGGTAGGTCATGAAGTTGATGCCCGCCGCCTTGAGGCCGTGGACGATCTTCTCGGCGAGTTCAGGTTGCATCGTTCGTATGGGGTCGTTTCCATGCCAACCGAACGCGGTCAGCGCGTCCAGTTGCAGATGGTGGCCGCCGACAATGCGTAGATCTGCGACGCGCGCACGATCTCGTCGATGTCGATCTGTTCGGACCGGGTGGTGAAGCGGCCGCCGCCCAGGCCGAACTTGCAGGCCGGAATGCCCATTTCGTTGTAGATGTTGGTATCGGTCCAGATGCTGGAACGGAACGTGTTCACCGGCGTGGTCTTCTTGCCAAACAGATCCTGGTGCGTGTTCTCGATGACCTCCACCACGGGCTCGATACCCTTGGCCTCGTAACCCATCTTCGACGTATACATCTCGATGTCGTACTCGTAGCCGGTGGCGTCCATCACCGCGCGCAACTGCCGCTGCACCTCCATGGGCCGCAGCTCCGGCGGGATGCGCACGTCCACGTAGAGCGAGCAGATGCCCGGGTGGTAGTTGGGCCGGTAGGGCGCGCCGCCCTGCACCGCGCCGAGGTTGACCTTGGGAATGATCGGGCCGTTGGCCGACTGATAGACGTGGTTGGCCTCGAACGCCTCGGCCCAGGCGTCCACCGCCTGCGCCACCCTGGCCATCTTGAGCACGGCGTTGTGTTCCTCGGGCGGCTCCTGTTCGCGGGTCACGCCCCAGGCCGCGTGGGGATTGCCGTAGGTGTCGATCTTGAACTGGGCCACGCCGGCCTGGGTCCAGACCACGGACAGAGCGGAACGGTCCGCCACAATGGCGTAATCGGACTGGACGCCGTAGGTGAGCAGGTGGCGCGTGCCCGTGCCCTCCCCGCGGTAGAGCCCGGACTGGTACGGCCCGATGGGGGTGCGTGAGATCTCCCCCGCCACCGCCGCCAGGATCAGGTCGCCCTTGAGGGCCACACCGCTCTTCTTGAGCGCCTTGCCGGCCACCATGAAGGCCGCAAGACCCGACTTCATGTTGGACGCGGCCAAGCCGAACACCTTGCCGTCACGGATGGCTCCGCGCAACTGGCTCTGGGGCTCGAGCTCCCGGCACAGCATGAGATCGTCCTCCTGCCCGGTGAAGCTCGTGTCCATGTGGCCGTTGATCATCAGCGACACGCCGCCCCCCGTGCCCCGGAGCACGCCCACGGCATTCACGCGGTTGGGGTCGATCTCCTGGCGGATGGGCTTGAGGCCGTTGGCCCGGTACCAGTCGAGGATGAACTCGCCGATCTCTCTCTCCGATCCGGTGGGGCTCAGGATGTCCACAAGATCGCGGGTCAACTCGGCCAGTTCCTGGCCTTCGATGTGCTGCAGGATGCGTTCCTGGGTGTCGTTGTCCATGTTGTCGTGGTTCGTTGGTGCGTTCCGGGCGTAAACGTTCGACGGGTGTTCGTTGCCGGTTGCGACGCGTTAGTGTCGTTTCCCGTAAATTACTGCGACAAGTTGCGCAGGATTTCTTGTTGCCGGCAAGGCGCGATGACGATCAGTGACGGGCACCACGCGACGACGAGCCGCGCAGCCGACGGCGAAATTGACCAGCAAATCATCACAGTCATTTACGGGACACGACGTTCGGTGGGGTCAGCTTTGCTGTTGCTTGTCGATCTTCATGATGGGCATGACGCCGGTGACATCCACCTTGTAGAGATCCTGGAGCAGCTTGTGCGTCTCCTCGGCCTGCTTGGCGATGGACTCGATCTCGTCCTCGGTGAGGTTGAAACCGTACTCCTTGTCGATTTCGCGAATCCGTTCCTTCACGGCCGTTCCTCCCATCTGCGATTGCCTGTCCGGGGATGCACTCGGGCAAGCCGGCGACTCTCGGACCGCTCGTAACACGCGGGCCGGAGGGTGTCAACGCGACCCCCGCACCGCTGGATTCCAGCCTTCGCCGGGTTGAGGCCATGGAAACAGCCTTCGCGCGAACGCGAATCGAAGTCCATGTGAATACTGGTTCCGCGGGTTCAACCGCGATGGAACCGATTGCGTGGAAATCGCGTGAAATTTGGCGAACATTTCGCGTCCGGGAGCTCGGCTCCCGGTGGAGAATCCGCCAGGTCGTTCAGAACAGCCCCGTGATCCTGCCGTCCGCGGTGATGTCCATGCCCGCCGCGGCGGGGGTCTTGGCAAGCCCAGGCATCTGCATGATGCTTCCAGCGATGGCGACGACGAACCCCGCACCCGAAGAAACATACACCTCGCGCACGTTCAGGTTGAAGCCCGAAGGCGCGCCGAGCTTCCTGGGATCATCCGACAGAGACGCCTGCGTCTTCGCAAAGCACACCGGCAGGTCGCCATAACCCAGGTTCGTCAGGGACCGCAGGCTGCGCGCCGCCGCCGGCTCGAAACTCACGGAGCCGGCGCGATAAATGCGCGTGGCGACAGTCTCGATCTTCTCCCTGAGAGGCATCTCCAGAGGATACAGCGGCGTGTAGGGGCTGTCATTGGCGGCGGCGAGATCACAAGCCGTCTCGGCGAGCTCGACACCCCCCTCGCCGCCTTTCCCGTGAAGTTCATGCGCGCGACACGGCACACCGGCTTCGTGGCAGAGATCTTGCACGCGCGCGACTTCGGCGGCCGTATCCGACGCAAAGCGGTTCACCGCCACCACCACCGGCGCCCCGAAGCCCTGGATGTTTTCGATGTGGGTACGAAGATTCTCGAAGCCCTTCGTCACCGCGTCCACGTTCTCCTCCGCCAGCGCGTTCGGGTCGAAGGCGACACCGCCGTGGAGCTTGAGCGCGCGCACGGTAGCGACGAGCACCACCGCGTTCACGTTCAGGCCGCCGGCGCGCGCGGTGATGTCGAAGAACTTTTCGGCGCCCAAGTCGGCGCCGAAACCCGCTTCCACCACCATCACGTCGGCAAGCTTGAGGGCGAGCCGGTCCGCGATGAGCGTGTTCGTCCCGTGCGCGATGTTGCCGAAGGGTCCGCCGTGGACCAGGGCGGGAGAGCCTTCCAACGTTTGCACGAGATTCGGCTTGATGGCGTCCTTCAGGAGCAGGGCCATGGCGCCCGCGGCGTTCAGATCGGCCGCGGTGACGGGCCCGCCCTTCCTGTTGTACCCGACCACGATGCGAGCGAGGCGGTCCTTCATCTCGGCCGGATCGCTGGCAAGGCAGAGCACGGCCATCACCTCGGATGCCGCCGTGATCATGAAGCCCTCCTCGCGGGGCACGCCGTGAGCCCGGCCGCCCAAGCCCACCAGCATGTGGCGCAGGGCGCGGTCGTTCATGTCCAGCACCCGCTTCCAGGTCACGCGGTTCACGTCGAGCCCGAGTTCGTTGCCGTGGAAGATGTGTGCGTCGAGAAGCGCGGAGAGCAGGTTGTGGGCGGAGGTGACCGCGTGGATGTCGCCCGTGAAGTGGAGGTTGATGTCCTCCATGGGCAGCACCTGCGACATGCCGCCGCCAGCGGCGCCGCCCTTGATGCCGAACACCGGGCCGAGGGAGGGCTCGCGCACGCAGATGACGCTCCGCTTCCCAAGCCGCGCGAGCGCCTGGCCGAGGCCCACCGTGGTGAGCGTCTTGCCCTCGCCCAGCGGCGTGGGCGTCATGGCGGTGACGAGGATCAGCTTGCCGTCCGGTTCTTCCCGGCGGCGTTCGAGAGCATCCAGACCGACCTTGGCCTTGTGCGCGCCGTACAGTTCGATCTCCCCGGACGAAAGCCCCAGGTCCGCGGCGACCTCACCGATGGGTCTGAGTTCAGCCGATTGCGCTATTTCGACGTCTGATGCGATGGACATGATCCCTCTCCAGGTCCCCGTGGGCGTGGAACACGGAGCTATGGCGCTCCGCATCATCCTCCCGACAAGCGTAACGACGGGCCGGGACGACTGTCAAGGAAAGGGCGGTGGGGCGGTGTCGTGTTCACGCCAAGGGGCCGCGCCGGAATGGCCTTCCCCGGAATTGGTGGACAGGTTGGTTAAGCTACGCGGTGCCGTCCGACTGCCACGCCGTCCTCGACCAAGTCCCGGTGCACCCGGGGGCTGCCGTAGGTCCCACGCGGCGCCGTGTGGCTCGCCTTGATGTTGACCAGCAAGCGGCGGTCCTCCCCTGCTCGCGTACTCTCACGACGCCCACGCGAGGCGTAGAAGCCGCTTCTAGAGACCTCAAGCAGCCGGCACATCATGGTCACGGGAAATCTGGCCTTCTCCGCCTCGATGAACGCGAACCTCACATCGATTCCTTGGCGAAGAAGGCCGTCGCTTTTTTTAGAATGTCGCGCTCCATCCGTAGCTGCCGGTTCTCCGACCGCAGCTGGCGTACCTCCTCGAGCTCGCCCGTGCTCACCCCCTCGCGCACACCAGCGTCCACGTCGAACTGCCGCACCCAGTTGCGTACCGCCGATTCCGTCAAGTCCAAATCACGCGCGACCTCTCCCACCGAACGCGGTCCTTCCTTGACCAGCTTGACCGTTTCCTGCTTGAACTCCTTCGAAAACTTCCGTCTCGTCCGACTCATGATCGTCACCTCCAAGGCCATCTTCGCCTCTTTTCAGGTGTCCACCAAACCGGGGGAAGACCAGGGAAACCCGGGGCGGTTCAGAGAATAGGGGAAACCGGACTCTTGAATGCACCTGCGCACACGCCCCTTCTCCTTGACACCCCCGCACCCGCGACCCACAATGAATGCTGCGCTGGTGCCACGGCTCCGGGCTTTCCCACGGCCGCGCCGATGTGCACCGGCATGAACTCATGATTGAGCTTCTGGTGACCTATCCGGGTCTTGTGTTCATCGGACTGGCGATGTTGGTGGTTCTCGACACGGTGAGCGGGAACCTGCCTCCGGCGGCGCTGGTGCCGTTCGCGTTGGGCACCGTGGTGGCGGTGATCCTTTTGTGAGACGCTGCCGGCCGGCGCGGGGAGTGAATCGAGAGAATGACGAAGCGATTTGCGCGAACCTGGGCGGCTTCGGGAGTGCTCTGCCTGACGGCATGGGTCGTGTGCGGGGCGGCCATGGCCCAGACCCGGCCCGCGGTCCCGAGCGACCCGGCGTCATCGCCGTTGCGGCAAGGAACGATCACAGAGGAGGATCTGACCGGCTCGCTGCCGGAAGCGGAACCGCGTGGTGGCCCGGGCGTGCCCGAAACACCAGCCGTGGCGGAGCCGCTGGCTCGACCCGACTTGCAACCAAGCGTCTCGAGCCCGGGACCGGAAGAGGCAGAGGCGCCGCGTCCCGGAACGACGGCTCTCGCGCCGCGACAAACGCCGGCCGCGCCATCCACCGGATCGGCTGTCCAATCAGACCTCGACAACGGGGATTCCTACCCGCTGCCGGAGCTCGTCGCGGCGGCGGGTGCGGGCCTGCCCCAGCGCGAGGCGTCCATGAAACTGATACAGCAGGGGCAGGCGCTTCTTCGAGCCGAGCGGTACGAAGCCGCGCTGGCGCGTTTCGAGCAGGCCATCCGCGTGGATTCGAGCAATCCCTACAGCCATTACTTCGTGGCCCGGGCGCACTACTTCCTGGGCAACCACCGCCAGTCCCTGAATTTTCTTGAGGTTGCGGAATCGGGGCTGGCCGTGGATGACAGGTGGCTCGCCGAGGTATACGTGCTGCGCGCTCGCAATGCCCGCACCTTGGGTTTTCACGCGCGCGCCGACCGGGACTACGTGCGCGCGCTCGAACTCCAGCCCCACCACAACTACGCCTTGGCGCGCCTCACCACCATCGAGACCTTGCCGCGGCCGGGCCGCAATCCTTGACCACGTGTCCCTTCCGCCGGTCGATTGAAGAGAATATCAAGTCATATTTGACGATCACATTTGACGAAATCGAGCGGCCGAAGGGACGGATGCGAGCGGATTTGCAGCCGTGAGTTCCTACGGCGCAAGCTCCGAGGTTCGGGCGGATTTGAAGTGCGGCGTCAGGGCGCCGCGGCGGGCGTGTCCGGCAGCTCGTAGTGCAACGTCAAGCGCACGGTCAGCGGCGTCTCGGCCAAACCGTCGGGTATGGGAACGAACGGCGCGGATTCGCGAACGTTGCGCAAGGCCTCCACATCCAGCACGATGAAGCCCGACGACCTGGACAAACTGACACCTTCCACCGCGCCGGTGTCGCGCACCACGAGGACCAGGTCCACCGTCCCCTGCTGGCGCGTTCGTCTGGCGTATTCCGGATAGCGCGCGTTGCTGCCGATCTTCCGTCGCAGGGCCTCCACATAGGCCCATTCTCGCGGGTTGCCCGGCTCTTGGCGCGGCTCGGCGCGGGTCACCCGGACGCCCTCCACCGGTGGATGCTCGAGCTTTTCCTCGCGCCGTCGCCGGATTCGATCCACGGCCTGATCCACCAGCGCCAGCCGGACCGTCTCTTCCGTCCTCGAAGGCTCGGCCGGGGCGGCGCCGGCCTCCGGCCCCTGCCCCTCCGCGGGCACAGCGGCCGCGGTCTCCGGGGTTCCGGGCGCGGGCGGGGTCCGCGGCTGCGTGACGAGCCGCGACAGGATTTCGATACGCTCTTGGGCCAGTTTGGCGCCGGATGGGTGGCCGAGCTGGGTGTAGACGCCCAGGACGCGGTAGTAGTCCCTCAGCGCGGCCAGCGGCTCACCCTTGAGCAGGCGCACCTCCGCCAGATTGTGGAGCGCCACGGCCAAGGACAGGCCGTTCCCCGCCTGTTCGGCCAACGACACCGCCTCGCCAAGCTGACTCAGAGCCTCCGCGTACCGTTCAGTGCGAGCGCTCCCCCGGGCCTCGACGATCTTCTCGTATACCTGCGTCTCCGGACCGGCCGCCGGATCGGTCTGCGCGTACGCAAGAACCGGCGCGGCCAGGAGCCACGCCAGCACCAGCGCACGGCGGCACACCCGCAGTCCATTCAACCGAGGTTGGCGATCCATATTCTCAAAGCGGCAGGCCCAAAGACTCGTCTGCCCGGCGCCGGGACACGACGCTAGCGCTCGCCCCTCCCCAGTGCTTCCGAACGTTCCGTGGCCTGCACCACCGCCTCCATCACGGTGGCGCGAAAAGCGCCCTGCTCCAGGGCGAAAAGGCCGGCGGCGGTGGTCCCGGCCGGCGAGGTGACGGCGTCGCGAAGTTCCGCGAGATGCTGGTTGGACTGTCTCGCCATGACGGCGGAGCCGTAGACCGTTTGCAGCGCCAGCTTCAGGGCCACGTCCCGGCCGAGCCCCATCTGCACGCCGGCGGCGGTGAGGGCCTCGATGAACAGGAAGACATACGCCGGGCCGCTCCCGCTCAAGGCGGTCACGGCGTCGAGATGGTGCTCCTCCACGGTGACCGCGAGGCCCACGCTTGCCAGGATCCGTCCCACGCGATCAAGATCTTCCTTCCGCGCCCAGCGGCCCCCGGCGTACGCCGAGGCCGCCTCGCCCACGAGACAGGGCGTGTTGGGCATGACCCGGACCACGCGCGCGCCCTCGGGCAGAAGCCCCTCCAGCCGCGCGAGCGGCACCCCGGCGGCGATGGACACCACAAGCTTGTCATCCAGCGGGGTCCCGGCGAGTTCCCGCAACACCGCGTCGATGACCTGGGGCTTGACCGCGAGCACGACGATGTCCGAGGACTTCACCAACTCGACGTTGTCGTGCACGAACCGGACGCCGGTCTCGTCCACCAGAGCCTTGCCCAGCGCTTCCACGGGATCGCTCGCGGCCAACCGGCTCCGGTCCACCAGACCCGCGCCCAGCATTCCCTTGATGATGGCGCTGCCCATCTTGCCGGCGCCGATGAAACCTATCCTGTCCTGGAGCATGAGGCCTCCTCGCGGTGACCCGCGCGCGTCACCGCAACGTTCCGTGTTCCTGATCCCGCGTCAACCAGAAAACTCATCAGGCGGCGGAAACAGAACGGCGGCGGCATTCACCAGAAACGCCGCCGCCCGGGAAGACATCTGTGAACGGGCCTATACGGTCTTGAGTTGCACCGTGCCCTGGGCCACGCCGCGGATATAGCCCTCGAAACCTTGGGGCGAGAACGTCCACGTGATCCACAGCGGTTCGTCGTGGTCGTTGACGAAGCCATGGTTGGTGCGGGGCGGAATGAATACGACCGAGCCCGGAACGATATCCGTGGTCTCGTCGCCCACGGTCGCGGTGGCCCGACCGCCGAACACGAACAATATTTCTTCGGCGTCATCGTGGGAGTGCAGCGGAATCTCGCTGTGAGGATCGACCTGCTGCAGGCCCATGGAGAAGTGGCGCGTCCCGGTCGTGCGGGGTTCGACGCAGGGATACAGGGTGCGCGGCGCCTCCCCTTCGATGCGCACGACCTCGGCGTCCTCTCTGGAAAAGAAATACTTCATGACCTAGTAACTCTCTTCCTCCGCATCGTTCGTGGCAAGGCGACGGAGCGTGCGGTCGTCGTCGAAGTTCTTCGTCATCCGGGATTCCCGTTCCACCTCTTCCTGACAGCGCACACACAGCCGCGTGAAGGGCATCACCTTGAGCCGCCCCACTCCAATGTCCTCGCCGCATTCCTCGCACTCCCCGTAGGAGCCCTCGCCCAGCCGGGCCAACGCGTCTTCGATGGCCATCAGCTTCGTGCGCTCGCGGTCGTTGAGGATCATGTTGATCTCGCGGTCCCGCTCGTCACTGGCCAGATCGTAAGTGTCGCGCCCTTCGTCCTTGGTGCTTTCCACCTCCTGCTTGAACCGGTCCGGAAGGTCCTGCAGAAGCTGACTCTTCATGTCGAGCAGCGTCTCCCGGAACTTCTTCAGTGCGTCTTTTCTCATGGTTGTATCTCCTGGCAAGAGGTCCAATTGACCACTATTTCAGGGCGGAGTCAACCAGAGAAACAGGCCCCGGGGACGGCGGTTGGCCGCGCGGGCGCGCTGCCCCGGCCGCCTCCGGGCGCGTGTCGCCACCCCTCCCGGAAACCCCGCGGGTCAGGACCCGAACTCAACGATATCGACGCCTTGGGGCACATTCAATCGAAATACCGAGGGGTCCAGGCCGTGCCCGCGCTGGATGTTCCGGAAACCGAAGGTCCACAGGTTGCCGCCACCGTCCTCGATGCGCACGCCGCGGATGTCGTAGCGCTCACCGTCGACGGTGAGGACGATCTCCCGGAGGCCGCTATTGGTCTTTCTGGGGATCAGTTTGAGTTGGTGACTGTCGGCGGTGCTTTCGAGCAACTCCGAACGGAAGTCCCGTTCCAGTTTGCCGATGCCCAGCAGAAAGGACAGCGGCAAATCCGAGCGAAACGCCGCGCGCAGGGCGGTCTTGACAACCTGGCGTTCCGCGGGCTGGTAGAAATAGAGGTGGCGCCCGTCGGAAAGCACGAACTGCCCCGCGGGCTCTTCGTAGCGCCACAGCATCTTGCCGGGCCGGCTGAAGTAGAATCGGCCCCTGCCCGCGATGCTCCGGTTCAGCGTGCGGTACTCGGTGGTCTGGCGAAACTCCGCGCTGTACTCGCGCGTCTCGTCGTAGCGCCGCTGCACTTCCCGCACCACGTCCGCCGCGGTCCGTGCCCGGGCTTCCTGTGTCAGCGCCGCCAGCAGCAGCGCGCATGCGACGGCGAAAACAACCCGAAGACAGTCAGATCGACGGTGTGCGTTCATTGCGAATAGGCCCTCGTCATTCTTCGATCCTTGGCGCCAGAACCTCGCGCGGCTTGGCGCCGTCGGCCGGCCCCACCACGCCCTCCCGTTCCATCTTCTCGATCATGCGCGCGGCGCGGTTGTAGCCCACTCGCAGGCGGCGCTGGATCATGGAGATGGACGCCTGCCGGGTCTCGGTGACCACCGCCACCGCCTGATCGTACATTTCGTCGTAATCCTCGTCCAGGCCGTCGACACCGCTGCCCGCCTCCGCGGCCGCCTCCAGAATTTCCGGCCGGTACTCGGGCCGCCCTTGCTTCTTGATGAAGTCCGTGACCTTGCCGATTTCCCGGTTGGACACGTAGGGCCCGTGGAGCCGGATCAACCGGGCGGTGCCGGGGGGCAGGAAGAGCAGATCGCCGTTGCCCAGGAGATTTTCGGCGCCCTGGCCGTCGAGGATCGTGCGCGAGTCGATGCGCGAGGTCACCTGAAAGGAAACCCTGGCGGGAAAGTTCGCCTTGATGAGTCCGGTGATCACGTCCACCGATGGCCGCTGGGTGGCCAGCACCATGTGGATTCCCGCTGCCCGGGCCTTCTGGGCCAGTCGCGTGATATGCTCTTCGATGTCCCGGCCCACGGACATCATCAAGTCCGCCAGCTCGTCGATGAGGATCACCACCCGCGGCAGGTGGGAATGTTCCAGCTCCTCGCTTCCGTCCAGGCGTCCGCCCACCTCCCCCTCGTTCTCCTCGGAGGGGTCCGCGGACGCCGGGCGGGGCGGCGGCTCCTTTTCCAGGATGCGATTGTAGTTGTCGATGTTGCGCGCGCCCTTGTCGCGCATCAGGCGGTAGCGCCGGTCCATCTCCTGCACGGCCCAGAACAGGGCGGCGCGGGCCTCCTTGGGGTCGGTCACCACCGGCGTCAGGAGGTGGGGCAGGCCCTCGTACGGCGTCAGCTCCAGCATCTTGGGGTCGATCATGATGAAGCGCACGTCGTCCGGCTTGGACCGGTAGAGGATGCTCAGGATCATCGAGTTGAGCGACACGGACTTGCCCGTGCCGGTGGCGCCGGCCACCAGCAAGTGCGGCATGCGCGCGAGGTCGGTGGCGAACGGAGCGCCGGCCACGTCTTTGCCCAGGGCCAGCGGCAGGCTCGCGCCCGACTCGGCGTAGGCCGCGTCCTCCAGCATCTCCCGCAGAAAAACCTTCTCCCGCCGGGTGTTGGGCACTTCGATTCCGACCACGGACTCCCCCGGGATGGGCGCCAGTATGCGAATGCTCACCGCGCTCAGGGCCATGGCGAGGTCGTCCGCCACGCCCACGATGCGGCGCACCATGACGCCGGGAGCGGGGCGGAACTCATACACCGTTATGACCGGTCCCGGACGCGCCGCCAGCACCTCGCCCTCGATGCCGAAGTCCTGAAGCTTGCGCTGCAGCACGAGACAATTGGCTTCCAGCGAGGCCTTGTCCACGCTCGCTTCTTCCTGGGGCGGCGCATCGAGGAAAGCCAGGGACGGCAGCGTGTACCCGTTGCCGAGTTCCGGCAAGACGAACTGTTCGGGTTCCGGTCTGGCCCCGGGTCTGGCCTTTGCCCTGGCCTTCGGCTTCTTCCTGCGTGCGCTGGGCGCCACCGGCGCCTCCTGCTCGATCACCTCGTCAAGGATGATCGGCGGCGGCTTGAAGTCCCGTTGCTCCTTCTTGACGTTGGCGGGGGCCTCCCCTCCCGGCTTGAGCCAGCGCGCGGAAGCTACGGCCGCCCCCATGGAAGAGCGGAACTGGCCGCGCGCTTCGACGAGACCGCCCCACCAGTTCAGCATGGACGTCTGGGTCAGCCACATGCCCGCCAGCAAGAGCAGAAACAGCGCGATCGCGCAGGTCCCGGCGTAGCCGAACATCTCCGTGAGCAACACCAGCGAAAAGCCACCCAGAACGCCGCCGCCGTCCCGCGCCAGTTCCACGTCGTGCACGAGGCTGATGAGGATCGCCAGCACCCACAGCAGCACGCCGCTGCCCAGGAGTTGAAGGAACCGCAAGCGGCGCGGTTCGCGGCGGAACAGGCGCAGCGCCATCCACGCCAGCAGCAGCGGCACCAGGTAGGCCGCGAGCCCCAGCGCCTGCAACAGCGCATCGGCCATGTAAGCGCCCACCACGCCGCCGAGGTTCAGGGGGTCCCGCGGGCCGGCGGGGACGTTGAAGGAACGGTCCAGGGGGCTGTAGGAAAGCAGGCTAAGAATCGCAAAGCAGGCGCCGAGCAGCGTCACCGAGCCCCACAGTTCACGGTTGATCCGAGTGCCTTTCTCCATGCGCGCCTCGCCTACATCTCCATGATATAGGATACGATCACCGGCCGGCGGTGGAGCCGCTTCTCGAAGAACCGCCGCAGCGACCGGCGGATGCCTTCCTTCAACTCCACGGAGTCCGTACGCGTCTCGGCGCCACAGCCGTCGAGGTATGCCCACAGCACCTCCTTCGCCGTGCCGAGGACGTCGTCTTCCTCCTCCGAACGCATGAAGCCGCGCGCCAGCAGGTCCGGCCCCGCGGTCACCTCGCCGGTGCGCGGGTGCACCGCCATGGCCACCACCACGAGCCCGTCCTCGCTCAAGTGGCGGCGGTCGCGGATGACGATGTCCTCCACGTCGCCGACGCCCTTGCCGTCCACGAAGACCTTGCCGGTGGACACCGGCTCCACGCGCCAGGCGTCCTGTCCGTCCAGCTCCAGTGCGTCGCCGTTCTCCAGCAGAAAGCAATTGTCCGCGGGGATGCCCACGGTGCGGGCCAGCTCCACATGCTTGCAGAGCTGCCGGTACTCCCCGTGCAGCGGCACGAAGTAGCGCGGCCGGGTGAGTTGGAGCATGGTCTTCAACTCCTCCTGGCTCGCGTGCCCCGAGACGTGGATCTCCGACGTGCGCTCGTAGTGAACCTCGGCGCCGCGCCGGTAGAGATGGTTGATGAGATTGCTGATGACCTTCTCGTTCCCCGGAATGAACCGTGCCGACAGCACCACCGTATCGCTGGGCCGCAGCCGGATGGAGCGGTGCTCGCCAAAGGCGATCCGATGAAGCACGGAGAACGGCTCCCCCTGGCTCCCGGTGGTGACGAAACAGAGGCGGTCGTCGGCCACGTCCTGCCAACTCCGGCCGTCCGTCATCACGTCATGAGGAAGGCGCAGGTAGCCCAGGTCCGACGCGATGCCGGTGTTGTGGATGAGGCTCCTTCCGCTGAGCACCAGCTTGCGGCCGAAATCCGCAGCCACCTCGGCCACCTGCTGGATGCGCGGGATGTGCGAGGCGAAGGTGGCGATGAAGACGCGGCCCGGGCTGGAGGCGAAGATGCCCCGGAGCCCCTGCCCGACGCTGCGCTCCGACGGCGTGGTCCCCCGGTTCTCCACGTTGGTGGAGTCCGAAAGCAGCAACAGGACGCCGCGGTCGCCGTAGGCCGCGAAGCGGTGGAAATCGAAGTTCTCTCCCGCCACGGGCGTGTTGTCGATCTTGAAATCGCCGCTGTGGAGGACGATGCCCACGGGCGTCTCGATGGCCAGGGCGACGCAGTCCACGAGACTGTGGGTGACCGGAATTCCCTCGATGGTAAAGGGACCCACCGAGAAGCGCTCACCCGGCACCATCTCCACCAGGTCCGTGGCCTCTTCGAGCCGGTGCTCGCGCAGCTTGTGGCGCACGAAGCCCAGGGTCAGGGGCGTGCCGTAAACCGGCGTCTGGCAGCGCCGGAGGAAGTAGGGCAAGGCGCCGATGTGATCCTCGTGGGCGTGGGTGAGGATGATCGCCCGGGGCGTCTTGCCCTGCTCCACGAGGTAGCTGATGTCGGGAATGACTAGATCGATGCCCAGTTGCTCGGGGCTCGGGAACATGACGCCGCAATCCACCACCACGACGTCGTCACCCCATTCGAGCGCCAGCATGTTGCCGCCGAATTCGCCCAGTCCCCCCAAGGGTATGATTCTCAAGGAATCCATCTATGGCGCCTGCCCGGTCCGGCCGCTCTCCGCCGGTTCCGGGTCCTGCACCGGCGACAAGCGCACGGCGATGGCTTCGCGGACGCGCGCCATTTGTCGGCGCGAATGGTCGTCATGGTCCTCGGCTGCAATCGCCTTGCCGATGTGGACCACCACCTCGCCGGACCGAAGGCGCCAATCGCCCGGCGGCATCAGGGTGCCCGACCCCACCAGCGTAATGGGCACGATGGACACGCCCGCCTTCCCGGCCATGTGGAAGCCGCCGCGCTTGAAGGGCAACAACCGGCCGTCCGTGCTGCGCGTGCCCTCCGGGAACACCACCATGGAGATTCCCCGTTCGAGCTTGTCACAGGCGCCGTCCATGGCCGCCATCATGTCCTTCGAACGGGTGCGCTTGACCAGGACGTGCCTGGACGCCCACAGCGCCCAGCCGAAGAACGGAACGCGCAACAACTCGCGTTTCGCCATCCAGCGCAACTGAAACGGCGCCAGCGCCCGCACCAGCACCGGAATGTCGATATTGCTCTGGTGGTTGGCCATGAAGACGTAAGCCCGCGCCGGGTCCAGCTCCCCGGTCCAGCGCACCCGCACTGCCACGCCGCCGGTCTTGAGAACGCACCAGGACCAGAAACGAAAGAACGGGTAGACGCGCCTGCCATGGGGATCGGCAAGTCCAAGAACAATGATGGGAATGCTCTCCAGAAGGCTTATGCCGAGGACCAGGGCCAGCTTGAGCGTGTACATGCGGTGAAGGCGTGTCCGGCGGGCCTGCGTGCGGCCCGCCGCCCGAAGGGAGACACCGATCAAGCCTTTATTCTAGGGGATACCGCGAGTGAATGCAATTTTGCCGGACCGTTCGGGCGGTTCCGCCGGCTTCTAAAGCTCGATCTTCTCCGCGTAGAGTCCCTTGACGAAGCCGCCCTTGTCCAGCCCCTTCAGCGTGTCCAGCTCCATATAGCGCTGCGGATCAAGTTGGCGCGCGCGCGCATCCGTCACGGCCACCGCGTCGATCAGCGCCTGCACTCCTTCGATGCGCGGGAGCGGCAACGGTTCCAGGCGCTGGGCGAGCGCGCTGTACGTGCCCGGGAGGGTCGCGCCCTGGGCCAGGGTCACGTACTTGTCGATGATGCGCATGGTGTCGGCGCGTTCCGCCAGGAAGTGCTGGATGCCGTTGAGGTAGGCCATGAGGAAGCGCCGCAGCTCGTTGGGACGGCGCTCGGCGAAGGAACGGCTGGTCACCAGCAGGTCCGTGGTGAGGTGAACCTGCCCGAGGTCGAGCACCTTGATGCCCCAGTGTTGCACCTGTGCCGCCACGTCCGGCACCAGCGGCGCGGCCTGAACCACGTTGCGGAACAGCGCCGCGGCTCGCTGGGGCGAAAACCCGATGGGCACCATCTCCACGTCTTCCACCGGATTCAGTCCTGCGCGTCTCAGCAGGACCCGCGCGATCAAATCGGACTTGCGCCCCAGACGCGACACCCCGACCCTCTTGCCCCTGAGCTGCGCGAGGTCGTCGACGTAGGAGGCCACGCCGAAGCGGTAGTGCTCGGGATTCGCGTGGCCGCCGATGAACACCAGGTCGGCGCCGCCGCTGATGGCCTCCAGCGGCGGCATCACGTCCTCGGAGGCGACGAAGATGTCCATCCCCAAAAGGCTTTGCACGCCGCCCGCGGCGGCGCCGTCAATGTACACCGGATCGATATCGAGGCCGTACCTGGCGAAGAGCTCGGTGTCCCTGGCGATCCAGGTGACCACGGTGCCGGCCCCGAAACCCGCGAACGCAACCCGGACCCTCCTGGAGTCGTCCGCGAAAGAGACGGCAACGCAGGTCAGCGCCGCAACCACCGCTGCCGCAAATACATTCAGGAATCGGCAGAACATGATCCCCTCCCCGCGGCCGCACACCAGCGGCACACCAGCGCCGACCGCAACGCCATCCTATAGGCAGGAACAGGCACGGTCAATGCGGGGCGGCGGTCCGGCGTCCAGCCTCTATGGTTCGGGCTCCTCCACCAGATCCGCAAGCATTTCGATGAACAGCCGGTGGTCGTTCACCGCGGGCGCCCGGTGATAAGCCATTCCCAGATCGAGAGCCCGCCCGCGGGCTTCGACGTCGAGGTCGTACAGCACCTCGACGTGATCGCAGACGAAACCGATGGGAACCAGGACCACCGCGGTCTCGCCGGCGCGGGCGAGTTCCTCGATCACCACGCACACGTCGGGACCGAGCCAAGGGTCCCTGGGGTTGCCGCTGCGGCTCTGGTACGCCAACTCCCAACGCGCGCAGCCTGCCTCCTCGGCTACACGCCGTGCGGCTCGGGCGAACTGCTCCGCGTAGGGCGAGACGTCGGCCATGGACCGGGGAATGCTGTGGGCGGTGAAAATCAATGGCGCGCTCCGAGACGCGGGCGGGAGCGTTTCCAGGGTGGCCGCGACGCAGTCGGCCACCGCGCGGATGAACAGGGGATGGTCGGCCCACGGTTCGGCGTACTCCACCACGGGAGCCCGTTCCCCCAATGCCGCGCGCGCGGCCTCCACGCTGTCGATATAGCGGCCCCAGGATGCCTCCGTCTGAAAGGCGGACAGAACGATGCCGCGCACGCGCCGGCAGCCGCCGGCCGCGAGCGTCTCCAGTGCTTCGTCCAGGAACGGGCGCCAGTTGCGCATGCCGACGTGGACGGGCGTGGCGCGGCCGTCCCGCCGGAGCCGTTCGCGCAACCCTCGAGCCTGCCGGCGCGTCAACTCGTTGAGCGGCGAGCGACCGCCGATCAGCTCGTAGTGGTGCGCGACCGCTTCAAGGCGCGCCCGCGGAATACCCCGCCCCTCGGTCACACGCTCAAGGAACGGACGTATTTCGCCGGGATTCTCGGGTCCGCCAAAAGCGATCAGCAGGATCGCATCGAATCGCGTCATGTCGTCGTGGAGAAAAGGTACGAGACGGTGCACCGGATTCGGCAGGGAGCCGATGACCCCGGCATCAAGCTACCCATGTACCAATGCGCCTTACCAATGCGGTTCACCTGAGCGCTTCCACAACAGGCTGTGCGCTTGTGGCGACCGGACTTGCCGGTCTTGCCGCATCAACGGGATCACTTGCTACGACGTTATCTTCGAATCGACCGGCTAACACTTTCCGCTACCACTCGATGCGGATGCAGAGTTCCTCTCCGCGTTTCTCCACCGGCAGCACGGTCAGCGGATCGCCGCCCTTGGGCAGCACACACTCCCCGGAGTCGAGGTCGAAACAATAGCCATGGTTGTCGCAGCGGACCTTGCCCGCGAGGATGGGGCCGTTCATCAGGTCCGCGCTCTCGTGTGGACAGTAGCGCGAAAACGCGAAGTAGTCGTTGTCCAGCCGCGTCACCACGAGGGCACGCCCGTTCAACTCCACCGCCTTGCGCTCGCCCGGCTCCAGTTCGTCCGCGCGCGCCACCGGTATGTAGGTCACTCCCACGCTCTTCCTCCGATTTGATTCCCTGCCATGGAGCGCGCAAGGGCGACCGGCCGGCCGCCCTGCACGAGATCCGAACTGCATCAGGAACCGGGTCAGGGAACGGCCCTGCCGGAGCTTTTCCCGTTCGTCCTGCGCGTGGCTCCGCACCAACGGAGCGACGCGCAGGACGCGCACTCCCCAAAGCCCCTAAGCCGCCGCGGCCGAGCTGGGCGCGTAGCCGGAGCCGCGCAGCACCTGGCCCGGCAGGTCGCCGCTCAGGCGGCCATCCTCGTAGATCACGCCGCCGTTGACGATGGTGTAGTGGATGCCGTCGGAACGCTGGATCAGGCGCTTGGTGCCGGCCGGGTAGTCCTCCGCCCATTCGGGCTCGTAGGCGCGCACCGTGTCGGGATCGAACAGGGTGAGGTCCGCGGCGTAGCCCGGCCGGATGAGTCCCCGGCCTTCCAGGCCGTAGACCGAGGCCACGTGGAAAGTGAGCTTGTGCACGGCCTCCTCCAGCGTCATCAGGCCACGCTCCCGCACCCACAGGCCCAGCAGCGTGGTGCCGTAGCCGAAGTCGGCGCCGTACATCACATGGGCTCCGGCGTCCGAGGTGCCCACCAGCACGTAGGGGCTGCGCAGGATCTCGCCCATGGCCTGCGCATCGCCGCCGGTGTTGGCGTTCTGAAAGGTGGTGAGCAGCCCCTCGTCCAGCGACAGGTCCAGGAACGCATCCACGGGATCCTGATTGCGCATGGCCGCCATGTCCGCCACGCTCTTGCCCTCGTAGCGTTTGTTCTCTTCCTTGACGACCTTCTCCACCTGCACGATGTCCCAGCGCCGGTGGAAGTTGGTCATGCGCGTGGTGTTCAGGTCCTCGCGCAGCTTCACGCGGGTGGCCGGATCGGCAAAGGCCTGCTGGCGCACCTCCACCGGCAGGAACATGATGTTCTTCCAGGTGGGAAACTCGTCGAAGAGCTGCGCGTTCTGCAGGTTGAAATGCCTTACCAGCGGCACGGTCTGGGTCAAGCCGTAGGCGCGGTAGCCGTCCTGGAAGATGCGCGACACCGCGTCCAGTTGCTCCTGCCACAGCGTGGGCTCGGCCCAGCGGTGATGCACGCTCTGCCAGATGATGGGCCGCTGGGTCCGGCTGGCCAGGTCGTGATAGATGTCGAAGTGCTCCAGCTTGTTGCGGCCGAGAATGGTCTCGATGATGCCGCTGTTCATCTCGCCGAGCACGTCGCACAGGGCGTAGAGTTCTTCGTTGTCCGCCAGCCGGCTGGCCACGGGCTTGCCGTCCTCGCGCATGTGGCGCTCGTTGCGGTTGGTGGAGAACCCCAGCGCGCCCGCGTCCATGGCGCCCCGCACGAGGCGCTTCATGGTCTGCACCTCGGCGGCGGTGGCCTTGCGTTCCACCGACTCCTCGCCCATGACGTTCTGGCGCACCGCGATGTGCCCCACCAGACCACCGGCGTTGATGCCGAGCCGGCCCTCCAGGGCATCCAGGTACTCGCCGTAGCTGTGCCAGCCCCAGGTCACGCCCTTCTCCAGGGCGGAACGCGGGATCGCCTCGACCCGCACGAAGCTCTTCACCAGGGCGTCCTCGCCGCCGTCGCTCACCGGCGCCAGCGCCAGCCCGCAGTTGCCCATGACGATGGAGGTGATGCCGTGCTGCGGCTCGGAGGTGCCGTAGGGGTCCCACAGGATCTGCGCGTCCATGTGGGTGTGGTGGTCGATGAACCCCGGCGACACCACCAGCCCGGCCGCATCGATGGTGCGGCTGGCCGAACCGTTGAGGCGCCCCACCGCTGCGATCTTGCCATCCTTCACGCCCACGTCCGCCGTATGGGACGGCAGCCCCGAACCATCGGCCACGCGCCCGCCGCGTACCAGCAGATCATATTCCATGGACAAATCCTCCTGCGTCCGAACACCTTGATGTCAGCAGGCCGGGCAATGCCCGGCCCGCGTCATTGCGTCGATGTCTCCAAGCCCGCCCAAGGGCGAACCATGATGGCTTCAGGCCAGCTCGTCGATGAACAAAGGCGGGGCATCCCGGCTCAGGCGACCATCGGCCACGGGATCTCCGCACCCGCCATCATCGGCCACGGGATCTCGGCGCCAGCAACCTGCGGCCAAAGCACTTCGGAGCCGGAAAGGCTCCCGGCCAAGGCCACCACTCCCAAAGCGATAGCGAACAGCATCCATCGGGCTTCCTTCATTGGGACCCTCCTTTCTTCAGGAAACAACTCTACAACTGCCGGCCGTGACCGGCAAGCACGAGTTCGCTGCAACTCAGGATCTTGCGGAAACGGGACGAGAGCTTGACAACAGTTTATAATATGATAAAGCTAAATCATTATCGGCAATTCTACTCGAAAGGAACACACGCACCCATGCGAATCCGCAACTGGAATCCCCTTGTCATCCTGTTTGTTGCAGTAGCCCTGTTGCTTGCCGCGAACCCGGCCACAGCGGCTCCGGAACCGGGTCTGTCCTCTTCCGCCGCTGCGCCCACGGAGCGCTCCGTGACCGTCGCCAGCACCGCGGTTGCGGCGACCCAGGCCACCCCTGCCGCGAAGCGGACCCCCATCTCGGGCCGGCTGCTCGTGGGCGACGGCGAGAGCAGCAAGATGTCGGTCATCGACCTGAAGGCCGGCGGCGTGGAACAGGACGCCTTCGACATGGGCTCCCGGGCCGGGCGCATCTACCCCACCAAGAACGGGCGCTTCGCCGTCGCGGTGTCCAGCGATGCCAACAACGTGCATGTCTTCGACGGCGGCATCTACCTGGAAAAGCACGGTGACCACTACGACCTGGTGGCCGGGCCGCTCAAGCGCCTGGACCTGGACCTGAGCGGCGACCGCCCGGTGCACCTGTATGTCGCCGGCAAGTGGGCCGCCATCTATTACGACGGCTCCGGTGACGTCGTGCTACTCAACGAGCAAGAACTGGAAAAGAACGGCGCTCGGCACAAGCCGCCCAAGCTCAACGCCGGGGCCCACCACGGTGCGGCGGTGCCGCTGGCCCATGACCTGTTCGCGCTCAGCATCCAACACCCCGACTTTGCCGCCAACCCCAAGGACTACCGTCTGCCCATCGGCGCCAAGATCGTGGATCTGTCGGGCAAGGTGCTGCATAGCCAGGAAGGCTGCAAGGATCTGCACGGCGACGCAGGGAACGGCCATGTCGCGGCCTTCGGTTGCCGCGGCGGTATCCTGGTCGTGAAGGCGGACCACGGGAAGTACGAAGGGGCGTTCATCTCCGCGCCGGAAGGCGAACCCGAAGACTTTCGTTTGACCACGGTCTGGGGTTATCCCGGCATGGACCGCTTCTTCGCTCTCGGCTCCGCGGTGGGCCTGTACGTCGTGGACCCCAAGGCAAGCGCCATGAAGCAGTTGATCCCCGCCTCGGACGCCATGAAACCCATCAACGCCGCGGTGAGTCACGACGGCAAGGCGCTGCTGGTGGTGATGAGCGATGGCGAGCTACGCATGTACGATGCCCACAAGCTCGACCTGCTGGCGTCCGCGCGCGACTTCCTGACCACTCCGGTGGAGGCAGGTTTCTGGGCGCGCCCCCACGTCGTGACCATTCCCGGAGCCGTCTTCATCACCGACTCCGTGGGCGGCAAGGTTCTGCAACTGAACAGCCAGAACCTCAAGGTCGTCGAAAGCTGGAACGTCGCCGGCAAACCCACCAAGGTGGCCTTCGTCGGCGTCTCCACCAAGACCAAGGGCCACTAGACTTCCAGCCCTCCCGAACAAACCTCCCGGACCCGGCGCGGCGCACTGTCTCCATTCGCTCGCACACCCGTGTGATGCCCGCGCCGGGTCCAGGCCCCGCCTGACTGTCCGCAAGCCGGGGCACATCAAGCCCCGATCTCCCCAAAACGCCGGTTCAGCTCCCTCTCCTCGGAAAACTCGGGTCCTTGCCTTCTCCTGGACGAACGGCGAAACTACAGCTTCGTGGCAGGGCAAGAGGGTTGTCAGCAAAATGTGTCCAAGGAAAGGAGATCCACTACTGGAGGTGCGATCATGGCGCTGGAAATGGAAATGGCAAGATATCGGAAGCTTATGGCGGATCACGACCGCGTTCAGGAACACCATGGACAGTACACCTTGATTCAGAAGGAGGATGTCGTCGGCTTCTTCTCAAGTTTCGACGACGCTCTCCGGGAAGGCTATCGGCGATTCAAACCCGGGTCCTTTCTCGTAAAACAGGTCAGCGCCATCGACGAAGTACACTTCGTCTCCAGATTCGCTCCATGCCTTACTTCAGCCGTCGAATAGAGTCCGTCGGCCTTCTCCTGAACGTACGGTTGGGCGTGAGCGTTGGCTACCAGGAGGCCCTGGAAAGATCGCAGAGTCCTGTTCCTCAGCCACTGTCCGTACAGGGCATCGTCGATACAGGTGCCAGTTGCACCTGTATCGACCCCGGAATCGTCCAGCGGCTTGGTCTGATTCCGGTAGGGAAGCAGAGCATCAGCACACCATCGACGGGTCCGAACCCCATAGAGGTCGACCTCTATGACGTCAGCTTGGCCATCTTCTCGACAACGCAGGAAGTCCCGTGCTGGATTCCCAATCTGCCTGTCGCCGAATCGCAACTTGATCATCAAGGATTCCAGGTCCTCATAGGCCGGGATGTCTTATCTCGCTGCATGTTGCTCTACGACGGCAAGAACAGCGTCTATACGCTTTGCTTTTGAAGGGTCGCCCTCGCGTCCAAGCCCGAGAACGTCTCTTTCCGAACTTGAGCGACGGTTGAAAATCATGGACAAGCGGAGCCTCTCGGAACGAGACATCTGCACGAAGTTCATCACACCTGCCCTGCGTCGAGCCGGGTGGGATGAGATGCTTCAAATCCGCGAAGAGGTGAGCTTCACCAAGGGTCGCATCATCGTCCGCGGCAAGCTGGTGTCACGCGGGAAAGCCAAGCGCGCCGACTACGTTCTATATTACAAACCCAACCTTCCCCTTGCGGTCATCGAAGCCAAGGACAACTCCCACAGCGTCGGCGGCGGCATACAGCAGGCGCTGGACTACGCCGAAACACTGAACGTTCCCTTCGTGTTCTCATCCAACGGCGACGGTTTCCTGTTTCACGACTGCACCGGCAACGCCAACCCGCGAGAGACGCACCTCTCGCTGGACGATTTCCCGTCGCCTGACAAGCTGTGGACGCGCTACCGCGCCTGGAAGGCCCTGGGTCCGGAAGCCGAAGGCCTCGTCCTTCAGGACTACCATGAGGACGGCGGCGACAAGGCGCCTCGGTACTACCAAGTCATCGCAATAAACGCGGCCATTGAGGCCGCTGCCAAGGGGCTGGATCGCATCCTCTTGGTCATGGCCACCGGCACCGGCAAGACCTACACGGCGTTCCAGATCATCTGGCGCTTGTGGAAGGCCGGACACAGGAAGCGCATCCTTTTCCTCGCCGACCGCAACGTGCTCGTCGATCAGACCATGGTGAACGATTTTCGGCCCTTCGGCAGAGCGATGACGAAGCTTTCTACTCAAGCGAAAACCATATGGTGCGATGACCACGGCGTGCACCGAGTCGATACGTCCTACGAGATCTATCTGGGTCTTTATCAGGCAATCACCGGGCCGGACGAAAATCAGAAAATATATCGTGAGTTCTCTCCCGGATTCTTCGACCTGATTGTCATCGACGAATGCCACCGGGGCAGCGCCGACGAGGACTCGGCTTGGCGCGAGATTCTTGAGTACTTCTCTTCCGCCACCCAGATCGGACTCACCGCGACGCCGAAAGAGACGCGATACGCTTCCAATATCGCGTATTTCGGAGAGCCGGTGTTCTCCTACTCGTTGAAACAAGGCATCCACGACGGCTTTCTCGCGCCCTACAAGGTGGTCAAGGTTCATATCGACCGCGACGTCGAAGGCTACCGGCCGGAAAAGGGGAAGCTCGACCGGTATGGCGAGGAAGTCGACGACCACATCTACAACACCAAGGACTTTGACCACACGCTTGTCATCGACGGGCGCACCAACTTGGTGGCGCGGAAGGTTACGCAGTTCCTGAAGGAGAGCGGAGACCGATTCCAGAAGGCCATGATCTTTTGCGTCGATCAGGAACACGCGGCGCGCATGCGCCAAGGGCTGATCAACGAGAACGCCGACCTCATGGACGAGAACCCCCGGTACGTCATGCGTATCACCGGCAGCGATGCTGAGGGACAGGCCGAGTTGGGCAACTTCATCGATCCGGAATCGAAACACCCCGTTCTTGTCACCACGTCCCGCCTGCTGTCCACGGGCGTGGACGTGCAGACATGTCGGCTCATCGTGCTCGACCGTGAAGTCGGCTCGATGACCGAATTCAAGCAGATCGTCGGCCGTGGCACCCGCGTGCACGAGGATACCGGCAAGCTTTACTTCACTCTGATCGACTTCCGCGGCGCGACCAGTCATTTCGCCGATCCGGAGTTCGATGACGAGCCGGTGCAGGTCTACGAGCCCGGGAAGGGCGAGCCCGTCGATCCGCCCGAAGCCACGTTGGTCCAGTACGATGATACGTTTTCCGAGTCTCCTAAAAACGACCGCGGTGGCACGACGGTCGTAGTTGATGCCAACTTTCCACCCATTGGAGACGGCTCGCGCAAGAAGATCTATGTCGACGACGTGAGCGCGACCATCGTCGCCGAACGGGTGGAGTATCTTGACGAGCACGGCGGCCTGGTCACCGAGTCGCTTCGCGATTTTACCCGGAAGGCACTACGCAAGCGTTTCGCAAGCCTTGACGACTTCCTGAGGCGATGGAACGGTGCCGAGCGCAAACAGGCGATCATCGATGAGATGGCGGCCGGGGGGTTGCCACTGGCCGTCATCGCCGAGGAGTTGGGCAAGGACCTCGACCCCTTCGACCTCATCTGTCATGTTGCGTTCGATGCGAGACCGCTGACTCGCCGAGAGCGCGCTGACAACGTCAGGAAACGCGACGTGTTCAGGAAGTACGGAGAACAGGCCCGCACCGTGCTCGATGCGCTGCTCGACAAGTACGCCGACGAAGGCGTGTTGGAACTCGACGACACCAACGTGCTCAGAATCCCGCCGATCAACACGCTTGGCACCCCGGTGGAATTGATCGGAGCCTTTGGCGACAGGCCCGGGTACCTGCGCGCCGTCCACGACCTGCAGTCATCACTCTACAGGGAGACCGCATAGGAAATGGCCGTCAGCACTCTTGTCAAGACGATTCAGGACATCATGCGTCAGGACGTGGGTGTCGATGGCGATGCGCAACGCATCAGCCAGTTATGTTGGATGTTCTTCCTCAAGATCATCGACGATCAGGACCGGGAGCTTGAATTACTGAAGGAATGCTACCGTTCACCTGTTCCCGACCGGGTGCGATGGCGCAACTGGGCCGCCGATCCGGAAGGGATCACCGGGGACGAGTTGGCGACCTTCATCAACGCGAACCTCTTTCCGGCACTGAAGGAGCTTCCGGCAGGGAACGACCCGCGCGCAAGGGTTGTAAGGGATGTCTTCGAGGACGCTTTCAACTACATGAAATCCGGCCAGTTGATCCGGCAGGTGGTCAACAAGATCAACGACATCGACTTCAACAATTTCGCCGAGCGTCAGCACTTCGGCGACATCTACGAGCAAATCCTCAACGACCTGCAATCCGCGGGCAATGCCGGGGAGTACTACACCCCGCGCGCGGTCACATCTTTCATGGTGGAGATGGTCGACCCCAAACCGGGCGAGACGCTGTTCGACCCCGCCTGCGGTACTGGCGGCTTCCTCACTTGCGCCATCCGCCACATGCGCGACCGCTACATCAAGCGACCGGAAGACGAGGCGCGGATGCATGCATCCCTTCGCGCTATGGAGAAGAAACCGCTGCCGCACATGCTCGCCGTCACCAACATGCTTCTGCACCACATCGAGGAGCCCTCTTTCCTGCGTCACGACAACACCCTGGCGCGACCCTACGTCTCCTGGGGCCAAGCCCAGCGCGTGGATATCGTGCTGACCAATCCGCCGTTCGGCGGCAAGGAGGAACCGGGCATCGAGTCCAACTTCCCAACACACTTCCAGACCCGCGAAACGGCCGATCTGTTTCTCGCGCTGATCATCCGCCTTCTCAAGCCCGGCGGACGGGCCGCGGTGGTGCTGCCCGATGGCTCGCTCTTCGGCGAAGGCGTCAAGACCCGGCTCAAGGAGCATCTGATGGAAGAGTGCAACCTTCACACCATCGTCCGCCTGCCGAACTCGGTGTTCCGCCCCTACGCTTCCATCGGTACAAACCTGTTGTTTTTCGAAAAGGGCGGACCTACGAGGAATGTCTGGTTCTGGGAGCACCGCGTCCCCGAAGGACAAAAGCACTACTCGATGACCCGGCCCATCCGGCTGGAGCATCTGGCCGACTGTGCCGCGTGGTGGGGCGGAGCGAAACGCAAGGGCCGCAAGGAAGGCGGCCGTGCATGGAAGGTCACAGCCAAGGAGGTGAATGAGCGCGGCTACAATCTCGACATCAAGAATCCTCAAACCGAGGGCCCAGACTACGAAGATCCCGAGACACTTCTCGCAGAACTGGAATCCGCAGAGGCCGATGTGACATCGATACGAAACCAGTTGAAGGAAGCCTTGGCGGAGGCGTTGCTACGATGAAATCAAAGAAGGACCACCATCGCCTTCAGCCTGGAAAAGTTGGTCATGCACGCCGCCATCGCTGACAAGAAGGAAAAGTTGGCGGAACTCTGCCGTCGCCACGGGGTAGCGCGCCTCGAAGTCTTCGGATCCGCCGCGCGCGGCGCTTACTTCGATCTACAGACCAGCGACGTCGACTTCCTTGTGGAGTTCAACCCCGACGGAGACCTGCGGCCCTTCCACCAATTCTTCGACCTCGCCGACGCCTTGCGCCACACCTTGGGCCGCTCCGTCGATCTCGTCGAGTCGGGCATCGTCCGCAACCCGTATCTGCGCGCCGCCATAGACCGGTCGCGCGAGGTTGTCTATGAGTCCTGACCGTCGCGTTCTGCTGACGGACATCGACCAGGCGGGCGCGGAAATCCAACGCTTCACGCACGGTCTGGACAGCGTTTCCTACGCCGGCGACGCGCTGACTCAAGCCGCGGTCGAACGGAAGTTCGAGATCATTGGCGAAGCGTTAAACCGCCTTCACAGGGCCCGCCCAGACATCGCCGGTCAGATTCCCTGGTACCGCCGGATGATCGACTTCCGCAACTTGTTGATCCACGGCTACGCCAGCGTGCTGCCCGAGCGCGTCTGGGACTATACCGACAACCACCTTCCCGACCTGCGTCGGATCGTGCTGGAGATGCTCGCCGAGTTGGGACCGCCGATGCCATGAACGCCGAACGCTTGCTAGCCCTGTATGATCGGGTGGCGGAAGCGCCCGACGCCATTCCCCGCCTGCGTCGTTTCGTGCTCGACCTCGCTGTGCGAGGAAGACTGTTGGCGCAGGATCTGGCGGATGAACCGGCAGCGGAGTTGCTCAAGAGAATAGCGGAGGAAAAAGCACGACTGAGAGTTCGGCACCATGTCAAACCGCTCGCCGCGCAGGAAATCCCGTTTGTTCTTCCTGCGGGTTGGCTTTGGAACCGGCTCGGGGAGCTTTGCACCAAAACCGGTTCTGGTAGTACCCCACGCGGTGGCAAAAGCGTATACAAGGACAATGGAATTCTGTTTCTTCGTTCTCAAAATGTGTATGACGACTGCCTGCGACTCGACGAAGTAGCCCGAATTGAACCTGGCGTTCACGCTCGTATGGCGGGGACCGCTGTCCAACCGAGAGACCTTCTCCTGAACATAACTGGTGGTTCCATGGGTCGGTGCTGTCGCGTACCTGACGAGTTTGGGAAGGCCAACCTTAACCAGCACGTCGCCATAATCCGCCCAGCAGTTCTCGAAATGGCCGACTTTCTTCATAAACTCGTGCTGTCACCCTACTTCCAGTCCTTCATCGTCGATGAACAGACCGGCGCGGGACGCGGTGGCCTCCCGAAGAACAAAATGGATCGGATAGCTGTCGCGGTCCCACCCCTCGCCGAACAGCATCGCATCGTCGCCAAGGTCGATGAACTCATGACCCTCTGCGACGAATTGGAAGAAGCCCGTGCCACACGCGCGGAGACCCGCGACCGGCTGACCAAATCTAGTCTTGGCCGCTTGAGTGCACCTGAAGCGGATGATGAGACTCTTCGCTCCCACGCTCGTTTCGCCATCGATGCCTTCCCCGCACATACAGCGCGTATCAACCAAATCAAACACCTTCGCCAAGTCATCTTCGACCTCGCCGTGCGAGGCAAACTAGTAGAGCAGGATCCGGCGGACGAACCGGCGGCGGAGTTGCTGGAACGGATAGCGGTGGAGAAGGCGAGACTGGTGAAGGCGTGCACGACTGGAATGCCGAAAGCTTCGGTACAGGCTGACTGCGATGATTTGCCGTTTTTTCTTCCCAGAGGTTGGACTTGGACGCAGATCGCAGAACTTGGCTTGATTAGTCCGCGCAATGATTTTGCCGACGATCATGTGGCGTCCTTCGTTCCGATGCCTTTGATTCCGCGAGATTGGCGTGCTTCCAATACTCATCAGACTCGCCCGTGGGGCGAGATAAAGAGGGGTTACACTCATTTCGCTGACGGAGACGTTGCGCTGGCGAAGATCACGCCATGCTTTGAGAATGGCAAGTCCGTCGTTTTCCGCGATCTGACAGGTGGCGTCGGGAGCGGCACGACCGAGCTTCATGTTGTCCGCCCCATCTGTATGGACGCGGACTACATCCTGCTGTTTCTAAAGACCCCATTTTTCATTGAGACTGGCGTCACGAGAATGACTGGTACAGCGGGCCAAAAACGCGTGCCAAGAGATCACTTCGCAAACTCACCGTTTCCCCTCCCACCCCTAGCCGAACAGCATCGCATCGTCGCCAAGGTCGATGAACTCATGACCCTCTGCGACCGTCTGGATACACGTCTTGCTGCAACAGCCTCCGCTCACCAGCGCCTCCTCGAATCTCTGCTTCGGGAATCACTGGCGCCCACCGCAAATTTACTTGAGGCACTTGAGGAAGCCAAATAAGCCGTTGCTTCAGATCCTCAACGAGGTGGGTACGTTAACATGCCTCTGTCGGGTTGACGGCGATGGACGGACGTTCGGTGACCCCCCAAAGGGAACGAGGCATCCGGTACGCGTCGAGGACACGCATGCCACAGAGACTGGAGAGACTCCCAAGGGAAGTGTAGCGGACAACTGTAAATGTCCCATTTGTGTCAATCGAAAATGTCCCACATAGAAGATTGCGAGGAGGTGTACGTCGGGCCAGTCTGTTGGCAAAAGCCAACAGGAATGGCGCGGCGAACCGATGCACGGATGGGAGACAAGGATGTTAGGGAAGATCTAAACAAGAGACCTTTCACATGTCATTATGGCGAAAACGGCAGGGCATGGAGGGGGAACGATGAGACAGGCGAGCTTCGCGGAGCTGGAACATGATGGGAAGAAGCGTCGGACGCGGCGGGAGGAGTTTTTGGAGAAGATGGAGGGGCTGATACCGTGGAGGCGTCTGGAGAAGCGGATAGAGGCATTTTAGCCGAAGGCGGGACGTGGACGGCGGCCGGACCCGTTGGGGGTGATGCTGCGGGTGCACTGTGTGCAGTTGTTCTACAACCTGAGCGACCCTGGGATGGAAGACCTTTTATACGAGGTGGAGTCGGTGCGGCGCTTTGTGGGGCTGCGGCTTTCGGGACCATTGCCGGACGAGACAACGATCCTGAATTTTCGTCACCTGCTGGAGGAGCACGGACTGGGGGAGAAGCTGTTCGAGGAGATCAACGCGCACTTGGCCTCGTTGGGGCGGCGGTTGAAGACGGGGACGATCGTGGACGCGAGCATCATCGCGGCGCCGTCATCGACGAAGAACCTCAAGGGGGAGCGGGACCCTGAGATGCACCAGACGAAGAAGGGGAAGCAGTGGTACTTCGGGATGAAGGCGCATATCGGAGTGGACGCGGAGTCGGGGTTGACACACAGCCTGGAGACGACGCCGGCCAACGTGTCGGACGTGGCGACGGCGCACGCGCTACGGCACGGGGACGAGGAGCAGGTGTGGGGACACGGGCTACCAGGGGGTGGGCAAGCGTGAGGAGAACCGGGACGCGCAGGTGGACTGGCAGGTGGCGATGAAGCCGGGCCAGCGCCGGAAGCTGGAGAAGATCGGACCGGAAGAAGCGGCGGAGAAGCGCAAGGCGTCGGTGCGGGCCAAGGTGGAGCATCCCTTTCTGTACGTGAAGCGCCACTTCGGCTACGCCAAGGTGCGCTACCGCGGGCTGTGGAAGAACACCCAGCGCATCGCCGTACTGCTCGGGTTCACCAATCTGCTCATCGCAGGGCGCTACGCTTGAGGTCCTGAGGCGGGACCGGTCCGCCCGCTGCGGCAAGGGAGGGCGAAATACCTGCGGTTTGGTCATAAAACGAGGCCCCGGAACCCTTATCCCCGGTCCCGGGGGTTGAACTGTTCGGACGTTTTCCCCGCGCCCACCAAAATCGAGGTTGTTAAGACTTTCCCTAAAGCAGTGGAAAGCCGTGCATAATCGGCGTTCCCCGCACACGCGGGGATGAACCGCGGAAACCGTGTCGCTGAATGAGCCCCGTCCCGTGATCGCCGAACACTCAGGGTGACCCGCCGAAAATGCTGTTAGACACTGATGCCGTTGACAGACACTGTTTATTGAGGCGGTCCTGGATGGCAGACGCGGATCGATCAAGCGCTTCAGGAATGGGTCGCGACACATCGCCGCGCGTGATCCTCTGGATCGGCCACCCACTTCAGCCGGACTCGCCTGCCCGTTTCCGGCGCCATAGACACCAGGCACAGGAGCAATCATGGATCTCAAGGTCGTAGGGCAACCGGTAGGGCGCGTAGAGGGTCCGGACAAGGTTTCCGGGCGGATGGTGTACACGGCGGACGTGGACGTGCCGGAAGCGCTGTGGGGCAAGTGCTTGCGCAGCACGCTGGCGCATGCACGGCTAGTGCGGGTGGACGCATCGCGGGCGCGGCAGGTGCCGGGGGTGCGGGCGGTGCTGACGGGGGCGGACGTGCCGGATTTCCGCGTGGGCGTGAGCCTGCAGGATCTGCCGGTGCTGGCGCGGGACAAAGTACGCTTCATCGGCGACAAGATCGCGGCGGTGGCCGCGGACACCCTCGACGCGGCGGAGGAAGCGCTGGGGCTCATCAAGGTGGAATACGAAGAGTTGCCCGCGGCGGCGGACATTGAGGAGGCTCTCGCCGACGGGGCTCCGGTGATCCACGAGGAGCTGGCGGACTATGCGGGCGTTCCCGGCCGGCCGGAAGAACGGCCCAACGCGCTTTCTCTCAAAGAGCACACAGCCGGCGATGCGGCGCGGGGGATGGCGGAGGCGGAGGTGGTCGTGGAGCACACCTTTCGCACGCCGGGGGTGCACCAGGTCTACCTGGAGCCCCACGCCACGGTGGTGTCGGCGGCGGACGACGGGCGCATCGACGTATGGGCGTCGTGCAAGGCGCCGTTCCGGCTCAAGCAGATGCTGGCGGCGCAACTGGCGTTGGAAGAGGCGAACATCCACGTGCATGGCGTGGCCCTGGGTGGAGACTTCGGCGGCAAGGGCTCCCAGATGGACGTGCCGGTCTGTTACTACCTCGCCAAGGCCGCGGGGCGCCCGGTGAGGATGGTGATGAACTACACCGAGGAGTTGATGGCCGGCGACCCGCGCCACGGCTCGGTGATGCGCGTCAAGCTCGGGGCGAAGCGCGACGGCGCCCTGGTGGCCCTGGACAGCGACATCGACTTCGACAGCGGCGCCTACTCGGGCTTCAAGCCCTCGGAAATCGACGGCACGTTCATCGTCAATGCCTACCGTATCCCCCACTACGCCATCCGCACGCGCAACGTCTACACCAACAGCGTGCCCGGCGGCTACATGAAGTCGCCGGGGCAGCCTCAGACCGTGTTCGCCATCGAGTCGCTGCTGGACATGCTGGCGCGGAAACTCGACATGGACCCGGTGGCGCTCCGGCTGAAGAACCTGATGCAGGACGGCGACACGTTGCCCAACAAGCGCGGCATGCAGAAGATCCGCTGCCGCGAAACCATCGAGGCCGCGCTCGAGGCGGCGGGCTGGAACGACGTTCCCGCCAGCCCGGACACCGGCCGGGGCATGGCCCTCTCCTTTCGCCACACCGGCGGCAGCGGCACCGTGAACCTGGAGCTGACCTGCGACGCCAGCGGCGGGGTCACGGTGCTCACCGCCATCCCCGACATCGGCACCGGCACGCATACCTTGCTGCGCCAGATCACCGCGGAGATGCTGACCTTGCCGGCGGACCGGGTGCAGGTGGCGCGCGGCGACACCGATACCTTTGACACCGATGCCGAACCCGGCGGCAGCAAGATCACCGCCATGGTGGGGCGCGGCCTGGTGGAAGCGGTGGAGGAGCTGCGCCACCGGATGACGGAGGCCGCCGCCCAGGCCCTCGGCTGCCGGCCCGAGGCGGTGACCCTGGCGGACGGCCGCTTCAGCGCCAGCGGCGCGGCCCTGGCCTTCGCCGACGTGGCCGGAAAACTCATCGCCGAAGACAAGGCGCTGTCGGTGCACAAGTCCTACCGGCCCGAGCGCTCGCCCGTGCCGGCGTTCTTCGTGCAAGTGGCAGAGGTCGCGGTGGACCGGGAGACCGGCGTCGTGGACGTGAAGAAAGTGGTGACCGCCCACGACGTCGGCACGATCATCAACCCCCTGGGCCACCAGGGACAGATCGACGGCGGCTTCGTGCAGGGGCTGGGCTACGCGGTCATGGAGGAGATGGTCAAGGACGGGCCGCGGGTCACCACCCTCAACCTCGGCGACTACTGCGTGCCGTGCGTGAAGGACCTGCCGCAGCTCGAGACCGTGCTGGTGGAGGACCAGACCGGCCCCGGTCCCTACAACGCCAAGGCCATTGGGGAAATGAGCATCGTGCCCACGGCCCCGGCCATCGCCAACGCGGTGGAGGCCGCGGTGGGGATACGCATTCTCGATCTGCCCATCACGGCGGAGAAGGTGTTCAACGCGTTGCGGGACAGGTGAACGGGCGCCCAACGTACGCCGATTCCCGCTTTCGCGAGAATGACGATTCCGGGGGTCGCTCCCTCTTCCGGATGGTGTTTTGACACAGCCTGTTTCGCCGGAGTGACGGAAAGGGCGCGGGAACGATGATCCGAAGGGTTCGTCGCGGTAACGTCCTACGACTTGGGCCAGGACGTGATCTGCGATTCAGGGCGCAGCTTGCTCCGGTCGTAGGTTTCCCAGTGGACGAAGTCGTCGACCTTGCGGCGCGGCTTGGGCTTGGGCCAGGCGCGCGGCCGCCCCACGGGCATCACCCAGAGCAGGCGCAGCGGACGCGGCACCTCGAACAGCGCGCGCAGTTCCGGCTCCACCTCCTTGCGCACCGAGACCCACACCGTGCCGAAGCCCATGGTCGCGGCGGCCAGCATCATGTGTTCCACCGCGTTGGCCACGTTGGCCTGGAAGAGCTTCTCCCGATCCGACGGCTGACGCGTGGTGAGATAGACCCGCCGGGTGCGGGCGTCGCCGCACACCAGGACCAAGGCGTTCACGTCGCCCACGTAATCCTTCTTGAGACCCTTGTAGTTCACCGGGTCCTCGCGCTTGCGCTGATTCCACTCGGCGGAATAGATGGCCCGCACCTTGCGCATCCTGGCCCGGTCGCGGGTCACGATGAACTCCCATGGCTGGCTGTTGGCCCCGGACGGTGCAAGCCGGGCCGCCTCGAACATGAACGCAAGCTGCTCGTCGGTGATCCGCCCGCTCCGGTAGACGCGCACACTTCGCCGCGCCGCCATCACTTCCAGCAGTTCCTGTATTTCCATCGCGGTGTCCCTTCTCTCCAACCCTGAAAACATCCTGCGAACGATTCAAGCGGGCTTCCATTCCACCTTCAAACACAAGATGGCATCCTTGGCCACCCTGTGATACTTCTGCCGCAAGACCATGATCCACGTTGTCGGAATCGTCGCGAAGTACGGAGAGGAGAAGGCCGAGACGATCATGCGCGGGACCATACCGTGGCTGGAGGGCCGCGGCATGGAGGTGCTCGTCGAGGCGGAGTACGGCGCCGTGGGCGGAAACGTCGCGCGCAAGGGGGAGATGGCCGAACGCGCCGACCTGATCGTCGTCCTGGGCGGAGATGGCACGCTCCTGAGCATTGCCCGGCTGGTGGAACGGCCCGAGGTGCCCGTGGTGGGCGTGAACCTCGGGGGCCTCGGCTTCATTACCGAAATCGCGCTGGACGAACTCGAAGAAGTCCTCACGAGCACCATCGCTGAGAACTACACCATCGAGAAACGCATGACCTTGCAGGTCAGCATCGAAGGCCAGGACGGCGTCCAGCACCTCCGTATCCTCAACGACGCGGTCATCACCAAGGGCGCCCGTTCCAAGATCATCAATCTGGAAACCTACGTCGGCAGCGATTACCTGTGCACCTACCGGGCCGACGGACTCATCATCTCCACGCCCACGGGATCGACGGCGTATTCGCTGGCCGCGGGAGGCCCGATTCTTCATCCGGCCATGAGCGCCATCATCCTCTGTCCCATCTGCCCGCACACGCTGACCACCAACCGGCCCATCGTCATCGCCAGCGACGCGCGCATCCGATCCACCCTGAGATCGTCCGGAGACACCGTCATCCTGATCCCCGACGGTCAGGAGGGAATCCTGTTGAACAACGGCGACCGCGTAGAGGTGCGCCGGCACAAGTCGCCGGTGTCGCTCGTGCGTATTCCCACGCGGTCGTATTTCGACGTACTCCGCAACAAACTCAAGTGGGGAGAGCGCTAGTGTGGTGTCTGGTTAATTCGCGTCATAATCTGCGGAGGATTTTTTGTTGTCGGCAAGGCGCGATGACGAGCAGTGGCGGGTACCACGCGAGGAAGAGCAACGCAGCCGACGGCGAATAAGACCCGCAGATTATGCGCGAATTAACCAGACACCACACTAGCCGTGACCGCCTCGCGTGACGCCGGGCACGTCAGGGGAGACAACAAGGCCGCCCTGCTGGTGCGCTACAGCCGCAGGTTCTGAGGCGGGCGTGGATCGCGCCCGGACCGGGAACTCGGGCTCGGACGGTGAAAAGGTCAGAATTCGAACCCCACCCGCACTCCCGCAAGAGTCTCCGTCCGGCCGAACCCGTCCTGCACCGCCATCACGCCCAGTGCGACGGACGCGCTCGATTCGTCGGCCAGGCGGACGGTCAGCGCAGCCTTGTTGAGGGACAGGAGGTCCCGGCCGCGCAGCACGACATCCCGATAGGCGATCCGGCCGCTCTCGTCCACACCGGTAGCCGCTCGAATGCGGCCCGCGACCGAAGAGACCGGCCGCTCGGCGCCCAGCCGCGCCCCGACCGTGACGAAACGGTGGAGCCGGAAGGAGACATCGAGGTCCACCGAAGCAAGCTGTGCATCGTCGAAGCGCAACAGCGGCCCGCCCCGAACCGCAAGATGCGCCAGACGGTTCGTGACGTCGATACGAACCGTCTGGCGGGCCATGACATTGCGTCTCCACGCAAGCTCGACGCTGTCGCCCTTGAGGCCGAAGGCGCCCGAACCTTGCCAGCCCATGGGCCGGTGCAGTTCCTGTGCAAAGGCCACGCCAAACGTGTCAACTCCGGCGGCTTCTCCTGAACGGTTCGAGGAGAACGACGCCGCCAGCACCGTCTGCGGGTTCCACCCCGAAATCCCGACACCCCCGGCCTCCCGTTCCCGAACGCCCCTCGCCGCCACGGCCTGCCAGCGGCCAAGCTCGCCGCTGAAACCCAAGGCGATCCCGGCCGCCTCTCCTGACATCCGGTAGCCGCTTACCGGAAGCCCGGGTCCGCCCAGATGCGCCAGACTCTGCACAACGCCCCGTCCCTGGCCGATTCCGACGAACGAGCGCTGGCCCACGAGACCACCCGCCCGGCTGCCGTAACCGTCGGCAGCAACCGTACCCAGGCCGTTCCGCTCACTGTAGTGTTGGCGCTGCGGCACCAGGTCGAGGTCGTCCATGGAGAGATACGGACCGCGCGCCTCGGCCAAGACGTCCAGTCCGACTTCGAACGGCGCACGCTGGAAACCGTCCAGAACCACGATGGTCCGGCCGCCCAGGTACCGCTCGATCGCGTCGCGCGGCAGCACGACTTGCGCCCCGTCGGTCGGCACGACCGCTCCCTCGTCCATGGCGCCCACCGCGAAGTTCGTGCCGCCCATCGGCCGCGAAGCGGCGTCCAGGTCGAGCCGTCCCTGTCCGTAGATCTCCCTTTGGCCGTAGTGGGAGGATTTGTCGGCCGTTGCGAGAATGCGCGCGCGCACGTCGTGGTAGCTCAGGTTCGGGAACATGCTCTTCAACGCCGCCAGACCGGCCGTGACATAGGGTGCCGCCACCGAGGTGCCTCCAGCGAAATCCCAAAGTCCGCTGCGCCGGGTCGTGAGGAGCAATCCCGGCGCGGCAATGCACCAGTCGGCCGCAACCCCGCACAGCGACGAATACCCCGCTATGCGGCCTTCCGAGCCGATGCCCACCACCGCCAGCCATCCCTTCTCCAGGTCCGGAAAGTGCCTGGGCAGCACCGCCTCCATGTGCGGGTTGACACTTCTGCTGTTCCCGGCCGCCCACACGACGACACCGCCCGCCTCCACATAGGCCCGGAACGCCGGCAGCGACTTCGGCATGATGCGGCCGACGTAGTCGTCCGTCAGGTTAAGGTCCAAGCTCCACGACTTGGTTCGGAACCAGCTCATGTTCGTGGCGCCGACCCCGAGCGACCGCATCCAGTCAATTCCCCGAGCGGTCTGCCGGTCGAAGACTCCGCCCCACAAATGCTGGAGTGCACCGAGCCCGCAGTCGGAGCATGTCCCGTCGTCCCAGGGAACCGGAGCCGAGTTCCCGTAGGATGCAATCCGGGCCTCGTAGGCCACGCCGTACACCCCCGCCCCGTTTCTGCTGGCCGCGACAACCCCGAGCACGTTCGTGCCGTGACCGTCGGTGTCGTACAGCGGACTATGGTCGGCCCTGTCGAGTTCGGTACGCCGGTCGTCGTCGCTGCCCATCGCGCCGCTGCACAGACCCATGGAGCAACTGGCGGCATACTGCCCGCGCAAGTCGACATGGTCGGAGTTCACCCCGGAGTCGAACACCCCGACCGTTTCGCCCGCCCCGGTCCCCCCTCGGCCGTGCATCGCCGTGACCCTCGCCGCTTCCTCCCTCGCTACCCTGCGCTCCTGGCCGGAGCCGCCGTGCCACGTCGCCGGGAAACCCACCGGATGTTCACGGTCCGGCGTGAAACCTCCGGTGTCCGGGGGTGGTGGTGGAGGCGGCGGCGCTGACCTATCGCCGCCGCAGCCGGACAAGGCCATGAGTGCCGCGGCCAGAATCAACGCCCGGAGCAGACGACCTGGACTCCGTGCCAATCTCATTCGATGCCTCCCTTGTAGCTGATACCGGTTCGAGCACCTCGGACTACTCTCTCGGATGAGAAACTCTCTCCAAAAGAGTCTCGCCGAATTAATTTGGTCAATTGCGGATGTCTGGGAGCCCCGCTGTAGTGCCGTATATCCACTCTCCATGGAATAGGAATACGTCGTGCTTGATGGACAGAGTATATCCGTCTGCTCGTCGCTCACCTTCCGACCGGTCGGACAGTGCCCTTGTTCCACTCCGAGCGGATGGCCAAGCCGTCCCTGATGGTCGTGGCGCCGATCAGATTGACCACGCCTCGTGGCCCACCAGGGGGCCGACCCAGGCTCCAGGACGAGTTGCCTTCGCACGACGGTGAACCGACACAGAACCCTCTCCATGCGTCGAACCTCCAGAAGCCAATAAAACATTGGGGGGTGTCCCGCACCTCAAGTCCGACAGGCTGGGCGACCTGTGGAGCGTCTCCGGGGGGCCCTTCGCCGGGCTCGGGCCAGTCCCCTCGGCACGGGATCGGCGGGCGGGCTCACGGGAACGGAAACGGGCGGAACTGATGACCGTGCTGGAAACCGACCAGAAGGGGCTGACCTGGCGCGAGATCGCGGTGCTGCTCTGGGGCGCCGAACGAGTCGCGGAAGACTGGTGGCCGGGGGGCTGGATGCGCGGCCGCGTCAAGCGCCGCATCGCCAAGGCCCGCGCCATGCTGAAGGCATACCGCGATTTCGCCGCGGGGTGGCGATGACGGTCGTCGGACCCGCGTTACGCCATGTTCCGGGCTTTGAATTCCGGCGGGATTCGCGATAGGGTCGTGTCCTGAACGTGGCGGGGATCGGAGGTTCGGAACGAAATGAGAATATCCCTAAAATATTGATAAACAACCCAAAAAAACGATCTCAACACAGAAAAGACCCGCAGATTATGACGCGTATTAACCAGACACCACACTAGATTGAATGCGTCACCCCGGCGTTGGTATCCATGCTGCAGCAACTCCGCATCCGCAACATCGCCGTCATCGATCAGGCCGAGCTGGAGCTGGGGCCCGGGCTGAACGTGGTGACGGGCGAGACCGGCGCCGGCAAGACCATGGTCCTTGCCGCGCTGAACCTGATCCTGGGAGGTCGGGCGTCCTCCGACCTGATCCGCGCGGGGGAGACCGAGGCCGCGGTGGAGGCCCTGTTCGGCGACCTTCCGGCGCCCACGCGCGGCGCCCTGGAGGCGGCCGGCTGCGACGACGACGAGCTGGTGCTGCGGCGAGTGGTCACCCGCGGGGGCCGAGGCCGCATCTATCTGAACGGCGGCCTGACCCCGCGTTCGTTCCTTTCCGGGATCGGCGCCGGCCTGATCCATATCTACGGGCAACACGAGCAGCACACGCTGCTGCGCACCGAGACCCACCTGGCCCTGCTCGACGCCCACGGCGACCTCGCGCCCAAGGCAACCGCCATGAAGGAACGTTTCACGGCGTTGGCGGACGCTTGGCAACGGGTATGCGATCTCCGGGAAAAGCTCGCGGACGCGGCGCGGGAAGAAGCGTTGCTGCGCGCTCAGGCGCGCGAGATCGAAGACAGCGGGCTCGAACCTGGCGAAGAAGAAGCGTTGCTGGACCGGCGGCGGCTGATCGTCCATTCCGAGAGACTCTACGAGACGTGCAAGGAGGGCCAGGGCCTCCTCTATGACGACGACAACGCGGTGGTGGGAGCGCTGGGACGGTACCTCCCGCGCCTGCGGGAAATGGCGGCCATCGACGGCGCGTTGTCCGAGGCGGTGACGCTGCTGGAGGGATCAGCGGCACAGATCGATGAAGCCGCGGCCTTGATCCGCCAGTATGCGGATCGGCTGAACTTCGACCCGCGGGAGTTGGAACGGATCGAGGACCGTCTGGCCGAGATCAACCGGCTGAGACGCAAATACCGCGCGCCGGTGGACGAAATCCTGGCCTTGGCCGAACGGGCAAGGGAGGAACTCGCGGCCATCGACCGCGGCGAGGAAGATCTGGCCGCGCTGACGCGGGAGTTCGAGAGCGCGCGGGATTCGGCATGGACCGCGGCGGAGGAACTGTCTCGCCTGCGCAAGCGCGCCGCCAAGACGCTCCAGCGCCGCATGGAGCAGGAAACCGGCCAGCTCGGCCTGCCGCACACGACCTTCGAGGTGCGTTTCCACGCGCGCGGCGCCACGCGCGACGAGCCGCCGTTCGTGATGGGCGGCCGGCGTCTCGGACCGGACGGCGCCGACGATCCCGAGTTCTTCTTTTCGCCGAACCCCGGCCATGCCGCCCAACCGCTCGCCCGGATCGCCTCGGGCGGCGAGCTATCACGCCTCATGCTGGCGCTCAAGTCCATCGTGCTGACCGGGAGCGAGATCCCCACGCTGCTGTTCGACGAGGTGGATGCCGGTATCGGCGGCGGCGTGGCCGAGATGGTGGGCCGGAGGCTCGCCGCCGTGGCGCGCTCCCACCAGGTGATCTGCGTGACGCACCTGGCCCCCATCGCCGCGCTGGCGCGCTCGCACTACGTGGTGGAGAAGACCGTCGCACAAGGCCGCACGTTCACCACGGTGCGGAAGCTCGAGGAGGCCGAGCGCGTGCGCGAACTGGCGCGGATGCTGGCGGGCGTGAAGGTGACCGCTCAGGCGGAACGGCACGCCGCAGAGATGCTCAAGGTCGGCGAGTCCGGGCGGGCCTGACTGGCAGCCTGCCGGACTTGCATGCCTGTGCGCCCCGCTTGCTTCCCGCCCCACGTTTCGGTTATTGTTTTCTATCCATCCGGTGGTTGCGCGTCCTGATGAATCCGCAACCGCCTTTGTTCCCGGGTGTGGGGCCGTAGCTCAGCTGGGAGAGCGCTTGAATGGCATTCAAGAGGTCGCCGGTTCGATCCCGGTCGGCTCCACCACTTTTCCAGAAACCTGTGCGGAGGCGGCGTGTCGCAGCTTCGAGCAGCGGGAGACGGGGTTTTTTCGGACTATGACCTGGATGCGGGGTTCTACGATGAGATGTTCCAGGCTCGCGGCAACCCCCGCGAGGCTTCCCGCAGACTGCACGCGGCGTTGGCGGAACTGACGCCGGACGATCTCGTCAAGCTGCAGGACGGCGTCCACCGGCACTTCCTCCACGAAGGCATCACCTTCACGGTGCTCGACGCCGACAAGGTCACCGAACAGATCATTCCCATCGACTGCGTCCCGCGGGTGCTGACCGCGGCGGAGTGGGACCACCTCGAGCGTGGCCTCAAGCAACGCTTGGCGGCCCTCAATCTCTTCCTCAAGGACGTCTATCACGAAGGCCGGTGCCTCAAGGAGGGCATCGTCCCCATCGACCTGGTGCTGGGCTGCCCGCAGTACCGCATGGAGATGCGCGGCATCAAGGTGCCGCACGACATCTACGTCACCGTGTGCGGCACCGACGTGGTGCGCACCCACGACGGTTTCGCCGTCCTCGAGGACAACCTGCGGGTACCTTCCGGCGTTTCGTACATGCTCGCCTGCCGGAACGCCATCAAAGACGCCTTCCCGCGCCTCTATCGCGCCAACCGGGTGCGCGAGGTGTCCGACTACTCGGAGTTGCTCTACGCCACCCTGGCCTCGCTGCGACCGGCGCGGGACAATCCCAACGTGGCGATCCTGACCCCCGGCATGCACAACGCGGCATACTACGAGCACGCCTTTCTCGCCGGCGAGATGGGCATCGATCTCGTGGAGGGACAGGATCTGGTCCTGCGCGACAGCGCCATCTACGCCCGCACCACCTCCGGTCTCCGGCGCGTGGACGTACTCTACCGAAGGATCGATGACGACTTCCTCGATCCGGTGCGTTTCCGCTCCGACTCGGCCTTGGGCACGGCGGGGCTGTTCCACGCATTCCGCGCGGGCAATGTGGTGCTTGCCAACGCCCCCGGCACCGGCGTGGCCGACGACAAGGGCGTGTATGCGTACGTGCCGGCGATCATTCGCTACTACCTCGGGGAGGAGCCGATCCTCGCGAACGTGGAGACCTATCTGTGCCGTGAACCCGAGAATCTGACCTACACGCTGGAGCACCTCGAGGAGTTGGTGGTCAAGGAAGTGGGCGGGGCGGGAGGCTACGGCATGCTGGTGGGTCCCCACGCCAGCGCCGACGAACGCGCCCGCTACGCCGAACGGCTGCGCGCCGATCCTGCCAATTTCATCGCCCAGCCGGTGCTCGCGCTGTCCCGCGCGCCGTGCTTCATCGACGGCGCCATCGAGCCGCGCCATGTCGACCTGCGTCCGTTCGTGCTGCAGGGTCGGGACCAGCAGCACGTGGTTCCCGGAGGGTTGTGCCGGGTCGCGTTGCGCCGCGGCAGCCTGGTCGTCAACTCCAGCCAGGGCGGCGGCTGCAAGGATTTGTGGATCGTGGAGGATTGAGTGCGGCGGGGATCGAGGAACGGATCATGCTCGCGCGCCTAGCAACCGAGTTCTACTGGCTGGGCCGTCACGCGGAGCGCATCGAGCACACGGCGCGGCTTCTCCGCTTTCAACTCGAGCGACTGCCGGATCGGCGGCCGGACGAGCTGACCTTGGGGTGGCAGGCGGTCTACCAGATACTCGGGCGACCATCCGCGGGAACCGCGGCCATCGGCGAAGACGCTGAAACGGTGGTCATTCCGGACGCCTACACCCTCGCCGGCGACCTTGTGGAGGAACGGGCGAATCCGGATTCCCTGTTGTCCTGCTGGGAGTACGCGCGCGAGAACGGACAACGGGTACGGGCGCATTTGCCGCTGCCGGTCTGGACCTGCCTCAACCAGGGCTACCTGTGGATCCGTGACAGCGACTTCACCGAGGCTTGGGCGCGCGGTCCGTCGAACCTGGTGAGCGAGGCCATTGATCGACTGAATCTGTTGGCGGGAGTCGTGGAGGCGGTCATGCCCCGGGACGAAGCGTGGCGCTTTCTGGAGTTGGGCCGATTCATCGAACGCGTACAACATCAGGCGGAGCTGCTCGCGGGCTGGGTCGATTTCAACCGCGACGAAGCGGACGCGGGCGCACTGTCGTGGGCCGACCTGCTGCGCGTGTGCGGCGCCTACGAGGTTTACTGCCGGCGGCATTCCACCAATGTCGAACGGGCGCAGGCCCTGGGCCTTCTCACACAAGACCCGGAAGTTCCCCGCTCGCTGCGTTTCGCGACCCTGCGCATCACGCAAGTGTTGACGGGAATCGATCCGGTGGGCGCGCGCTACCCCATGGCGGCGCCCCACCGTATGGCGTTGCGGCTGGCCGCGTCCATCGAAGTGGAACTCACCGACCTTTCCGCCGAGGGCGCGGAATTCTTCCGCTCGGTGGGACAGCACGGGCGCATGCTCCACGACCTCACCATGGCCGCTTACGTCACCCATTCGCTGCCGCAGGAGGCCGTGACGTGACGGTGACCTACCACATCGAGCACCGCATGCGCTTTCGCTATGCCGCGCCGGTGGAGGAGTCGGTGATGACGCTCTACGTCTGCCCTCTCCGGGACCGCGCGCAGTTGATGCAGGAGTTTCTTGTCGAGACCGAGCCGGACGGCGCCCTGTTCGAGTTTACCGATCCCTTCGGCAACACCGGGCATTTCTTCGACCGGCCGCGGGTGCGCGACGAACTCCGCGTCGTCGCCCGTTCCGTGGTGGAGTTGGAACCGCCAGCGCGTGCCCCGGAACGGTTGGAGCCCGAGGCGTGGACACGTCTTCGTCAGACCGGGCGCCAGGGCGCGCTGTGGCCGATGCTCCACCCCAGCCGCTTCGTGGCGCCGAGCCCGGCCCTGGAGAAGTTCCTGGCGAAACACGGCATCGCCCCCAGCGACGACCCGCTCCGCACCACCCGGGATCTTTGCGCCACGCTCTACGGCGTGTTAGAGTACGCGCCAGGCGAAACCACGGCGGACTCGCCCATCGACCGCATTCTCGAGACCGGTCGAGGCGTTTGCCAGGACTACGCGCACGTGATGGCGGCGATCCTGCGTGGATGGGGAATCCCGTGCCGCTACGTCTCGGGCTACCTGGGCCCCGCCGCGACGGGGGTGGCGGAAGGCGAGAGCCACGCGTGGGTGGAAGCCTGGTTTCCCGGCCTCGGCTGGATCGGGTTCGACCCGACCAACGACACCGAAGGCGACGCGCGTCACGTCCGGGTCGCCGTTGGACGGGACTACGCCGACGTTCCGCCCACCCGCGGCACGTTCCGTGGCGCCGGCGGTTCGGTCCTCCACACCGCAGTGGTGATCGAGCGCATCGACGGCGAGGAGTCGGCCGGCCAAGACCCGTGGACCTGAAGGGCGGGGGCCGCGCCTGCACCACGGATCGATGCCTGTCGTTGAGAGCCGGGACTTGTGCTATCGAACGTCAAACAAGGGAGTTGGATCTGACACGCTGGCGGCGGCGGAAGGTCCTTATACCAGCACTACTCCAGCGCTGTGGAGTAGTGGCATATGGGAGCGATCATGACACTTTCCGATGTACAGAAATTGATGGCTGACAACGACGTACGGCGCGTCGACCTGCTTGTCACCGACCTCATCGGCCGCTGGCAGCATTTCTCGATACCCCCTTCCAAGGTGAAGGAAAGCCTGATCGAACGCGGCCAGGGTTTCGACGGTTCCAGCCTGCGGGGTTTCCAGTCCATCGATCAGTCCGACATGCTGCTGGTTCCGGATCTGGACTCGGCGCGGATCGATCCGGTGGAGCCGGAACCCTCGCTGAAGCTCATCTGCGACGTGGTCGACCCGGTCACCGGGGAGCGCTACACCCGCGATCCGCGCTGGGTCGCCACCAAGGCGGAAGCCCACCTTGCCTCCACGGGCATCGCCGACAAGGCGTTCTTCGGCCCGGAGCTTGAGTTCTTCGTTTTCGAAAACGTGCGTTTCGGCCTCAAGATCAACTCGTCCTTTCACATCGTCGACTCCGATGAGGCCGACTGGAACTCCGCCCGGGAGGAGGACGACCACAACCTGGGCTACAAGATCCCGCCCAAGCAGGGCTATTCACCCATCCCGCCGTTCGACCAACTCGCCGACCTGCGCTGGAAGATGGCGGAAAAGATGGAACAGGTGGGTCTGGAGTTCGAAGTCCACCACCACGAGGTCGCCACGGGCGGCCAGGGCGAGATCGCCACCCGCTTCCAGACCCTGCGCCGGAAGGCCGACGAGACCCAGTGGTACAAACACATCGTGCGCAACGTCGCCAGGGCCCATGGCAAGACCGCGACCTTCATGCCCAAGCCCTTGTTCGGCGACAACGGCAGCGGCATGCATGTGCATCAGTCGCTGTGGCTCGGCGACACCCCGCTCTTCTACGATGCCAGCGGCTATGCGGAGTTGTCCGAGGTGGCGCGCTTCTACATCGGTGGCCTGCTCCGGCACAGCCGCTCACTGCTGGCGTTCTGCGCCCCCACGACCAACTCCTACAAGCGGCTGGTGCCGGGCTTCGAAGCGCCCGTCTATTTGGCGTATTCGGCGCGCAACCGTTCCGCCGCGGTGCGCATTCCCACGTACGAGACCTCGCCCGCCAGCAAGCGCATTGAGTATCGCTCGCCCGACCCCTCGGCCAACACTTATCTGGCCTTCTCGGCCCTGTTGATGGCCGGACTCGACGGCATCCGCAACCGCATCGACCCGGGTGAGCCCACCGACACGGACATCTACGAACTGTCGCCGGAGGCGGCGGCGCGGATCCCTTCCGTGCCCACATCCATGGAAGAGGCCGTCGCCGCCTTGGGCGCGGACCACGACTACCTGCTGGAGGGCGGCGTATTCACCCAGGACGTCATCGACCATTACATCGCGTTCAAGCAACAGGAGTCGAAGGACGTCTTCCAGCATCCGGTGCCGGCGGAGTTCTTCCACTACTTTCACATTTAGCGCGACTCCGAAGAATCATTCGTCTTTCCTGAGCCCTGCAAGGGACCTGTCCCGAGCCTGCCGCCGGGCGCCATCGGCGCCCGGCGGCAACCAAGCCGGTTTTCCCAGGGCTGGTGTCCAAATCCACGAAACGGGAGGTGCCGCGAACATGACGTTGCACGGTTTTCCGATCAAGGCTTCTGGGTTCGGTGGGAATTGGCGGCGTGTGGCGGCGGCAGGCGGTCTGGTGGCGGTCTTGGGCTTTCTGTGGCTTGCGACCGCCGCGGATGCCGCCGTGGACAAGGAGGTGCAGTTCGTCCTGAACACCTTCTCATTCCTGATCTGGGGCGCCTTGGTGATGTGGATGTGCGCCGGCTTCACCATGCTGGAAGCGGGAATGGTGCGGACCAAGAACGTCTCCATGATCTGCCTCAAGAACATCGGCCTCTACTCCATCGCGGGGCTGATGTACTTCTTCATCGGCTACAACGTCATGTACGTGGACGTGGGCAGCGTGATCGGCACGTTTACCGGCCTGTACGGACCGACGGCCAGCGAGGTGGCCCTGCTGGCCGGTCAGGAAGAGGCGCTCGACACGGTGCTCAAGAACGACTACTCCACCATGTCGGACTGGTTCTTCCAGATGGTATTCGTGGCGACCACGGCGTCCATCGTCTCCGGCACACTGGCAGAACGAGTGCGGCTCTGGATCTTCTTCCTGTTCATTGCGATCCTCACCGGCCTGGTCTACCCCATCGTGGGGGCATGGACCTGGGGCGGGGGATGGCTTGGGGCCATGGAGTTCAAGGACTTCGCCGGTTCCACCATCGTCCACTCCACCGGCGGCTGGGCAGCCTTGGCGGGGGCGCTGGTGGTGGGGCCGCGGAGCGGCAAGTTCCGTCCTGACGGCAGCGTCAAGGACACGCCGCCGTCCAACATCCCCATCGTCACCCTCGGGGTCTTCATCCTCTGGTTCGGATGGTTCGGCTTCAACGGCGGGTCGCAACTCGCCTTGGGCGGCGCCGCCGACGCCATCGCCATCAGTCATATCCTGGTCAACACCAACCTGGCGGGAGCCGCGGGGTTCATCATCGCCCTGGTGATGGCGCGCCCCATCCTCGGCCGCATCGACCTGCTTGCCGGTCTCAACGGCGCCTTGGCGGGCTTGGTGTCCATCACCGCCGGACCGGACTTCGCCACGCACATCTGGGCCGTCATCATCGGCGCCATCGGCGGTGCCATCTGCGTCTCGGGCATGAAGCTCCTTGATACGCTCAAGGTGGACGACGTGGTGGGAGCGGTGCCGGTGCACCTGTTCGCGGGCATCTGGGGGACGCTGGCCACGTGCATCGTCGCCGGCGGCAATCTCGGCGTCCAGCTTCTTGGCGTGGCCGCCGTGGGCGTGTTCGCCTTCGGGGTCTCCTATGCCCTGTGGACCGCCTTGAAGCATCTCATGGGCGCGCGCGTCTCGGTCGCGGTGGAGGAGCTGGGACAGGACGCGGGCGAACTCGGCATCGAGGCGTATCCGGAGTTCATGCTCATGCCCGATCCGGACGACGTGGCCGCGCTCCGCGACAACCGGTAACCGGTCCGGGAAGGGCGCCGCCCATGCCGGGCGGCGCCCTTCCCGTGAAGCAAGGCGCGTGATCAGCCAGACTGCGCGCCGGCGATGGCGACCGGGGCCGCCGAGGGAATGTCGATCCAGAACTCGGTAAAGGCCCCCGGCTCCGACTCGACACCCATCCTGCCGCCGTGCTGGGACACGATGTCCTGGGACAGGGACAGACCCAGTCCCGTGCCCTCTCCGGTGGGCTTGGTGGTGACGAAGGGCTCGAAGATCTTTGTGATCATGTCCCGTGGAATGCCGGGTCCGTTGTCGCGGATGCGAAACTCGACCCGGCCGTCCTGGCGCTTGCTCGACAACCGGATGTGCGGCTCGTACTGACTTTGCATCTTGGCGCGCTCGAAAGTCGCCTGACACGCATTGGTGACGAGGTTGAGGAAGACGCGGCTCAGATCCTGGGGCACCACCTCCACCTCGCCGATCCCGGTATCCAGGTCCTCTTCCCAAGTGACGTTGAAACGCTGGTCCTTGGCGCGCATGGCGTGATAGGCGAGATCGGCGTACTGCTTGAGTAGCGCGTTGAGATCCACCGCGCGGCGCTCGCCGGACTGGGCGCGCGAGTGGTCCAGCATGCTGCGCACGATGCCGTCGGCGCGCTTGCCGTGCTGATTGATCTTCTGGAGATTGGTGGTCAGGTCGTCCAGGATTCCCTCGACCTCGTCGCGCGCCTCCTCGGGCATTTGCTCACGGATCTCGCCCAACACCTCCCGCACCTCCTCGATGAGCTCGCCGGATACTTCCGAGAAGTTGTTGACGAAATTGAGCGGGTTCTTGATCTCGTGCGCAATGCCGGCGGTAAGCTGGCCCAGGGAGGCAAGCTTCTCCTGCATGACCACCTGGTGCTGTGCCGTTTTCAAGTCCTGAAGCGTCTGCTCCAACTGCACGTTCTTTCCCTTCAACTCATCCGCGAGACTCTCCACGAGATTGAGCCGCTGCACTTCCAGGGCATGCCGCCGGAACACCTCCAGCGCTTCCGCCATGTCGGCCACCTCATCGTTGCTCCCGATCTGGACCGGAACTTCGAGGTTGCCCTCGGCCATGGAACGCATGGACGCGGCCAATCCGGTCAAGCGCCGGATCAGATGGCGGCCGACGAACATCCACCCGAGCATGATGGCCCCGATGACCATCAACACGCTGAGTACCACCAACACGGTCATGCCGGTGTTCACGGCCGCGGCGGAGGCCTCTCTGGCTTCGCCGGCCTGTCGGTCCGCGGCCGCCACCACCAGGTCCATGGTGGCCAGCAGCCTCGCCGCGGTGATCCGGTTATCCTCTATGTAGCGGGCCTCGGTCTCGCCCTGTCTCAGTATGGCTTCCCGGAGGCCGAATATCCCGTCGGCGCCCTGCCCCAGCGACTTGAGCCGCGCGAACTCCGTGTCGAGCGAAGACGCCGCAGAGGCGCCGGACCCGGAGGAGCGAAAAGCGCGTTCGAAGGAACCGAGAGCGGCGGTGTAGCGCTCTCGAAGCGGCTGTATCAACGCCCGGTCATCCAACACCGCGGCCTCCGCAAGCAGTCTCACGGCCAGATTGGCCTGTGTGTGCAACGTCAACAGGTCCCGATAACGCACGAGTTGGGCATAGGACGTGCGCTCCTCCATGGACACGGGTTGACCCTGGCGTTCGCGCAAGCCGGTGGCCAGAAAAAACTGCTGATCGTCGATGGCGGGTACCAGGACATGATCGATCTGACGGGCCATGGACGGAACCGTCGCCGCGCGTTCACTCAAGCGCCCCTGAAGTTGCCTCCTTTGCGACGACGACTGCTCGACCTTGTCCAGCGTCTTGCCCAGGGCGTCGGAAAGCGAGCGCAGTTGTTGCACGCGATCCTGGTTCCGAAACGACCCCAGCACCCGCAACTCTTCGATCAGGTCGTCAAGCTGTTCCTTGTCTTCGAGGATAGCCAACTTGACGTCATGAAGTTCCGCGTCGGACGTCACCGAAGCGAGGCGAGACGCCGCGTCCACAAGCGCCGAGCTCTGCCGCGCCGCCCGCATCGCCGCCACCAGGCTGGGGAAGCTGTTTTCGGCAATGTTGCGCTGCGACCGGCTGACGATGCCGAACGACACCAAGGCAACGGTGCTGGCCGTCAGCATCAGTAATACGCCGATGCCGAAAACGGTGTACATCTTGACACCGAGACCGATGCGCCGGGCCGCAAGGTATCGTCCGAGTCCGGCGAAGTTCACGGTCGCTCCAAACGCTGGATCGAGCGAAAGCGCGCGCCGTCGTCGATCACGGTCAGGTACACCTGATCAGACCCTTGATTGTCGGCTTCACCGTAAAACAGCGCGAAGCCCTCGAGATCGATGGAGCCGGCCCCTTGCAGGGCGTCAATGAATCCCGTCCGGGTGAGATCCTTTCCGGCCCGGCGCAAGGCCTCCACCGTCACCCTTCCTGTCAGGTACCCCTCCAGGGACACGAAGCCGGGCACTGCTTCGGCCGCCACCGCGCGCAACGCTTCATGATACTGTCCGACCACCGGAATCTCCTGGTCGTGGGGGAAAGGCACGACCTGGGTCACGATCACGTCCTTGCCCGAGGGACCCAGCGCACTGGCCAGCGCCGAGCTGCCGACGAAGGAAATGTTCACGAAGAGGGGAGTGAACTCCAGGTGGCGCGCCCACTTGATGAACTCCGCCACAGGCTCGTAGGCGCCCACGATGATGACGGCCTCGGGCCGGTCCGCGCGCAGGTCCAGCACGGCGGTCTTGACCGCCCGCGTGTTGCGCGGGTAGGTGGCTTCGGATACCAGTCGCATGCCGCGCCGCCGGAGTGCCTGAAGCGTACCCGAGAGCCCGGCGCGCCCGTAGGAATCGTCCTGGTACAAGATGCCGATGCGCTTCACCCCCAGGTCGCGGGTGAGGCGCTCGACCATCTCTTCCGTCTCCTGATAATAGGAAGCGCGTACGTTGACCACCGTGGGACGCTGGCGCGCGTCGCGCAGGAATTCCGCGCCCGTAAAGGCGCCAATGTAGGGAATGCCGGCCTCGGTGGCGATGGGTTCCGCGGCCTTCGACGTCGGAGTGCCCACTGCGCCGATCAACGCGAAGACCTGCTCCTCGTCGATGAGCGCAAACGTATTGCCGATGGCCGCCTCGGGCTCGTAGCGATCATCCAGGGTTACAAGACGCAGTTTCCGTCCGTGGATGCCGCCGGCGCGATTGGCCTCCTCGAAGGCGGCCGTAATGCCCAGGCGCATCCCTTCTCCCAGGGCCTTGGCGGAACCACTCAGGGCGCACGATTGCCCGAACACCACCTCATCCGCGGAGACGCCCGTGCTGGCCGCGCGCGCCGCCGTGGCCATGAGCGCCACGCCGGCCACGGTCGCCAGCAGCAAAGCCCCCAGGAATCGCGCCCACCCTGTAGAATCCACAACCATGACCTGTGTCCCGTCCGGTCAGCCAGGAGACGGGCTCCCGAGGAGCCTGTCGGGATTATCGAATCGTAGCGAGAGGCAGAGAAATGGAGGCCAGTTTCGGGCGGATTTGAGGAGAATATTGGTAATATTGGACGAAAATCCAACCGGAAATGGACCCATTTCGCTGCCTCGCAGTAGATTCTTGATAAACCCGACAGGCTCCTGGGAATTTGCGCCGCAGGAATACGGCGTCCTGAGCGTAGCGAAGCGAAGTCGAAGAACGCGGCCTAACCCTGAAGATAGCGCAACGCCACACAGGTGATATCGTCCGATTGCGGGTTCCCGGCGGCGAACTCGCGCACCGTGTCGAGCACCCGGGATGTCACATCGTCGCACGCGGCGGCATCAAGCGTGGCCAGCAACGAGTCGAGCCGTTTCTCGCCGAGCTCCTCGAACCCGGGCCCCTCGGCTTCAGTGACGCCGTCCGTATAGAAGAACAGCATGTCGCCGGCCTCAAGCTGAAGCGTTTCATGATTGAACGCATGGCCGCCAAGCACACCCAGCGCCAAGTCCCTTGTAGTGGGCAGCGCGACCACCTCCCCGCCCTTGTGCACGAGGCGCGGCGGATTGTGGCCGCCGTTGCAGTATTTGAAGACGCCGCTCCCGGAATCGAAGACGCCGTAGAAAAGGGTGACGAACGTGCAGCTCTTGTTGTCCTCGGCCAGCAGATTGTTGACGTGGGTCAGGCACTCGTCCGGTTGTCCGCCCTCCAGCGCGTGGCTTCGGAGCAGCGTGCGACAGGCCATCATGAACAGCGCGGCGGGAACGCCCTTGCCCGACACATCCCCGATGGCGACGCCGATCCTGTTGTCGCCCAGGGGAACGAAGTCATAGAAGTCGCCCCCGACTTCCTTGGCGGGAACCATGAGTCCGTGCGTTTCGTAGCGGTCGGTGGAAGGAAAGCTGCGCGGTAACACCGACGCCTGCATGTCCCGGGCGACGTCGAGTTCCTTGCTCAGGGCCACCAACTGGTCCCGGTTGTTCAAGGCCTCGCGCAGCAGCGCCAGGTGCTTGAGGGTCTTGTCGATGGTGATCTCGAGATCGTTGAAGTCGATGGGCTTGGTAACGAAGTCGAAGGCCCCGCGGTTCATGGCGGTACGGATGTTGTTCATGTCGCCGTAGGCCGACACGATCACGGAGCGAACATTGGGCTTGGTCTCGTTGAGTTGCTTGAGAAGCGCGAGTCCGTCCATGACCGGCATGTTGATGTCCGAGATGACCATCGAGATCTCGTCGTCGGCGTCGAGCATTTCGATGGCTTCCTTGCCGTTGTGCGCAAACTCGAACGCCAACTCGTTCCGACGGATGCGCCGGCGAAACTTCTGCAACATCAAGGTCTCGAGATCCACTTCGTCATCCACGACGAGGATCTTGACGGGTCCTTCCGAGCCTTCGGACAAGGCTTGGGAGACCGCGCCGTCGAGGTTATCCGGCATTGATTGCGTCCTGTCGCGTGGGGTGTATGGCGAGGATCTCGCTGAAACCGCTGATCTTGAAGACCTCCGCAATGTGGGCCCGCATGGTGCAAAGAAAGATCTTGCGACCACCCGCCTGCAACTGCTTCGCTGCCAGGAGAAGCACCCGGAGCCCGGCGCTGCTGATGTATTCAATATTCTCGAAGTCCACCACGAGCGATCCCTTGCCTTCTTCGATGAGCTGCAGCATGGACTCCTGGAAAGGGCTGGCCGTGCTGCCATCGATGCGGCCCGAGGGAATGATCACAGTGATATCGCCCTCGGTCTCCGTGGTCAGGTCCAAAACGCTTCCGGTTGCCATCAACTGTCTCCTTTCAAAGAGGCGCGTAGAGTGATTCGGTTGAGTCCGTCAATGCGTTGGTAGTCGGGATTCGGGAAAAGGGCCTTGGTGAGGAAGACCCCCAGGCCGCCAATGGGACGGTCGTCGATGGAGGCATGGAGATCGGGCTCGGCGACCTCCTCGAAGGGGTTGAAGGCGATGCCGCTGTCGTCCAGTTGGGCTACCACCTCGTCGGCCTCGATGCGCAACTCCACCCGGAGCTCCCTTCGCTCCGTATCCACGAACCCGTACGAGATCGTGTTCGTCGCCAGTTCGTCCAGGGCGAGGCTCAGGTTGTGAATCTGTGGCTCGGAAAGTCCGTTGGCCGCGCCGAAACTAGCCACCGCCTCGGCCAGATCGTTCAGCGCCGATGAGAGCTCGGGTTCGAGGTCGATGGAAAGCTGTGGGATCGCTGTCTCCATGACAGTCATTTTGAACGTCGTACGTGGTCTATACGGTCAGGATTCGCTGATTGCGACTGTGAAAGGGTAATAGATCAAACAATATCGTGTCAAGAACTGTTCCGGAGTCCTTCCTTCACCCACCGCGACAGCGCCTTGTCAGGGTCCGCGATCTCCTCCACGGACGCGTACCACCAAGCCTCCCAGCCGGATTGCGGAAGACCGGTGAAAATCATCAGGTTCAACGGATACGCCTCGCTGTCGGTACAGCGCCTGAAGTCGTCCCGAAAGAGGAAAACCGGTTTCTCCCAAGCGATGGCCATGCCCAGCTCCACCATCACGCCCTCGTCAGGGGGACAGCCGTTGACCACCGCGAACAAGCCGTCCGCCTCGCGCACGTCCCGGAGGTCGGCCTGTCCGATGCGGTACGCCCAACCAGCCTCAGCCCTGTCCACCTGGTTGTTGCGCGCGAAGGGCTCCCACACCTCCACCCCGAGCCCCTCCAGCGCCGCGGTCAGCGCCGCCAGCGGCCCTTGCCGTTGCTGAGCGGAAAAGCCGTAAGGATTCGCGAGATACAGTGTCCTCGAGGACGGGGTGTGCGCGGCACGCATGGGTTTCGTGTGACATGCCGGCGGCACGAGCGCAAGCGTGCCGTGACGCGGCCGGGCAGCCCCGCCGCCCGGCATCATGCAAGTCGGCGAAGAGAGGGCCGGCGCGGTTCAGGCCATGGCTTTGTCATCCCGGACGCGAGCGGTGACCACGAGCAGGAAGAGCATGACCACCAACAGGACGGTGCAGCTCAGCCCCAGGGACCACTGAATCCCCACAACGCCGCCCATGATGCCCACGGTGATGCCGCTGAAGGTGCGCAGCCCGAGGCCGGACATGATGAACAGGCCGATCAACTGACCGCGCAGGTGCGCCGGCGAGATGAGCTGAACGAGCGTTTGCGACATGGTAAGGAAGGCGAGGTTCAGGAAACCGGCGGCGAAGAGCAGCGCCACGGCCATGTAGAAGTAGGGCGTGAACGCGAAGATGCCCAGGGCCGTGCACCACAGGATGGCCAAAACCACCGCCGTGCGCGCCCGCGCCTTCAGGAACCCGCCGCTCTCCAGCAGCACGCCGCTCGCGAAGGCGCCGGCGCCGTTGGCGGCCAGCAGCACGCTGTAGCCCGCCTCACCCTGCCCCAGGCTGACGGCGAATCCGGGCATCTGCGCCTGAAAGGCGTTGCCCACGATCAGCGAGGAAAGCCCCACGAGGCACACCATGGACACGATGACCGGGTTGGTGCGCGCCTCTCTCAATGCCTCCAGGGAGCGCGCCCAGGTGGCGCGCCGCGCCCGGACCGCCCGCGTATGCTGCCCGTGACCCGTGTACGGCACCGTGAAGAGCCACAGGGTCAAGGGGATGTAGAACATCGCATTCACCACCAGACCCGCCGAATAGCCCATCGTCCGCATCATCCAGCCGCCCACGGCCGGACCCGCGAGGATCCCCAACTGCCGGCCGGTGGCGTTGAGGCGAACCGCGCTCTGCAGGTACTCCGGCCCCACCATGTCGTGCAGGATGAGCTGACTTCCGGGGCTCCACAACACGCCGGCGACGCCGTGCACCACCAGCAGCGCGCATGCGTGCCAGACCGTGAGCGTACCCGTGAAGATGAACCACGCCCAGGCGATGGTCAGCACGAAGTACAGCACCATGGCCCACTGAATCACGCGCCGGCAATCGAACCGGTCCGACAGAAGGCCCACGTACCAAGACAACAGCAGGAAGGGCGACCAGTGGCTGATGACGGCAAACCCCTGCAGCTCCGGCCACTGGAACAACTCGAATATGACCCAGTAACTGATGACGTGCTCGATGTTGTCCGCCATCATGGACAACATGGTGAAGCAGAAGTAGGCGCGGAAGTGACGGTGGCGCAATGCCGCGAAGGAAACGGTGGACTGGGCGACGTGTTTGTGCGATCCGTCCGCACCCGCGGTGGACGGCGGCGGCCCGGTCCCGGACCGCGGGTCCACCGGTGGTGAGGGAGACTGTGGCATGGCGCAGCAGCGAATGTGGCATGATGGAGGTTGGGAGGCAACTCGTGATATTCTTGACATTCCCCTTCCCGCGCGACTCTTCGAGAGTCGGCGCGCCTTGTTGCGATCCGGTCGGGGGATGTGGTAATGCGTCATTCAACCTGCTTTGAGCTAGCGTGAGCCTTGGAGATTCTCCCATGGGAAAACCAACCCGGGGAGACTCTCGCAGACTTCCCAAGTAATCCACGTCTAAAGGAGACCACACGATGAAGAAGTTGGTTCTGGAAAGCACCGCGCCGTTTCAAGGGCTGTGTGAGCTGGTGGCCTACAACGAAGGGCTGTTCGAGAAGGAAGGCATTCAGGTCGAGTTCGCCGACAGAGGCACCGGCGACATTCAGACCCACACCGACCTCACCAATCCCAAGGACGCCAACCCCCACGCGAGCCACGGCATGCTCTTCGAAGAGGGCAAGGCCGACATGTACAATGCGTGTGAATGGGGCAACTACTGCCGGGTGCAGGATTCGGCCGTCGACAGTGGCCGGCAGATCGGCCGCCGCTCCATCATCGCGTACTCAGGGCTCGTGGTCCGGCCCGACTCGCCGGTGCAGACCGCCCAGCAGCTCGCCAACCGGCTGGTGGGCGTGCCGTTCTATTTCGGCACCCACTATCTGGCCCTGCACATGCTCGAGGGCTTCCTCACCCGCGACGAGATCAAGCTCTGTCAGGCGCCGCGCGGCTCGCGCTTCCGTCTGGAGTCGGTGATGAAGGGCGAGATCGAGGCCACGACGCTCACCGAGCCGTACCTGACGCTGGCGGAGAAGAAGGGTTGCCGCATCGTGGCGGCCGCTTCGCTCCACGGCACCGAGGTCGCGGCGGACACCGTGGACGCCGAGACCTACGCAATGTTCAACCGCGCCGTGTGCGAGGCCGTGCGCCGGGTCAACGCCGACAAGAGAAAGTACCTGCAGTACTTCATCGACTACCACAAGGACGATCCGGAGATCGCCGCCCTGACCGTCGACGACCTGCGCGAGAGCCGCCTCGTGGTGGTGGATCCGGCGCCGATTCCCGCCGACGAACTGGAGCGGACGGCGGCCTGGATCAAGAGCTGGGGTTTGCTCGACGAGGACAAGCCGGCCGTGGAGTTGGTGAATCCGGAGGTCCAGGAAAGCGGCCACGCTCTGTAGGCGGCATCCTGGGAGCTTCAGCGAGCCGCAGAGCGCCGCCGCAGGCAGGCACATCGCGGCAAACGGTTCAGAAAACGGGAAGGCCCCCATGGGGCTTTCCCGTTTTTTCTTTCCGCACCGCCATGCCGGCGAGCCCGCGGCGGCGCGCACCCCCGGCGGCCTCTCACCGGACGCGGCTACCGCCCCGCAGGCACGCTGGCCCGAAGGCGCCTGACCCCTTGGGCGGCGCCCCCCGGCGCCTTGTAGACGGAGGAGCCCGCCACCAGCAGCCGCGCGCCCCCGGCCACGACCCGCGCGGCGTTGTCCGGGCCGATGCCGCCGTCGATCTCCACCGCGGGATCCAGGCCGCGCTCGTCGAGCATGCGCCGGAGGCGGTGCAGCTTGTCCACGCTGCTCTCGATGAAGCTTTGGCCGCCAAAACCCGGGTTCACGCTCATGAGGAGGATCTGATCCAGTTCCGGCAGGATCTCGTCCAGGGTGGCCAGAGGCGTGGCCGGGTTGAGCACCACGCCGGCCCTCTTGCCCAGGGACTTGATCTGCTGCACGGTGCGGTGCAGGTGCGCGCAGGCCTCCTGATGCACCAACAGGGTGTCGGCGCCGGCCTTGGCAAAGTCTTCCAGGTAGCGTTCCGGCTCGACGATCATCAAGTGCACGTCCAGGGGCAACCCGGTGCTGCGCCGCGCCGCCTCGACGATGAGCGGGCCGATGGTGATATTGGGCACGAAGCGGCCGTCCATCACGTCCACGTGGATGCCGTCGGCGCCGGCCTCCTCCACGTCGGCGATCTGTTGTCCGAGGATTCGGAAGTCCGCGGAGAGGATGGATGGGAGTATCTCGATTGCGCTCATGCGGGTTCCGGTCGTGTTCTCTCCCCGATCATTCAGGACGACGCGCCGCCGCGGTCCGCGGCCTTGCGGCATTCCGCCTCCACCGCCGCGAGCAGTTTGTCGAAGGCGTCGGAGAATAGTCGCACGCCGTCTTCCAGGAGCTTGTCCGTCACCTCCTTCATGGACACGCCCGCGGCCTCGAGGGCCGCCATCGTCCCTGCCGCGGCCTCGACATCTTCCTCCAGGCTGTTCCGCGCCTTGCCGTGATCCCGGAACGCGTCCAGCGTGGCGGGCGGAATGGTGTTGACCGTGTCCGCGCCGATGAGCTCGTCGACGTACCGCACGTCGGGATAGTCCGGGTTCTTGGTGCTGGTGCTGGCCCACAGGAGCCGTTGGGGCCGCGCGCCCCTGCCCGCCAGCGCCTGCCAGCCTTCGCCCTGGAGGATCTCCTTGTAGCGCTTGTACGTCACCTTGGCGTTGGCGATGGCGACCTGGCCCATGAGGGCGCGCAAACGTTCCTTCTCCCCTTCGGCGGCGGTCTCCATGCGCTTCGCGAGGGTGTCGTCCACCAAAGTGTCGATGCGCGAGATGAAGAAACTCGCGACGCTGGCGATGCGCGCCACGTCGCGCCCGCCGGCGGCGGCCTGGGCCAGCCCGCGGATGTAGGCCTGCGCCACCTGCTCGTAGGCCTCCCGGGCGAACAGCAGGGTCACGTTGACGCTGATGCCTTCGCCGATCAAGCGCTCGATGGCCGGCACTCCCGCGGGCGTGCCCGGTACCTTGATCATCAGGTTGTCCCGCGCCACCGTGTTCCACAGCCGCCGGGCCTCGGCCACGGTTCCCTCGGTGTCGTGGGCGAGGTAGGGCGACACCTCCAGGCTGACGTAGCCGTCGCGGCCGTCGGTCTCGTCGTACACGGTCCGCAGCACGTCCGCCGCCTCCTGGATGTCGCGGGTGGCGATGGCCTCGTAGACCGCCTTGGGGTCCGCCGGCCCGTCTACGCTGCGCGCGAGGAGATCGTCGTAGTCGTCGCTGTCCGCCACCGCTTTCTCGAAGATGGCCGGATTGGACGTCACCCCCGTGAGGCCGTCCTCGTCCACCAGACGCCGCAACGCGCCGCCGGTGAGCAGCTTCCGCTGGATGAAGTCCAGCCAGACGGACTGGCCGTGTTCGTTCAGTGTCTTCAAGGGGTTCATGTTCTCCTCCGTGCGAGCTGCTCTCTGGCCGCTGCGACGATGTCGGCCGCGGTAAAGCCGAACTTTTCCTGCAGGTCCTTGAGGGGCGCTGACGCGCCAAAGGAGCGCATGCCGATCTGGTGGCCGGTGAGGCCGGTGTACTTGCTCCAGCCGAACACCGACGCCTGCTCCACCGACACCCGCGCCGTGACCTCCGGCGGGATCACGCTGTCGCGGTAGTCCGCGTCCTGGTCGTCGAACAACTCCCAACACGGCATGCTCACCACCCGCGCCTTGACGCCTTCCGCCGTCAAGGTCTCGTAGGCCTCCACGCACAGGGATACCTCGCTGCCGGTGGCCAGCAGCAGCACCTCGGGCTTCCCGCCGGGGGCGTCCGCAAGCACGTAGGCGCCCCGGGCCACGCCGTCGGCCGAGCCGTAGCGGGTGCGGTTCAGGGTCGGCAGCGCCTGCCGCGTGAGGACCAGCACCGCGGGCTCGTGGTGCAGCTTCATGATGACCTTCCACGCCTCGGTGACCTCGTTGGCGTCGGCCGGGCGCAGCACCATCAGGCCCGGAACGGCCCGCAGCGAGGCCAGATGCTCCACCGGCTGGTGCGTGGGCCCGTCCTCCCCCACTCCGATGGAATCGTGGGTGAAGACGTGGACCACCGGCAGTTCCATGAGCGCGCTCAGCCGCATGGCGCCGCGGGCGTAGTCGCTGAAGATGAGGAAGCCCGCGCCGAAGGCGCGCACCTTGACCAGCGCCATGCCGTTCATGACCGAAGCCATGGCGTGCTCCCGGACGCCGAAATGGAGGTTGCGCCCGGCGGGGTTTTCGGCCGAGAAGTCGCCGGCTTCGTCGAAAGTGAGGCGCGTCTTGGTGGACGGCGCCAGGTCCGCGGCGCCGCCCAGGAGCCACGGCACGTTCCGCGCCAGCGCGTTCAGCACCTGGCCGGAGGCGTCGCGGCCCGCCAGGCCCTTGGGGTCCACGGGGAACTCCGGCAGGTCCCGGTCCCAGCCGTTGGGAAGCTGGCGGTGCTGCATCCGGTAGAGTTCGCGGGCATGCTCGGGATACCGCGTCCGGTAGGATTCGATGCGCGCGAACCATGCGTCCCGCAGGGTCTTTCCGCGCTCTCCCATACCCGCCCGAAAGTGCTCCCGGACTCCCTCGGGAACATGAAACAGCGCATCCTCGGGCCAACCGTAGCGCCTCTTGGTGAGCTTCACCTCGTCCGCCCCCAGGGGCTCGCCGTGGGCGCCGCTGGTGTCCTGTTTGTTGGGCGAGCCGTAGCCGATGTGGCTGTCCACGATCATCAGGGTGGGCCGGTCCGTGGTGTGGTGAAACGCGCGGAACGCACGCTCCAGCATCTCCAGGTCGTTGGCGTCACCCACCCGGACCACGTTCCAGCCCAAGCCCAGAAAGCGCGTGGCCACGTCATCGGAGAAGGCCAGGGCGGTGTGGCCCTCGATGGTGATGCGGTTGTTGTCGTAGATCCAGCACAGCTTGGAGAGCTTCAGGTGCGCGGCCAGGGACGCTGCCTCGCCGCTGACGCCCTCCATCATGCAGCCGTCGCCGCACAGGGCATACACGTCGAAGTCGATGAGGTCCTCGAAGCCGCGCTGATTGTAGCGGGCGGCCATCCAGCGCCCGGCGATGGCCATGCCCACGCTCGTCGCCACCCCCTGTCCCAAGGGGCCGGTGGTGGTCTCCACTCCCGAGGTCCAGCGGTATTCGGGGTGGCCCGGGCAGCGGCTGTCCAGTTGCCGGAACTGCTTCAGCGCCTCCAGCCGCACCGATAGTTGGCCGTCGGTCTCGTAGTCCTTGCCCACCGCCTTGACACCGGTGAGATGCAGCAGCGAATAGAGCAGCATGGAAGCGTGCCCGGCCGATAGCACGAAGCGGTCCCGGTTGGGCCAGATGGGATCGTCGGGATCGAAGCGCAGAAAGCGCTGCCACAGGCAGTAGGCCACCGGCGCCATCGCCATGGGTGTGCCCGGATGGCCGGAGTTGGCCTGCTGAACCCCGTCGATGGACAAGGTCCGGATGGTGTTGATGCACAATTCGTCCAGCGTCGCGTCATTCATGGATGAAACCCCGCGTGTCGTCACTGACTCCTGTTCGGGCCAGGGTCCAGTGTGCCAGAGGACGAGGGCCGAATACAACGCTCCCTGCCCGGCTCACGTGGCTTCCGCAACCGGCAGCGCTTCCGCAACGCCATCCCTTCGGTCGGTCGATTGAGGAGAATATCAAGTCAAATTTGACGAAATCGAGCGGCCGAAGGAACGGATGAGAGCGGATTTGCAGCCGTGAATTCCTGCGGCGCAGGCTCCCATGGGCCGTTCGCCCCCTGCCCCGTCGTCAGCCGTGCTAAGCGGACTCCAGTTGATCGCCGATGGGGAGGGTACGGATACGCTTTCGACCTCGGTCTTCTCGATGCCGAGCGCCTCCGCAACATACTGCCGGGTCTCGTTGGGTGCCTGGGTGGAGGTCACGACCCTGACAGGCATACGGGTAGCGTCGGCCAAGGCGACCGGCGGCTCCATCGGCGTGTGGACAAGGTAGGGCACAAAATACTCTGCCTCAACCACCCGGACGGCCGAGCCCAGCGCCTCGTCAACGTTGCCCCGGTCGCGGATTACGTGGCGGCCGGCTGCGCCCAGTTCGCGCATGACCTCGAAGTGGTGGCGGATGCTGCGCGAACCGTCGGTGTTCTGCTGGTCCTTGCCGGCGGGGTCGAACCTGGTCTCGTCGCCCGGCGCCTGCCGGATCCTGACCCGTTGCCAATCGGCTTCGAGTTCGTCAGCGAGGATCATGGCGATGCCGGTGCGCACGATCATGGTTCGACCAACGCAACCGGCGCGGAACCTTGCCACCGACCGCGCAGAACCCCAGAATAGCGGGCGGTATCATCAGAGGCGCGGCGAGGGGATGCGCGTGGCCGCGGGCGCGTGTCACCGCGTTTTTCCCTCGTCTCTCGTTCATCGCTGCGGCGCGTACCAGCCTGCCAGGCCTTTTTGCAACCGGGCGCCGAGCTCTTCGGCGGTCGCCGTCCCGATGATCGCTTCCACCGACGCATCCCAGGTCTCCTGTTCCAGATTCGGCGTACCCCGCGACAGGATCCGGGACGTGGAACGGATGGTCGAACGGCAGTCGCTACGCCAGAACAGAAACGTGCGAGCCAGCGGGTCGTCTATCTTCACGGGATGATCCGACAGCGGGTAGAATCCAGGCAACGCATTGGCGTAGAGCGAAGCGAACTCGGCCGAGCTGACCCAGTTCAGGAAGGCCCGCGCCGCATGCGCATTGGGACTGGCAGTGTTCAGACCAATGGCGATGTCGATGTGGTCGGAAATATGACATTCGTCGCCCGACTCCCGCACGGGCGGCCTGAAAGCGCCAATGCTGAACCCGGCGCGGGAGTGGAAGCCGGCGATCTCCCAACTCCCGGCGGGATAGACAGCCGCGCGGCCTCGGGCGAAGAGGTCCTGGCTGTCCCGGTAGCGGCGCGTCTCATACCCGTCTCCCAGATAACGGCGCCACCGGGCCAGTGTCCGGTAGGGGGCAACCCAAGGCTCGTCGGTCAGCTTCTGCCGGCCGGCGACCAGGGCGCGACGGCCTTCCTCCCCCTTCCAATAGGTCGGCCCGATGTTGTTGTAACCCATGGTCGCGGCTTCCCAGCGGTCGTGGAGGCCCATCGCCATCGGGACCCAGGAGCCGTCTTCCCGGATTCTTTCAAGGACCGCGAAAAACGCGGCTTCCGTTTCGGGTGGATCGAGACCGAGTTTACCGAACGCGTCCCGGTTGTAGAGAAACCCGTGGATCACGGATGCCACCGGCACGCAGAAGGTCGCCGAACCGTCATCCGTCTGCCAAGCTGATTTTGCCGTACTCGAGAAACTCGCCAAACCAGGCAGGTCGTCGAGTTCGGCGAGGCGCCCGGCTTCGTACAGAGCCAGGGACGCGTCGAATGGACGACACGTGATCAGGTCCCCCGCGGCGCCCGCATCAAGCCGGGCGCTCAAGGCCGCATCATAGCCGGCGGGCGCCGTCGGCCTGAACCGCACCTCTATATCCGGGTGGCCTGCCTCGAAGGCCGGTATCAACTTCTCCTCCCAGATGGCGCGGTCGTCCTCTCTCCAGCTTTCGAGGACGACGCTCGTCCGGGCGAAGGCCCCGCCTTGCACAAGCAGGATAAGCAGAACGAACAATAGACCAAAAGACTTCATCCCGTTTCCCCTGTTCCGTGCGCCGACGTCCTGACGGGAGCCAGCCCCCGAAGGACGCGTGTTCTCCACCCCGGGACTCATGCCACCGGGCGCATGGCCACGGCCGCAGGTACCCAAACTTCGTTCTTCCCCAACGGAGGTCCTCCCATCCTCCATGCTTGTGCCGCCGGGGTCGCGGATGACTGCGGCGCCGTGCGTCCGCTACGACGGGCAGTCTTGCACCGTGATCGTCACTATGCCAATGCTGGCCGATTCACCGAGGTCACCGGAGAAACTCGACATTCCCGGCTGGAGAAAGGGGGATGTCCTCCATGTGGCGCGTTGCCGTTATGCTCCTGTTCTTGTTGACTGCCTGTTCGGGGAGCGACAAGAAAACGGCGTTGGAAGTCCTTCGTCATACGGAGGTGGTCGGAGAAATCGCCAAGGTCATCGATTTGGCCGAATACAGCGCCACGGCGACGCGGCAGGGAGTCCAATGGACCCCCTCGCAGGACCCGGGCGGCATGATCCATTACACCGGAATACACCCTATCTCTGCCGCCTTCCTGTCCAACGAACTGGGACCATCTCATAGATCCCTTGTGGTCAACGTCCGGTCCGCGTTGACGGACCACGACGGGCAGGCCGAAATACACCTAACGGTGATTCAGGGTATACTTGGACGCAGGGGAGCATCACGATGAGGCTTCCGGCGCGAGAGATCATTGTCCGGCTTCGTGCGGACCGATGCAGAAGCCAAACGGTCCTTTGACGACGGGAGGCATGGAATGAACATACGCTTAACCCTAGTTGTGGAACGTGAGGATGACGGCTATGTGGCCCTCTGCCCGGAGGTCGATGTCGCGAGCCAGGGCGGAACCGTCGCAGAGGCACGCGACAATCTTGCCGAGGCGCTTGCTTTGTTCTTCGAGGCTGCAACCGCCGAGGAAGTCGGTCGACGCGTTCGCGACGAGATATATGTGACGCAGATTGAGGTTGCGGTTGGCTAGGCTGCGCGTCCTTTCGGTACGGGATGTCTGCCGCTTTCTCGCCGCGCACGGCTTCGTCGAAGTCCGACTACGCGGCAGTCACATCGCGATGCAGAAGGCCGATGCCGACGGTACGGTCACGGTTCCGGTGCCGGATCACCGAGAATTGCGAGCCGGCACACTGCTGTCGTTCGTCCGCCAGTCGGGCGTACCTCGCTCGCAATTCGAGTAAGGATCGCGAGGGCGACCATCACAGTCACTCATGCCGGGCAAGCCACGGATCACTGTCGTTCGCGGGATGCATGTCCAGCTTCTTTCCCACGATCGCCCAGGGGTTCTGGGGGAGAGCTTGCCGATCGACTGGTTGCGGCGGCGTCTCTCGCGGCTCTGCTGGCTCCGTCGCTGTTGCTGGCATCCAGCGTCGGCATCGATCTGATACCGGGGTTCCTCGCACGACCGAAACGATTGTTCCGCGCGCGGGACGCGTCACGCGCGGGCGTCTTCTTTCCGGACGTATCCCTTCAAGAGATCGGCCGCGATGCTGTCGGAGATGCGGATGGCGGACTCACGCACCGAGTCCCGGGCCAGATGCGCATACCGCGCGGTGGTTTCCACCCGGGCGTGACCGAGCAGCCTCCGGATCATCGGCAATCCTTCGCCCAAAGCGAGCGCTCTGGAGGCGAACGAATGCCGGCATTCATGAATCCGTACGCCATGCAGCCCCGCCCGCTCGCGCAGCCGCAGCCAGACCGCGTCGAGGTTCTTGAGGGTCCCCGGCCTTCTGCCCGGTAATCACCCACGGGTTGCCTTCAATACGCGGGATGCGTTGGAGCACCACTTCCACCGCCGGAGTCAGCGCCACACAGCGATGCCCCGTCTTGCCGTCGCGGAGGTGCAGTTCTCTGGCGGCCCAATCCACGTCGTCCCACCTGAGCGTCACGATCTCGTTCCTGCGGCAGCCGGTGAGCAGCAGCAAACGGATCGCCGCGATGGCGGACGGAGACGCGGAACCGTCGGCCTCCGCCTCCTCGAGCACGCCGCCGAGCTTGCGGTACTCCCCAGGCGTGAGGAACCGCTCGCGGCGGTCCTCCCTGTAGCGCCGCACCGACCGGCACGGATTGCGCCGCGGCGGCGTCATGCCCCAGGCCTCGGCAAGGCGGAACATCCTGGCAAGCACCGTCACCGCCTGGTTCGCCTGATAGGGCTTGTCGCGCAACTTGTGGTACAGAGCCAGGACCTGTGGGCGGTCCACCACCGAGAGCCGCAGGTTCCCCAACTCCGGCACGACATACAGCCGCAACAACCGCTCAAAGGCTTCCACCGTCCCCGGGCGGCAGTTCACCCGGACATGGGCCTCCACGGAGCGCTCGGCGAGTTCGGCAACGGTGGGCTCGGGAGCGGTCTGTGCCGGTTCCGGATCGAGGCCGCGCTTGATGCAGTCAATCACGGTCGCCGCCTTGCGCCGAGCCTCGTCCGGCGCCATTTCTCCGTAGCGGCCGAGGGCGAAGCGCTTCGGCCCGCCCGCAGGACCGCATGTCTGGACGCACCAGACCTTGCGTCCGGAGGCGTAGATGCTATGCCGAAGCCAAGCAGGTCGCGGTCCCAAACCACGGGATCGCCGGATTCGACCGACAGTGCATCAAGGGCGCGTTTGGTAAGCTTGTCGGGCCATGGGCCGTGCTTCACCGGTCTCGGATCCCGGCCCATGATTTCATTCGGGCAACCGGAGAGGAGCACAGCCGATCCGTCATGGCCACGCAATCGACAGTGATCAATTCAGAGGTAGTGGGAGTCAGCGCATGTCGTTGGAATGCAAACCGGCGCACATCGGGACGTGCAATGTAACATATTGAAAAACATGACAAAAACAGACAACGTGCACAACCACATGCGGTAGGCACACCCAAACGGCAAAGTTGCAGGATATAATGGCCAGCTTCACTTCCGCGGAAATCCAACGCCTCGCGCCCTTCTTTACCAACCTCGACCGGCCCGTCTTCGGCCTGCGGCTGCCCCAGGAGGTGGCCGGGGCGCTCTTTTCGCGCTACAGCCGCTCGGGGAAAGACCTCCGGCGCATGTTCCTGGACGAGTTCCTCGGCGACGCGGATCTGGGCCCCGCGCTCGACGCGCCGCGAACCGCGGGCCCGGACGACCCGGCAGTGCGCCGCGCCCGCGCCTTCTACCAGCGGGTGCTCGTTGGCTACGGCGACGACTCGGTGGCGCAACTCGGCGGCGCCCATGTCGCCTGTGAGGACATCTCCAACGTGGCGGCCAAGCACCTGGAGGACGCCCGCGTCGGCATGGCGCCGTTGGAGAAGTCCACGCGCTACGTGCGCTTCGACCGCAAGGACGCCAGCGGCCGCTACCTGTTCTGCGTCGAACCGACCCTGGATGCGTCGCCGCACCGGCGCGACTACCTCGACCTCATGGAGATCTTGTTTGATACGTACTCGCGGCAGATGGAGCCCATGATCGAGCACGTGCGCAGGTCCCTGCCGTTGGAGCAGACCGAGTTGCGCAACCCGCGCACCGGGGCGCCCGTCTCCTATGCCGAGGCGCGCAAGGACGAAAAGCTCGCCAAGTGGGCGGAGAGCGCCTACCGCTCCACCGTGCGCGCCCATGCGTGCGACATCCTGCGAGGCTATCTGCCGGCGGCGACTCGCACCAACGTGGGACTCTTCGGCGTCGGCCAGGCCTTCGAGTACCTTCTGACGAAGTGCTACTCCAGCGACCTCGCGGAATTGCGCGAGCTTGGCGCGGGCATGCGCCGGGAACTCGACGAACTGATCCCGTCCTTCGTGAAGCGGGCGCAGCCGAGCGCGTACCTGTCGGACACTTTCAGGCGGACACGGGCGCTGGCCCGGGAGCTCGCGGCCAGTGCGGCGCCAGGGAGCGGTCCCCCGGAGCCGGAGGCTCCCGTGACCCTCGTGGACTACGACGATCAGGCGGAGGAACGGGTCATTGCCGCCATCCTGTATCCGCACACGCGCCAACCCCTGTTGCGGTTGCGCGAGTTGGCGGCGGACATGTCGGCGGAGCGGCGGCAGGCGGTGCTCGACGCCTACATGAAGGACCGCCGGCATCGGCGCGAGAAGCCCGGACGCGCGCTGGAGCAGGTGTTCTACACGTTCGATATCGTCGGAAACCTGGGCATCTACCGGGACATGCAGCGGCACCGGCTACTCACCCAGGAACGCCAGGACTTCACCACCGCCCATGGCTACGAAACGCCCGCGGAAATCGTCGAGGCGGGATTCGAAGGAGAGTACCAGCGCTGCATGGAGCGCGCCGCGGAGGTCCACGACCGCATCCATACGGACTACCCGCGGGAAGCGCAGTACGTCGTGCCGTTCGCCTATCGGGTGCGCTGGTACATGAAGATGAACTTGCGGGAGGCCGTGCACATCGGCGAGTTGAGGACCCTGCCTCAGGGGCATCCCGATTACCGCCTCATCACTCAGAAGATGTGGCGTGAGATCGGCAGGGTGCACCCGACGCTGGCAGGCTGCGCCCGGTTCATCGACTGGGGCACCTACCGCCTGGGCAGACTGGGGTCCGAACTCCGGTCCGAGTTCAAGGCCGCGGAGCTACCGGCTTCCACGAACCGCCCCGGGGGACCCGGGCGGGATTGAACCCGCCCTGAATCACCCGCACAGACTCCGAACAGGGCCTGAATGGTGCGTTACGCGGCCTGGGGCCGCGCGGCGGCGCGTGCGGCCGCTTTCCGCGTCTTCCACTCTCGAAGGCCCCGGCGCAGATAGCTGGGCTCGATTCCCAGGATGCCGCAAACGGTTTCGAAGGAGACGAAACGGCTGTCATCCACATGGAAGATCCACTCTTCGGCTTCCCTGAAATCCTTTTGCCTCTTGGCGGTCCGAGCGAAAAGGTACTTTCGATAGCAGGAGAGGGCATCGTCGAGCAGAGCCAGCAGCAGGAGCTTTTCCGGCTCCAGCGGCGTCTTGCGCTGAAGGGTCTCCGCATACAGGACCGCGTCCACACCGTCGGCATCGAACAGCGTGAGCGCATCAAAAGCCTCCGCCGTCAAGCGTTCCCTGGATTGTTCCCCGGGTGCCATGGCCTTGGCGGCAACCTCCGTAGTTTTCGTGTCTTCCCTCATCGCCGTACCGTCCTTCCCTATTAGACCGCGGCCGGTTCCCTTTTCCAACCATTTTATTATTGCTTTCAAATTACGTATCCAACCCGCCCAAGTCAAGATTTTCTTCGCGACTCCGCCGAAACCCACGCATGTTTTTCGTGGACGGCTGACCGTCCGGCGCGCCGTGTACGCAAACCGCCGGCGGTGTTCGGGCGCGCCGTTTGCCATTCCCCCGGCGCACCAGTAAAGGGGAACCATCCGCTTCAAGGGCTTCCAGGAAACAGACCTGACATCGTGACGCGCAAGATCTTCCACGGCTGGCACCTCATCGGCGCGGCCGCGCTGACGTTTGGCTTCGTCCGCGGCCTGCACACGTCCTTTCCGGTCTTCTTCGTGGCTCTCCTCGATACGTTCCACCGGAGCCGAGGGGTCACCGCCGGGATTCAGTCCGCCAGCCTCGTGATGGATGCCTTGGTGTCGCCCTTCATAGGACGGCTCACCGACCATCTGGGGCCACGGCGGGTGGTAGCCGCGGGCGGGGTGCTTCTGGCCGCCGGCCTGATGCTATGCAGCCAGGCGCGCACCGCGTGGGAGCTCTACCTCTACTTCGGTGTGGTGATGTCCCTGGGATTCGCGGCCAGCGGGGTGGTGCCCCACGTGGTGGTGGTGTCGGAGTGGTTCCCCACGCGCCGGGGGCTGGTGCTGGGCATTGTCTACGGGGCGGTGGGAGTGGGGACCCTCATCCTTTCCCCCCTCTGTCAGTGGCTGATCTCGTTGTGGGGCTGGCCGCGGGTGTTCCAGGCGCTGGCGGCGGCCATCGTCATCGCCGTGCTGCCTCTGGTGTGGAGCACCTACCGCCCCAGTCCGGACGATGCGCGGCCGCCGGTGAGAAGCGGCGGCGGCACGGACGCCGGCCAGTGGTCGGTTCGTCTGGCGTTGCGAAGCCTCCAGTTCTGGAGCCTGTTCATCTCGCGGATGCTGGGGTCCATCGGCACGGTGCTGGTCATCACCCATCAGGTGGCCCACGTAGTGGACATCGGCTACGGACACATCTGGGCCGCGGGGGTATTCGGCGTCATGGCGTTTGTCAGCGCCGCCGGCCGGGTCACCTTCGGCTACATCGCGGACACCCTGACGAAGACCACGGCCTACACTCTCAACGTCCTGTGCGCGTCCGTCGGGGTCACCGCCCTCATGATGGCTGCGGACACGGCTCACCCGTGGCTGCTTTACGTTTACGTGGGCGGCTTCGGCATCGCCTTCGGCTCGCGCGCCGTGATCCTCTCCGCCATTACCGCCGACATCTTCGCCGGCAGGGGCTTCGGGACCATCTTCGGCCTCTCCGTCGCCAGCGTGGGCTTTGGCGGAGCCATGGGCGCCTGGCTGGGGGGCGCGCTGCACGACCTCACGGGGAATTATTTCGCATCCTTCAGCGTGGCCAACGGACTCCTGATCGTCTCGGTCCTGGCGGTTTGGGTTACGAGCCTCGACTGGATGCGCCGCTTCGACCGGCGGTTGTGGCCGGAAAGCCGGCCCGGGGGATAGGCGCCTCCCGTCAGACTCCCAAAGAACCTCGGATCCATCGCGACAGCGGGCTCCAGCGAGGCCAGGCTTCGTGAAGCGGAATCGAACGGCGCCGGCCCCGCTCCCACGGACGCCCCACCAACGATTGACTCCGGGGAGCCGATTGCCTAGTAAATCTGCCTGAGCCGATTGCGGTGGCCCGCCGCAGGGCCGGCCGTTGTCGCACCCGCGGCTTGCCGCGCGCCGAGGAAAGATACATGCACCGTGACCGCTGATTCCACGTATCCCGCCAGGAAACCGCGCCTTTTCCATGGCTGGTACATCGTCGGCGCCGGCTTTCTGACCAACATCTCCTGCGCCTTCTTTCTATCCAGCACCCTGAGCGTCTTCCTGAAACCCGTCACCACCGATCTCGGCGTTTCCCGAGGCGTTTTCTCGCTCCTGCGCTCGGGCGAGCACCTCCTGTACGCCCTCATGGCGCCGTGGATCGGAGCCAAGCTGGACCAATACGGACCGCGGCGCATGATGGTTACCGGCGCGATCCTCTCGGCCGTCGGATTTCTGCTGCTCGGGCAGGCGGCTTCGTTCTGGGAGTTCGCCTCCGTACGCGTCACCCTGTTGGCCGTGGGCCACGCGCTGGTGTGTTACTTCGTGGTGAACGTCACCGTGGCCCGGTGGTTCGTGCGGATGCGGGGGCGCGCCCTGGCCATTTCCCATCTGGGGCACGGCATCGCCAAGATAACCATCTCCGCGGTGGTGGGCTGGTTGCTGACGTTCATCGCCTGGCGCCAGGTGTGGACCCTGTTCGGCGGGCTGGTGGTGGTACTGGCGGTCATACCGGTGGCCATCTTCATGCGCCGAAGCCCGGAGGACATGGGGCTTCAGCCCGACGGGGGTGGCGACCCTATGGGGCGCCCGGGCGCAGGACAGGAACGGCGAGCCGGCGACGGGGGCGCGCAGGAACAGGAAGTCCGCTGGACCCGGCAACAGGTGCGGCGTACGTCCACGTTCTGGTTGATCATCCTCGCCTTCGGCATGGTGGATGTGGGCATCACCGGCCTGAACCTCCATGTCGTCTCCTACGTATCGGACCTGGGATTCGGCCAGGTCCAGGCCGCTCTGACCATGACCGTGATCGCCGGCACGCAAGCGACCTCCGGCTTGCTGTGGGGTTTCGTCGGCGAGCGGGTGAGCGTCCGCAAGGTCGTTTCCCTCCTGTTTCTGGTGGAGGCCGCCGGTCTTTACCTGGCAGCGAACGCACAGGACCTCTCGGCCATCTACCTCGGTTTCTTCTTCTATGGACTGGGGCTTGGCGGCGCCCAGGTGCTAGAGGAAGTCATGTGGGCCAACTACTTCGGCCGGGTTTCGCTGGGTACCGTCCGTGGCGCCGCGCTTCAGATCGTCCTGCTGTGCGGCGTGTGCGGGCCGCCCTTCTTCGGTTTCGTGAACGACTACACCGGATCCTACGCGATCTCCTTCTACCTGTTCATCGGCATGCTGCTGGTGTCATCCGTGCTGACGCTGACGATACGGAGACCGCGCCTGCCGGCGGAGGCCGGAGCCATGGGACAGGGGAAACTCTGATCCATGCGAGCAGTGGCGCGCCCTGTGTCAAGTCATGGGCTTGGCCGGAGCCGCCGGGCTGGGGAAGCTCCGATCAACCGCCGCCCGGAAAGATTGGCGCCCTTCGACAGACACGACACAGGCTTCGCGAAGCACAGTCGAAGAGCGCATGGATCATGGTGTCCCTGGCCTGAAGCGCGCATTCAGTCCGGACCACGGACCCGTGCGGGCGAGGCAAACCAGGAGCGAATTCGTCGCCCGGCATCACCTGCGGCGGTCCAGCTCAGGGCAAGAACAAATGCGGACAACGGCAAGACCCAGGGTTTTCTACGGTTGGTATATCGTCGCCACCGGCTTTCTCGTGCAGGTGGCCTGCGCCTTCTATCTGTCCAGCACCCTGGGCGTCATGCTCAAGTCCATTACGGCCGAGATGGGGGTTTCGCGGGGCACGTTCTCGCTGATGCGCTCCGCCGAGCTGGTGGCTTACGCCGGAGTCACACCCTGGATCGGCTCGTTGCTGGACCGTCACGGCGCCCGCCGGCTTATGGTCATCGGTTCGGTGATCTCGGTGGCGGGCTTTCTGCTGTTGGGCTACGCGCGGACCTTCTGGGAGTTCGCGGCCGTGCGCGTGGCCCTGGTCTCCATCGGCCACGCCTTCGTGTGCTATTTCGTGGTCAACGTCGCCATCTCCCGCTGGTTCATACGCCAGCGCGGCCGGGCGCTGGCCATCGCCCATCTGGGCCAGGGCGTTTCCAAGACCACCATCGCGCTGGTGGTCGCCTGGCTCCTGACCGCCATCGGGTGGCGTTCGGTGTGGACCCTGTTCGGCGGGCTGGTGGTGATTCTGGCCCTGATTCCGGCGGCGCTGTGGATGCGCCGGAGCCCGGAGGACATGGGGTTGCGCCCCGACGGCGATCCGGTCCATGCCGCAACCACGGCTCCGGACAGGCGCGGCCGGGCCGGCTCCCGCCCGGTGGGTCCGGCCCCCGAGGACGTCACCTGGACGCGCCGGGAAGCCCTGCACACCCCGACCTTCTGGCTCATCACCTTCATCTTCAGCACCGTCGATATCGGTATCGCCGGCTTCAACCTGCACGTGCTCGCCTACGTCTCGGACCTGGGCCACTCCACGTTGGCCGCGGCGTCCGTGGCCACGGTCATGGCCGCCACCCAGCTCGGCTCCGGACTCCTGTGGGGCTTCATCAGCGAGCGAGTCAGCGTGCGCCGGGCCACCGCGCTCATGTTCGTGGCTCAGGCCGCAGGCCTGGTGGTGGCCATGAAAACCGGCGGCCTGCCGGGCCTGTACGTCGCGTTCTTCCTCTACGGCTCCGGCCTCGGCGGCGCCCATGTGCTACAGGAAGTCATGTGGGCCAACTACTTCGGCCGGATCTCCCTCGGCACCGTGCGCGGCCTCAGCCTGCCCATCCTCCTCCTCTGCGCCGCCATCGGCGCCCCGTTCTTCGGCTACCTCTACGACTACACCGGCAGCTACAACCTCTCCCTGGTGCTGTTCATCGGCGTGCAGATCTTGTGCGCCGGGCTGACCCTGCTGGTCAGGAGGCCGGTGAAGGCGTAGCCCGCAGGGTATTGAATGAACTTTACATATCTATTAAAAGGTTAACGATCGCTTCCGTAAGCCCGACCTTGCCTTGGCTATTGTACTTCTGAGGGCGTTGATAGCCGCGTTCAGGCGTCACAACAGGAGGATATCGTAAGGAACCGCTTGCCTTGTCCAAGGAGAATCGGGCCGTGTTGACCGCATGGGTCATCGACCCCGACCACGAGGAATTGGAGCTGGAGGTGCATGGGTGTGGATGTGGGTGTAGCTGCTCGTGCGACCCCTCACGTCGGAGAAACTGACGAGCTTGCAACTCTTCCGCGGGAGGGATGCAATCAACAATCGGCCGGGACCAATGGTTCCACAGAACAAGGGATAGGGAACGCCATGGCTACAAACGCTCGCGCTTTGCGTTCACCAGTTCTCACATTGACATTGGGCACGCTCTGGATCGTCCTGACCAGCGGCTTTGCCGCGACCCAACCCACGACACCCTCCCAAGAGATGCCTCTCGACGTATGTCTGGACCGTCGCGCGGACCTGACCAACCTGGTCACCGCGTGCAACACGGCCGCCCGGCAACAACACGCGGACGCCCAGTACCACCTCGGTGCCATGTACTTCAACGGCCACGGTGTACCGCAGGATGCAAACCAAGCGAGGCGTTGGTACCGCCTTGCCGCCGAGCAAGGGCACGGGAAGGCACAGTACAATCTCGGAACCATGTACGTCTTGGGCCAGGGCATCCCGAAAGACCTTGACGCAGCGTTGCGCTGGTACCGCTCCGCAGCCGAACAGGGGATCCCGGCCGCACAGTACAACCTTGGGACGATGTATGACCATGGACGCGGCACTCAACAGGACCTCCGCGAAGCCCTGCGCTTGTACCGCTCCGCGGCTGAACAAGGATTTGCCTTGGCGCAGACCCAACTCGGAGTCATGTACCACTCGGGGACCATCGTACCCCGAGACTATGACGAGGCGCTGCGCTTGTACCGCTCCGCCGCGGAACAGGGCGACCCGCGCGCCCAGTATAACTTGGGAACGATGTATGACAAGGCACACGGGGTGGCCCAAGACTACACCAAGGCGATTCATTGGTTCCGCCTCGCGGCGGAGCACGGACACGCCGCCGCACAGTACAACCTCGGGTTGATGCATTTGAAGGGCCACGGTGTGCCCGTCGACTATGTCAAGGCCGCCAAATGGTACCGTAAGGCCGCGGAAGAGGGATTGGCGTTGGCGCGGTTCCAACTAAGTCTAATGTACATAAACGGGCATGGAGTTGGACGCGATCTTGTGCTCGCATACATGTGGCTGGCCATGGCTGCCTCCGGGGACAGGCAACCATGGATGGCCGCGCGGGACAAATTGGAACAGGAAATGACGCCCGAACAGGTCGCGGAAGCGCGGCGCATGGCACTGGAATGGTCGAAAAAGACCGATCAGACAGAGTAAGCTGACAGACGCGGCCTCGTCGGGACTCCTGTGGGTAACTGATCGCGCCGTCAAGCATCGCCGAATCACAAACTGACCGAGTCCTGGCCACCGCAGGTACGTCTTTCCTGCCTCCTGGTGGGATTCCACCGCTTCCGCATTGGATGTTGCACGCGCGGTTTCCCCCCGAGACCCTGCACCTGCCTTCCGGGACGGAACGATCCTGCCTCGGTGTCCCCTCACGCACCGGACGACAAAAAAAACGCCAGAGACTTTCATTCGACCCTAAAGTTCGGCTCCCCGCCACCGATCTGATTGATGTAGGCGCTTTAACGTAACGAAACGCATGACCCAGACAAGGAGGAGACAACAACGATCCTGGCCATCAAATAGGCGTTTCAAGACGAGCGTATTGCCATTTCCTCGTGTGGTGTCTGGTTAATTCGCGTCATAATCTGCGGAGGATTTTTTGTTGTCGGCAAGGCGCGATGACGAGCAGTGGCGGGTACCACGCATGGAAGAGCAACGCAGCCGACGGCCAAAAAGACCCGCAGATTATGACCCGAATTAACCAGACACCACACGAGATCCTTGACGCCCCTGACGACGACCTGGACCCCGAACTCCAAGGGTGCAGATGTGGTTGTGGTTGTTCTTGCACCTGAGACAGCACGGGCGCCAACGCCGATGCGGCCGATTCGGATGACAGCAACGCCGCCTGGGACGACGGTGGCAACAACGACTGTTTCGACGACATCGTGCACGGGGTCATCGACAACACCGATGAAATCGTGAACCACGCAGTGTACGGAGGATTGACCGGCCAGTTCCGCGGCGTCTGTAAACAAAAGTGGGAGAGAAGCGCCGGTCGTCGTTCCGGGCGTTTTCCTCCTCCGACCAAGGTCGCTCCAGTGCTCGAATGACTGTTCTTGAGGTTGATGATGCTCCTACGATTGATCACCCTGTCGTTGCTGTTCACATGCCTTTCCTGGCGCCTGGCGGATGCCACCACAACCGGCATTGACGCCACTCACCCCGTACTTCGGGCAGCGTCCTTGCCCGCCCTGATACCGGCGGAAGAATTCTACGGG
>CBDCAF010000017.1:0-44094 GCA_965213675.1 uncultured Binatia bacterium (SeqCode)
GCGGCAGGTCCGGCGATGCGCTACGTCCGAGGTCCAGGGAAAAGGTTTCGGTGCGGGCCGGTTCGACGCCTTGGGTAGTCTGGGCCAGGAACACCGCAGTGCGAAGCCCCGCGCGCATGAGCGCCAGGCCAAACTCGCCTGGGTCGGACCCCTCCCGCGCCTTGGGCAGCACCACCAGCCCGGGCATTTGGCCGAACCGGCTGAGTTCGCTGCCGGGGCCGCACATGTCGATGATGGCCTCCTCGGACCGGGGCAGGGAACCGGACGTCACCACGGCCACGCCGTCCAGCGCGTGGGTGCGGCCGAGGCCGCACTGGTACAGCGGTCCGAGGCTGCCGGGGAACGCGCCGCCGCGTTCCGGGTCCTTCCAGCGCGGCTCGACGATGTCCACCACGTGGAGCACCCGGGTGCGCTCGCCGGGCCGGACGATGCTCAGCTCGACGTCATCAATGAGCGGTTCGGCCAGCAGTTCGGCGCGCAGCGCCTCGCGGTTGACAATGAGTTCGCCTTCCCGATATTCGGTGTGGGCACCCCAGGAAAGGGACCGGACAGGGTAATGGGCCAGCTCGAAATCCACGCGACCTCCTGGTGTCATCCGTTGAAGGCAATCCCCTTGTATCAAACCCGGCCGCGCAGTGCGAGCAACCCGAACGAGGCCCCGCTGGAACCCAACCTCCCCATCTGCGACCCGCACCATCACCTGTGGCGGCGCCCCGACAACCCGTACCTGCTCGACGATTTCCTGCGCGACGCCTCGGCCGGCCATCGCATCGTCTCCAGTGTGGCGGTGGAGTGCGGGGCGATGTACCGCGAAGAAGGGCCGGTGGAGTTACAGCCGGTGGGCGAGACGGAGTTCCTGGAGGGCATCGCAGCCAAGAGCTCGTCCGCGGGTACGCCCGCAACCGTAGCCGCCGCCATCGTGGCCTACGCCGACCTGGCCGTGGGCGACGGCATCGCGGCCGTACTTGAAGCGCACCTGGAGGCCAGCCCCACCCGGCTGCGCGGCATCCGCTATTCCACCATGTGGGACGCCTCGGACTCGTTCCGGAGCGTGCCGCGGCCCGGCCTGTTGCGGGACGCCGCGGTCCGGAAGGGCTTCGCGCGTCTGCAGCACCTCGGGCTGAGCTTCGACGCCTGGCTCTATCACCCGCAGATTCCCGAGCTGGTGGAGTTGGCCCGGGACTTCCCGGCGGTGCCCATCATCCTCGACCACATCGGCGGACCCCTGGGACTCGGACCCTACGACGGCAGGCGCGACGAAGTGTTCCAGGCGTGGAGCGCCGACATCACCGCGCTGTCGTCCTGCCCCAACGTCGTGCTCAAGCTGGGCGGCGTCGGGTCGCTCCGCTCCGGCTACGACTGGCACAAGTGCGGGCCCAGGCCCGGCTCCGCCGAATTGGCCGAGGCCATGCGGCCCTACTTCGAGCACTGCATCGAGAAGTTCGGCGCCGGCCGCTGCATGTTCGAAAGCAACTTCCCGGTGGACCGGGTGTCCTACTCCTACGTATCCATCTGGAACGCATTCAAGATCATGTCGCGGGGGTACTCCGACGCGGAACGACCAGCACTGTTCCACGACACCGCCGCGCGGGTCTACCGGCTCGACCGCGGCACAGCCTGAGCCAGTGGGATTGGCGCGGAGGCATCGAATCCCGTCACTGACAGGGGAGTGCTACCAAGCTCCGTATCGTCATTCCCGCGAAAGCTTGCCCTCGCCCCCGATCGGGGTCGAGGGCAAGCTTTCGCGGGAATGACGGAAGAGAAATGAGACTGACGAAGGAGATAGGCGCCTCCTTCACGACTCCACACAGAGGAGACATAGCCAATGGCCGACGACAAGGTTCTCTACGAAGTAAAGGAGCAGACCGCCTGGATCACCCTGAACCGCCCGGAGGCGCTGAACGCCATCAACGAGGAGATGCGGCAGCTCATCATGGAGTACTGCGCCCGGGCGGAAGCGGACCGCGACGTCCAGGTGGTGCTCTTCCGGGGCGCCGGCGAGAAGGGCTTTACCGTGGGCGGCGACATCAAGGAGCGGGCCAGCCGCAACGCCGAACCGGCAGCGGCGTCTCCGCTGGAGGCCCGGCAGGCCAAGCAGGCTCCGGGGGTCCATTCGCCCATCGACGCCGTGGCCTTGGTGCAGAAGCCCACCATCGCGCTGTTGCACGGCTACGCGGTCGGAGCCGGCTTGTTGATCGCCATGGCCTGCGACATCCGCATCGCCGCGGAGAACGCCCGCATGGGCGTGACCGAGGTCCGGCTCGGCTTCATGCCGGCATCGGGCGGGACGCAGCGACTCGCCCGACTCGTGGGCGCCGCCAAGGCCCTGGAGATGTGTCTGTCCGGGGCGTTGGTGGACGCTCAGGAAGCGTACCGCATCGGACTCGTCAACAGGCTGGTGCCGGTGGATGGGCTGACGCGCACCGGCGAGGAGATGGCGGCATCCTTCGCCAAGGGTGCTCCCCTGGCCCTGCGGTACATCAAGGAGTCCGTCCACAAGGGCCAGGGCCTGCCGCTGGAGCAGGCGCTGCGCCTGGAGTCCGACCTCGCCACCCTGGTCCTCACCACCGACGACAGCAAGGAAGGGCCGCGGGCCTTCGTCGAGAAACGGCCGCCGAAGTGGCAGGGCCGTTGATTCGGAACCCGACTTCGGTATACAGCACACGGCTACGGACCCCGGTCCGGTACTACCCGTAAAGGAGCCGGGAAATGCTCAGAATCGATGCCGACGCGCACGTTCTCGAAACCGAGGAGACCTGGGAGTTCATGGACCGCGCCGACCGGAAGTACCGGCCCGACGTCGTCGGCTCCCTGAACGGCTCTGGCGAAGTCGACGAGTACTGGCTGGTAGACGGTACCCTGCGACTCAAGTCCCGCAACGTAGGCAAGGACACGCCGCTGGAATCCCGCGAACTGCGCGACGTAGCGGTCCGGCTCAGGCACATGGACGAGCTCAAGGTGGACATCCAGGTCATCTTCCCCACCATATTCATCATCCCGCTGACGCCCCGGCCCGAGATCGAACTGGCGCTGTACCGCAGCTACAACCGCTGGATGGGCGAATGCTGGAAGCAGTCCGACAACCGCCTGCGCTGGGTGGCGGTGGTGCCGCTGCTGAAGACGGAGCAAGTGTACGAGGAGGCCCGGCAGGCCAGGGAGAACGGCGCGGTGGGCATCTACATGCGCGGCTCCGAGGGAGAGCGGCTGCTGAGCGATCCCCACTTCTACCCGGTCTACGACGCCGCCGAGAAACTCGACATCCCGGTGTGCATCCACTCCTCCAACGGCAGCCCCGTGCTGTACGATTACTACAAGTACGAGACCGTGGGCTTCTCGAAATTCAAGCTGGTAGTGGTGGGCGCCTTCCATACCATCATCATGGACAAGATCCCCGAGCGGTTCCCGAAGCTCAAGATGGCGTTCCTGGAGGTGGGCTCCCAGTGGCTGCCCTACGCGCTGAGCGACCTGTACAAGCGCCACCACATGACCGGCAAGGAGTTCAGCAAGAAGGAGCTGCTGTCACAGAACCGCATCTGGGTCGGCTGCGAGACCAACGACGATCTGCCCTACGTCATCGACACCGCCGGCGAGGACCACCTGGTGGTGGGCACCGACTACGGCCACGCCGACAGCGCCACCGAGCTGCTGGCCCTGGACGGGGTCGCCAACGACCCGCGGCTAAGCCCGGAGGTGGCCGCCAAGATCACCGGGGGAAACGCGCAGGCGCTGTACAACCTTTGAGATCGGACTGGAGGAAACCGAAATGCTCAGAATAGATGCTGACGCACACGTTCTCGAAACCGAGGAAACCTGGGAGTTCATGGACGGCGCGGACCGCAAGTACCGGCCCGAGGTCGTCGGCTCCACCAACGGCTCGGGCTCCGGGGACGAGTACTGGCTGGTGGACGGAACCCTGCGGCTCAAGACCCGGAACGTGGGCAAGGACACGCCGCTGGAGTCCCGCGAACTGCGTGACGTGGCGGCGCGGCTCAAGCACATGGACGAGCTCAAGGTGGACATCCAGGTCATCTTCCCCACCATCTTCATCATCCCGCTGACACCGCGCCCCGAGATCGAGCTGGCGTTGTGCCGCAGCTACAACCGCTGGATGGGCGAGTGCTGGAAACAGTCCGACAACCGTCTGCGCTGGGTGGCGATGGTGCCGCTCCTCAGCCCGGACCAGGTGCATGAGGAAGCCCGGCTGGCCAAGGAGAACGGCGCGGTGGGCATCTACATGCGCGGCTCCGAGGGCGAACGGCTGCTGAACGATCCCTTCTTCTATCCAGTGTACGACGCCGCCGGCCGGCTGGACATCCCGGTGTGCATCCACGCCTCCAACGGCAGCTCCGTGCTGTTCGACTACTACAAGTATGAGCCCGTGGCCTTTTCGAAGTTCAAGCTGGTGGTGGTGGGGGCGTTCCACACCATCGTCGCGGGCGGAATCCCTCAGCGATTCCCACAGCTCAAAATGGGGTTCCTGGAGGTCAGCGCGCAGTGGCTGCCCTACGCGCTGACCGACCTGTACAAACGCCCGTACGTAAAGGAGCAGGGGTTCAAACGGAACGAGCTGCTGGCAAAGAACCGGATCTGGGTCGGATGCGAGACCACCGACGACCTTCCCTACATCATCGACAACGCCGGCGAGGACCACCTGGTGGTGGGCACCGACTACGGCCACGCCGACAGCGCCACCGAACTGCTGGCCATAGACGGCGTTGCCAACGACCCGCGCCTGAGCCCCGGGGTGGCGGCCAAGATCACCGGCGGGAACGCGCGGGCGCTGTACAACCTTTGAGGGTTGACGAGAAGAGTTCTCCGATCCTGGCCGTTGGAGGATATGTGCCCGTCTGGGGTCGCGAGAAACTCACAGCTTGACCCAGCCTGTTTCTTAATTTGCAATATAGCAATTATTTGCTGCACAGCATTTTAACGGATATATTGCATTATTTATGGTTTATTAGTAGATATACTGTACAGCGTATCTGCCAATAACAATGCCAGTCCCTGCGGTCACAGAACGACAACTGGTCGACCAGTTTCTGGAATCTCTTCGAGACTTGCCCGACGTCCGGGTCGTGCAGGTCTTCTTGGAGCCACCTCGTTTGCCCGGAGCCTCATCAACTCCGCAATATGACGTCAAGTGTAATCTTCGGGTAGCGGGCAAGCTCATCACCCTGTTGGTCGAGGTGACGAAGGTTCTCTACCCTCGTGATGTTCGCCAGAAACTATGGCTAATCAAGGATTTCAGCCGCGGGCACGCAGATGGAACGCAAGGTCGTGAAACGGTCCCCGTTTTGGTCGCCGAGTCGATATCCCCGGGAGCCAAGGAACTTCTGAAGAGCCAGCGAGTAGGCTACTACGACGGCGGTGGCAGCCTCTACGTTCCTGCCCAAGGCGTCCATCTCTATGTCGACAGGCCGCTCTCTAAGCCTTTGTCGAGATCCATAAGGTCCTTATTCTCAGGACGGCGGGCGCGGGTACTGCATGCGCTCCTTGTTCACCACGACGAATGGTACCAAGTCAAAAAACTCGCGCATCGCGCGCGGGTCTCGCCCGCCACTGCGTCGCAGGTGCTGTCCGAGTTGGAGAGGTATGAGTGGGTGGTCTCTCGTGGCATCGGTCCGAACAAGGAGCGCCAATTGGTCGAACCTGCCGCCCTATTGGACGCGTGGGTCAAACAGCATGCGGCGTCGCCGGCTCCGCCGATGCGGCGCTTCTTCGTCCCTTCGGTTCGCGCAGAGAGACTGTTCGAAAAGATAGCTCATGTCTTTGCGGCGCATGATGCCGACTACGCAATCACTCATGAAGCAGCGGCCCAACGTTATGCTCCGTTCCTGTCAGCCGTCTCACGAGTCCGCTGCCGACTCTTGGCCGGCCAAATCGCAGAACAAGCCCTCCGCGAGCTCGATGCCCGTGTTGTCAGCGAGGGAATGAACCTGGCGGTGATTGACGTCCAATCGTTGGACGAACTGTTGTTTCGCAATCAACTGGACGGAGTTTGGCTGGCCAGTCCGGTCCAGGCTTATCTCGATTTGGCGCACGGCGAAGGGCGCACGAAGGAACTGGCGGACCACCTGCGTCGTGAGCGGATCGGTTTTTGATGGCGAAGCCTCCGACCATCACCGGGTACAACAGTGCGCAAACACTCGATTGTGAGCGTATCCTTATAACCCTGCTACGCGGACTAGGCCCATGGAAAGAAAGTATCTTTCTCGTCGGCGGACTGACGCCCCGCTACCTAGTACCGGCCAAGCCACCGGCCGTGGAGCCACATGCCGGCACGGTCGACGTCGACACTGTCATCGAGCTACAGATCCTGGCCGACACCGCCGGTTATCACACACTTGAGGAAAATCTGCGCAGGATGGGGTTTGAGCGGGCGACGAACGACAGCGGCCAGAAAGTCTCCTGGCGCTGGGAGAAGCGTACCGAACGGGGCGAGCCCGTGACACTCGAACTGCTAGCGGACGCGCCCGAAATCGCTGGCGGCAAGGTCCAGCCACTGCCCACGGACGGCAGTATTTCGGCGCTTAACATCCCGCACGCATCCATCGTCTTCGACCTTCACGAAACCACCGCAGTTCAGGCCGAACTACTCGACGGCGCAGGGGTCGCGACCGAGAAGATCAAACACGCCAACCTGGTAAGCTTCACTTGCTTGAAGGCATTTGCCTACGACGACCGCTTCGAACGCAAGGACGCGCACGATCTAATTTACTGCATCGAGTGGGCGCCTGACGGTCCAGATCGCGTCGCGGAGACTTTCAAGGAAGCCCTCGCCGGCGAGCACCGTGAAGTCATTCGGAACGCCTTGGAGATCCTTCGCGATCGCTTCGCGGGGGACAGGCAAGTCGAGGGCTACCAAAAAGACGGTCCGGTCGCGGTCGCTCGTTTCGAACTAGGCGAGGGTAACGATCCTGATCAACGTGAGGACCGGCTGCGTCGACAACGCGAGGCGAGCGACATAATCGAACAACTCTTGGGCAGGATCGACAACCAAGCGGCACGCCGCTGAAGGCTGGCCCTCGCTTCCTTGTGCGGCGTCAAAACGCCCGAGCGTTGTACAACCCTTGATTCGTGAGGCGCCCCCTCCCTGTTCCGTCATCCGGCAAGGTAACCCAGCGCGCCGAACCCGAGGCCCATCAGCGCCGCGACGGCCAGGGTTCTCATGAGGGACTGGTGTCGCCAGAGGAGCATGATCGCGCTGACGGCGCCGACCGCCACAACCCGCCAGTCCAGGGAATACCAGTCCGGCACCAGGAGCTTGACCGGGCCGCTCTGGTGCGACGACAGCTCGGCGAACAGGACGTGCAGGCTGAACCAGATAGAGAGGTTCAGGATGACGCCCACCACGGCCGCCGTGATGGCCTCCAGGGCGCCCTTGAGCCGGGGCTGGGCCGTGAGTTGCTCGATATAGGGGGCGCCGACGAATATCCACAGGAAGCAGGGTGCGAACGTGACCCAGAGCGTGACCAACGCACCGGCAATGCCCATGCTCAGCCCGCCCGCCCGGTAGCCGGCGATGTAGCCGACGAACTCCGTCACCAGGATCAGCGGCCCCGGGGTGGTTTCCGCCAACCCCAGACCGTCCATCATCTCACCGGCCGTCAACCAGCCCTTATGGGTCACCACGTCCTGGGCCAGGTAGGCCAGCACGGCGTAGGCGCCGCCGAATGTGACCACCGCGAGACGGGAGAAGAAGTTGCCGATCTGGACCAGGATATCGTAGCCGCCCAGCGCCATCAGTAGCAGCACCGGCGTCCACCAGACAGCCATCCATAAAGCCACCGTCCGCGCCGTGCCGGACACCGATCCGCCACCCCGTCCGGCCGCGGTCTCTGTGGTGCTCTGGCCACCGAGCAGGAGAAATCCGGTCAGGGCGGCTACCAGGATAATGACCGGGAACGGGACCGACAGAAAGAAGATTCCCACGAAGGCCAGGCCCGCGACGATCCAGTGCACGGCGGAGTGCAGCGCTCGGTTCGCCACCCTCAGCAAGGCCTCTATCACGATGACCACGACCGCGCCCTTGATCCCCAGGAACAGCGCGGCCACCAGCGGAAGATCGCCCCCGACCGCATAGAGCATCGCCAGCCCGAGCACCACCAGGGCGCCCGGGACCACGAACAGGAGGCCTGCCACCAACCCGCCGGGCACGCCGCGAAGCTGCCACCCCGAGTAGGTGGCGAGTTGCATGGCCTCGGGGCCGGGGAGAAGCATGCAGAAGCTGAGGGCGCCCAGGAACCTTGGCTCGTCGAGCCACCGTTCCTCCTCCACCAGGACACGGTGCATGAGCGCGATCTGCGCCGCCGGGCCGCCGAAGGACAGGATGCCGATGCGCCAGAATACGGCGAACAGCCGGCGCCAGGTGACGGCTGAGTCCCGACGCACGTCACCGCCCGGGTCTACGACACCCGCCATGTTCTCCTTGCCTCGGGGTCCAGGGGTTTGCCGGCGGACCCGGTGGGCTACTCCGCCGCCTCGAGCTTGTCCTGCGTCCTCAACTCAAAATCCGACGCGTCGTGGCGCTCGCGGAGCTGCTGATCGAGCAGGCCGGATGTCTTGTTGACGATCCGTCCGCGCTTCACCGCCTCGCGCGCCGCGACTTCGTCGAACCAGCGCAGGACGTTGGTATAGGTTTGGATGTCGAGGAACTCGGCGGCGCCGTAGAGGCTGCCGGTGGTGAGGATGCCGTACCAGGGCCAGATGGCCATGTCGGCGATGGTGTAGACGTCGCCCGCCGCGTAGCGGTTCTCGGCCAGCCGCTTGTCGAGGACGTCGAGCTGGCGCTTCACCTCCATGGTGAAACGGTCGATGGGGTATTCCATCTTGTAGGGAGCGTAGGCATAGAAATGGCCGAAGCCGCCGCCGAGATAGGGGGCGGAGCCCATCTGCCAGAACAGCCATGACAGGCACTCGGCACGCTCCGACGGGTCCCCCGGGACGAAGGCGCCGAACTTGTCGGCCAGGTAGAGCAGGATCGAACCCGACTCGAACACCCGTGTGGGCGCGGGCATGGAGTAGTCCACCAGCGCCGGGATCTTGGAGTTGGGATTGATGGCGACGAACCCGGAGCCGAACTGGTCGCCCTCGCGGATGTTGATGACCCACGCGTCGTACTCCGCGCCGGTGTGCCCGGCCGCCAGCAACTCCTCCAGCATGATCGTCACCTTGACGCCGTTGGGGGTGCCCAGCGAATAGAGCTGGAGCGGGTGCTTGCCGCGCGGCAACTCCTTATCATGGGTGGCGCCGGAAACCGGGCGGTTGACGTTGGCGAACCGGCCGCCGTTCTCGCGTTCCCATGTCCAGACCTTGGGAGGCACGTACTCAGGGGTATCGGTCATGGCGTTGTCCTCTTTCTCACACGGTGCCGCGGCCGGACGGACTTGAAATCCGCCACTACGGATCATCGAGCCTTGAGCCGCCGGTACCACCCCACGAAGTCCGAAACCGCCGCCGGAATATCGTATTCGGCGTCGAAGCCCAGCTCGGTCTGGGCGCGGGTGATGTCCAGGAACACCGAGGAGGTCTGCGACGTCGTGGCGCTGGCGTCGATGCTGAGCTTGGCGCCGGGAACCACCTGCTTGAAGATGTCGATGAGCTCCTGGTTGTCGTAGGGTTTGCCGACGCCGAGGTTGAAGACGCGGCTCTTGACGCCCTCGGTCTGGAGGGCCAGCACCACGCCCCGGGCGGCGTCCTTGGAATAGAGCCATTCCATGACGCCGGGCGGGACGGTGTGCTCGACGCCGTCCACGGATTTCTCCACCAGGGTGCGGAACATGGCGCTGGGGCGGCCGCCGCCGCCGGGGATCCAGGGGCCGCACACGTTGGGGAAGCGCACGGCGCGGAAATCCACGCCGTGGGAGCGCGCGTAGTTGTAGCCCAGGTTCTCGCCCGCCCACTTGGTGGCGGAGTAGAACGAGCTGGGCCGGGGCAGCGCCTCTTCCTTGCTCTGGTCGCCGTTGTCCTCGCCGCCGGCGATCCCCCGGGCCACGGCCGCGGTGCTGATCATCACCACCCGCTCGGCGCCGTGGAGCCGCGCCGCCTCAAGGACGTTGGCGGTGCCCATGATGTTCACCTGGATGGCGCCGTAGGGGTTTTCCTGGGCGCCGGTGCCGAGGTTGGGATAGGCGGCGGTGTGGACGATGCGGGTGATGCCGTGCTCGTTGATCACCTTGCCGAGGTCGAAGGGGTTCAGCAGGTCGCCGCGAAACAGCGTGACCGCGTCCACGTCCACCACGTCCGCCAGCGCGTTGAGGTTGGGTGCGATGTCGAACAGGACAGGCTTCTCGCCCTGCTGTACGAGGATGCGCGCGATCTGGGAGCCCACCAGCCCCGCGCCGGTGATCATGGTCGTCATAGGTTGCCTCCGGTGATGGTTTCGCGGGCGAGTGCTCCCGGCCCGCGTTGCAGAAGTCCTCATAGCACAATGTACTCGTGAGTGCATGAGCCCTAAACACTCGAGACCGTGCGGTTTTAAAATGGTGGGGTCGGCGGGTGCCGTAGTGGAAAGCCTAGTGGCTCAGCATGAATTCATGCTTCTTGGTCATTCGGAAATCGCACAAACAAAGCACATCTCTTCCAAGAAGGGCATCGAAATACGGCGAGTTCGTCACAAACTCAACTATAGATTGAGGTGGTCCTGGAAAATCGGACAGGTTACTAAGGTGTATTCCACCGACTTAGGGAGGGATACGCAATGAGCACACGACGACGGTTCAGCGGAGACTTCAAGGCGAAGGTGGCGCTGGAGGCGCTGCGCGGGGACAAGACGATCCAGGAGATCGCTGTGCGGCACAAGGTTCATCCGAACCAGGTGAGCACGTGGAAGCAGCGTGCGGTGGAGGGGATGAAGGAGGTTTTCACGAAGGGTGCGGAGCGGACGAGGGGCGACCACGAGGGGGAGGTTCGGGACCTGCACGCGAAGATCGGGGAGTTGACGGTGGAGCGGGATTTTTTGGCCAAAGGGCTCAAGTGGTGAGCCGGGAGAAGCGCCGGGGGATGATCGAGCCCGGCCATCCCAAGCTCAGCTTGAGCCGTCAATGCCATCTGCTTCGAGTGAGTCGATCCTCCGTGTACCACAGGCCCAAGGGCGAGAGCGCGGAGAATCTGGCGCTGATGCGCCGGATCGATGAGTTGTTTCTGGAGTACCCCTTCTACGGCAGCCGCCAGATGGTCCGCCATCTGTGGCGGGAGCGAGTCCGAGTGGGTCGTCACCGGGTGCGGCGTCTGATGCGCCTGATGGGTCTACAGGCCATCTACCAGGCGCCGCGGACCACCCGACCGCACCCCGAGCACCGGGTCTACCCCTATCGGCTCAAGGGGGTCGCCATCGAACGGCCCAATCACGCGTGGACCTCCGACATCACCTATATCCCTGTCCAGAAGGGCTTCCTGTACCTGGTGGCGGTGATGGACTGGGCCACCCGCCGGGTGCTCTCCTGGAGGCTGTCGAACACCCTCGATGCCCGCTTCTGTGTCGAGGCCCTCTCAGAGGCTCTGGAACGCTACGGTCCTCCCGAGATCTTCAACACCGACCAGGGCAGCCAGTTCACCAGCCTGGAGTTCACCTCCGTGCTCAAGGACGCCGGCGTCGCCATCTCCATGGACGGCAGGGGCCGGTGCATGGACAACATCTTCATCGAGCGCCTGTGGCGCTCCCTCAAGTACGAGGCCGTCTACCTGCACGAGCTCTCGGACGGCTTCGCCGCCCAAAGGACCATCGCCAACTGGCTCCACTTCTACAACACCCAAAGGCCTCATTCCGCCCTCGCCGGCTCCACCCCGGCCGAGGCCTACGAACGAGGACTCAAGAGGCAGGCCGGACCTCACACCCCGCCCGCCCCTCTGTCAGTTCCATCGGAACACGAAGACGTGATAAACGGGACCTTGGCGGCATGATCGAACGTCTGGAATACACCTTAACTCCGCCGCCTTCCTGTCCTACAAACCAGGACCACCTCAGATACGGTGGTTGTAAAGCATCCTTGAAGGGGTACCACGCCACCGTCCCCCTCTCGAAGGTCGACGAATAACAGGATGTCAGCGAGGTAGACGTTGGCATCTTCGGTGCCGTGCACCGAACTGATGGACGTCTTTCCCATGACTCGGAGGCCAGCTTTCTGGGCAACCTCTACCGTGATGCAAGTCCTCGTTGCGCCAGTGTCCACCAGTGCACTCACTCCAAGTGCATCCTTGTGCAAAGGGGGTTGCTGTGGCGTTGAGGAAGGGCTGGGTTTGGCTATGCCAAATGTGATGATGGGTCCGATTAGAGGATTGAACCTCTTCCTAATGGACGGCATGCGAGAACCACCCGAGTTCAATCGCCGTATCCGTCACCTCTTGGACGGAATACAGTTCATCATCAAAGTTGCTCTGAGCATACGCGGCTGCCTCTTGTGCCGTTCCGAAGAAGTCCATGATCTGCTCGTCGCGCAGGAGGGCGAACTGACCTAGGTGAGTCTCTAGAAGTGTTGGGAGTTGCTTGCGGAATGCTGCGTAGTTCTTGTCTACCGCATTCTGAACGATCTCCCGGGTCGGCTTCACTGCTCTTGCCATGGTTACCTCCTGGAAGCGCGACACCAGCATGGTTGCAACGGTACCGGGTTAAGCCAACCATTCCCAGGTTTTCTCAAAAGTTCAAGGGGCCACTGGTAGCTCTCTGGAATATTGGCAGAAATTTCCCATGCCGAGGCCTCGCTCGGTCGTGCTCCTCGGGGGGCGTGGGATAGTGCCCTACGGTGGACAAAACGACCCAAAAAGGCATAAGAAGGACCTGAACCAACAAGAAAAAGAGGAGGATCGAAACTTGAGCGTAAGCATGCCGACAACTACGACCGGCCTGGACCCGGCCACCGAGATCATCGTATCCGCGGACTCCCACATCATGGAGCCCACGGACCTGTGGGTCAAGAACCTCCCCGCGAGCTTCAAGGGCCGCTATCCCGAGTTTCCGCCCCGGAACGCCATCGGCGAGAAGCCCGGCGGCTACGACCCGCGGGCGCGGGTGGAGGAGATGGCGGTGGACGGAGTGTCCGCCGAGGTACTCTACCCGACCCTGGGACTGCGCCTGTTCGCCCTGGAGGACGCAGAGCTTCAGGAAGCCTGCTTCGAACTCGCCAACGACTGGCTCATCGACTACTGCAAGGTGCACCCCCACAAGCTCGTGGGCGTGCCGTCGATCTCGCTCTACAACATCGACAACGCCATCAAGGAACTGGAGCGCTGCAAGAAGGCCGGGCTGGTGGGCTGCCTGATCTGGCAGGTGCCGCCGGATCACCTCCCCTTCACCAGCGACCACTACAACCCGTTCTGGGAGGCGGCGCAGGATCTGCAGATGCCCGTCAACCTGCACATCCTCACGGGGTTCAACTACAGCCGGTACGAAAGAGAGGGCCTGGACGTCTACCGCATGACCGTCAACCAGAAGCTGGCGGACGCCGCCAACACCCTGTTCGAGTTGGTCTTCGGCGGCCCCATGTCCAACTATCCGGACCTCAAGTTCGTGTACGTGGAGAACGAGATCTCGTGGATCCCGTTCTACCTCCACGAGTGGGACAAGTACTTCAAGCGCCACGCCACCAAGGCGCCGCTGCCGCACATGAAGAAGCTTCCCAGCGAGTACTGCAGCGAGCAGTTCTACGCCACCTTCTTCAGCGACCCCACCGGCGGCCGGCTGCTGGACTGGTGGGGCAGCGAGACCTGCATGTGGTCCAACGACTACCCGCACGCGGCGTCCACCTGGCCGCACTCGCGCCAGGTCATCACCGACGAGCTCGGACACCTGCCGTCGGACATCTTCCGCAAGGTGGTGCGCGAGAACGTGCTGAAGCTCTACGACCTCAAGCTGGAGGGCGTCAACGCCTGAGGGAACAGGCGCAGGACCCGCGCGTGCGGGCCATCCTCATTGACGGAAAGAACACGAAACGTTCGGAAAGGAGTTCACCATGGAAGCAGTCGCCGAGAAGCAGGAAGTCGAGGAAAGGCCCAAGGCTTACAGGTATTCGCTGAAGACCCCCTACATGCAGCAGGGCCGGGTCACCCAGCTCGTGGCCAAGACCGACAACATGTGGATCCACACCAAGATCAACTCCGAGGGCGGCGAGAACGCGGTCCACTGCCACCTGGACGAGGACCATTCCTTCGTGGTGCTGGAAGGCCAGATGTCGGTGTTCGACGAGAAGGGCAACGAGTTGAAGATCGACAAGTACCAGGGGATCATGATCCCCAAGGGCGCCTACTATCGTTACCTCAACACCGGCGACGGCAACCTCGTGGTGCTGCGCATCGGTTGCGGCATCGACGCCACGCCGCCGCGGGGCGACGATGCGCGCCTCGGCCCCGACGGCAAGGAGATCCCCTCCGACTCGGAGGAGAACAAGACCCTGCCGCCCATCGAGATGCCCGGCAAGTTCTTCGCGGAATCCGCGGGGTAGGCAAGGTGGCCGTCCGGATTACATAGCGGATTCGAGGGCGTATCCGAATCTCCGGACGTAACAACCTGACGCAGTTTCCCACCGGCGCTTCGGGGACCGGTCCCGCCGGGACCCCGAAGCGCCGGAATCTTTCTGCCTGCCAACTTCCGCCGTTGCACTGCCGCTGTCGCTCGTGAACCCGGTACGCTCCAGCTCACGGGGCGGTACAACGATCTCCCCACTCCATGCTGCACCACACCGGCCAGATCCTCTACAACATCCTGCTGCCGCTGCTGCTCATGGTGGGCTTCGGCACGCTGCTGCAACGCTACCAGTCGTTGAGCCTGGAAACCCTCGCCCGCATCAGCATGTACCTGCTGGTGCCATCGTTCCTGCTGGTGAAGATCTACGACAGCGACATCCCCTGGGGCCAGATCGGGCTCATCGCCTTGGTGTTCCTGATCGTCCTGGGAGTCCTGGGGGTGCTGCTGTTCACCAGTAGCCGCGCCATCGGCGCGCCCAACAAGACCGTTGCCGCCGTCATCCTCGGCAGCATCGTTTTCAACGCCGGCAACTTCGGCATCCCGGTGGCCCACCTGCTCTACGTCGAGGGCGGCACGCTGTTCGCGGGCCAGCCCAACACCGAGGCCGGGCTGCACGTGCAGGCACTGGTCGTCATGCTCAGCAACCTGCTGGTCTGGATCCTGGGCTACGCGGTGCTGGCGGTGGCCAAGGGCGGCCACGCGCGGGAGGCCCTGGGAATCCTCAAGCTTCCCATACCCTACGCGCTGGTGAGCTCGTTCGTGCTGCGGGAGATCCGTCTGCGATCGTTCAACGGCGTGGACTTCCTGCCGGTGTGGGTGTCCTTTCCGCTGCGCTCGCTGTCCGGGGCGCTGGTGCCCATGATGCTCGTGGCCCTGGGCGCTCAGCTTGCCAAGGGCGCCCGCTGGCCCCGATGGCGGCAGGTGGCGCCCATCGCGTTCGTCAAGCTCCTGGCCTTGCCCGTGCTCGTCGGCACCGCGGCATACGCCTTCGGCCTCTGGCCCTGGCCCGGCGCCCACCTCATCATCGGCGCCGCCGCCCCCACCGCCGTCAACACCCTCATCCTCACCATCGAGCTCGACGGCGACGCCGAACTCACCGGCGACGTGGTGTTCTGGACCACGATCTTCTCCGGCCTCACCGTGGCCGGAGTCATCGCCGTGGTGACGGCGCTGGGGGCGGCTTGATGCTGTTTGGACCGTGACGTCCACTGTCTCCGCGAGCAGCCTTGACGCAAGGGTTCTTGAAGAAAGAGAAACCCAAGGAAACCGGTGTATTGCGGGTTGCCCCTTGACTCGCCCGGAGAGTTGTGGCGTCAACGGAACATCATGAACCTTTACGGGGGAAAAGACCCACGTGAGTTGCCGGCCTATGGAATAGGCGAGGCGGCCCACTACCTACGCATACCACCGAGCACGCTGCGGACGTGGGTTCGTGGGCGAACCTATCCGACCGCCCAAGGCGAGCAATGGTCCGAACCGGTGATCAAGCTGGCGGACGAATCGCGTGGCCTTTTATCTTTCGTGAACCTGACAGAGGCGCACGTCCTCGAAGCCATTCGACAATGCAAAGTACCGTTCAGAAGCATTAGGCGTGGCCTGGACTATCTCTATCAGCAAACTCCGTCGCCACATCCGTTGGCTGAAAAGGACTTTGAAACGGATGGTATGGACCTGTTTGTTGACCAACTCGGGGAGGTGGTCAACATAACTCAAGGTGGGCAAATCGGTATACGCGAGTTTCTTAGAACATACTTGAAGAGAATCGAGCGTGACATGACCGGTATTGCGACGAAGCTCCATCTGTTCAATCGGAGAGACCTGCCGCCCGCCGAAGTCCGCCAACCCCGGGTTGTCGTTGATCCGCGTATTTCGTTTGGTCGTCCCGTGTTGGTGGGTAGCCACATAGCAACGAGAGTCGTCTACCAACGCTTCGCAGCCGGGGACTCCGTCGAAGAACTCGCTGCCGATTATGCCCGCCCCCCGTCAGACATCGAAGAAGCTATCCGATGCGAGCAATTCGAGCCGGCCGCCTGAAAATCTCACCTTCTTCCTCGATCAATGCCTGGGGGGAAAGATTTTTGCCGCCGCACTGCGCGAACGTGGATTCCAGGTCGAACTGTGCTCTGACGCCGTATCTCTTGTGACTGCCGCGGACCGCCCGGCACTCTTCGACATGTCCCATCCAGATGCTTGAAGATACATAAGCGCACTATTCTGGCTATGTCCGGAGGAATCGTATGAAACTTTCAGATCAGATCGCAGTCATCGTCGGCGGTGCCCGGGGCATCGGCGAGGCCATCGCCCACACCTTCGCGGGTGAGGGCGCAAAGATCGTTCTGGTGGATCTCGAGAAGATGGAGCCGGAGCTCGACGGGGTCGTCCAAGCCATCGGACAGAAGGGCGGCGAGGCCGTAGCCATGACGGCCGATGCCACGGACGCGGCGCAGATGGACGGGATGGTGGCCGACGTGGTGAGCCGCTTGGGCCGGCTGGACATCCTTGTCAATAGCGTCGGCTTCCGCGGGCCCATGGTCGAGGTGCACGAGATCACCGAGGACGAGTGGGATCAGGTCCTCAACGTCAACCTCAAGGCGATCTTCCTCTGCTGCAAGGCGGCGCTGCCGGTGATGATCGAGCAGAAGCGCGGCAGCATCGTCAGCATCTCCGGCACTGCCGGACGCGAGGGCATGGCCCTGCGCGGCTCCCTGTGCGCTGCCAAGTGGGGCCTTCTGGGCCTCACCCAGACCATCGCCAAGGAGGCCGGGCCCTCGGGCGTGCGCGCCAACGTCATCTGCCCCGGCGGCATGGACGAAGCCGACCTGCGGGAGATGTACCAGGAGCGTGCCAAGGGCCTCGGCGTCTCCTTCGAGGAGTTGTGGGAAAACGTCCTGAAGCAGACGCCGCTGCGGAAACACGCACTGCACGAGGAAGTAGCCAACGCCGCCCTCTTCCTGGCCTCCAGTGATTCGTCGCACACCACGGGGGAGGCGCTGAATGTATCTGGCGGGAGGTTGATGTCCTGAGTGGGGAGTGCAGGTAAAGCGGTAGTCGAGAACAATCCGTTGAACCACCGAAAGAAATCTGCGAGACTCGACCCAACAGACACTGGCATCAGTTTTGCGGTTGCATCCATATGTGTGGAGTCATTCTAAACGAACTGGAACGGTAGAGCCGCCGAGTCTATCAGGGTTGGGAAGGGCCACGGGGGCACCTCATAGACCGAGTAACTTATTGAAAACACATCGAAAACTGTATTTCGTAGGCGACGAGTGGGTATCGTATCCAGAAGAGGGCGTGTACCTAGACTACGCTGCGACGACCCCTGTTGCACCGGAAGTCGCGAACACGATGGCCAAGTTTCTGACAGCCGACGGCGTCTTCGGAAACCCGCATTCCGTCACCCACCGCTTTGGGCATGCAGCTTCAGAGGCTATTGAGGAGGCCCGCGGGCATGTCTCGCGGTTGATCGGCGCAGACGCCGATGAAATCTTCTGGACCTCCGGTGCGACAGAGGCGATCAATTTAGCCATCAAGGGAGTAATGCTATCGCCTAGCGTACGCGGTCGGCATCTCCTCGTCTCCTCACTAGAGCATAAGGCAGTACTCGATACCGCAGACTGGCTCTCTGGCCAGGGCGTGGAGGTGACCTACCTCACACCTGACGCCGATGGCATGATCACGCCGGATGTCGTCCGCGCGGATCTTCGACCGGACACCGCGTTAGTCTCCCTTATGCACGTAAACAATGAGGTTGGGACTGTTACTGATATCCCGAGCATAGCGCGCGTGGTACGGAAAAACGGCACACTGTTTCATGTCGACGCCGTACAGAGCGCCGCACGACTTCCGATCGATGTCTCGCTCATGGGAGTAGACCTCCTGTCATTGAGCGGCCACAAGATATATGGCCCGAAAGGTGTGGGTGCTCTATTTGTGCGCCGCTCCGTTCGGCCGTTGCTCATCCCCCAGATCCATGGAGGCGGACAAGAAGCTGGGCTGCGGGCTGGGACGTTGGCGACCCACCAGGTTGTTGGTCTAGGAGCGGCGGCGCGGCTCACAAACGACTGTCAGAGTAGTGACGCGGAACGAGTGGCAGCCATCGACCGACGCCTCCTTGGCTGGTTGGACGAGATTGGCGGGGCGGTCGTCAACGGCAACCGTACCGCGCGAGTCCCAGGCATTTTGAACATTGCCTTTCCCGGCGTGGAGGCCGAGTCGCTGATGCTGGCTCTTGGCGATGTTGCGATCTCGGCAGGTTCCGCATGCACGGCGGCGTCGATTGAGCCATCACACGTGCTGGAGGGACTCGGTGTCACCGAAACGCTGGCACTCTCCTCCGTGCGATTCAGCGTTGGTCGCTATACTACAGAGGTAGAGGTCGACTTCGTTGGACAACGCGTTAATGACGCTGTGTCAACCCTTCGGAGCATCACGACATGAAGGCGCCGACGAGTTCAACGGCGACCAGTAACAGCCTGACGAGTCTACCTACGCGGCTCAAGAAGATCGCAGAGACCCTCCGACGGGAGTACTGTCGCAAGCACGGCCATCCCTGGATTGTTGCTTATTCTGGAGGGAAGGACTCTACCCTTCTCCTACAGATGATTTGGGAAACAGTTGCCGGGCTACCAACAGACCAACGGCAGCGATCCATCTTCATCGTCGGCAATGATACTCTAGTCGAGTCGCCGCTCGTCATTCGGCATCTCCGAGGATCGCTCAACGTGATTGAGGCCGCCGCCACAACACAAGAAATGCCTGTGGACATTCGGGTCACCACACCAGCCATCGATCAGACCTTTTGGGTGAGTGTGATAGGGCGGGGATACATACCTCCCACCAGGAATTTTCGGTGGTGCACAGACCGAATGAAAATTCGGCCGACTGGCCGTCTGTTGCAAGACATCGTGAGAGAGCATGGGGGGGCCGTTCTCCTAATCGGTAGCCGCCGGAGCGAGTCACAAAACCGGCAGCGAGGCATGGACCGACGCAAGGTGTCTGCCGGGAAAAGCAATCAACACGACTCTGTGGAGGGCTGTCGGATATTCTCCCCGCTTGCCGACCTCAGCGATGAGGATGTCTGGATGGTATTGATGCAGCGCCGCCCACCATGGGGCGGCACCCATCGCCGGCTAATCACTCTCTATCGTCAAGCCGGAGGGGGCGAGTGTCCACTGGTAATGACACAAGACGACGCACCGTCATGTGGCAGTTCCTCCCCACGATTCGGCTGTTGGACATGCACGGTGGTCACTAAAGACCGCAGTCTCCGGGGCCTGATCGATTCAGGGCACGAGGAGGCCAAGAAGATGGAAAGCCTGTCGGACTTCCGCGAATGGCTCATCGCCTTGCGGGAGGACGACAGCAATCGACTTCCCGTGCGCCGTGACGGTAACCCTCGGAACCGGTCCGACGGCTCCCAGGTGTTCGGTCCATTCACCCTAGCAGTCCGCCGAACCATTCTTGATCGACTCTTTGCACTAGAGAAAACGGTCGGCGACACCCTCATCAGCCCGGCGGAAATCGAGTGCATCGAAGACGTTTGGTGGCGTGACGAGATCACCGAAAACGGTCGACTCGCCCTTCTCAAATCCGTACATCCCTTATGACCCAGATCACGTCAGAGGCATTGCTCGTGTCCGAGCTCTTCCTCAAGGGACGGTTCACAGTGCCGTGGCATCAGCGGTATTACGACTGGACCGTAGAGCAGGTCACCGAGTTGTTGGTCGACCTCAAAGAAGCCCTGGACGAAGATCGGGCAAGTTACTTCCTCGGGTCCATTATGCTGGTCGCGGGTGAGGATGTTTGGGAAATCAACGACGGTCAGCAGCGCATGATCACCCTCTCCCTACTCTTTGCTGCATTCGGCCGGCGGTTCGCAAATAACCGCGAAACGGACGCTGGCCGTGAAATGCTCGCGTTGCGCGTACTGTTCGATCGCCCGGAGAACGCGGTCACCAACTTCGACGACACGACCCGGGATGTGCCTCGCGTCGAACCGCCACGCCAAGACCGATCGCGGTTTACTCAGATTATCCGTGGCCTCGACATCGGGACGAACGGCAAATTGACCTCCGCCTGGAACGAAGTGGCCCTGTTCGTCAGCGCAATGGGGCCGAGTGAGACCCAAACGTTTTTCGATTTCCTGACGCAGAAGGTAGAGATTGGTGTCCTCTACGTCCCCAAGACAGAGGACGCCAATGCCGTTTTCGAAGCCCTCAATGGACGAGGCAAGCGACTGGATGACGTTGATCTAATTCGAAACCACCTTTACTCGTACTTCACAGATCCTGCCGACTCAGAGCGGCGCGCCACCGTCCACGAGCAGCTTGAAAGCGTCCTCGCAACTACTCGAAGCACTACGCGATCCCAAGAGTATTTCCGCTGTTTCTTTCAATGTCGGTACGGCTATCTTCAGAAGACCCGCTTTTATCGCGATACTCGGGCGAAGATCCGCAATCCTGGGCGACGACCGGATGGAGACAAGCACGTTTACGCGCTAGTCCATGAGCTTGCTAGTCCCGCTGCCGTGGAACTGTTCCGGACTATCACTGCCACAAACCCAAGCAAGGAACTGCTTAATGCCTTCTGCACGGCGTCCGGCACCACCCGAAACAAACGTAATCTGCCTGTGTTCATTCAGGAATTGGGTGGTTATAAGGTCGTGCAACCGCTAATGTTTGCATTGTTACGGAAGTTCATTGAAGCCGAAGATCGGTACCGGAGAGCAGTAGCCAAAGCCGCGCATCACTGCCTCAGCGACCTTTCTTCCTTCGTGATGCGCGTCTCCTTCTGCGGGGCCAAATTCGAACCATCCAGAGTCGAGCCGGGTTTTGCCAATTGTGCCAGGAGAATCGCGACCAGTAGCAAGGTCGCTGACCTCGACATAAAAACAGATCTCGAAGAATGTGATGACTTGATGATAATGGACGACACACGATTTATTTCTCGCCTCCTCGATGTTCAGATGACCGATTCCCGGCGAGCCAAACGACTGTTGTTCGGAATCAACGGCAAGCAAGAACGTGAAGGCCGCGCATTCGACTATGAAGGATGTTCCGTGGAACACATCTTGCCGCAGTCGGAGACCTACTGGTCCGGCTGGACCGGCTTCACGTCGGTGGGATACGACCTCCGGGACTGGGTTGCTCGAATCGGGAATCTGACATTGCTGGGCGACAGCGGAAATCATGCACGGCACCGTTTCAACGCGAACTTCGCCGCCAAGAAGGCTGTTTTTGAGACCAGCCCATTTGGAATGACGCGCGATGTAGCTATACATGACGAGTGGACTCCGACGGCGGTGGCCGAACGCTCAAGGGACCTCGCAAAGGCGGCCGCTCAGGTGTGGTGCTTTTCCGGACGCGAGGAGAGCTAATGGTCAATGAAGTCATATGTATTTGCAGTTCGCTGGTCACAGGCTAACTTCGATGACACAGCACATTTCGCGGGCGGTTATCGAGACATGCCAACGAGATATCGCTGAAGCTGCCGTGTGGGTGTGGGTCTTCGAGTGACGCTGGACGTGCAAGATCTCCGGAGCGCGGCCGAAGATCAACTCATGCTCCCCGCCGCCCTTCACACGTACCAGTGGGAGGGAGTGGCATTCCTGTACCAGTCCACGTCTGCCCTTCTCGCTGACGAGATGGGATTGGGAAAAACCGTCCAGGCAGCAATCGCTCTTGCACTTCTCCTCAATGGACAAAAGGGGATCGACCGAGCCCTGATCGTGGCCCCGGCCTCGCTGACGCTGAACTGGATGTCCGAACTCACTACATGGGCACCGTCACTGGCGACGCGACGGCTTCAGGGCGGGGCCGCCAGCCGGAAGGCATTCTACCTGCTGCCGATCCCTGTTCTCGTTTCCTCTTACGAACAGATCCGTCAAGACGGACTGGATCAGATTCCCAAAGGCACGTTCGATCTCGTCATCCTGGACGAAGCGCAACGCATCAAGAACAAGAACTCCGCAACGGCACTCGCCTGCCGGCTGCTGCCGCGAAAACGTGCGTGGGCACTGTCTGCGACGCCGCTCGAAAACGACCGCGAAGACGTCGCCTCAATCCTCGCCTTCCTGGACCCCGATATTCGTCGGGATCCCGATGCAACACGGCTGAACAAGAGGCTGGAGGCAATGATGCTGCGGCGGCGGAAACGTGAAGTGCGGGCCGAACTGCCGGCTGTCATCGTACAGGATCTGTACCTCGAGCTCTCGTCGCCACAAAGGATCGCCTACGACGATCTGTGGGCGGCCAGAACGGCACAAATCGGCGGGGAAAAGGAAGACTCCAACGCCGCCATGCTCGGTCTCATTACGCGACTAAAGGTGATCTGCAACTACGACGTCGAGAGCGGTGCTTCATCGAAACTGGAGGCCCTCACAGCCATCTGCGAAGGCGCTGGGCAATCGGCGAGGATGATTGTGTTTTCGCAGTTCGTCCAGACCCTGCGGCAGATTTCCCAGCGGATCGGAATACCCCACGACCTTCTGATCGGATCCATGCCGGCAGCCGAGAGACAGATTTCTATCGACCGGTTCAGGACAGGCCAAACACCGCGGGCACTATTGATTTCCCTTCGTGCCGGCGGCGTCGGCCTGAACCTCGGGGAGGCGACCCACGCCGTCCTGTTCGACCGCTGGTGGAATCCTGCAGTCGAGTTCCAGGCAGTCTACCGAGCGCACCGCTTCGAACGGGAAGGGCCGCTGCATGTCATCCGTTTCCTGGTCCGAGACTCGGTCGAAGAGCGCATAGCTACAGTGCTCGACCGGAAGGAGGCCCTATTCGACGAGGTCATCGAATCTGTGGGGACGGTGCGCGGGCGACTCACCAAGCGCGAACTCATGGAGATTTTAGAACTTGCGGAGGGCACCCTTTCGCCCTCTTCCAATGCAACCGAAGGAGACTAAAGCCATGGCAAAAATCATCGATTACCGCGAAATACCCCTCGACGACTTGGTAATTGGTCTGGGACAGGTCCGGACAGAGAACCCGGGGGCCGGCGTTGAGGATCTCGCCGCAAGTATCGAAGCGCAAGGGCTACTGCAACCGATCGTGGTTTGCAAGTCGAAACAACAGCCCGGGAAATGGGAGATCCTTACAGGTCAGCGGCGCTTCCTCGCTTACAAGATGCTGAATCGAGACACCATCTCGGCCGCCGTGCTTGACAGCCAAGTCGGGCAGGCTGAGGCCAAGACAATCTCCATCACCGAAAACCTAATACGTCGCAAGCTGTCGGGCAAAGAACTCAAGGATGGAATCCTTTACCTTTACAACATATACGGAAGCGTTCAGGACGTGGTCAAGACAACAGGCCTGCCCCATCGGGAAGTGCGGGACTACGTAAAGTACCCCCGGCTGGTGAAACAACTGAAGGACTTGGTCGACGAAGGACAAGTTGATGTCAATGCCGCACTGCGTGCGCAGGATTCGGCAACGGACGACGACGGCGCGGTCAACACCGACGACGCCCTTGTCTTGGCCCAGGAGATGGCATCGATGTCAGGAGCCCAACGCAAGAAGGTGGAGGAGGATCGAAGAGACAATCCCGACAAGTCTGTCGTAGAGGTTATAGAGGGCGCGAAGTCCGGCTCGAAGGTCATCCAGGTTGTCGCTACCGTGACACAGGATACGCATCGTGCCATCCAGCAGGTCGCCCGGGAAGAAGGCACCAACCAGGGAGACGCGACCGTCATGCTCATCGAAGAGGCGCTGACCGGCCGCGGACTCTGAGATTAGTAGCCATCATGCTCCCAGGTCTGAGCCCTCTAGAACTTGGACGTCTCCGGATGTCGGTCGGCTACGGGAAACATAGAAAGCAGCGTCTACTTTCGCCGGTCGAAGTCGGTGCATTGCTGCAGCGGGCATGCGATGCCGGCAGTTCACTTGACGAATGTGCAAAGGAGACCTGGATCGACGCGACGGGCGTTAGACGTTTCCTGCGTATTCTTGACCTCCCGGACGACCTCCGGCACGTGATAAGTTGGGGCAGCCCTCGAGATGCCGTGGGGTTCTCTTGTGCTACCGAACTCACCCGACTTCCGAAAGCTGACGACCAACGCACGGTCGCCGAAGCGATACTCGCCAACGGCCTGAATAGCAAAGAGGTCCGACAGGTCGTGCAACTGCACGAACGCTCACGACGGCCGGTCAGCGAGTGCGTGAAGGAAGTCATCAACATGCGGCAAGCAATCGACCGGCGTTACGTGTTCATCGGCACCATACTTGATCGCGGTGCACAGCGAGCTCTTGCGGAGCTTCCACAAAGAGAAAGGGATGCAATGTTGGCGGCGGGCGTGGAGAAAATCGGGCTAAAGGGGGCGTCAGGACGCCTAGGCCCCAAAATTTTCACCTTGGTCGGGGACGAGGGTTTTGGCGTGTCAATGAAGCATGTCGGCAAGCAAGACATTGAATCTCTGCTGCGCGCCTTTGTTGCGGAGTGTGTCGCAAATGCCTGACCCGATGGTTGACGTGCGGGAGAGTGGCGCTGTCTGCCTCGGCGAGATGGTCGTGTGCGACGGTTTCGCTAATGGCTGCCGCTTCCGTGTCCAGACACACGTCCATGAAGACCACATGGGTGCGTTCAACAAGAGCAAGGGGCTGCAGGAGTTCCTGCTAAGCCCTGAGACCTATGCTTTGCTCATTGCCGAGTACAATGCTGATCTGGAGTACCGAGAGAACTTCCACCCGGTCGAACGCGGTGTCGCGCATGATCTGGGAAAAGGCTTTACGTTACATCTAGTCCCATCGAACCACATGCTTGGATCGTGTCAGGTTGCCCTGGAGTTGCCAGACGGTCATCGGATTGGATATTCCGGCGACTTCGGATGGCCCCTCGACAACGTGATCCAAGTCGATGAACTGGTCGTTGACAGTACTTATGGTAACCCCCGTAGCGTCCGAGGTTACACGCAGGACCAAGCGGAAGCCTGCCTGTCTGAAATAGTCTGTGCGAGACTACGGCACGGTTCAGTCCATATCCACGCCCACCCCGGAACCATCGAACGCACCTTGCAGGTGCTTGGAGACAACGTGGGCGTTCCCCTTCTGGCCACCGAGCGGCTAATCCGGCGCGTGCAGGTATACCAGCAGCATGGCCTCGCGCCCGGAGTACTGGTTCCGCTCGATTCCGCCGACGGCAGGCACGCCGTGCAACAGCGTTCATATGTGCGGCTCTACTCAAAGGGCGACGGTTTCAAGAACGAGCGAGTCGAGGGGACAATGGTCACCTGTAGCGCGTACATGGTCGACCACGACCATCCGCTGAAGGTCTTTTCAGATCGGGCCTATCGCGTGGCCTTGTCGAACCACGCTGATTTCGAAGAAACCCTTGCGTATGTCGCGGCGACGGGAGCGCAGACGGTAGTCACCGACAACACACGAAACTTCGGCTGTGACTTGGCAATCGCGATCAATGACCGCCTACCCAATGTTTGTGCACAGCCGTCGACGAACCAGCCCGAACGGGACTGATAGCGGTGTCCAGTCCAAGTAATCTTCGACGCCCTTCTACACGTTCACTTGCTCCATCTGTGTCGTCTGCCTACATGGTCTCAACGACGACCCGGGTGAATTGTGGGCCAAGCTTTCCGAGGCAAGTTAAACTCGCGATTCTGATCTTAGCCGGCGGCGACCCCTCTTGGCCGGCAGGAGCCTCGCGTAGGAGATCCTACAGCCGGTCGAGCGGTGACCGGCCGCGGAGGCTGTCGCGCGTACGGTCCCGGTTGTAGGACGCTTAGCCCCTCGGCGAGCCTCTCCTCAGGCTCTGTATCCCTCAGATTGACGGTGCGCCTGAACCCTTCGAGTAGGCTGGTTTCATACTTTCGGATCTCGTGCCCGGTTGCCAACAGCGGGGTAAGGGAGAAGGGTGTCGGTTTTGCCGCGTCCTCTAAAACACAACAGTGCCCTAGACCGCACCTATATTGCTCCTACACGCCGTAAGTCGCGAAAGAATTGGGCGATCTCTTCCAGTTTATTCGTGTCATTAGGGTCTATACCGTCCGGATCGAAATGCATTACGTCATTCCGAATTTCCCGTTCCGCTAGACTCTTGAGTCGTTCGGAGCCTTCAACCGCCATACAATAGGCCTCCCCTCCTATCTCCTGTTTCCTCAAATTGATTATATCGACCTGCAAATGCCAAGAATCGAAGCTCTACGGTTACTAAGGCAAATCAAATTCCGCTTCAAGTTTGCACCTACACGTTCACCCGCTTCATGTCCCGCGTCCGGTTCCCGGCGGCGGCGCCGTAGGGAAGGATGGCGTCCAACCGCTGCAGGTCCTCATCCGTCAACTCCACCTCAACGGCTTTGATGTTCTCCTCCAGGTGCTTGCGGCTTTTGCTGCTGGGGATGGGGATGATGTCGGGGCCTTGGGCCATGAGCCAAGCCAGGGCAAGCTGGGTCGTGGTGATGCCCCTCTCCCTGGCGACTTCGTCCACTTGGGCGAGCAGGTCCAGGTTGCGCTCGATATTGCCGGGTTGGAGGCGGGGCTGGTTGCGGCGGTTGTCGCGTTCGGACAGATCGTTCAGGTCACGCACGGCGCCGGCGAAGAAGCCGCGGCCCAGGGGCGAGTAGGCCATGAGGCCCATGCCGAACTCGCGGCAGGCCTCGATGTTGCCCTGCTCGGGGTCCCGGGACCAGAGTGAGTATTCGATCTGGAGCGAGACGATGGGGTGGACCTTTTGGGCGCGGCGGATGGAATCGGCGCTGGCTTCGGAGAGTCCGATGTAGCGGGTCTTGCCTTGCTCCACCAAGCGCGCCATGCCGCCCACCGATTCCTCCACCGGGACGGCGGGGTCGATGCGGGACATGCAGTACATGTCCAGGCAGTCGATGCCCAGCCGCTGGAGGCTCTCCTCGCAGGTCTGGACGAGGTACTCGGGCGAACTGCCGCCGTCGAGGCCGGTGCCGGCGGCGGACCGCGGGCTGCCGGACTTGGAGTGGATCACCACCTGGTCGCGCCGGCCCTTGATGGCCTTGCCGATGAGCTCGTGGTTGTGGCCGTTGCCATAGCTGGCGGAGGTGTCCAGGAAATTGATGCCGAGGTCGAAGGCCCGGTGCAGGGTGGCGATGGATTCATCGTCGTTGCCGGCGCCGTACATGCCCGACATGCTCAGACAGCCGAGCCCCATGGGCGACACCTTGCAGTCGGTGGTTGCGAACTGGCGGTACTCCATGTGCGTTTCTCCTCGTTGGCGGCGTTCATCCCGCCTGAAGCCGACGTTCCAGACTGTGCCACTACTACGTCTTTGGGCGCGGAGAGGCAACGATGTCCAGCGCAACCGGTCAGGCGGGCGGATTCCCGGAGACGATGGCGGGGAGGTCGCGCAGCGACACGGCGGTCACGCCCTCACCGAGGGAATGGCTGGACACGGGCCGGCCGATGACGTAGTGCGGGCCGGGGCGCCAGGGGCTGTTGGACGCGGCCAGCCCGGCGCTCACTCGCAGCAACCCGCGCGCGTCACGCAGGGTGGGCCGCTCGCTCCACTTGCATTCCATGAAGCCGAGGACGCCGCCGGCGTCGCGCACGAAGTCCACTTCCTGGCCGCGCTGGTCGCGGTAGTACCAGAAGTTGACAGGCGCGGACTCGGCCTCGTTCAGCTTGCGCATCTCCGCGAACACGAACGTCTCCCATACCGCGCCCAGGGCCGGCGAGGTGAGCAGCGTGGAGGCGTCGAGCCCCAGCAGAAAGCAGAGCAGGCCGCTGTCGCGGAAATAGACCTTCGGCGTCTTCACCACTCGTTTGCCGAAGCTCACGTGCCAGGGTTCCAGCAGGACGATCTGGCCGGACGCCTGGAGCACGCTCACCCACTCGCCGATGGTCTTCACCGCCACGCCGGTGTCCCGTGCGACGTCGCTCTTGTTGAGCATGGCCGCCGAGCGCGCCGCCAGGACGCGAACGAAGCGCTCGAAATCCCGGAGACTCGCCACGTTCAGGATCTGGCGCACGTCGCGCTCGAGGTAGGTGGCCAGGTACGATGCGAGGAAATCCGTAGCCGGCAGTTCCGGCGCGCGCCACAACTCCGGGAACTGCCCCCGGGCCATCAGGCCGGCGAGGCTGGCCGCGTCGTCACCGGTTGGGGTCACGGCGTCGATCTCGTGCAGCGCCAGGTTTTCCAACTCCACGATCCCGCAACGGCCCGCAAGACTGTCCGAGGTCCCTTTCATGAGCGTGAAGTTCTGGCTGCCGGTGAGGATGTAGCGGCCCATGTCATGGCGACGGTCATCGATGGCCGCCTTCACGTGGCGGAACAGGCCGGGCGCGTACTGCACCTCGTCGATGAGCACGGGCGCCGGATGGTGGTGCAGGAACAGGTCCGGATTGCGTTCGGCCTGGTCGGCCGTGGTGGGGAGGTCCAGGGAGACGTAATGATGATCCGGGAAGGTAGCGCGCATCAGGGTCGTCTTGCCCGCCTGACGCGCACCGGTGACTACCACCGCCGGAAAGTGCTCCGCGAGCCGGAGCAGCCGGTCAGCCAGAGCCCTGGGGTACTGCATCCGGATATTATGGGGTTATAGGTAAAATTTGTCCACCAGCTCGCCTTCACTGTAGCTCCTAGGGCAAAAGTCTCCATGCTTACCTGTCCTGCGGAGTTCTAATCTCCAGTACGGTTGGCGAGTCGCTCCGGGTCTTCCACTACCAGGAACTGTCCCATCATCCCGTTATCTTCATGTTCCATGATGTGGCAGTGGTACATGTAGGGCGTTTCCGGATCGGCATATCGATCGAAGGGCATGATGATCCGGACGATGTCACCGGCAGGCACCAGGACCGTGTCCTTCCAGCCGAGCTCGGCGCCGCTGGGCGGTTGGCCGTTGCGGTCGAGAATCTGGAACTGCACCAAGTGGATGTGGAAAGGGTGAGCCTGACCCCCGCGATTGTCCACTTCCCAGATCTCTATGTCTCCCAGCCGCACCACCTCATCAATTCTCCCCATGTCCATGATCTTGCCGTTGATCGGCGGCCCCGGACCCGGTCCGCCTCCAGCAAACCGTCCTCCCTGTGCGCCCTGGATCGGCCCTCCCAAAACCATCGGCCGGGATTTCGCGGCTTGTGAGGCATCGATGCGGGAGATGGTGTTGAGGCGCTCCGGCAGTGCGTGGGATGCGCGCTTTGCCGGCCGGGGAACGATCTTCAACAACTCCAGGTGCCCGTTGCCGATCCCCCCGAAGAATGCCTCCATCGTCTCCAGCAACCCGGCTTCCGGGTAGCTCTTCAACACCGCCCCGGCGCCATCGCTGAAGTCCACCAGGATCTCGGCCCGCTCGCCGGGAGCGAGGGTCACGCGGTCGGTTTGGAGGGGGGTCTCGAGGAATCCGCCGTCCGTGGCGATCTGGTAAAACGCGCGGTTGTCGTCAAAGCCGATGTAGTAGATGCGCGCGTTCGAGCCGTTCAACAGTCTGAGCCGAATGCGGCGTGACTCGACCTCGATAAACGGACTCCAGGTTCCGTTGATCAGCATGGTGTCGCCGTAAACGGCACCTTGGTTGATGGCAAAGTCAAACGCACCGTCGTCGTCGAACAGCCGGTCCTGGATCACGAGTGGGATGTCGTCAACGCCGTAGGTCTTGGGCAGATCCAGCGCCTCGCTGTTCTCGTCGTCGATCCACATGAAGCCCGCGACGCCCTGATAGACGTGCCGCCCCGTGGCGCCGTGCGGATGCGGGTGGTACCACAGCGGAGCGGCCTGTTGATGGACCTGGAAGCTGGCGGTCCACAATGTCCCGGGCTGGATCTTCTGGTGCGGCGTGCCGTCCATACGGGCGGGAACGTGCGCTCCGTGCCAGTGCATGGTGGTCATCTCGTCCAGTTCGTTCCGGACGATCAGATCGACGTCCTCGCCCTGACGCAACCGCAGCGTCGGCCCCAGAAACGGGCCGTTGACGCCGGCCGTCGGCGTTTGCTTGCCCGGCAGGAACTCCCGGCTACCCTCGTCGACGGTCAGTTGAAACTGCCGGCGTCCGTCCACGACGGTGCCGAACAACTGCTCGGGGATCGCCAGTTTGTTCTCGAAGGCCAACCCGCCGTTAGTGACCCGGATGAACGTCAGCCAGTAGACCATCACGCCCGCCAACAGGACGACAACCAACAACCCCATCGCGGCGCGCTTCATATGACAGATCCCTCCACTAGCCGAATGTAAGTCCGTATTTCAGTTAGACGGCAACGCGTTCCCGCCGTCATTCCTGCGGAAAATGCTGTGCCAATGCTCGCCATGAGGAAACGTAACGAATTCGCCATTCCCGCGACACAGGCTGTGCCAAACTCCACATGGATGAGAATCGCCACCAATACCCCGGGTCGTCATTCCCGCGAAAGCTTGCCCTCGACCCCGATCGGGGGCGGGACCAAGGTCGGCGAGGCGGGCAAACGCCCCAGTAGTGCCCCACCACTGCCCCTGGATTCTTCCGCGGGAATGACGGTATGGGGTATCCGTGCCGCTATGGAGCGGCCGTGCCGGGTACCGAGCGGCGGCGCCAAGTCCTGGTCGAGCGGAGTCTTGACACCGCTTGGTTCGCCGGAATGACGAAGGCGGGCGTCGGTCAGGCCCGGCAGGCTGCCAACTCGGCGTAGTTGGCGAGGCCGAGTTGGCGCTTGCCGGCTTCCAGATCCAGAAGCATGGCCAGGAGGTTGTCGCACAGCGGCGTGGACAATCCGAGCCGGGCGCTTTCACGCACCACGTGGCCCAAGGTGAACTCGACTTCGAGCCGTGTCCCCGCCAGCAGTTGCCGGAGCGGACCCTTGAGGTCATCGTCCCGCCAGGACTCGGCGTAGCCGTTCACGATCGCCATGCGAGCTTCCACCGGCTTGTCAGGATGCAAGTCCGGCGGATTGTACTCTCTCAATGGGATGAACCGGGCGCCGGCGGTCGCGCCCACAGCCACCACCTCGCCCAGGAAATCCACCAGCAGCCGGCGGTCGTCAGGGCTGGCACAGCTTTCCACCATGGACTTGTTGGCCAGTGAACCGAAATAGCCGTAGCAGGTGTAGGTGAGCTTGCTCCAGAGCACACCGATGATGTTGTCGGTGATCTCGCTGGGGATCACCGCGTCGAGCGCGGCGTTGAGCTCTTCCAGCCGCGGCGTGGTGCGGCCGTGGGAATGGCCGATGTAGAGGTGGCCGCGCGTCGCGGTGTGAACCCGTCCGGGGGCCGTGCGCCGGCTCCCCATTCGGATGCCCATGCCCACGGACCGGTCCGCGCCCACCGCCTCCTCCAGAAGCGGGACGTTGATGCCGTTCTGCATCGACACCACCAGCGCGCCGTCCTTCAGATGCGGCACAACGGTCTTCAGCGTGTCGCGGGTGTAGTTGCAGCGGACGGCGATGAACGCCGCGTCGAAGGCGCCCTCGATCTCGTCCGGAGTGACGATGTTCGCCTTCACGTTGAACGCCCCGTCGGGCACGTCCACCTGAAGCCCGTGCTCGCGGATGGCCGCGACGTGCTCCCGGTCAACGTCCACGAAGGTGACGTCCTGTCCGTCCCGGGCCAGACGTCCGCCGATGATGCCCCCAATGGGACCGGTGCCCATCACGATTGCGCGCATGGAACCTCCTTGTAATCAGTTAGTTGGCTCGCAAATACCATATACAAGGTCCGACCCCGCCAGTCCCGGTATCCGCAGTACGAATTCCCATCGAACGGATGGAGGCGACCAGCCGGTCGCCCGTGCAAGACTCGTTCCGGCAAACCGCCTGGCCGACCCTGGAAGCTTGCGTGAATTCCCGCGGCGCAAGCTCCTAGTTGAAGTGGATGACCCCCTTGACGATCTCGTACTTCGCCATGGCCTGCAGCGCTTCGTTCACCTGATCCAGCTTGTACTCGGCGCTGATCATTTCCTCGAACGGGAAGGTGTCCTTGCGCGAGGAGAGGAAGTCGATGGCCTGGAGCCAGTGGCGCGGCTCGCCGGAGCGGATGGTGTGCAGGATCATTTCCTGGGGGAGATTCTGTACGCCGATGTCGGCCTTGCCGCCGGCGCCGATGTTGACGAAGGTGCCGCCGCCGCGCAGCAGGGTCAGCCCCTCCGGCACGGCCATGTTGTTGGCCACCTGGATAACCACATCGCCGCCGCGGCCGTCGGTGTGGTCGCGCACCCACTGGCGGCGGTCCCTGGGGTCGGTGACCTCTTCGAGGTTCAGCACCGCGTCCGCGCCCATGCGCTTGCTCACTTCCAGGCGCGCCGCCGGGGCGCCGATGACCAGCACCTGTTTGGCGCCGTGGTCCTTGGCCACCGCGGTGGCGAAGTTGCCCAGCGGGCCGCTGCCCTGGATCACCACGGTCTCGTGGCTCTTGATGGCGCCGAGCCGGTCGTAGCCGTGCATGACCGTGCGGTAGGCGCAGGCCGAGGCGGCCGCGGACGCCGAGGTGACATCTTCGGGCACCTTGATGATCTCGCAGGGCGGCGGCACGTACATGTACTCGGAGACGCTGCCCAGCAGATAAGGATACTCATCGCTGCGGTTGTGCCCCCAGGAGGCCCGCCCCGGGCAGATGCACGGCTGCAGCGCCACGGTGCAGTAGTAGCAATGGCCGCAGGCGACGTAGCTCCACACGACGCGGTCGCCGGGCTTCACCGGATTGCCCAGGATGTCGGTGCGCTCGCCGTTGATCTCCTCGATGTAGCCGCACGGCTCGTGCCCGGTGATGATGGGCAGCGTGTCGCCACCGCCCAGGGGGCCGTGCCAGCGATGCACGTCGGTGCCGCAGATGGTGGACGCATCGATGCGCACCAACAGCGCGCCCGGCTCCAGCTCCGGGATCGGCACCTTCTGTATTTCCAGCGGCTCGTTGTGGGATACCACCACGGCGGCGCGGCATTCATCCATTGTCGTTCTCCTTCTCGAGACGTCAGGGGTCCCTGGCGCGTCCATTGTAAAAGGGGCAGAGCGTGACCTACGCCCTGCCCCTTCAGATTCGGGAAAGCCCAGCGGAACCCGCTATGCCTTGGCCGCGACCTGGGCGCCCGCGGTTGCCGGCTTGTAGAACCGCTCCGCGTTGCGATAGAGCATGGCGGCCTTGTCTTCGCCGGTCATCTCGTCACTCTCCATGAGCTCGCCGAGGTCATGCATGCAGCTCTGGGTGGTGACCTCGTGGGGGAAGTCCGAGGAGTACAGGAACGGCCGGTGCCCCACGGTCTTGATGGCGAAGGGCAACGTCAGCTCCTCGGCCTCGATGCCCAGGTAGAAGCGATCCGCCTCGATGAGCTGCTTGATGATCTTGGCCGGGTCCTGGTCCTCGCCGATGCTGAACTCGCCGTCCGGGATGTACTGGAAGTGCGTCTCGTGGGACGCGTGCAGCCGTTCCAGCAGCATCAGCAGCCAGGCCACGCCGCCTTCGAGGAAGGCGATGCGCACGTTGGGAAAGCGCTCGAAGATGCCGTTGTAGAGGATGTTGGCACAGTTGAGGGCGATGCCCCAGGGGTGGCCCAGCGCGTGCACGGGCACGTACATGTTCATCTGGTCGAGCCCGAAACGGTCGTGGCAGCCGCCATGCACCGCGAGGCAGCAGCCCAGCCGGTCGGCCTCTTCATAGATGGGCCAGTAGGCCTTGGCGCCCAGCGGCAGCGGCAGGCCGTTGGAGGGCATCATGGCGCCCATCATGCCCAGCTCGGTGACGATGCGGTGCAACTCCTTGGCGGCCTCCTCCGGGTCCTGCATGGGGATCAGGCCCATGGCGTTGAAGCGCGGGTCGCGCTGCAGGTACGTGTGGTACGCCCAGTCGTTGTAAGCCTTGCAGGCGGCGATGGCGTAGTCGAGGCTCACGATCTTCCCGTAGCCCAGCCCCTGGGTCGGATACATCACGGTCCAGTCGATTCCCACGTCGTCCAGGAACTTCATCCAACCGTCGGGACCCACCTTCTCCCGTCCGTCCCGGAGCGGCGGCGTCTCCACCGCGCGTCCGTCATGAAGATGGTCGATGGGCGGGAAGATGATGCCCTTCTTGGCGGCGATGTCCCGGTAAGGCCCGTCCATGTGCTCGAGGATTCCGGGGTTGTCCTCCAGGATGTGGCCGTCGCCGTCGATAATGCGTGTATTGAGACCGGACATGATCGTTCTACCTCCTTCGAATAGCCCCTGTTTTTTTCGTTATACCGCCGCCGACCTTCGTACATCAAGGCATTCGCGCACTTTTCTCCTGCCGCGAAAGGGGGCGGACCGTGGTCGTTCACTGCCGCAAACCGCCGCGCACCCCGGGCCGCGAATCGCTGTTACAGGACCTGGTACACCCAAACCTGATGATGGACCTCGGGCTCCCCCTTGGGCATGGGCTGGTACTTCTCCCCCTCCTCCACCAGCCGCCATTTTCCCTCGGTCTCCAGCCACGACTGCTTCTCCCTGAAACCATCCTGCTCGTAGGTGTCCGGCCGCAGTGAAAAGACAATGTGTCCGCCCGGACGAGTGACACGCACCAGCTCGTCGAACGAACTGGCCGGCGCGTGCCCCACGGTAAAGACGCCCACGCTGATGACCCCGTCGAAGGAGCGCGGCGGGAAGTCCAGCGGCGGACCCATCGCCATCCGGTGGAACTCCTTGTAGACGTCCTTCCGGGCAGCCTCGTCCAGCATTCCCTGGGACAGGTCCATGGCCACGAGATACTCGAACCCCGCTTCGTGGAGCAGTTCCCCCACGATGCCCGTGCCGGCGCCCGCGTCGAGGATGCGGCCATGCCTGGGCACCCGTTTGGCGAAAGCATCCACGGCCTTCCGCGGGCTCAACCAGCCGAAGTCGGAGTACAGGTCTTCATCGTAGGACCCGGCCCACTTGTCGTACCGCTCCTCCAGCTCGGTGTTGCCCTTCGAGGAATAGATCCACTGGATCACGTTCTTCTTTTCTCGCATGCTGGCTCCTTCCATCGACGTCTCACTACTCGTCATTCCGTCTCCTACGACGTGCTCTCCGGCGGCCGGCGGTGAAGCGTCGCCTGCTCGTAGGCGTACGCCAGCCGGATCATGCGGCCGTCGTCGTAGGGCCGTCCGAGGAAGCTGACGCCGGCCGGCAGGTGGTCGGCGGTGAAGCCCGCGGGCACCGTCACCGTGGGCACATACACCAGGAACGTGTTCAGGTGCGGCGCGCCCTTGTGGTTGACGAAGGGCGGCTTCACGCCGTCGGCGATGAGCGTGGGCTGGTGCTCCACGGCCTTGTGGACGATGGCGTCCAGACGGTGCTCGGCCATGGTCTTGAGCAGGTGGATCATCAGGTGGTCCCGGGCCAGCAGGTACTGGTAGTGGTCCGCGGGGTCGGAGGTGATGCGCAGGCGCGCCTGCACCTGCTCCGTGAGCTTGGAGTAGTCCGGCGACGCCATGGCGTCCGCGCGCGTCCGGTACGGCGGATTGGCGCTGCGGGACATGTAGATCCCGAAGGCCCTTTCCCCGGCGGTGGGATCCGCGCAGCGTTTGGCGAGCAGCTCGTTCAATCGCGCCAACTCCACCGGGTCCACCACCTCGGCGCCGGCCGCTCGCAGTTCCTCGACCGCGTTGTCGAATATCCCGGTAATGCTCTTGAAGTCATCGGCCTCGGGATCAGTGTTGTAGCCCATGGGCTCGCGCAGGACGCCGATCCGCGCACCGCGCAGCCCGTCGGCGTCCAGGAAGTCCGTGTAGCTCGTCGGCGCGTGGCCGACGCCCCTGGAGGTGATCGGGTCCTCGCCGTCGTAGCCCACCATCACGTCCAGCAGGGTGGCCATGTCCCGGACCGTGCGGGCCATGGGCCCCAGCGACCCCGCCTCCTGCGGCCAGCCGGAGTAGACCCCGCTGCGGCTCACCAGGCCGGCGGTGGGACGCATGCCGGCGATGCAGTTCCAGGTGGAAGGCCGGCGGATGGACGCCAGCCCCTCCTGCCCGATGCCGACGGCGCCGAAGTTGGCGGAAACGGCGGCGCCGGAACCGCCCGACGAGCCGCCCACGGTGCGTTGCACGTCGTAGGGGTTGCGGGTGGAGCCGAACAGAGAGCCGTGGGTGTCGCCCGCGCCCAGCTCCCCCAGGGTGGTCTTGGCCAGCACGATGGCCCCCGCCTCCTTGAGCTTTTCCACCACCCGGCAGTCCCGGTCCGGGTAGTAATCCTTGAACAGCAAGGAGCCCAGAGTGGTGGGCGTCCCCTTGACGTCCGCCTGGTCCTTGATGACCACCGGAACACCATGGAGCGTCCCGGTCTTCCCCGCGCTCCTGAACGCCGCGTCCAGGCGGTCCGCCTCCTCCAACGCCGCCGGGTTCACCGTGATGATGGAGTTGATCCGGGGGCCGCCGCGGTCATAGGCCTCGATGCGGTCGATGTACATCTGCGTCAGTTGGCGCGCCGTGAGGCTGCCGGCGGCATACGCGGCGTGGATATCCTCGATGGTGGCTTCCGGCAGCGTGAACGAGTCTGGGGTCGGGCTCATGTCCTCTCCTCTTGGTTCCGTCCCAATTGCTCAAAACTTCCCAAAACGTGTATCACTATCCTCGTCCGTTGCACACGGAGGGACGATCATGGCCGAAGACCCCAGAAGCGGCTTCACCGAGGTTCAGGGCATCCGGATGCACTACCGGGAGTGGGGCGACCCTGCGGACCCGGACCTGCTGCTGGTCCACGGCTGGACCAACTACAGCCTGGGCTGGGCGGGAGTGGCCGAGCACTTCGCCGGCCGTTACCACGTGGTGGCGCCGGACCTCCGGGGCCACGGCGAGTCGGACAAGCCCGTGACGGGCTACCGCCTGCGCGACTTCGCGGAAGACGTCCACCAACTCATCGCCAACCTCGAGCTCGAGCGCCCGGCCTACGCCGGCCATTCCTGGGGCGGGAACATCGGCACCATGCTGGCGGCGGACCACCCCGAAGACATCTCCCGCGCCCTCCTGGAGGACCCGGTCTACTGGCGCATGCAGCACGCCTTCGTCACCGCCCTGCCCGGCGCCCTGGCGCGGCTCGCGCGGCCCGAGGAGGAAATCCGGGCCGAGGCCAGGGAGCGCGGACTCTCGCCGGAGCAGGAGGACTGGGAGGTCTACCGCAACCGCCATTTCTCGCCCCACGCCCTGACGCGGCTCCTGACCGACAACCGGGACTGGGCGCTGGCGTCGGAGGAGCGCCTGCGGCGCATCCAGGTGCCGACGCTGATCCTGGTGGGAGACGCCACGGTGTCGCCGCAGCCCGGCGCCATCCTCGCCCAGGAACTGGGCCATCTCAGGAGCATCGCCTCGCCGCAGGTTGTGTTCGAGTTCTGGGAAGGCATCGGCCACATGATGCGCGGCACGCGGCCCGAGGCCTACAACGAGCGGCTGGAACAGTGGCTGGCGGGAAGCTGAACTAGCGGGGCTCCTTGCCCGACTCTACACCACCACCAACCCGGACCTGGTCTAACCCGACGCTGCTCATCGCAGGGTTCAGCGGCTTGCTGGCGTCTTCGGACACGTCGGTGAACATCGCGTTCCCGGCCATCACCGCGGCGTTCGACATCAACCTGTTGTCCATCCAGTGGGTGGTGGTGAGCTACGTGCTGACACACGCCAGCCTGCTGCTGGGCTGCGGCCGGCTGGCGGACATCTTCGGCCACTGGCGCATCCTCACCATCGGCCTCCTGATCAGCGCCGTGGCGTTCGTGGTCTGCGGCTCCGCCCAGACCTTCGCCTGGCTGCTCATGGGGCGGATACTCCAGGGGGTGGGCGTGGCGCTGGTGTTCGGCGCCGCCCCGGCGCTGGTGACGCTCAGCGTCAGCGGCGACGAGCGTGGACGGGCGCTGGGGTTCTACCAGATGAACATGGCCACCGGGTACGCCATGGGTCCGCTGTTGGGGGGCGTGCTGGTGGACGCCTTCGGCTGGCGCGGCGTCTACTTCTACCGGGCGCTTCCCGCCCTGGTCATCGCCTGGTTCACCTCCCGCCGCGTGCACTCCGTGGAACGCGCGGCCTCCCGCGAGCGGTTCGACCTTCTGGGGGCCGTAACCCTCACCCTGGCAGCCGGCGCGCTGCTGCTGGCCATGACCCGGAGCCGCGACCTCGGCTGGACGGATCCGGAGGTACTCGCGCTGGCGCTGACCGGGGCGGTCAGCTTGGTGGTCTTCCTCGTCACCGAGAATCGGGTGGCCGCGCCCGTCATCAACCTCGACCTGTTCCGCTGGCCGGCCTTCACCCTCGCCAACCTCCTCACCCTGGCGGCCAACGCCACCCGGTTTCCCATCGGCCTGCTGGTCCCCTACTATGCCGTAAACATCCTGGGCTATCGGGGGGTTGTGGTCGGCCTGCTCCTCTTTGCGCCCGCGGTGATGACCATCTTCGCCGCCGCCTTCGCCGGCCGGTTGTCCGACCGCATCGGCACCTCCGGGCTGAGCTCCGCGGGGTTGGCCGTCCAGGCCGTGGGCCTGTGGCTGGCCAGCGGCCTGGACGCAAGCTCCGACTACCCCACCGCGGCCATGTCCCTGGCCCTGGTGGGCCTGGGCCTCGGCACCTTTCAGGTGCCCAACATGAGCTTCGTCATGGGCGCCATCCCCCGCGAGCACCAGGGCGTCGCCGGCAGCATCAACCAGATGATGCGCACCGCCGGCATCGTCTTCGGCGTCACCGGCGCCAGCCTGATGTTCGAACGCTGGCGCGTCGCCCACGTGGACCTGGGAGAGGTGGCCGCCTTCGTGACCGCCTTCCAGCTTGTCTTCATGACCGCCGCGGTGCTGTGCGGCCTGGCCGCCGCGGCGTCGCTGTTCCGCCGCCGTGGGAAGAGGGACGGAGCCCAACACGGTGACAACAAACAGTGATTCAGTACAACGGCCGGGTGGCCGACGAGTGCGAGTCAAACACCCGTCCCCAAGGCTTCCGGGGTCATGCCAAACCGAGCACTTTCAGCACCGCCGCCAAGCCCTCGTCGCGACGGCAAACGCGCCGCAGATCATCCAGACCGAACCGCTCTGCCAAAGCGCGGGGCGAGGCAGGTTTCCGATACTCCGGCCATAGCCTGCGAAGTTCTACGTCGACACTACGGGCCGATAACTGACGGTTCTCGCAGCGGGGATGAAGACGGACCAACAGCCCTTCGATTCTTGGTTTGAGGAAAACAAGGCGTAGGCCTGCGCTACACGCGACGGGTTCGGGATCGCGACCATGCCGCTGATCTCGACGCAAGCGGTCGGCGTCGAGCAGCACACAACCATCGGCAAACCGGCCATGTCGCTTCGAACGTTCTCGATAGCGGACGATTGCATCTTCCACTATCTGAAGGCAGTCCCCGCCGCTGCCGAGGGAGATATCGAGGTGCACGGGCTGTTTTAGTTGATTGCACAACTGCTGCAACCAAGCGGCGAATGCCCGTTCGCTCTCGCCCTCGGTCCCAACGAAGATGCGCTTGCGGGAGGGAATGGACGGAGGGCGCGGCATGCGTCAACCGAACGTGGGAAGTCCACCCAGAACGCCACTACGATATCGCTTGTGGAGGTCTTCCGTCCGGCGGAGGCCGTGCACCTGCTTCGCACCGTACGCCCGGGTGGCGCCATCCTGGCCCTTTTCGACGATGAAGAGTTCCTCCTTTTCAAGCTCTTCGAGGACGGACTGGTTGTGTAGGGAGCAGATCAACTGAGCGCCGTGGGGATTGGTCTCGGGACGTTGAAACCACCGCAAGACTTCAGCGACCAACTCCGTATGAAACTCGGAATCCAGGGCGTCCATGATCGCGACGTGACCGGTTTGGAGCGCAAAGTCGAGCTGGGGGAACACATGCACGAGATGACGGGTACCTGTGGATTCCTGGGAAATGACGACGGGCACGTCCAACCCATGATGATCGCAAAGCAGTATCGGCTGGCCGTCAGGCAACACGGCGATCCTCAAGGCCTGGATCCCGAGATCGAAACGCTGCAACCGATCGGACAGCTTGTCCAGCAACGCGGGGCGGTCCCCGTAGAAACGCGTCACTGTTTCGGTATCAGGTCGCCAAGGTGATGAACCAATGAGATTCCTTTGAACGTTCCCGAGATCCTCGGCAATCAAAGGGAACGGAGCCAACCCCAGACGCGCGAGAGTCGAGATTACCGACGCATTGGCAGGCACGGACGAGAGGCGGTCGTCACCGCGCCGTATTCCGAGGCCGCTGGCAACGTAGACCGGGCCGTCGCCACGCCGCTCCATCATTCGCCGAGGGCGCCCGTTGGGGAACGTGTGGAGCGTTTCGGCGTAAACCCTCACAGAGTTGAGGTCGGAACCGTTTCGCTCTAGTTCCAGGGTATACCGGCAGAGGGACGGTTCACCGGAATCCGCGGAAAACCACGCTGCATCGAAGTCCATTTCAATCCGTGTTGGAGCGGCCTTCGCCTCCGAAGAAAGAAACGGGAGGAAGTAAGGGATGTTTTGGGACGCACCCAGATCGAACGAACGATGTGCAAACTCGATGGACTCGGTTATGGCCCGCAGCAATGTCGTCTTACCGGAGCCGTTGGGCCCTACGAAGGCGATCACGCCGGGAAGGCGAACGCCATTCCCCGAATGGGCTTGCCGGAAACGCGGCAGGTTGGGGCAGGTGCGGGGAATACGGAAATCAAGCTGCACTTCTTCGCGGATGGATTGGAAGTTGCTTATGCGACAACGGTGAATCATATGGGGATCATGACAGATATTCGCCTCGAAGGCAATTTAACTTGGCCCGCACTGATGATTAGAGGAGGTGACGTGAAATAGGACCGTGCATTCTGCGTTGACATCGCGAGCGCGAACACATAGCGTCCTGGAAATTCTTCACAAGGAGGCTGTCTTCCGATGAGCATCGAACACATCAAACCGCAAGTCTGGAACAGTCGAGCCGTGGTGCACGGCGACCTGGTATACCTGTCCGGCCTGGTGGCCGACGACAAGTCCCTGTCCACGAAGGGTCAGACCGAGCAGGTGTTAGCCAAAATCGACGAGATCCTGGCCCTCGCCGGCACCAACAAGTCCCGCATCCTCACGTCCACCGTCTATCTCGCCGACATCGACGCCAAGGACGAGATGAACGAGGCCTGGATGGCCTGGATCGACAAGGACAATCTTCCGGCCCGGGCCGCCATCGGCGTGGCGCTCACCCCGGGCACCCAGGTGGAGATCATGGTCTGCGCGGCGAAGTAGCCTCTTTTCCCCATATCAAGTTTCCCCGGGCCTGACCCGGGGTCCGGGGCCGGGACCCAGTGGCGGATCAGGGCAGCCATTTCAGCCGTTCGCGGCCGACCGCTCCAGCCGCTCCGCCAACCAGAGCTTGATGATCGATTGGCGAGTGACTCCGAGCCTACTGGCCTCCCGGTCCAGGGATTCGACCATCCAGACCGGGAAATCCACGTTGACCCGTCGTTGTTTTCGAGCCGGACGACGTGCGGCAGGCAAATCGAGAGCGGCAGTTATGTCCTTGCCGGCGTCGAAGTCGGCATCAAATTTCTTCGCTCTCATATATGGCTACCTCCACCGGTATAGAAAATATACCTTTATGGATCAGTCTTCAAGCTCGGTTTACGTAGCAAGGTAAGCGGTGCTTCGTCCGGCGCGATGCACTCGGGCGAGTCGTTCACGGGCGAGTTGACGGCCCGCGAGACGCAGTACCCGTCCATCATTTCGGCGGGGTAGGGTTTGAGCAGTGGTGACAGCGCCGCCGAGTCGGTGGTGGCGGGATCCAGCCACCTGACCTCATCCTCCGGGCGCAGGATGACGGGCATCCTGTTATGCACCGGCTCAACGAGGCTGTTGGGGCTCGTGGTGACGATGGTGAACGAGTAGAGGGGGGTGCCGTCGGGCCGGAGCCATCGGTCCCAAAGGCCGGCGAAGGCGAACGGCTCGCCGCTTCTGAGGGTGAAGCGCATGGGCGTCCGGACGCGGCCTTCCTTGCGCCACTCGTAGAAGCTGTCGGCCGCCACCAGACAGCGGCGCCTCGGTAGCAGGTTCCGGAACGCTGGCCGTTGGGCCAAGGTTTCCGCTCGGGCGTTGATAATTGGCTTGGCCGCGTCCCTGGCGTGGTACGGCACAAGCCCCCAGTGCATCAGCCGCAGGGACCGCGTGTCCGGTGTTGCCGGGTTGACACCCACCACCGGCGCGTCCTGGCTGGGAGCAAGGTTATACCGAGGCGCCGGATCGAAGTCCGGCTCGTCGATGCCGAAGCGGTCCACTAAAACCTGCAACGTCGCCGTCTGTGTGTAGCGGCCGCACATGGGATGACCGTAGTCCTATTTTGTCATGTTTTTCGCGCCGTTGACGCACTGTCGGTCGAATCCGGCGATACCGTGGTCTGAAACCGCCACATGCCTGGCTTCGGCATACGCGTCGACGCCTCCGGACGCAAGGTCTGGTGCGTCCAGACGCGCGGTCCTGCGGGCGGACGAGTCGCCGGAATCGGAGCCGCCGCCTGCGCGGTCCCCGCGACCTGACACTGCGTCCGGGCGCGTTGGTCCGCTTCGTTGCGTAACAGAACGTCAACGAACACTTCCCGTTTTCGACGCAACCGCATCATCGTGACGACACACTGACACGATACCCTTGCCAAGGAGAATCCGGGGCGAATGACACGGATCTCCGAGCCTTGTCCATGCTCGCAAATGGAGGTGGCAACGTGTCGAATCAGAATGGAACGGCTGCGCAATTCTACCGCACGGTGTGGCTATCCGACATCCACCTGGGATTTCGCGGATGCAACGCCACGTCCCTGCTGGCCTTCCTCCGTTCGGTGGAATGCGAGTTTCTCTATCTGGTCGGTGACATCATCGACATCTGGTCCGTGCGAGAGCGGCCCTTCTGGCCCCAGGACCACAATAACATTCTGCGAACGATCCTCGGCAAGGCCAAATACGGCACCAAGGTGATCTACGTGCCGGGCAACCATGACGAGATGCTGCGGGACTACAACGGCATGGCCTTCGGCAACATCCGCATCGCGGACCGCATCGTCCACCGCAAGGCCGACGGCAAGCGTTTTCTCGTGATCCACGGGGACCAGTTCGACAGCGTGGTGCGTTCGTCCAGGGCCATCGCGCTGTTGGGCAGCCACGCCTACGACCTGCTGCTGGGCATCAATACCCGGCTCAACCTGGTCCGCCGCAAGCTCGGTCTCCCGTACTGGTCCCTGGCCGGCGCCATCAAGCACAAGGTCAAGAACGCCATGCGCTACATCAGCAACTTCGAGGCGGCGGTGTCGTTCGAGGCGGCCCGCCTGGGAGTGGACGGGGTCATCTGCGGACACATCCACCGGCCCCAGATCATTCCATTGAACGACATCACCTACTGCAACTGCGGGGACTGGGTGGAGAGCAACAGCGCGCTGGTGGAGCATGACGACGGGAGCCTGGAGTTGTTGCACTGGCAGGACACGCAACGGATCGGGCAAGGCGACCCGGGAACGGCGCTGGAACCGGTACCGTTGATCGCCCATAACGGCGGTCGCCACCATCGCAACGCGGTGCTGGAGACGGTCCATACGTTGCGGGGTGACGATTCCTGAGGTGACGTTTCGTACGGGGTAGTTGTTGCCGCACCGAATCAGCGGGCGGGCCAGCGTTGTCGTTAAACCGGCACCAGCAGCGCAACGAACCGTTTCGTCCACTCCAGCCATGTGTGTTGCCCGGCGTACGCGACGCAGTCGCCGGGATCCAGCTCCAGGGCGCCGAGCACCGCGGTGCGCAGGTCGCGGCCCAGCACGCCGGTCTTCCCGTTCCGGACCACGTCCAACGGTCCGGTG
>CBDCAF010000018.1:0-83904 GCA_965213675.1 uncultured Binatia bacterium (SeqCode)
CGTCCTCACTCTGATGGTGGGGCTGGTGTTGACCGCCAAGCAGTGGCAGTTTCAGGCGCGGCTGTTCCCCTGGAGCATCGGCATCCCCACCATGATCTTGTGTTTCCTGCAACTGGGCCTGGACCTCTTCCGCAACAGGAATGAGGACGAGGATCTCGCCGGGGTGATGGACCTGCCGGTGGACCGCAGCGTGCCGGTGGCGGTGGTGATCAAGCGCGCGGTGAACATCTTCGCGTGGATCTTCGGCCTCTATGCCTGCATCTGGATCATCGGCTTCATCCTGAGCGTGCCGCTCTTCCTGCTCCTCTACCTGAGGCTGCAGGCGGGCGAGTCCTGGAAGGTGGCGGTCAGCTACATGGTGGTGATGATGGCGTTCATGGTCGGGGTGTTCGAGATGGTGCTGCACATCCCCTGGCCGCCGGGCTTGATCGACGGCCCGCAGGCGTTTATCCTCGGACTGGTGGAGCGTCACTTGTCGAGCCTGGTGCCGATATGATAGAACTCTTGACATTTGCCGCGCGGTTTACGTATAAACAGGCCGTCTGGATCAGCGGAAGAAATAACCAAAGGGAGGTAGCATATGGTTGCGAAGAAAAGGTTAGTTGGTTTGGCCACGGTCTTGGGAGCGTTGTTCCTGTTGTCCACCGTCGCCATGGCAATGGGCCCCAAGCTGATGGTGGACGTGGGCGATACGAAGAAGGGTCGGCTGCAGGTCAAGATCTCCGCTGAAGGCTTGAAGGCGGGCCAAGAGGTGGGGATCCGGACGATGATGGGCGGCGTCCTTTCGGATGTGAGCTTTCTGGTAAAGCCCGCCGTTGAGAAGGCCGACGACAAGGGCATGGTCTCCACGACTTGGGGCATCCGGGGCCGGACCATCAAGCGCCTGCTGAAGCCGGGCGATCACGAGGTCATGCTGGTGGACGGTGACGGGAAAACCCTGGCCAGCGCGAAGCTGACGATTCCAGCTCCAAAGAAGAAATAGGTTTGGTGCGGACGGAGCGCCCCCGGTTTTCGCGCCGGGACACTCCTGATGCAGGTCGGTTCCGGCAGGGACGGCCGTCAAGGACAGACGGGCTGAGGAACTCGGTTGTACGGGAGTCCTCAGCCCGTTTGCGTTTGTTGCCGGGTTTTCACGCAACGCGGAATGCGGCGGGCGGGCGTTCCCGAATGAATGGCTCCATGAGTCGAGAGGTGAACGAATTATGACGAGATCGAAAGCGGCGAGTTGGTCCACCTTGTTCTTTTTGTTGCTCTTCGCCGGGTTGTTGGCGACCACGGCGCAGGCCAAGACGATTAACATCCTCATCGGTTATCCGCCCGGGGGCGGTCACGACATCGAGGCACGGGTCATGGCGCGGTACTTGGGGAAGTACCTGGATGGAAACCCCAAGATCATCGTCCAGAACATGCCCGGGGCCGGCGGCATGATCATGTCCTCCTATGTGTACAACCGGGCCAAGCCCGACGGCACCACAATCGGCCTTTTCGGCAGCAGCCACGGACTCCAGGCCGTGCTCGCGCCGCCCGAGATGGTCAAGTACGATCTCTTGAAGATGCCGATCATCTGGTCCGTAGCTGGCATCCAGGTTCATTTGACGCGGGAGTTTCTCGGAGCCAGAAACGCCAACGATCTGTTGACCAAGGTCGACCGCTCGAAGATAGTGGTGGCGGGCCGCTCCAAGCAGGGTTCCTCATGCCTGCGCGGCCAGTTGGCCCTGCGCCTTCTGGGAGTCGAGGAGTACACGGCGGTGTGCGCCTACGGGGGAACCTCACCCATCAGGGCCGCCATGGAACGGGGTGAGGCGAGCTACTTCGTGGCCAGCGACGCGCACCTGGTGGGCGGCGGCGCCTTTGTGGATCTGCATCAACGCAAACTCGTATTCCCCATGTACCAGAGCGGTATCCTCAAGGGCGATGGCACCATCGCACGGTCCGCTACGGTAAAGGGGGATGTCCCCACGCTGTATGAGGTGTACAAGGCGCACCACAAGAAGGAGCCCTCGGGCCCCGATTGGGAAGCGTGGCGCGCCATCGGTCTCGGCATCTCGAATCTGACCCGTACCCTGGTGCTGCCTCCGGGCATCGCCGCATCCAAGGTCCAGGAGTTGCGCGAGGCGGTCGGCAAGATGTCCAAGGACCCGGGGTTCGTCAAGGACTGGGAGCGGGTCTTCGGCCAGGAGCTTGGGCCCGTGCTCGTGACGCCTGAGGATGCGAGCAGGATCCGCGACGAAACCATGGCGCCTGCCGAGTGGCAGGACCATCTCCGCAAGTTCGTCGCCGCCAAGTAGGTGTTGGTTGAGGGGAGGGGCGACGCATCCCGAGCAAGAAGGGAGAAATCCATGACCCTACGCAGATTGTCGTTGTTATTCGTGACCTGTGCGGTGCTGGGGACTCTTGTCCATGGCTCCGCGCAGGCCTTCACTGAAGGCAAGAGAATCCAGATCCTTTCCGGCTATTCCCCTGGCGGCGGCCACGACACCGAGGGCCGGCTCATCGCCCGCCGGATCGGCAAGTATCTTCCAGGCATGCCTACGAAGGTGGTGAAGATCAACATGCCCGGCGCCTCCGGTCTGATCCACGGCGCCTACGTGCACCACAAGGCCAAGAAGGACGGGCTCACTTGGTCCATCATGGGCACGACCCACCTGAGCAGTTCGGTTCTGAGGGAGCCCAAGCCCAACTTCGACCTGACGAAGATGCCGGCGATCTATTCTACCAGCGGCGCTTCCGCCGCCATCGTCCGTGACTTTCTCAAGGTCAAGACCGGGGTCGAGCTGACCAAGATCGATCCTTCGAAGATCGCGGTTTCCGGGCGTTCCCTGACCGGGTCCTCCTTTCTGAACGACGCAATCGGGCTCGATCTGCTGGGCATCAAGGGCTACAAGTTCGCGGTGGGTTATCCCGGAACCGCCCAGATGGCGCTTGCGTTCCTGTCTGGAGAAGTTTCCTACGTCGGCGGCACCGGGCTCCATCACGTGCTCGGCAGCGGCGGCCGGTATTACTCGTCCATCAAGGACGGGGTCGCCGTCGTCATCTGGCAAGGTGGCGTATTGACTCCCGACGGGAAGGTCATCCGCTCTCCGGGTACCGACATCCAGACCTTCGAGGAGGTCTACAAGAACGTGAAGGGCGAGGCGCCCTCGGGCCCGGCGTGGGAAGCGTACAAGCTGACCGGTCCCACTCTGCGGACTCTGAACCGTACGCTGGTGGTGCCGCCAGGGACACCCGCGGATCGCGTGGCGATCATCCGGGCCGCCTTCGACAAGATGTACTCCGATCCTGCCTATGTGAAGGAGTGGGAGAAGATCTTCGGGCTCAAGCTGGACTATATCAAGGGTCCGGACGCGGACAAGATCACCAACGACCTGCTCAAGCCCTCGCCGGGATGGGACTACCTCAAGAACGAGTACATTCCCGCGCTGTTGGCTCGCAAGAAATAGTGTGCCAGTTCGATTGCCGTCCGGCGCGCTCCACGCGCCGGGCGGCATGACTCTTCAACGGACACGACACCGGACAGTTCATGAAAAAAGACATTCGCACCTGGATCGACCAGTTGCGCGGCGCCGGTGTGCTCGACACCATCTCCAAACCGGTGGATCCGCGCACCCAGATGGGCGCGCTTCTGTGGCAGTCGCGCGAACGCGCGCTGCTGTTCGAGAATCTCGCGGGGTATCCGGGCTGGCGCTGTCTCGGCCAGGCGCCAGGGGACGTGCGCCTCGCCCCATTGGCCTTCGGCTGCGACCGCAATGACATGGTGCCCGAGTTCGTCCGGCGCACCCAGGAGCCCGGCGCCACCCGGTTGGTGCCGTCGGGACCAGTCAAGGAACGCATCCTCAAGGGCGACGCGGTGGACATCACGAAGCTGCCGATCCACCAGTGCGGCATCCGCGACGGCGGCCCCTTCATCTCCGCCGGGCTCATGATCTCCAAGGACCCGGACACCGGCAACCGCAACCTGAGCTTCCACCGCCTGCAGATGAAGGGCCCGCGCAAGACGGGCATCCTGCTCTACCCGCGCCACGGCTGGACCAACTACCAGAAACACGAAACCAGGGGCGAGGGCATGCCCGTGGCGTTCATGATCGGCCACCATCCCATGTACTACTTCGCCGCCGCCACCTCCACGGACTACGGGCGGGACGAACTCACCATCGCCTCGGCGCTTCTCCAGGAAGAAGTGGAAATGGTGAAGTGCGAGACCCTCGACATGGAGGTGCCGGCCCAGGCCGAGGTGGTGCTGGAAGGGGAGATTCTGCCCCACGTGCGCGAGGAGGAAGGACCCTTCAGCGAATTCCAGGACTACTACCTGGCCGGCGCGGGGCAGAACCCGGTGTTCCAGGTCAATGCCGTCACCATGCGCGGCGACGCCATCTTCAAGAACATTCAGAACGGCGCCGAGGTGGAAGGCTGCGTGTACCACAAGGTGCCCATGTCCGCGCAGATCCTGCGGCGCATCCGCGGCGTGGGCGGCGGCGCCCAAGTGAAGAACGTGCTGGCGCTGCCGGGCATCTTCGGCATCGTCGTGCAGATGAACGCCCGCTACTACGGCGAAGCGCGCAACGTGCTCATGGCCGCCCTGTCCAGCGAGTACCAGCACCCCAAGGTGGCCATCGCCGTGGACGAGGATGTGGACATCTTCAACTACGCCGACGTGCTGTGGGCCATCTCCACGCGCGTCAACCCGGCCGAGGACATCATCACCATCCCGGGCGCCAAGGTCCACGCCATGGACCCCTCGTGCCAGGAGGTGGGCAAGCCCGGCGCGCCCGGCTGGCACCGGGTGGGCGGCAAGGTGATGATCGACGCCACCAAGCCGCCCGAGTGCGACCCGGCGCGGCGCTTCGAGTTCGAACGCCTGCAGCCCATGGGCGCCGGTCAGGTGCGCCTGGAGGATTTCCTTCAGGCCAGATGACTGGCAGCAGCACGTTTGCTGCAACGTCACTTCGGAATCGATCGACCAAGGGCGACCGGCGGCCGCCCCTGCGGCGTCCACCTCAGGCAAAGGAACCCGAAATTGAGCGAAGTAGCCATCATCACCGGCGGCGCCAACGGCATTGGCCGTTGCGTCGCATTGCGGTTCGCCCGTGAAGGCATCGCCGTGGCCATTGCCGACGCCGACCGCGAGAGCGCGGCAGGGGTCGTGGACGAGCTGGCCGCCGCGGGCGCGCGTGCGCGCGCCTACGGCGTCGATGTAACCCGAGCCGCGGAGATCCAGGAAGTGGTGACGCGGGTGCGCGAGGATCTCGGACCCATCGACATCCTCTGCAACCTCGCCGGCGGCACCATCCACACCAAAGCCGTGGAGGACCTGTCCTGGGCCGAATGGCGCGAAGTGCTGGACGTGAACCTCAAGGGCACGTTCCTCTTCTGCCGTGAGGTGGCCCCCGGCATGATGGAGCAACGGCGCGGCCGCATCGTCAACACCGCATCCAACTACGGCCTCACCGGCTGCGCCCTGCGCACCCCCTACTCGGCCGCCAAGGCCGGCGTCCTCGGCTTCACCAAATCCCTGGCCCAGGAACTCGCCCCCTACGGCGTCCTCGTCAACGCCGTCGCCCCCGGCCCCACCGATACCCCGCGCGTCCTCGCCAAGGCCGCCCCCGGCTCCCGCGACGCCTGGAAACCGCTCATCCCCATGGGCCGCACCGGCCAGCCCGAGGACATCGCCGAAGGTTTCTACTTCCTCGTCAGCCCCCAGAACACCTACATCACCGGCTACACGCTGAACGTCAACGGCGGCGTGGTGATGAACTGAGCCGCCATACCCTCCGAACTGGTGGAATCGGAACTCTTCGGTCACCCCAGGAAGGCGAGGTCTTGCCCGTGGGGAGTTGGAAACAGGGTCTCAAGGATGTCGTCGCGCGGCTGAACGACAACGTTTTCAAGGCCGCGGGGTGAGAGCGCCGAGCCTTTGAAGTGTAACTAAAAACAGGTTACTTATGCATGTATGACGTCGTCATCAAGCGGAAGGTCTTGAGGCACATTGGAAGGCTGCCTGAACCTGTTCAACGACGGTTCGCTAATCTTGTGGAGGATTTGCGGGACAAGGGACCGACCAGAGGAGATTGGCCGAACTTCAGCAAACTGGGAAGGGACACATATCACTGCCACCTTTACCGCGGTTGGGTGGCTTGCTGGTACTGTCACAATCGTGCTTCCGAGACGATTGAGGTCTACTATGCTGGCAGTCGTGAAAACGCCCCATATTGAGATCAGCATCAAGGGAAATATCCCGGATCGGCTGATGTCCGCTTTGGAAGCAGAGTTTGGCGATCAAGTTGTTGTCTCGGAAGAGCACGACGATGAGTATGTAGATGTGTTCGATACCGACTGGTACCGAGAAGTCAAGTCCCGAATGACTCCAGGCGAAAATCTGAGAATCTACAGGGAAAACCACGGGTTGACGCAGGCGCAGTTGGGCAGGTTGCTGGGCGACGTTCCCCGCCAGCACGTCTCAAACATGGAACGGGCGGTGAGGTCGATCAGCCTGAAGACGGCTCGGAAGCTGGCAACGCTGTTCAAGGTATCACCGGAGAAGTTCATTTAGTTGTGTCATTGGAACCTGGTGTCGTGTCCCGTAAATTCCTGCGATAATTTGCGGTTCTTTTCGCCTCCGGCTGCGTGGCTCTTCCTCGCGTGGTAACCGCCACTGCTCGTCATCGCGCCTTGCCGACAATAAAAATTTCTGCGCAACTTGTCGCAGTAATTTACGGGACCCGACACTGGTTCGGAACGCCATGGATCACACCCGGCGCGGCAAGCTCGATCCTGTCACGGACGTTCCATGGGCCGGGGGTGTCACCAACGCGGAAAGTTTCTGCTGGCGGAACCGCCAGCCCTCAGAACGTCTTCACCTGCTCCGGCCGCCACTTGCTCAGCCGCTCTTCGAGCTTCTTGACGGCCATGGTCATCACCAGGGAGATGCTCATGAACAGGATGAGGCCGGCGAAGACGACGTCGACGATGTAGTTGCCGGCGGCCTCGGCCATGAGGAAGCCGACGCCTTGGTCGGAGCCGAAGAACTCTCCCACCACGACGCCCAGGATGGCGCGGCCGATGGCCAGCCGGAGGCCGGCGATGATGTAGGGCATGGAGTTGGGCAGCACCACGATCTTCATGAGCTGCCACTCGTTGGCGCCGAAGGAGCGGACGACGTTGACGAGCACGCGGTCGACGTTCTTGACGCCTTCGTAGGTGTTGATGAGGAGCGGGAACAGCGCGCCGATGAAGACGATGACCACCGTGGACCAGATGCCGAAGCCGAACCACAGCACGATCAGCGGCAGGAAGACCAGGCGCGGGGTGGCGTTGAAGGCGGAGACGAAGGGGTCGAACATGGCGTTGAGCGTGTTGAAACGCCCCATGACCAGTCCCATCGGCAGCGCAACGACGATGGAGAGCCCGAGTCCGACGATGAACTCGGTGGCGCTGACGTAGAAGTGGAACGCCACCTGCCCGGAGGTGGTCATCTCGAACAGCTTGAGGGCGATGTGGTACGGGGTGGTGAAGAACAGCGCCAGTCCCTTGGGCAGCGTCACCACCGAGGGCAGGATCTCCCACGCCAGCAGGAACAGCACGATGAAGCCCCATCCCAGAATGGGTTCTTCTTTCTCCCGGTACTGCGACAGCAAGCGGTTCATCGGTTCTCCCGGGTGCGCCAGGGCGCGATGGCGAGTTCGGCCCTGCGCAGGCCTTGGGTGAAGATCACGGCAATGATCATCAGCACGAGGATGCATACGAACATCTGCGCCAGCTGGTACATGTCGCCGTACCAGATGAGCGCGTGGCCGATGCCTTCGGAGGCGGCGTAGAACTCGCCCACGATGATGCCGACGATGCCCCGGCCGATGGCGATGCGCGCGCCCGCCACGATGTAGGGGAGGGTGCTCGGCAGGATGACCTTGAGATAGAGATCGCGCTCCTTGCCGCCCAGGGACCGGACCACGTTGATGAGCAGCGTGTCCACGGAGCGGACGCCGGCGAAGGCGTTGAAGATGAAGGGGAACACCGCCAGCAGGAAGATCAGGATGGCCTTGCCCTTGACACCCACGCCGAACATCACGATGAGCAGCGGCGCCAGCGCCACCAGCGGGCTCGCGTACATGGCGGTGAGGAACGGGTCCAGCGCGAACGCCACGCGGCGGCGCCATCCCATCACCACCCCCAGCGGAATGCCGACCACCACCGCGCCGGCGAATCCGTACACGAACGGCCTGCCACTGACGTAGAGGTCCTTCCACAACTCGCCGCTCAGGATCAGGTCGCCCGTGGCCGCCCACATCAGCGACGGCTTGGTGATGAAGAATGGGTTGAAGACGAAGACGTAGGTGAGCAGGAACTCCCACACCAGGAAGAAGCCCGCCACCGCCCCCGCCCCCAACAGGAAGCGCACGGTGCCTTCCGAAAGTCCCTTGATCCCCATGCTACTCCCTCGGGTTCAGCTCGTCCTTGAGGGTGTTCCAGATGTCGAGCTTGATGTCGTTGAACTCGGGTGTCAGGCGCATCTCGTAGTCCCGCGGCCGCGGCAGGTGGATCTTGATGATCCGTTTGGTCCGGCCCGGCCGCGCGGTCATCACGATGACGCGGTCCGAGAGGTAGGCCGCTTCCTCGATGCTGTGGGTGACGAACAGCACGGTCTTCTTGTGCTTGTCCCAGATCTGCAGCAACTCCGCCTGCATGAGGTCCCGGGTCTGCGCGTCCAGCGCGGCGAAGGGCTCGTCCATGAGCAGCACTTCGGGATCCGTGGCCAGCGCCCGGGCAAGCCCCACCCGCTGTTTCATGCCGCCCGACAGCTCGTGCGGAAAGTGTCCTTCGAATCCCGTGAGGCCCACCAGGTTGATGAGTTCCTGGGCGCGCGGCCGGCGCGAGGCCACCGATTCTCCCTTGAGTTCCGGTCCCAACTCCACGTTGGCCATGACCGTGCGCCACGGCAGCAGGCCGAACTCCTGAAAGACCATCGCCCGCTCCACCCCCGGCCCGGTAATCTTCTTGCCGCCGATCTCCATTTCGCCGGCGTCGGGCTTGAGCAGCCCCAGGAGCACGTTCAGGAACGTGCTCTTGCCGCAGCCCGACGGCCCCACGATGGAGACGAACTCGCCGCTGCTCAGCTCGATGTGGAAATCCTTGAGTGCCGTCACCGGATTGCGGTTCTTGGGCGTGAAGGTCAGCGTGATGTCGGTGGAGCGGATGTAGGGTTCCATTGGCCCGAAACTACTATAACGGCATCGGGGTGACAAGGGAGATTCCCAGCCCACGGCAACCCTCGTTTCGGCCCCGGGCGGCCAGCGCAAGCAGGCCGCGCCCCATGACCGCAAACCGGGGGCGACCGCCGGTCGCCCCTACGGGAACGTCCTGTGGCGCAAGCTCCTGGGCTGGGGATGGTTGCCCTACACCCCGAGATAGCGGTGCCGCACGTCCTCGGCGCTGGCCAGTTCGGCGGAGTCGCCGGTCCAGACGATCCGCCCCTTTTCCATGATGTAGTGGCGGTCCGCGATTCGCATCAGGGCTCCGTGGTTGCTGTCGATGAGGAGGATGGCCTGCCCCACGGCCTTGAGCCGGTCCAGGCAGCGCCAGATGTCGGCGCAAACGAGCGGGGCCAGCCCCTCGGTGGCCTCGTCCAGAAGGATCAAACGCGCGTTGGTCATGAGCGCGCGGCCGATGGCGAGCATCTGCTGCTCGCCGCCCGACAAGGCGCGGCCGTACAGGTTCCCGCGCGCCTCCAGCGCGGGGAACATCTCGTAGATGCGTTCCACGGTCCAGGGGTCCGCGCCGGGACCTTGGGAAGCGGCGCCGTATCCGCCCGCCACCACCAGGTTCTCGCGCACGGTCAGGTTGGGGAAGACCTGCCGCCCCTCTGGCACCAGACCGATGCCGGCCCGGGCCGCCATGTAGCTCGGCTTGTTCTGGATTTCGACGTCCTGAAAACGGATCCTTCCTGCCCGCGGCGGCGTCAGTCCCATGATGGAGCGCACGGTGGTGGTCTTGCCCATGCCGTTGCGGCCCATCAGGGTTACTATCTCGCCGGCGTCCACCCGCAGGCTCACGTCGAACAGGATCTGGCTCGCGCCGTAGAATGTCTGGATGCCTTCGAGTTCCAGCATCGGGTTATTCCTGGAATCGCGCTGCTCCTGGCGCAAGGTCCTAGGCGTCCTCCCCCAGGTACGCCTCCCGCACTACCCGGTTGGCGCGGATGGCGTTCGGAGAGCCGGTGGCTACTTCGCATCCGCTTACCAGCACGGTGACACGATCCGCCAGGGTGAACACCGCGTCCATGTCGTGCTCCACCAACAGCATGGCCACGTGTCCCTTGAGTTCGCTCAGCAGCTCCACCATGCGCCGGGCTTCGTCCGGACCCATTCCGGCCATGGGTTCGTCCAGCAGGAGCAGCGTGGGGCGGGTGGCCAGCGCCATGGCGATCTCCAGTTGCCGCTGCTCGCCGTGAGCGAGGTTGCGCGCGAGGATCCCGCCGCGTGGGTCCAGGCCCACCTGCTCCAGGGCGTGGCGGGCGGGAGCCCGCAATGACGGGTCCGACCGCGCAGGACGCCAGAAGCGGAAGGAGTGGCCGTCGTGGGCCTGCACCGCCATGGCGACATTGTCTTCGGCAGTGAATCCGCCGAATACCGACGTGATCTGGAACGACCGCGCCAGTCCCAGCCGCGCGCGCTCGTGCATGGACCTTCGGGTAATGTCGCATCCGTCGAGGCGGATGGCGCCCTGGTCCGGCGCCACCTCCCCGGAAAGCTGCTTGATGGCCGTGGTCTTGCCCGCCCCGTTGGGGCCGATGAGCGCGTGGATCTCGCCGTGGACCACGTCCAGGGACAGGGAGTCCGTGGCCTTGATGGCCCCGTAGGTTTTGGTGAGGGCGCGGGCGGAGAGCAGCGGTTCAGTCATGGCCGTTTTTCTCTTCCTCGAACCAGCCCCAGATGCCGCGGCGGGCGAAAAGCACCACCAGGACCAGCACCGGCCCCAAAATGATCATCCAATGTTCCATGTACGCCGACAGCACCTCCTCCATGAGGAGCAGCGCCGCGGCGCCGATGACCGGTCCGGCCAACGTGCCCATGCCGCCGAGGATGACCATCACCATGATCTCGCCCGAGACGGTCCAGTGCATCAGCGCGGGGTCCACGAACCCCATGTAGTTGGCCATGAGCGCGCCTGCGAGACCCGCCGCGGCGCCGGCCAGGACGAAGGCCGTGAGCTTGTAGCGGTAGACGGGGAAGCCGAGGGCATACATCCGCTCCTCGTTCTCCTTGCACCCTTGCAGCACCATGCCAAAACGGGAGCGCACCAGCCGCCGGCCCAGGAACAGGAAGGCGGCCAGGATGAGCAGGCACACGTAGTAGAACGCGGGCTCGTTTTCCAGGGCGAGGCCCGGAAGTCGGTTCCGCTGGGCGATGCTCAGTCCGTCGTCGCCGCCGTAGACCTCCAACGACACGAAAAAGTAGTAGAGCATCTGCGCGAACGCCAGCGTGATCATGATGAAGTACATTCCGCTGGTGCGCAGACTGACGGCGCCGATGAAAAGGGCCAGCAGCGCGGCGGTCGCTGTAGCCAACGGCCAGACCACCAGGGTGTTCTCGAACCACGGGAGGGTAAATGGCCACGCCGGGCCCGCGCCGCCGGTTCCATGGAAGGACAGGATGGCGACCACGTAGGCGCCGGCGCCGAAGTAGGCGGAGTGGCCGAAGCTGACCATGCCGCCGAAACCCAGGATAAGGTCCAGGCTTGCCGCCGCCAGGGCAAAGATCAGGATGCGGGTCACCAATCCGATGAGGAAGGACTCGTCCAGCGACTCCGCCACGGGCGGCAGTACGAGCAGCGCGGCGGCGATGAGGCTGGCGAGCGCGGCTTTCGTCCAACGCCGGTAGCCGCCAGTTCCACCCGCGGCTACCGAACGGGAATGCGTGGCCGTTTCGAGTGAATCCTGCATGAGAAAGGCCGGCGCTCCCAAGCCGGGGTCCGGAAGTCTTCGCGGTGGACGCCGAACCGCGGGCATCCTTGGCTTGGCTTCCCAAGTGAAGGGAGTCCTGAAGCGATGTGCGCGCCGCGCATCACCGGTAACCGCCATACACCGGCAGCAGGCCGCGGGGCCGCCATACCAGGATGGCGGCCATGAAGATGTAGATGGACATGGAGGACAGGGACGCGCCGACGCCGTTGGCGGTGGCGGGATCGAAAACGAGCCGCAGGGAGGCCGGCAGGAAGGCCCGGCCCATGATGTCGATGAACCCCACCAGAATGGAACCGACGAGCGCGCCGCGCACGGAGCCGATGCCGCCGATGACAATCACGACGAAGGTCAGGATGAGGATGTTCTCGCCCATGCCGACCTCCACGGCCCATACCGGGCCGGCCATGGCCCCGGCGAGTCCGGCCAGGAGCGCGCCGAGCCCGAACACCAGCGTGTACAGGAGGGGCACGTTGACGCCCAGCGCGCCAATGATCTCCTGGTTGCTGGCGCTGGCGCGGATCATCATGCCCATGCGCGTGCGCACGATGAGCCAGTACAGCGAGAAGGCCACCAGTCCCCCCACGACGATGATGGCCAGCCGGTACAGTGGGTAGTCCACGCCGGGAATGATCTGCACCGACCCCGAGAGTGCCGCGGGAACGTCAAGAAACAGCGCGCGCGGGCCCCAGATGATCTTGGTCAACTCGTTGAAGAAGAGAATCAGTCCAAAGGTGGCGAGGACTTGGTCCAGGTGGTCGCGTCTGTAGAGTGTACGCAACGCCACCCGCTCCACCGCCATGCCCACCGCCGCCGAGGCGCACAACGTGACCGCCAGGGCCAGCAGAAAGGACCCGGTGAGTTGGTACACGGTGGCGCACACGTACGCGCCAACCATGTATAGCGAACCGTGGGCCAGGTTGATCATCCCCATGATGCCGAACACCAAGGTCAGCCCGGAGGCCATGAGGAAGAGCATGACCCCGAACTGGAGGCCGTTCAGCACCTGCTCGAGGACGAGAAGGATGGGCATGGGTCGCGAGACTGGCTGGCCTCCCGCCGGGATTCCGGGCTTGACCCGGAAAGTTCCGATTCAAGCCCGGAACCACAGGCGGGGGCGGTGTATGGACTGCCGGTGTCCCGGCTGGCAGGTCGGAGCCGGCGACACCGGGCCGATGGCGGGCCGCTACATCTTGCACTGGCCGGCGTAGGCGTCCGCGTGGTCCGAGAAAGCCTTGCCGACGGTCTTGTTGGTCAGCACTCCCCCTTCGCGCACCACCTCGCGGACGTGGATGTCCTGCACCGGATGGTGATTGGGCCCGAACCGGAAATTTCCGCGCACCGACTGAAAGTCGGCCGTGCGCAGGGCCGCGCGAAAGGCGTCCTTGTCGTCGACCTTGCCGCCGGTGCTCTCGAGCGCCGCGCCGATCAGTTGCGCCGCGTCATAGCCCTGGCTGGCGTACAGCGACGGGAGCCGGTTGTGGGCCTTTTGGAAACCGGCCACGAAGGCCCTGTTGGCGGCGTTGTCGATATCCTTGTTCCACTGGGACGAGTTGATCACGCCCAGCGCGGCGTCGCCCACCGCCCCGAGGATGGTCTGATCGAAGGAGAACGCCGGACCGAACAGCGGAGTCTTCCCGGTCAGCCCCGCCTGATGGTATTGCTTGATGAAGCTGATGCCCATGCCGCCGGGCAGGAAGAAGAACACCGCGTCCGGGTTGGCCGCACGCAACGCCGCAATCTCCGCGGCGTAGTCCGTCTGACCCAGCTTGGTGTAGACCTCGCCGGCCAGCTTGCCCTTGTAGAAGCGCTTGAAGCCGCGCAGGGCGTCCTTGCCCGCGGGGTAGTTGGGCGCCAGGATGTAGGCGTTCTTGAAGCCTTTCCGTGCCACGTATTGGCCCATGGCCTCGTGCAGGTTATCGTTCTGCCATGCCACGTTGAAGTAGTTGGGATGGCATTTCTCGCCCGCCAGAAGCGACGGCCCGGCGTTGGGGCTGATGTAGAAGATTCCGGCCTCCACCACCTTGGGCACCACCGCGATGGCGAGGTTGGACCAGATGATACCGGTCATGACGTCGACCTTGTCGCGCTTCATGAAGCGGTTGGCCACCTGCAGCGCCTTGCCCGACTTGCGCGCGTCGTCCTCCACCAGCAGCTCCACCGCCGTGCCGCCGAGCTTGCCGCCTCCTTGGTCCACGGCCAGCTTGAAACCGTCGCGTACGTCCACGCCGAGGGCGCTTCCGCCGCCGGACAGCGTGGTGATCATGCCGATCTTTACCTGGGCCGCCAGCGTGGCCGGTATGCCGATCAAGAGCGCCGCAGTGAGCGACGTTACGATCATTCTGATTGTCTTGCGCATTCGAATGCCCCCTTTTCAGAGTTCCGCGAACATAGCGGGAACATGTGTGTATCGTCAAATTCGTTTCAATCCGGCGCTGAGCCAAGCGCCAAGGCTTCGAGACCGCGCGGGCGGCTCACGGCCCGAGTGCGCCGATGGGGATCACCCCTACATCGTGGCCGTCGTAACCCGCGTACCCGTATCCGTTCGGTACGATGACCGCGAGCGCCGACGGCCTGTCATGGTCGCTGTGCTCCATGCGCTGGGCGAGTTTGCGGAGGTTCCTGGCGCCGTCTTCGACCCATCGTTCGCCCAGCTTGACCTCGAACGCCGCCCACCGTCCGTCCGCCGTCTCCACCACCGCGTCCACCTCCAGACCTTCCTTCTCCCGGTAGTGGGACACCCGTGCGTCCACCGCCTGCGCGTATACGCGGAGGTCGCGGATGACCATGGACTCGAAAAGGAGACCGAGAAACTCAAGGTCGGCCATCAGACGCGCTGGCGTGGCCCGCAAGGCCGCGACGGCCAGAGACGGATCCACAAAGTGTCTGATCGGCGTGCCCCGGAGCGTCGTGCGCGAGCGAAGGCGCGGTGACCACGCCGGTTGGTTCTCCAGGATCATGAGCCGGTGGAGGGCGTCGAGATACTCGGCGACCGTGTCGGCGCGCAGGGGCCGGCCGTCGTCGCCCACGTCCGCGGCCAGCCTCGACATGGCCACGGGCGTGGCGACGTTGCGCGCGAGCGAACGCAGAAGACGGCCGACCTTGTCGGGGTCGCGGGCCTTGCCGGTGACTCGCGATATGTCGGTGCGCCGGACTTCGTCGAGGTAGCCGCGGTTTGCGCGCATCGTCTGCGGCAGCGTCTTGCCGATGTTGCCCGGCCAGCCCCCGGCGCACAGCAACTCGGCGACGCCTCGGACCGGCAAACCGGTTTGGGGCGCTCGTTGCGGATTGCCGCCCAGGAGCGCTTCAAGCGAGATGTTCCCGGTGGAACGTCCCATCTCGTACAACGACAGCGGGCGCATGCGCAGCCGGGTGAAGCGGCCGGCGCCGCTGTGGCGGGTGATGTCGTCGGTGGGAACGGCGGAGCCCGTGAGGATGAACTGGCCGGGTGCGGCGCGCCGGTCCACTTCCCTGCGGACATGGTTCCAGATGGCGGGTTCCAGTTGCCATTCATCGATCAGTCGCGGCGCCGCGCCATCCAGGAGGGCCGTGGGATCGGCGCCGGCCATGCGCCGCGCGTTGATGTCGATGTCCAGCAATACCTGGCTCTGCGACGCCTGCATGGCGGTGGCGGTCTTGCCTGAAGCCTTGGGACCCTCCACCAGGACGGCCCCGGTGGCGTTCAACAGTTCCGCCAGTTCGGCGTCAACGATACGCGGGATGTAGGCCATGGTTCGAGCCCGGCCAGTGGACGGTTCACGGGAACACCTTGCCCGTGTCTGTCGCGAGTCGCGTGACCGGTGATTCAGCGGAAGTATAACCGGGGATTTGGCGTATTATCAACCGGTGGTTTGGCGGAATTACAACCGGGGATTTAGCGTATTATAAACCGATGATTCGGCGCACATCCTGCGAGGGATTGGGCGGAAGTCCGGCAGATCCGGGAGCCGCTCCGTCGCGTACGTTTCGATGAAAGAGCGGCCCCCGGACGTTTCAGTTCGCCTCCTGGTACAAGTCCAGGGCCTTCACCACCGGGGAGTCGCTCATGGACAGCAGGATGGCGTCGCTGTCGGCGGATGTGTTGGCGTGGGCGTGCTGGTTCCATAGCGGCACGACGAAAGAATCGCCTTGGCGCCATTCGAAGACCTGGCCGCCAATGATGGTCGTGCCCTGGCCGCGGTAGGCGTGGTAGATCACGGTGCTCGTATGGCGGTGGGGCAGGGTTTCGTGACCGGGTTCCAGGAGTTGAACGGCGCACTGGACCGTGGGCATGGTGGGGCCGCCGGTGACGGGGTTCAGGAACTCCAGCAGGTAGCCGTCGTAGGGGTCCCGGCCGGCCTTGTTGTGCCGGAGCCGTTCGAGGCTGCGGGCGGTGTCGGCCCACTTGTAATGGAAGAACTGCCGCGGCGGCTTCATGGCGGGGCGCGCGTGGCCGTAGAAACCCGCGGTTTCCTCGCTGGTGGCCTCGGCGCTCTGTTGTTCCTGATGGTAGGGCTCGAAATAGAGTTGGTGCAGCGCCTGCGTGAGCGGAATGTCGAGTCCATCGAGCCAGATGATGGGCGCGCCGGAGTCGTTGACGTGGTCATGCCACGTGAGTTGGGGCGTCAGGATCAGGTCGCCTTCTTCCATCACGCACTTCTGGCCGTTGACCGTGGTGTAGGCGTCCCGGCCTTGCAGCACGAAGCGGAAGGCTGCGGCGGTGTGACGGTGCGTGCGTGCGTACTCGCCGTGTTTCACGTACTGGAACGAAAAGTGAATGGTGTGGGTGGTGCCATGGCCGCCGGGGATGCCCGGGTTGAGGAGCCTGATGGTGCGGCGCTCCGCGTCGTCCAGGTTCACCACGTCCCCGGCCCGAATCATGCTTTCGTGCACGTCCTCCCAGCGCCAAAGGTATGGCTGCACCTGAGTGACGGGGTAGGGCGGCAGGTCCTCCAATCCCAGGCTCCAATGGCCTTCGAGACTCTTCCCGGCCATGTCCCGGTTGAGCTGGTCGATGGAATCGGTGATCCGTTCCTGTTTCATGTCGTCTCCTCGAGGTCGGACTGGGCACGGCGTCAGAATACACCAGCGGCGGCACAAGGGAAACGCTCGCCGTCTTTCCGGGAGTCTCTCGATCTCCCCCGGGCACTGGACGACATCGGCGCATTGTTGCATTCGACGGCACGGCCGGTTATGTCCATTTCCAGGAGCCTGTCGGATCCGATCCAGGGTAGCGGCGACCGGCCGGTCGCCGCTACGGGAGATCGTTCAGTCACAATCATTCGGTCACAGTCGTTCCTGTCCCAGTAATTGCGGCGTAATTACTGGGACAGGAACGAACCCCATCCGGCCCTCGACGCGGACGCTCGGTCAGCGTGGGATCACCCTGTCGTTGACGCGGGCATCGTTGACACAGGACAACATCATGCTGGTGATTTCGAAGAAGCAGGTAGAGGAGTTGCTCGACCTTGACGAGTTGATCGGCGCGCTGGAACAGGCGCACGTTCAGTTCTCGGCGGGCCGGGTGGTGATGCCCGTGCGCTTGGTGGTGCCGTTGCCCGAGATTCAGGGACGCATCACGAGCATGCCGGCGTTCATGAGCGAGGCGAGGGCGCTGGGGATCAAGATCATCTCCTACTTCCGCGACAACCCGAAACAGGGACTGCCGCCGATCCTGGCCAGCATCTCGCTTTACAGCGCCGAGACCGGCAACATCGAAGTGTTGATGGATGGCGTTTACATCACCGCCATTCGTACGGCCTGCGCTTCCGCCATGGCCACGAAGGCGCTGGCGCGCGTGGACACGCCGGTGCTGGGGATCCTCGGCGCCGGCACCCAGGCGCGCACCCACATCCGGGCGCTGAGCCGGGTGCGTTCCATCGAACGGGTCCTCATCTGGAGCCCGTCCCGCGTCAATGCCATCTACGTGAAGGAAGAATTGCAGGACGAGTTGGGCCTCCCCATCGAGCCGCAGGAATCCGCCGAGGCGGTGGTGCGCGGCGCGGACATCCTCACCGCGGTGACCGACTCGGCCGAGCCCATCCTGAACGCCGGCTGGCTCAAGCCCGGCGCCCACATCAACGCCGTCGGTTCGCACCGGCCCGGGGCCCGGGAGATGGGCGGCGACACGGTTCAAATGTCCACGGTGTTCGTGGACTCCGTGGACGCCATCAATACCGAGTGCGGCGACATCCTGCTGGCGATCAAGGAAGGCGCCATCGCGCCGAATCACGTGCGCGGCGAGATCGGCGAGGTGCTCGCCGGCGCCAAGCCCGGCCGCACGAGTGACGATGAGATCACGATGTACAAATCGGTGGGCATCGCGGCCCAGGACGTGGCCGCGGCGAGCCTGGTCCACCGGCGCGCTGTCGAGCGGGGCGTGGGCACCGAGGTGGAGATGTAGGGAGCTGCGATCGATTGCGCTTTTGGACACGGCGTCCTTCAACTTCGCTCCGCTATGCGCAGGACGAACGGGAAGGAATCCCGCAACCGTTCGTCCTGAGCGAAGCGAAGTCGAAGGATGCCCGTTCCGGAACACACATGATGGACCCCAACGAAGCCAGACAACGCATCGAGGAAGGGCTCGACCTGGACGAGGTCCGGCGCCTGCTGGTCACGCTGCTACAGACTCCAAGCCCGCAAACCGAGTTGCTGGAGCGGGAGCCGCAGGTGCTCGCGTTGATCCGGGACGTGGTGCGCCCGGAACTCGCAGCGGAAGGGGTCGACACCACCATCGACGACATGGGCAACCTCATCGCCCGCTTGCCCGGCGCAGGCTCGGCCTCCGGGCTGGTGCTCGTCTCCTACGCCATGAACGCCGCTCCCAGCACCATGCCGAATCCGTATTCCGGGGAAATGGTAGACGGCGCGCCCTACGGCCTCGAAGGGCCGTGCGGCTGGGGTCGGGGCGCGTGCGAGCAGAAGGGCAGTTTGGCGGCCATGCTGAGCGCGGTGAAGCTCATCGCCCGCAGCGGCTGGGAGTTGCCCGGCGATCTCTACTTCGTCACCAGCACCGCGGGGGAAAGCGGCAAGCACGAGTCCCTCGATTACGTGCTGTCCAGCGGCGCCATCGATGCGCGCTGGGGCCTCATCGACGGACCGCCGGAGATCCAGTTGGGCAACAAGGGGCGCATTGACGTGCGCATCGTGGTGCGCGGCCGGCAAGCTCACAGCAGCCGCCCGTGGGACGGCATCAACGCCGTGGACGGCGCCGTCAAGGTGCTTGAGAAGCTCGCGCCGTTGATGCCCCATCCCGAGGACAAGAGCCACCCGGAATTGGGCCGGGTGTCGCTCACCCCCACGGATATCGAGAGCTTCCCGAAATCGACGCATACCATTCCCGGCGAGTGCCGCATTCGCATGGACCGGCGGCTGCTGCCCGGCGACGACGCCGACCGCGCCGTACAGCAAGTCGCGGATGCCATCGGCGACATCGAGCCCTACGAGATCTCGCTGGAAAAGGAAGAATTCATGTACCCGTGCGAGGTGAGCAAGGATGCCGGCGTGGTGGTGGCCTTGGCCGGCGCCATCCGGACCATGTTGGGACGGGAGCCGGAATACAGCTTTTCCACCGCGGCGAACGACACCGGCCTGCTCAATGTCCGCGGCATCGAGACCGTGAATTATGGCTCCCGCGCCGTCCGCTTCCAGCACACGGACAACGACCTGGTTCCGCTCAAGAGCGTCATCGAGGCCGCCAAGGTATTCCTGTTCATGGCGCTGCAGCGTTGACGTCAATGCTCGGAACCGTCATTCCCGCGAGACAGGCTGTGTCGAAACACCATCCGAGAGAAGCAACGGCCCCCCGAATCGTCATTCCCGCGAAGGCGGGAAACCAAGTGCGGCGGGGAATGGCGCAAGGGCAGTGCCGGGCGGAATGCATGCAAGGTATTGAAACGGTTTCAGGCAATCTCCAGGAGGCGCCATCATGCCAATGACCGAGGCCAGGTTCATCGACGTGGACGGGGTGCGCACACGCTACTTCGAACAGGGCACGGGTGAGCCGTTGGTGCTGTGGCACGGCAGTCACTTCGGCACCACCGATGCCTGCGACAGTGCGCTGGACTGGGAACTCAACTTCGACGCCTTGGCCGAGTCGTTTCGGGTGATCGCTGTCGACAAGCTCGGCCAGGGACACACCGGCAACCCCAAGACCGACGATGGCTATACCCCCGCGGCGGTAGTCGAGCACGCCCACGGGTTCCTCAAGGCCATGGACCTCCAGGACGTTCACCTCTGCGGCCATTCCCGTGGCGGATACCTGGTGGCGCGGCTCACGCTGCTGCACCCCGGGATCGTCAAGTCCTGCATCATCGTGGACAGCGGCACCCTGTCGCCGGGTCCGTCGCTCACCGAACTGGTGATGGCCGGGCGCCCCAAACCCTACCTCAGCCGCGAGAGCCAGCGCTGGGTGGTGGAACACTATTCCCACGGCACGTCGCACATCACCGGCGGTTGGATCGACGCCGCCGTGGAGATCGCCAGCCTGCCCAAGTACCAGGACTCCGTCCGCAAGATGAGCGGCGAGGGCCTGAAGGACAAGCTCTTCATGCCGAATCTGGTCCTCGACAAGGAGGAGTGCCTCGCGTGGATGATGGAGGGGCGGCTCACGACCCCGACCCTGGTGGTGTGGGGCTACAACGACCCCACGGCCCGGTATCAGCGGGGTCTGACGCTCTTCGATTACGTCGCCAACAGCACCGAGAACGCGCAACTCCACGTCATCAACAAGGCCGGACACTTCTGTTACCGGGAACAGCCCGAGCAGTTCAACCAGGCCGTGACGGGGTTCATCAAGAGCCTTTGAGCACGGGTGGGCGTAGCGCACCGAGGAAATGGGGCACGACCGTGTGCGCTTCTGCAGGGCACGACCTGCTCGCCTTGGGCCGCAGGTTGTCGGCGGTAGGGTTGGAAGTGGCGTTACCCGCCACCGCCAGAAACCGGATCACGATGCCGGACGGCCTGTTTCAGAGCTGCAAGGGCACGGCCTTGCCGAGAGCAATGGCACGCTCGGTGACCTTGGCCAGGTAGGCGAGCACCTCGACGCCGGTCCTCACGGATTGGCGCAGCACGCGGCCGTACTCGGGATCGATTTCGTCCGCGGGGCGGATTGCGCTACAGTCTCCGCGCTGAATCACGAACAACAGCACGGCGCGGTGGCCGTCCTGTCGCAGTCGCATGAGTTCTTGAAGGTGTTTGGCGCCACGCAGGCTCACGGCATCCGGAAACGCGGCGACCCGATCCACCGCGAGGGTGACATTCTTCACCTCGACGAAACACCTTTCGCTCGGCCGTTGCGGATGCCCTTCGAGCAGAAAGTCGAGGCGCGTGCCGGGTCGCGTGGCGAACTCGGGACGAAGCTTCTCATACCCCCGCAACTCATCGATTCGTCCTGTCTCAATGCCTTCCCGCGCCAGCCGGTTGGCCGCCAGCGTGTTGATCCCCACCAGCGTCCGGCCCACCCGGATGATCTCCCAGGTGTAGTTCAGTTTCCGGCCCCGGCCGCTCTGATCCGACAGGTAGACCCTGCTGCCCGGCGCGTTGCAGCCCATCATGCTGCCCGTGTTCGTGCAGTGCGCCGTCACCACCGTGCCGTCCTCAAGACGAACATCAGCGAGGAACCGCTTGTAGCGCTCGACGAGGACGCCGGAGATCAAGGGAGAAGGAAAACGCATGGCCGGAAAATTGAACCTCACCCCGGACTTGATCCAGGGTTGCATGGATTCGTTGCCAATCGGGCCACTATGTTTGACAGGGTATGGACTCTCCCAAAATTGAGCCGACTCCAGCAGTTCGTCTTGGCAGGGTCGAGAAAACGGATTTGCATCGCCTCATCAAGCCTGACGGACTCCAGTTTCTGCCCGTGGAGCGTTCAGTGAGTGCCGTCGAGGCACTGCTTGGCGGCGCGGCGCAGCAGTACGCTGATGAGGTGGCGCTTGTACTCGGCGCTGCCTTCGCGGTCGTCGGTCAGGGCGGCTTCGTCGGCGAGGGCTTCGGCGGCTGCGAGTAGCCGCTGTTCTGTCGACTCGGTGGCGCCGGCGATGAGGTCATCGGCGGCGGTGGAGCGGCAGGGGGTGGGGCTGACGCAGCCGACGGCGCAGCGGGCGGCGCGAATTTCGCGGCCGTCGTCGTTCAGGTCGAGCACCAGGGCCAAGCCCAGGAGCGGGCGCTCGTGGACCTGGAACTTGAGGTAGGCGGCGCGCTGTGTGGGAGCGGGCAGCGGCACGTCCACGCCGGTCAGGACCTCGTCCTGGGCCAGGGAGTTTTCGTAGGCGCCGGACAGAAGCTCGTTCATCGCGACGGTGCGTTCCCCGCCCTTGCCTTGTGCCCGCACGGTGGCATTCAGGGCCAGCAGCAGGGTTGCGGGATCGGAGTGGGGTTCGGCGAAAGCGAGGTTGCCGCCCAGGGTGCCGCTGGCGCGCACACGCACGTTGGCGACGTTGGCGGCCATCCCGGCCATCACGGGCAGCGATTCCTGGATCACGGTGGAGCGCTCGATGGTCCGGTGGGTGGCGCCGGCGCCGATGTGGATATGTCCGTCCCGGCGCTCGATGCGGTCCAGGCCGGTCACGGCCTTGATGTCGATCAGGTGCTCATAGCGCAGCAGGTCGTGGCGCATGGCCAGCAGCAGTTCGGTGCCGCCGGCGTACAGGGCGCCGGCGTCGCCGTAGTGGTCGAGCATGGCCGCGGCCTCGTCGAGGTCGGCGGGCCGGTGGATGTTGAAACGTCTGAGCGGCATCATGACGGGTACTCTCCACGGGTCGCGTGACGGAGACCATCCCGTGTCGGGTGTCCAGGGACGGGCGGCACGAAACTGCGTTGACCGCGCGCGGTTCGTTCAGGCGCGGCCGGCATCATTTCTGGTTGTCTCCACGGCTGGCGCGCGTTTCGCGGATCGCGCGCCAGACCTTCTCCGGCGTGAGCGGCGCCCGGCGTATGCGCGCGCCGGTGGCGTTGTAAACGGCGTTGGCGATGTTGGCAGGCAGCGAGTTGAGCGACGCTTCACCACCGCCCTTGGCGCCGTAGGGTCCCACCCCGTCGCGGTTCTGCACCAGTTCCAGCTTCACGGTTCGCGGCATGTCGGAGAACCGCGGCAGGCGGTACTCCAGCAGGTTGCCGTTGAGGAGCTGGTTGCGGTCGAACTCGAGCTCCTCGAACATGCCGATGCCCATGCCGGTGGTGGCGGCGCCGATGTCCTGGCCCTCGGCCAGGGCCGGGTTGATGGCCAGGCCCACGTCGCCGCAAGTGCCGAGCTTCTCCATGGTCACCTTGCCGGTCTCCTCGTCCACGGACACCTCGATGCCCGTGGAGGCGGCTTCCCAGAAAACCGGCAACTGCGCGAAATCCTTGTCCTTGCGGATGTAGGCGCGGCCGATGACCTCCCCGTCGGGCAGGCGGTAGTAGCGCGTGAGCACCTCGGACCAGGTGAGGCGCGCCTCGCCGCAGGTGACGCCGCCGCGAACGGTCTGGATTTCCGATTCCTGGACGCCCAGCACATCAGCGGCCATGCGCACCATCTGCTCGATGGCCTCCCGGCTGGCCTCCTGCACCGCCCGGCCCATGAGGGTGGTGGTGCGGCTGGCTCCGGTGGAACGGTCGTAGGGAGTGATGGCGGTATCGGAGGACACCACCCGCACCAGGTCGAAGGGAATGCCCAATTCCTCAGCGGCAATCTGCGGCAACACCGTGTGGCTTCCCTGGCCAAGCTCCGTGCTGCCGATCATCAGCGAAGCCGAGCCGTCGGCGTGCACACGCACGGCCGTGGATGTGAGGGGGTAGGCGCCGGCGTCGCTGGCAGAGCAGCCGATGCTGCGCCCGTGGCCGCTCGGCAGCGGTTCCTTCCAGCCGATGTTGTCGGCGACGATCTTGAGGTCCTCGGTCAGGGTGCCGTCGAAGGGGCGCATGCCGGGAAAGAACTCCTGCTTGGGCCGCGCCGCGTTGTGCATGCGGAACTCGTAGGGGTCCATGCCGATCTTGGCCGCGAGTTCGTCGATCTGGGACTCGCCGGCCATGGTCACCTGGGCGCAGCCGAAGCCCCGGAAGGAGCTGGCCGGCACCGTGTTGGTGTAGACCATGTGGTTGTCGATCTGGACGTTGGGGATGGCGTAGGGTCCGACGCAGCGGTTGGACGACTTTTCGCACACCAGAGGGCTGTTCTCAGCGTAGGCGCCGGTGTTCATGTAGATCTTGGCTTGGCGCGCGATGATCTTGCCGTCGGCGTCCACCGCGGTGCGCATCCAGGTGAGGGCGTCGTCGCCCCGGGTGGTGAGCATGGCCTCTTCCACGCTGAGCTGGAGCTTCACCGGGCGGCGCGCTTTCCATGCGCACGCCGAAACCAGCGGCTCGATCTTCGTATAGGATTTGCTGCCGTAGCCGCCGCCCACGAACGGCACGATCAGGCGGATCTGGCTCACCGGCATGTCGAAGATGGTCTTCAGATCGTGGCGCACCATGAAGGGGTGCTGCGCCGAGGAGTATATGGTGACGCTGTCGTCGCCCACCTCGGCGATGGCCACGTAGGGCTCCATGGCGTAGGCATAGGCCATGGGAAAGTAGTACTCGCCCTCCGCCACGGCCGCGGCCGTGGCGAACGCCTCGTCCACGTCCCCCCACTTGATGTGGTGTTCCTGGCACAGGTTGCTGCCCCGGCCCGCGGTGACCTCTCCTTCGAACCCGCGCAGCGCCCCGGCTTCGAACTGGCGCTGGTGGAGCAGCGGCGCATCCGGCGCCAGCGATTCCTGGGGCTCCATCACTGCCGGCAACTCCTCGTACTCGACGTGGATCAATTCCAGCGCCTCGTAGGCGGTGAGTTCGTCTTCGGCGATGACCGCGGCTACGGGTTCGCCCGCGTAGCGCACCTTGTCGATGGCCACCAGGGGGTGGTCCTTGACGGCGTGTCCGAAATAGGGATTCAGCCCCTCCAAATCGTCGCCCCGCAGCACGTTGTACACGCCGGGATGGGCCTCGGCCCGGGATGTGTCCATGGAGACGATGGTCGCGTGGGCGTAGGGGCTCCGCAGCACCTTGGCGTAGGCCATGCCCGCGAGTTTGACGTCGCTCACGTAGAGCGCCCGGCCCGATACCTTGGCGCGGCCGTCCCGGCGCGGCACCGAGTGGTTGACCACTTTGAAGTCGCGGCTATTGTCCTCACTCATCCGCGCGCCTCCTTCATCACCGCCGCCGCCTTGCGGATGGCCTTCACGATGGGCACGTATCCGGTGCAGCGGCAGAGGTTGCCGTCCATGTGGTGAATGATCTCGTCGTCGGTGGGATCGGGGTTGTCGTCCAGCAGCGCCTTGGCGGACAGGATCATGCCCGGCGTGCAAAAGCCGCATTGGAACGCGAACTCGTCGATGAAGCACTGCTGGATGGGATGCAGCGTGCGGTCACGGTCCTCGAGCCCCTCGATGGTGGTGACGGCACGCCCTTGGGCCTCGTAAGCCAGGTAGGTGCAGGAGCTCACCGGCAGGCCGTCCACCAGCACCGTGCAGGCGCCGCACACCTGCACCTCGCACGAGATCTTGGCGCCGGTGAGATTCAGGCGGTTCCGCAACACCTCCGAAAGGGTCTGCTGCGGCTCGCACTCCACGGCCACGTCCTTGCCGTTGAGTTCGAACCGCAACTCCACCAGGGCGGATCTGTTCCTAGACATAATGCGGGATGATCTCCTCGGACCAGAGCAGCATTTCCTTGTACATGGTATCCATGTCCGGATAGATGAGCTTCAACTCGAAGTGCTGCACACCGGCCTCGATGAACTCGTCGATACGCCGGCGCACATCGTCCACCGAACCGATGATGTGCCGGTCCAGGGCGAACTGAATGTTGTCCACATCGCGCTCGTAGGTGTGGGAGCTTTCGCGGATGGTGGGCAGGGCCAAGGTCATGGCCTCGTCCCGGGTGCGCGCGATGCAGGCCAGTTTCTCCACCGCGATCTTGATCCCCGCAGGGTCCCGGCCGGCGTCCTCGGCCGCCTTGTTGAGAATGTCGCAGCCTCGCGCCATCTCTTTGGGCGACAACCATCCAGGGATCCAGCCCTCACCGTAGCGCCCGGCCCGCACCGCGGCCTGATCCATCCAGCCGCCCACCCACACCGGCGGAAACGGCTTCTGGAGCGGCTTGGGATGGATCTCGGCGTTCTCGAACTTGAGGTACTTGCCCTCGTACGAGGCCATGGGTTGGGTCCAGATGGCCTTCATGGCTTCGATGTACTCGTCGGTGCGGTTGCCCCGCCCCTTGATGGGCACCTCGAACACATCGAACTCGCTGGAGTCGCGGGTGGCCTTGGAACCCAAGCCGACGCCCACCAGGAGCCTCCCGTCGCACAGGTGGTCCAGGGTGGCGCACTGCTTGGCCGCGTAGATGGGGTTGCGCAGGGGCATTACCAGACAGGCCACGCCGATCTGGATGTTCTTCGTCTTGGCCGCCAAGTAGGACATGGTGGTCATGCATTCGAAGAAGTTGGCCTCCTGGGCGTCCGTGAGGGCCTCTGCGGCCCCGGACGAGATGTGGTGCCGGTGCATCTCCGAGCTCCACACCACGTGGTCGTGGAGCCAGATGGTGTCGAAGCCCAACTCCTCCGAGTTCTGCGCGGCCTTGACGATGTTCTCCTTGCTGGAGAGCGGCCCCGAGTTGGGCACCCGGATGCCGAATTCGAATTTACCCATGGTTAGCTCCTCAAACCAACGTGACCGTGATGCTGTTCCCTAGTGTCGCGTCCCGCAAATACCTGCGATAATTTGCTGGTCTTTTGTTGCCGTCGGCTGCGTTGCTCTTCCTCGCGTGGTGTCCGCCACTGCTCGTCATCGCGCCTTGCCGACAGCAAAAAATCCTGCGCAACTTATCGCAGGTATTTGCGGGACGCGACACTGGCCGCCTCCGTCATTCACGCTCAAGCGGGTGTGATTCCCTGCCCCACCCCGCCTGGATTCCCGCCCCCGATCGGGGTCGAGGGCAAGCTTTCGCGGGAATGGAACACTCTTCCATGCCCGCGACGCTAGGGCTCGGTAATGCCGATGCGGTCGTATTTCAAGTGGCGGTTGTACCAGTCCACCACCTCGCCGGCGATCTGGTCGAAATAGTCGTTGTAGACGCCGTAGTGGGTAGTCTTTTTCAGCATGACGAGCTTTTTGGGCTCGCCCGCTTTCTCGTACATGCGGATGGAATGTTCCTCGGGCGTGGTGGCGTCGTTCTCCACGGCGATGAACAGCACGCCCCGCGGCGAGATCTTGTGCACGACGTCCTCCGGGCAGTAGTCCAGGATGGCATCGGCGCACTGGAGCGGCATCTGGTTGGGAATCTTGGACGCGACTTCCTTCTTGATGTTGGTGGTCTTGCGCTCCGGGGTCTGGACCATGATCTCCTCGCGCGCAGCCACCAGTTCGCCGGCGCCTGTGCGCACCCGCACCCGGCGATCCTCCTCGATGCGCTTGAGATAGTCGATCCACTCGTATTCCCGGCGCATGGAATGAAGCCAGTCGCGGCCGCGGCACACGCCGAGGTAGCAGACCACGCATTTGACCCGGCTGTCGGTGGCGCCCACCAGAACGGCGTTGCCGCCGCCGGTGCCGCCCGAACCGTAGGTGGCGATGCGGTCGGAGTCCACGTCGTCGCGGGTCTCCATGTAGGTAATGGCATTGCGGATGTCCTCCGCTTGCCAGGTGGGCATGACCCAGCCCTTCTGCGGACCTTCGCTCTGCCCCCAGCCACGATAGTCGAAGCACAGGCACGCGTAACCCGCCGCGCACAACCGCTCGAACATCAGGATGTAGTGCTTGGCGTCCTTGAGGCCCAGGAACCCGGGGCCTTGGACGATGCCCGGCCAGGGCTGTCCCTGATCGTCGTCCGGCAGGTAGATGGTGCCGTGGACCTTGTAGCCTTCGCTGAAGAAAGTGATGTCCTCTGTTCGCATGTGGCTCTCCCCCAAAACCAGTCCCAAGAAGACAGTGTCGCGCGCTGCGAGTTCCCGCGACAAGTTGCGCAGGAATCTACGGGACACGACACTTGCCGCCGGTGTTGTTGCCCGGCCTCCGGCCACCCTATTGCGCAGGGTGGCGCTTGCGTGGGCGGTGTTCCAACCCGCCCGCGCCGCAGGCTCCTAGGCGCGCACCGCCGGCAGGACTTCTTTGCCCAGCAGTTCGATTTGCTCGTACCAGTCCGCGTAACGGAACCGGAGGTCATAGACGATGTGGTTGAGGCCGCCCTCTTCGTAGCGCTGGGTGTCCCGGACGATGTCTTCCGGCGTGCCCGCCAGCAAGAGTCCCTCGATGTCTTCGAGCTTCGAGAAGGTGCCGGACTCGGGCTTCACCCAGGTCGGCTTCTTGTTGCCCTCGTTGATGAGACCCGGCGCGTTGACCTTGCTCACGGCGGTGTCCTTGTCCCTGGCGATGCTGGTGATGGGGATGGCGCCGGTGGTGACCATGGGCTTGCCGGCCTTGTCGCACAGGTCGTGCAGGTACTTGATGCACTTGTGGAAAGTGCGCAGCGGGATGCGTCCGGGCATCCAGCCGTCGCAGTAGTCCACCGCGCGCCGACACGATGCCGGGGTACCGCCGCCATACCAGATGGGAATGGGCGCCAAGGGCGTGGGCTTGAGTTGGACATCCTTGAAGGAGAAGTAGTCGTCCTCATAGTCGACCGTCTCACCGCTCCACAGGCGCCGCACGAGGTTGGAGTTGACCTTGGCGAGGTTGAAACGGTCCTCCCGAGTGTTCTTCAGCCCGGCCGCGGCAAATTCGTGCTGGAACGTACCCGCGCCGATGCCCATGATGACCTTGCCTTCAGACAGGACGCTCAGGGCCGCCATGCACTGGGCCAGGTGAATCGGATGTCTGTGCGAGATCATCGTGCCCGTGCCCAGGGTGAGCTTTTTGCACACCGACGAGATCGCCGACAGGATGGCGACGCACTCGATGTGCGTGTTGTCCGTGCCCTCCATGCCGTGGGGCTCGAAGACCAGGTGGTCGCGGACCCAGACGGAGTCGAAACCCAGCGACTCGGCCAGTTTCGATCCCTCGATGCACTTCTCCACAGATCCTTGATCTCCGAAATGGGGCAACAGCAGTCCGAACTTCAATTGGGTCGCCATGCGCAAAACCTCCTTGCGGTCACTGATGGTAAGATGACTTGGCAGCAGCCGGGGCGGCACCGCGGGACCGTTCCATGATCCGTCGAGTCGCGGGGTTTCCCGAGCGTCGTTCAAGGCTTGATACAGCCTGATATAGATAGTCGGCGGTAACGAAGTCTGTCAAGCGCGCGGAGCCGGGCTGGCGTCACGGTCAAGCACGAACAGAAACCGCTGCGCCAAGCACCAACAGAAACTGGCAGGGCCGACCGGCGTTCGCCCACGCGGCGCAGACACCACACTAGCACTTGTCGTCCGCACTCGAGATCTGGTGCGCGGCCACCGCGGCGCGGGCTTGGGCGAGGTAGCTTCGGCTTACCGGGATCGTGTGGCCGCCGGTGAGGCGCAGGACGGGGCGCTGATCGCGTTTGCCCCAGCCCTCCACGTGGTCAAAGGCGATCCAGTGCGAACGATGCACGCGCATGCCCCGGCTCCCGAGCTCTTCGACGGCGTCCGTGAAACGCATGAGAAGCTCGCAGCGACCCGAGGTGGTGACGACGGTCACGTAGTGGTCGTTCATCGTGAGGTGGATGACGTCCTGGCCGATCTCGGCGGGCAAGCGATCAGCCAGGGCCGATGCGGCGCCGGCAGGGGCGGTGGCGGAGTGCGCCGGTGCGGGTTGGGGCTTAGTCCGTTCGGTTTCGAGGGCGCCGCGGGCCGGGGAGTCATCCAACGATCCCGCCGCCGTTTCCTGGACCTTCGCCTCTGCCGCGGCTTCCGAAACTCCCGCAGCCTCCGCAGTCGCCGTCTCGATTTGCTCCAGGCCGTTGGGCTTCACGGGCACACGCTTGAGGCGTCGGGTCAACAGGCAGTGGACCATGGCGCTGCACAACAGGGTCGAGAACAACACGGAAGCGTAAACCGTGGTCAGGTGGAATTCGGAAAGCTGCCTGAACGAAACCGTGTCCACGCCATAGATGATGGCGGTGGAGGCTGGGGTGGTCAGGAGGGCGGCTCCAGCGACCGCCAGCGCCACGTGCAGCGGGGATCGCCTGCGCGTGAGATAGAGTGTCACCACGTACTCGGCGTGGCACATGAACACGCACAGCGCGGCGCCGAAGCCGGTAAACGCCAAGCGCTGGACCCAAGGGGCCTCACGGGCCCCCACGGGACAGAGGGTCAGGTAAGCCCCGAGATAGACGGTCATCATGATGGCGACCCGCCCCAGCAGCCAAGGACGCAACGCCTCGCGATACGCGTACTGCCTTGACGGTCCGCCCGCATCGGTGAGGCGATTGTCCTCAATTGGTGAAGAAATAGTCCCGGAGTTGTCCATGGCGTCGGCACACCCTTACGCCCGCTTTGACCTCCGCCGTGGCCAGGGATGCACTCCCCGGCATGAGGCCCGACGCAGGCCGTTTGAAACAGGACGACCGATTGATACAGACGTATTTGGTATCCTCCGCCATGTCAACGCGCCGCGTCAACGGTCTGGTGTTTGCGACACGGCCGCCCCTCCAGGATGGCTCCGGCGCTGAAACCCGGATCATTCCGCGGGTGCGTTCTTGCAGGTGCATGCGGAAGTCCGGTGTCCTTTGCGTCAGTCCCGGATGCCCCCTTCTGTCATTCCCGCGCTGTGCGTTCTTGTGGCGTGCCGGGATTTTGTCTAAGTGTCTGAGTCTAGGAGCCTGTCGGGTTTGTCGAATCGTAGCGAGAGGCAGAGGGATGGAGGCCAGTTTCGGGCGGATTTGAGGACAAGATTGGTAATATTGGACGAAAATCCAACCGGCAATGGACCCATTCCCCTGCCTCGCAGCAGATTCTTGATAAACCCGACAGGCCCCTAGTGTCGTGTCCCGCAAATTACTGCGATAATTTGCCGGTATGGATACGACGCCAGGAAATGCTGAAACATGGCTTTGCGCGGGCCGTCAGCCCAGCGTGGCCCAGGGAGGAATTCATGAGCGACTTTTACAGCGAATGGCTGAACACCACGGATCGGAACGAGCAGTTTGTCGAAAACGCGCCGCGGGTGGCGCGCCACACCGAACTGGATTGGGTCCAGACGCGACAGGACGCCAGGGCGGCGTTGATGATCGCGCCCGAGCGAGGCTTTCCCACCGGCGGGAGCATGATGATGCGGGCGGAGATTCCCGTGGGTTGGCACACCGGGCGTCACAGCCACGGCGAGGAAGCCATCTACGTGGAAAGCGGCACGGGCTTCATGGTGCTGGACGGCAAGCGCTACGACTTCGGGCCGGGCACGGTCCTGCACGTGCCCTATCGGTCCGAGCACCAGTTGTTCAACACCGGCGACGTGCCGGTGGGCTACATCTCCGGGCTGGCCTGGCACCTGGAGGCCTCGATGTACATGGGCCGCATGGATCAGTTCGAGGACTGCGGCGCCAACAATCCGGAGGCGCTGACCGCCATCGGACCGGAAGAGTCGCAGGACTGGCCGGAAGACGGCCGGCGTATCTCCATGCACCAGGACCAGCACGAGCTTTCGGCCGAGTCCAAGCACGGCGCCACCTACTTCCTCATGGGCCGCAGCGGCAGCCGCAATGGTTTCAAGGCCACGGCCGCGGCCATCAGTTCCATCTTCGTTGAGTTGCCGCGCTCCAAGAGCCACAGCCACGCGCACCCCGAGGCATACCTCTACGCGCTCAAAGGGGCGGGCTACTCGGAGATCGGCGGCAAGCAGTACAACTGGGAGCAGGGCGACGCCGTGCACGTGCCGCCCGGCATGATGCACCACCAGCACTTCAACCCCAGCGATGGCGAGACCCGTGAGCTCCGCTTCGAGTTCGGCATCCGCTACTGGCTGGTGGATCAGTGGAAGGGCTACACCACCATCGACAAGCACCTGCGCGCCATGTCCATGGACGAGGACGACGAGGACAAGTAGCCCGGAAGGATTCTCTCCGTGGCGGGCGCGGGTCCGGTGGGCGCAGGATGACGAACAGGGCGACGTGACGGCAGCGGACGGTATCTGTCCGCTGCCTGGACAGGACGAGCGCGCGCGCCAACCATTATTCGCGGATTCCCGCCAAGTCCAGCAGAAATGCGTATTCCAGGGCGATCTCGCGATAGCGCTTGAAGCGCCCGGACGCGCCGCCGTGCCCGGCTTCCATGTTGGTCTTGAGCAACAGGCGGTTGGGGTCGGTCTTGACCGCGCGCAGCTTGGCCACCCATTTGGCAGGCTCCCAGTACTGCACCTGAGAGTCGTGCAGTCCGGTGGTCACGAGCATGTGGGGGTAGTCCCGGGCCGCGACGTTGTCGTAGGGTGAGTACGACAGTATGTAGTTGTAGAATTCCTTGTCGTTGGGGTTGCCCCACTCGTCGTACTCGCCGGTGGTGAGAGGAATGTCGGGGTCCAGCATGGTGGTGACCACATCCACGAACGGCACCTGCGCCACCACGCCCTGGAACAGGTCCGGCCGCAGGTTCACCACCGCCCCCATCAGCAGGCCGCCGGCGCTTCCACCCATGGCGAACAGCCGCTCCCGCGAGGTATAGCCCTCCGCGATCAGATGCTCGGCGCACGCGACGAAGTCCGTGAAGGTGTTCTTCTTCCGGAGCAGCCTGCCGTCCTCGTACCACGCCCGCCCCATCTCTTCGCCGCCGCGGATGTGCGCGATGGCGAAGACGAAGCCACGGTCGAGCAGGCTCAGGCGCGCCGAGCCGAAGCCGGCGTCCAGGCTGTGGCCGTAGGAGCCGTAGCCGTAGAGCAGCAGCGGCGCGCGGCCGTCGCGCGCCGTCCCCTTCCGGTACACCAGCGAAATGGGCACCCGGGCGCCGTCCGCGGCGGTGGCGTGAAGCCGCTCGGTGCGGTATTGCCCGCTGTCGAAACCGCCCAGGACCTCCTCTTGCTTGAGCAGGGTCTTCTCCCGCGTCACCATGTCGTAGTCGTAGATGGAGCTGGGCGTAGTCATGGAGGTGTAGCCGTAGCGCAGTACCGTGGTGTCGAACTCCGGGTTGACGCTTGTGCCCGCGGCATAGGCGGGCTCGCCGAACTCCAGGTAGTGCTCCTCCGAGCCGTCCCACGGGATGATGCGGATGCGCATGAGCCCGTCGTGGCGTTCCTCCAGCACCAAGTGGTCCTGGAACACCTCGAAGCCCTCCAGCAACACGTCGGGCCGGTGCGGAATGACTTCCTTCCAATGGTCCTTGCCGGTGTGGTCCAAGGGCGTGGACACGAGCCGGAAATTGCGGGCTTCGTGATTGGTGTGGATGAAGAAGCGGTCCTCGAAATGGTCCACGGCGTGTTCGTGTCCCCGCTCCCGCGGCAGGAATACGGTGAACGCGCCGGTGGGGTCGCTGGCGTCGAGGTAGCGGTACTCGTTGCTCAGGGTCTGCGCGGAGACGATCATCAGGTAGCGCTTGGACTTGGTCTTGAACACGTGGGCCGAGAAGGTGTCGTCGGTTTCTTCGTAAACGAGCACGTCGTCATCCGGGTCGGTTCCCAGCGCGTGGCGGTAGATGCGGCAGGAGCGCAGGGTCTCGGGGTCCTGCTTGGCGTAGAACAGGGTTCGGTCGTCGTTTGCCCAGGTGATGTTGCTGGTCACCTCGGGGATGACGTCGGAAAGGGTCGCGCCGGTGGCGAGATCCTTGAATCGGACGGTGTAGATGCGCCGCCCCTGGGTGTCCTCGGTGTACGCCAGCAGACCCTGGCCGAAGCTCACCGCGATCCTCCCCACCGAGTAGAACTCGTGGCCCTCGGCGAGGACATTCACGTCGAGCATCATCTCTTCCGGATTGTCCAGGGACTCGCGCTTGCGCGCATACAGCGGATACTCCTGGCCCTCCTGGAAACGGGTGTAGTAATAGTAGTCGTCCCGCCGGTAGGGCACCGACATGTCCGTCTGCTTGATGCGCCCCTTGATCTCTTCGAACAGCGCCTCCTCGAGCTCCTGAACGTGGGCCATGGCCGCCGCGGTGTGGGCGTTTTCCGCTTCCAGGTAGGCCACCGTGTCGGGGTTCTCGCGTTCCCTCAGCCAGTAATAGTCATCGATGCGCACGTGACCGTGATGCTCGAGCCTTTTGGGAGAAATCTTGGCCGTGGGTGGATTGAGGAAGCGTTCCATGCCACCACCTTAGCAGAGAATCAGGCGCGCTCACGAACGCGGCTCGGACTCGCATTCCGTTGCCGAACGCTATAGCCTGTGCGCGAACGAAGGGGTACGAAAAGGGGTACGAAGGGGACGCGTTCGACAAGGACACGAGGGTTTCCGGGCAAGGAGGGCATCATGGCGACCAGGGCGGTCAAGGAATTCGAGGTCCATCCCTACGTGCAGTTCATGAGCGACCGGTTCGGTGCGTATGACCGCTGGATCGAGTCCGAGGGGTTGCCCGTGGTGAGCGGCTCCCATGTCCAGGACGTGCGCCGCATGGAACTGGGCGCGTGGCCGCGCCGGGGCGGCAAGGGCGCTTACCTGTCGTTCTCCGACCAGCGCGTGGCCGACGGCTACGTGTGCGAGATCGCGCCGGGTTCGAGCCTCGAGCCCCAACGGCACCTCTTCGAGGAGATCGTGCTCATCACCCAGGGGCGCGGCGCCACCACGGTATGGTACGACGAGGCGCGCAAGCGCGCCTTCGAGTGGGAGACCGGTAGTCTCTTCGCCATTCCGCTCAATGCCTGGCACCAGCACTTCAACGCCAGCGGACAGGAACCGGCGCGCTACTTCGCCCTTACGAGCGCCCCGGTGGTGTTCGAGCTCTACCGGGACCCGGATTTCATCTTCAACACCGACCATGTCTTCAGGGACCGCTTCGATCCGGCCCAGGAGGACTTCTTCAGTCGTGAAGGAAGGTACAACACCGACTACTACGGCGGCATCCTGGAGAACAATTTCATCAGCAATATCCGCGACATCAAGCTGGTCCCGCGGGAGAAGCGCGGCAAGGGCAACCGCAACATGTACATCCACATGGCCGGCAGCACCATGCTCGCGCATGTCTCCCAGTTCCCGGTGGGAACCTACAAGAAGGCGCACCGCCACGGCCCCGGCGCTCACATCTACATGCTCGACTCCACCGGCTACTCGCTCATGTGGCAGGAGGGCGAGAAGCCCCAGCGCTTCGACTGGCAGGAAGGCACGGTGATGTCGCCGCCGGCCGGGAGCTGGCACCAGCACTACAACACCGGCCCGGAGCCCTGTCGGTTCGTGGCGCTGCACGCCTCCACCGCGGTCCAGGGCGAGGAGCGTGGCGTCGAGCAGATCGAGTTCGAGGACGAGGACCGGGCGTTGCGGCAAATGTACCAGGACGAGTGCGCGCGCAACGGCGTCACGGCGCAGATGTGACCCGCGCGTGTGACCGCATGGCCGGCGCGGCGCGTGCCGCAACGATGTCGCGCGCCGTGTCCTCCACCACGACGCATGTGTCCTACCGGTGACGCCGCCGGTGCGCCGGCGCGGGCCAGACCCGTCAAATGCGAAAGGAGCCGTCATGAGCGAAGGCACGCCCAGGAGAGCCCGGGCCATGGGCATCAACCACGTGGTGCTGGAGGTAGGGGATCTGGACGAGGCGCTGGAGTTCTACGGCGCCATCTTCGACTTCAGCCTGCGCGGCCGGAGCGACCGCAACGCCTTCATCGACCTGGGCGACCAGTTCATCCAGTTGAGCTTGGGAAAGACCCAGGAGGCGGACGGGAAACGCCACTTCGGCTTTGTCGTGGACGACCGCGAGCCGGTGCGCGCCGCCCTCGCCCGCCTCGGGGTGCCGCCCCTGGACCAGCGCCTCAACTTCCGCGACCCGTGGGGCAACCGCATCGAGGTGGTGCCCTACAATGAAATTCAGTTCTCCAAGGCGCCCCACGTGCTCAGTGGCATGGGCCTCGGCGCATTGAAGAAGACGTCATCGGCCGCCGCGGAACTTGCAAAGAAGGGCATGGCGCCGGACTGAGGCCGGCGCCGCCCTGCGTTCGCTCAGGACTGCGGCTTCTTGAAGCCGGTCAGGATTTGCAGGTACTCCTTGATGTCCGGAGGCATGTTGTTCAGCCCGGTCAGGGCCTCTCGGATGGCCGTGGGCGACACATAGGCGATGTTGAGGCGCGCCTTTCGGGTCTCCTTGAGGAATTCGGGGTTCTCCATCACCGCTTGGAAGGCCTTCCGCAGGATCGCGACCCGTTCCTTGGGCGTGCCCGGTGGCAGCGTGTAGACGCGGGTGATGGTGTTCTGCCGGTCCCACGCCTTGAAGGCCTTCGCATGCTGGCCCTTGAGCACGTCGGAGAACAGCGGGACGTCCTTCACCTCCGGGTCCTGATGACGCTTGGTGATGATGAAGGGAACGAACTTGTTGTCGCCGGTGGCGTCCAGCATGCCCCGCGCGGTGACCCTCATGGACTCCCACGTCCAGCACGCGCCGTCCACTTCGCCGGACTCCATGGCGAGGCGTATCTTGGAAGTGCCGCCGTAGCCCGGAATGCTCTTGAACTTGGTGCCCAGTTGCCGGTTCAGGAACAGAAACGGGTCGGTGGTGTTGCCGGGCGCGCGCGTGCCGCCCATGGTGACCTCTCTCCCTGACTTGACGACATCATCCAGGGTCTTGAGCCCCGACCGCGCCATCAGGCCGCACGTGACCGAGTCCGACGTGGGTGTGCCGATGTACTCGAACTCCTTGGGCTCGATCTGCACCTTTTTGTCGCCCATGGCGTGGGCGAAGATCAGTGCGGGGCTCCAGACGCCGAGGGTCGCTCCGTCGGGCTTGGCCTTTCTGAATACGAAGTTGGCCGTGATCAGGCTTCCGGCCCCGGGCAGATTCTGCACAATCGGCGTGGGGTTGCCTGGGATATACTGGCCGATGTGGCGGGCAATGTAGCGGGTATAGGTGTCATAGCCGCCCCCGGGGGTGAACCCCACCAGCATGCGCAGGTTCTTGCCCTTGTAGAATTCCTCCGCTCCTGCCGCGGCAGATCCCAGTACGAGCGCCAGCACCACGGCCAGTGACTTGATCATGCGAGACATCGGTAACCTCCTTGAAGTGTTTGGGGTCTTCGGTCGGACAGAACCGGCTACCCGTAACAACACGCCATGGGAGTGTCAACACTGGCGAGGCGGTCCAGCGAAGCCTGGCACTCCTCGTGTGCCGCACCTGCTTCACAGACCCACCGATTGGATGGCTATCCAGATGGATTTCGCGCCGAACCACGGTCATCCGCTTTCGAACCGACCCAATTTGCACGCCTCGCAACGGCTTGTTAGGTTGCCAGCCATTGGCGGTGCTTCGGCGCCGGGTGCACGGATCCTCGAACGGGGATCCTCGATGCGGTGAGGCTGGCAGGGACGCAGCCCGCTGGAAAGGAGAACGGAAGGATGCGCATTCGAACGACAGGGCGGTTTGCAGGACGGTTCGTTTCGAAGGCAATCGTGGTCCTTGGAGTAGCGGTGACGGGTGTCAGCCTGTTGCTTGGCAGTGCCGGCGCCGCATCCCTTCTGGAAAAGGCCAAGGCCGGGGAGACCGTCCGGATCGGTTTCGCCAACGAGATTCCCTGGGCCTATCCGGGAGACAATAACGTGCCCAAGGGCTTCGTGAACGCCATTGCCATCGGCGTGCTCAACGAGATGGGGATCACCAAGATCCAACCCGTGGTCACGGATTGGGGCGGACTGATTCCCGGTCTCAAGGCCAACCGGTTCGATGTCATTACCGGCGGCATGTACATTCTCAAGAGCCGTTGTCAGAACATCAACTTCTCGGATCCCATCGGGATCTTCGGTGACGCGTTCATCGTTGCCAAGGGCAATCCCAAGAACCTGCACAACTACCAGGACATCAAGAAGCAGAACGCCGTCCTGGTGACCGGCGCCGGCTACAATATCGTGGAGGCGGCGAAGAAGGAGGGCGTGCCCACCGCCCAGGTCATGCAGGTGCCGGGTCCCACGGAGATCCTGGCGGCGGTCCGGGCCGGACGCGCGGACGCCGGCGGCGTGACGTTTTTCACGGCGAACGCGCTGGTGAAGAAGAGTGGCGGCGCGGTGGATGTCAGCGATCCTTCGAAACAGCCGGAGTGGACCTACAACTGGGTCGGCATCGGCTTCCGCAAGTCGGACACGGCCTTCCTGAAGGCGTTCAACGAAGCCTTGGCCAAGCACCTGGGCTCGGACAAGATGATGGCCGCGGTCAAGGAGTATAGCTACACCAAGGCGCAGCTTCCCGGTGACGGCAGCACGGCATTCGCCTGCGCCAACCGCTGAGCCCGCCGCGGCCCCGCCCACGGGGTCAGGCGGCAGCAGCCCGGCGGCCCACGCGGTTCAAACACGCACCGGCCGCCGGGCCGCGATGGGCGGAGCGGCCCGGGCCCGGTCCCCGCTGCTTGAACCCGGTGTGCGACCGTGCGTGACCGCGACCGCTGTTGATCCGGACGCGTGACCGCTCCTGCTCGCGCTGGCGGGGAACCCGATGTCCTACTTCGACTTCCTCGCGACACACGGTTGGCGCTTGGCCGAAGGTGTCGTGGTGACGGCGCAGCAGACCGTGCTGGCGGCGGCGCTGGCGGTGGTCATCGCATTGGTGATGGGGCTGATGCGGCTTTCGCCCAACGCCGCGGTGCGCGGCACGGCCACGTGCTACATCGAGGTCTTCCGCGGCACCTCGCTCCTCATCCAGCTCTACTGGATCTTCTTCGTGTTGCCCCTGTTCGGGCTCACCCTTGAGAAGTTCGTCGCGGGTTTCGTGGCGGTGGGGATGAACCTGGGCGCCTATGGGGCGGAGGTGGTGCGGGGCGCGATCCAGGCCGTGCCCCGGGGTCAATATGAGGCCGCGCTGGCGCTCAACCTGTCGCCCTGGACGCGGATGCAACGCATTATCCTGCCCCAGGCCTTCCTGATCATGCTCCCGCCCTGGGGCAACCTCCTGATCGAGCTCCTCAAGGCCACCGCGCTGGTGGCCCTGATTTCGGTGACCGACCTGATGTTTCAGGCCAAGCAGATCAACGGTTACACGTTTCTGTCGGCCGAGGCTTTCGGCACTGCGCTGGTGATCTACTACGTCATGGCGCGGCTCTTGATCTCGCCTTCCATGCGCTGGCTGGAGGGCATGATGGCGCGCAAGATGGGCCGGGCCTGATCGAGGCGGGGATGTTCGACTGGCGCTGGGACTTCACGTTCGAGATTCTGCCGCAGCTCCTGTGGGCGACGCTCAACACGTTGATGGCCGCGGGCATCGGCTACGGCATCGCCTTGGTGCTGGGGCTGGTGTTCTGCCTGGCGCAACGTACGCCGTGGCGCGCCTTGACCCGGGTCGTGCGCGAGGCCGTGGAGTTCATCCGCTCGACCCCACTGGTGTTGCAGATCTTCTTCGTGTTCTATGTCGGTCCGCAGTTCGGCGTTCGGCTGTCGCCGTGGACTTCGGGCATGATCGCCATCGGGCTCCACTACGCCGCCTACCTGTCGGAAGTATACCGGGGCGGTCTCGACGCCGTGCCCAAGGGGCAGTGGGAGGCGTGCCACGCGCTCCATCTGAGCACGACGCGAACCTATTTCCGGATCATCATCCCGCAGGCGCTACCGGCCGCCCTGCCCGGCATGGGCAACTATCTCGTGGGGATATTCAAGGACACCCCCATGCTGTCGGTCATCGCCGTCACCGAACTCTTGCAGGCCGCCAACGCCATCGGCTCGGAGACCTATCGTTTCCTGGAACCCTACACCATGGTCGGGGTGATATTTCTGGCGATCTCGTTGCCCGCGGCGGCCGGACTTCGCGCGTTCGAGGCCTGGGTGCGGCGGGCGCTGGGGATGAGTCGATGAAGCGCATTCCGAGCAGGGGCAGCCGGGCGCCGGCGCCTCGCGAACCGGCACGGAAGGTGCGCGTTTCGGGCCGCCCCGCGTCATCGGCTGCTGCCGGCCGTCTGCGTCCGGACCCACGGCAGCCGCACATGATCCCCTCGGGCCGGTCCGCGTTGTCAGTCCATTGCCGGCTGTTGCCGGTTCCCGCGATTGTCCCTGGAGGGTCCCGTGACTGATTCCGTCCATCCCACGAGCCTCGGCGCCGGCGGCCCCATGGTGCGCTTCAGCAAGGTCACGAAACGGTATGGGTCCCTCACCGTTCTGGATGCCTTGGACCTCGACGTCGCCGCCAACGAGATGGTGTGCATCATCGGGCCTTCCGGCGCGGGCAAGACCAGCGTGTTGCGCATGCTCATGACCCTGGAGGAAATCGACGACGGCGTCATCTACGTGGAAGGCCAGCCGCTGACGCATATGGAGCGGGACGGCGTTCTGGTGAAGGCCAACACGGCGCACCTGCGCAAGCAGCGCATGAACATCGGCATGGTTTTTCAGCATTTCAATCTGTTCCCGCACATGACCGCGCTGGCGAACTGCATGGAGGCGCCGGTCCAGGTGCTGGGGCTCAGCCGGGACGAGGCGGAAGCGAGGGCGGTGGAATTGCTGGGCATGGTGGGGTTGGAGGACAAGAAGGACCAGCACCCGTCGCGCCTTTCCGGCGGCCAGCAACAGCGCGTGGCCATCGCCCGGGCCTTGGCCATGCGTCCCAAGGTCATGCTGCTGGACGAAGTCACCTCCGCCCTGGACCCCGAGGTCATCGGCGAGGTGTTGAACGTCATCCGCCAACTCAACAGCGAGCATAGTCTCACCATGCTCATGGTGACCCACCAGATGGGCTTCGCCCGCGAGATCTCCGACCGGGTCTGCTTCCTGTACGAGGGCAAGATCGCCGAGCAGGGGACCCCCGGCGAGATTTTCGAAAACCCGCGCAACGAGCGCACCCAGCAGTTCCTCGCGGCGGTACTTGAGGCGCGCTGACGCGAGCTCACCGGCTCGGTCTGCAACCGGACGTGACGATACAAGCTTCGTCGGCGGTCGCCTCTGTTCGGCGTACGCCCCTGTGGTTGGCCGTTGGCAGGAGACTATCCGTGTAGGGGCGACCGGCGGCGGCCCCTACACGCTGTGGTTGTCGCTCTTGTTGTGGACGGTCTCGTTGAGAGAACCCGTGCGGTAGCCCTGAAGGTCGATGCTGACGTAGGTGAACCCGGCGTCCTTGAAACGTTGGACGATCCCTTCTCGCACGTCCGGCAGCAGCAGCTTGTCGAACTCGTCCGGCGCCACCTCGATGCGCGCCAGCGCGTCATGGTAGCGCACCCGGTACACCCGGAAACCCAGTTCGCGCAGCACGCGCTCGCAGCGGTTCACCTGGGTGAGCTTCTCCGGGGTGATGGCGGTGCCGTAGGGAAAACGGCTGGACAGGCACGCCAGCGCGGGCTTGTCCCATACCGGGAGCCCCATGCGCCGGGCGGCCTCGCGGATGTCGGCCTTGGTGAAACCCAACTCGTCCAGGGGCGAGCGCACGCCCCGCTCGCGCGCGGCCTTCCGGCCGGGGCGGTGGTCGCCGCGGTCGTCCAGGTTGAAGCCGTCCAGCACGTGCGGCATGCCCAAGGTCGCGGCCTCGTCGATGGCCTTGCCGTAAAGCTCGGTCTTGCAGAAATAGCAGCGGTTGACGGGGTTGGCGGCGTAGCGCGGGTCGTCCAGTTCGTAGGTGTCGATGAGCAGGTGGCGGGCGCCGATGCTCTCGGCCAAGCCGCGGGCGTCGGCCCCCTCCTCGGGCGCGAGGCTGGGAGAGACTGCGGTGAGCGCCAGAGCGTTGTCGCCGAGAGCATCCACGGCCTCGGCGAGCAGGTAGCCGGAATCGACCCCGCCCGAGAAGCAGACCACGGCCTGTCCCATCTCTCTCAGCAGCGCCTGAAGTTCGGCCACCTTTCGCGCCAGTTCGGCGTCCTCAAAAGGGTCATTCCCTGGCCCCACTCCGTGAACCCCGCGCACCCTACCGTCATTCACCCGCACCCCACCGTCGTTCCCGCGAAGGCGGGAATCCAGGCGGGGTAGTGTGGGGGAGCCCTTCATCGACGTCGTGACCGATGTCAGCGCTCTTACGGCGTGGACTTCACCTTCGGCCGCTCCAGCAGCGTGTTGCACCAGCGTCTCACGTTGGGCAGGTCCTCGGTGATGGACGTCCGGTAGGCGTCCTGCCGGGTGAAGAACGGCACATACGTGATGTCCGCCAGCGAGTAGTCGTCGACGATGTAGTCGCGCCCGGCCATGCGCTCTTCCAGCGTCTCCAGGTGCTGCCGCAGCCGCTTCTTGTTCTTCTCCACCTCGTGGTCGTGGCGGATGTTGCCGGCCGCGGTCTGAAGCCGGGTGTTGCAGAAGTCGATCCAGATGCGTACCTCGGCGCGCTTGGCCAGATCCTTCGGCATCAACGGCACGTCGGGAAACTTCTCGTCCAGGTACTCGTTGACGACCGCGGATTCGTAGATCACCGCGTCCCCGTCCACCAGCACCGGCACCTTGCCGTAGGGGTTCAGGGTGACCAGCTCTTCCGACTTGTTCCTCAGGTCGCACTCGACCAGTTCGTAAGGGATGTCTTTCTCTGCCAGGACAAGCCTTGTCCTGTGGGCATACGGTCAAGGACCGTAGGACAGTAGTCGCAACATGTCTTCCTCCTTCGAAGTTTGCGCTTCCACGTGGGCGCGGAAAAGACTTCTACGCGATGATCGGTTCCTTCACCGGAATGTGGCTGGGCCTCCGCGGCACCCGCGTGCGCGGCTTGCCGTCCACCTGGGAGTTGCCCGCGCCGAACAGCAGCAGACGGTCCCCGCCCGTGTTGCAGAGCTGGTACGGCTGGCCCGACCTCAGCAGGATGGTGTCGTGGGGGTTCAGGACGAACTCATCCTCCGGCGTCCGCACCGTGCACTGGCCCTCGAGGACCATGAAGACATGGTCGTCGTTCTCGTGGTAGTGCATGTCGTCCTGCATGTTCGCTTCGCAGTTGATGGTCCAGAAATAGGTCAGGTCCGTGCGCCACAACGAAAGATGGCGGATGTCCGGGTTGGCCTTGGCCTCCGTGATGGGGTTTTTCACTTCGTACATGCGCGTGTCCTCCCTCTGTCTCGAGTCGAATAGCCGCTATTTCGGCGCCACCAGCTTGCCGTGGGTGCCGTCGCAGTACGGCCGCGTCTTCGACCGCCAGCACGCGCAAATGGCCATGGTCCGGGGCTCGTCCACCGTGATTTCCCGGGGCGTGATGGACGTCACCTTGTGCGACCCGTCGCAGAACGGAAAGTTCCGGGTCCGCCCGCACATGCAGTAGAAGCGGCTCTTGGATTCCTGCCGGACGATCACCGGCTCGATCAGATCATCGTATGCCAGGCCCATTCGAATTCCTCCCTCGGCGTGGGACGTGCTGTTCCGCTGATCGGGCGGCCTCCAGCCCGTCTCCCGTATGCCCCTTCACCGTATACTCCACTTTGCCCCGGAGGGCCAGACGACGTTGTGCTCGTTGCCTATCTCAGCACGCTCATGACCGTCCGCGCATCGACGATGTGAATGCCGGTCCGGGCGTCCGCAGCCACGCTCTCCGGAACGAACAGGGCTTGGCAAACATCGGTGCCTTCAGCGCCGGCCAGGTCGCCCGAATGAACGTGCGCGGCGGCGGTGGCCGCAACCGGGCGCGACGTCGACTTGGCCTCGCCCACCAGCAATCGGTTCCCGTCAACCGAGCGCGCGACGATGTCGAGTTCCGGCGCATTGCCGCGCCAGTATCGTTGCGCGGGCTCCCACGGACCCAGCCGGCCCAGGGTCGTGTCGGAACGGTGAAGGAGGGGCACCGCCCCGCGGCACAATTCCTCCCAGGCAAGAGCCTCAAGGCCGCGCCGGTGCCGCCGCCAGTATGCGAGCCGCGTCTCCGGGGGCGTAGCGGCCAGCGCCGCTCGATGGGGTGCGACCACCCGAAACCACAGGCGCAGAAAGGGATCGTCTATCCGGTAGAGACTCCGTTTGCCGGACTTCGGGTCAGTTCCGAACGGCGTTTCGCGGCGCACCAGCCCCATCTCCGTGAGCGATGCCAGCGGTCTCGACAGGCTGGAGGCGGGCTTGCCAAGACGGCCCGCGATCTCGGTGACCCGGTGCGCCCCGTTGCCGATGACGTCCAGCAAGGGGCGCAACGCCGTAGCTGGAGGGGTCTCCTCCCGCAACAGCCGATCAGGTTCTGCATGCAGGGGGCCCGCGGCGTCGAGAACCAGAGTGTCCACCGCGGCTTCGATGTCGTTTCCGAAAGGTTCGGCAAGCTCCCAATAACGAGGTATGCCTCCCCACAGCGCATAGACGCTCACCAGGTCGTGATGCTTGTCGAAGGGGAAAGCCTCGGCGAGATGCCCCGCCGGCAGGGGGCGGACGCCAAAGGCTTCGGCAGCCCGGCCGTAGAGCGGAGCGGTAGCATCGAGTATCAAGCTGTGCATCATGCGCTGACTCGATCCGCACACGACCAGGCGCAACCGCCGCTCCGGGCGGTCCAACCAGTTCTGCAAGACCCCGGTTAGAGTGGGGTCCGCGTCGATGAGGTAGGGAAGCTCGTCCAGCACCCACGGACCTTGCCAGCCGGCGCGGTCGGCGTCGGCGGAAAGCCGCGTCAGAAACGAGCGCCAGTCCGGGTACTCGACGTCTGCAAAGCCGGGGAATCGTTCAGCGACTGCTTCCGCCAGGTAGCGCCGCTGTACCGGCGGGACGGACTGATCCGCGACCGTGTACAGGCCCCGGTGGCGCCGCGACCATTCAATGAGAAGGCGCGACTTGCCTATCCTGCGGCGTCCCCAGATGACGGCGAACGCTCCAGTCCGTGTCAGCACATTGTCCAACCGCTCCATCTCGCGGCTGCGATCGAGGAACTGCATTTCCTTATTATGTAGAAGAACATTATGTTTGACAACATAATAATCGGCAAGTTTGGCCAATTCTCGCAACTTCAGCGAATATGATAAAGCAACTACAGACTTGCCCGCACCGCTTGAGAGAACGCCCTTGGAAGACGCCGCCCGACTATTACCCGAACGTTTCCCCGACGTCGGGGAACTCGTCGAAGTGCGTTCACGCCGCTGGCTGGTGGAGGCGGTGGAGTCGGAATCGGGCCGCGTCAGCCTTGCCTGCGCGGACGACGACGCCCAAGGGCAGACCCTGGAGGTCTACTGGGAATTCGAGATCGACCGGCGCATCCTTGAGGTGGAGGCGTGGAACGCCATCGGCGCCAAGGGGTTCGACGCGCCCCGCCACTTCAGCGCGTTCCTCCACACGTTGCGCTGGAACTGCGTCACCGCCACCGACCCGAATCTCTTCCAGTCGCCGTTCCGGGCCGGCATCAAGATCGACGCCTACCAGATGGAGCCGCTCCGCAAGGCGCTTCGGCTGCCACGGGTCAATCTGTTCATCGCGGACGATACCGGCCTCGGCAAGACCATTGAGGCCGGTCTCATCGCGCGGGAATTGTTGCTACGCAAGAAGGTCAAGACGATGGTCGTCGCCGCGCCGGCCTCCGTGCTGGAGCAGTGGAAGGCCGAGATGGAAGAGCGTTTCGGTCTGCTGTTCGTGATCCTCGACCGCGCTTACCTCACGCAGGTCCGGCAGGAACGCGGCTTCGGCGTGAATCCCTGGCGTACCCATAGCAGGTTCCTGGTGTCCCACAACCTGCTCATTGACCCGACCTACGCCGATCCGATGCGTGAGTGGCTCGGGGCTCTTCTGCCCGGCAGCCTGCTCATCCTCGACGAGGCCCACCATGCCGCGCCGTCGAGCGGCGGGCGTTACGGCATCGAGTCGAAGTTCACCCGGGCGGTCCGTGATGTTGGCGGCCGGTTCGAACACCGTCTGTTTCTGTCCGCCACTCCCCACAACGGCCACTCCAACAGCTTCTCCACGCTGCTTGAGCTGCTTGATCCGTACCGTTTTACCCGCGGCGTGCCGGTGCGGGGAAAGAAGGACCTCGACGAGGTCATGGTCCGGCGCATCAAGGAAGACATCCGCGAGGTGCAGGGCGGCTTCCCCAGACGGCACGTGGAGCCGGTTCGGATCGATGGCCTGCCGGACGACGCACCGGAACTCGTTTTGTCGAGGCTCCTTGACGAATATCGCGGCTTGCGGGAGCAGCGGCTGGCCGGCGCCAGGCCGCGAGCCCAGGCCATGGCCGGTTTGCTCGTGGTGGGGCTGCAACAGAAGCTCCTGTCATCCATCGAAGCGTTCGCCATCTCGCTCGCGCGGCATCGCAGGACGATTGAGCGACTTTGGGCGCAAGACACTGAAGACGGTCAGAACGTCCCGGATACACGGGTTGAGACCGTGGCGACCGAACCATTTCTGAAACTGTTCGCAAAACCGCCGGACGCGGACGACGAACGCGCGGAACAGACCGACGAAGAGAACGCGGCCGAGGAAGAGGCGCAGATCACGGCCATCAACGAGACTGCCGAGCTAGGTACCCCCACGGATGAAGGAGCAAAGGCGGCTTGGGATAAGGAGCAGGCCCTCCTGACTCGTATGCACGAAGTCGCCGATGGCGCCCGCGGCCGCCCTGACGCCAAGACCCGCCGCCTGATCGACTGGATCTACGACAACCTCTGTCCCGACCGCCCGCGCTGGAACGAACGGCGGGTGCTGATCTTCACCGAGAACGTGATCGGCACGAAACGGTACTTGCGCGAGATGCTGGAGCAGGCCATTGCCGGCACCGACTTCGCCGAGGAGCGCATCGAGACCATTGACGGCCAGACCGCCGGCGCCAGGCGCAAGGAGATTCAACGTCGCTTCAACGCCGATCCGGCCCACGATCCGTTACGCATCCTCATTGCCACAGACGCGGCGCGCGAGGGGCTGAACTTCCAGGCGCACTGCACCGACCTGTTCCACTTCGACCTGCCCTGGAACCCTGGCCGCATCGAACAGCGCAACGGCCGCATCGACCGCAAGCTGCAACCGGCCCCGGAGGTGCGCTGCCACTACTTCGTGCTGCCGCAGCGCGCCGAGGACCGGGTACTTGAAGTGCTGGTTCGGAAGACCGCCACCATCAGGCAGCAGCTCGGCAGTCTCTCCAAAGTGATCGATGACGAGGTGGAGCGCCGGCTGCGCGAAGGCATCCGTCACGGAGACGTGGAGCGCATCGCGCGCGACATTGAGGCGGCCGATCTCGACCGTGAAAGGCGACGAGTAGCGGCCGAGGAACTGGAAGCCGCCCGCGAACGGCAGGACGACTTGAAGGGGCAGATCGAACGATGCCGCGGGCTGCTGGACCAGTCCCGCCGCTGGGTGCAGTTCGAGGCGCAACCCTTTCGCAACGCTCTGTCCTGTTCCCTGGAGATGCTGGGTGCGGAGCCGTTGAAGGAAACACGTACCGACGATGGCGGGGTGGTCTGGACGCTGCCGCCGCTGGCGGGCAAGGCGCGGGCGGATGCAAGTTGGACCGCCACACTGGACACGTTGCGCGCGCCGCGCAAGACCGACCAGAAGCTCGCGGAATGGCGGCAGCAGGCGCCGATTCGTCCGGTGGTGTTCGAGGATGCGGGTGTGCTCACCGACGACACCGTGCATTTGCACCTGGAACAACGCATGGCGCAACGGCTGCTGGCGCGCTTTCGCTCCCAGGGCTTCGTCTACCATGACCTGTCCCGCGCCTGTCTCGTGCAGGCCGCGGACTCCGTCCCTCGGGTGATTCTGCTGGGGCGGCTGTGTCTCTTCGGACGCCATGCCGAGCGTCTGCACGAGGAGTTGATCCCGGTGGCGGCCCGCTGGGTCGAGCCGTCGCGCCGCAACGGGCCGCTCAGGGCCTATGCCGAGGAGGCGGAAGCACGAACGCTGGAACGCCTGGAGACGGCCTTGCAGAGCGCACGAGGCCCGAACGAGACGATTCACCGCAGGCTGCGCGACATTGCCGCTCAGGATATCGAAGACCTGCTGCCGCAACTCGAAGACCGCGCCGAGGGTGTGGCCCGGAGCGCTGGGGACAGGCTTCGCGCACGTGGCGAAAGGGAGGGACAGCAGCTTCGGGAGACCCTGGAACGTCAGCGCCGGCGAGTGGAAACGGAACTCGGCAAGCACGAGGGCCGCGGAACCCAGCTCACGCTGGAGTTCAGTGAAGCCGAGAAGCGCCAGCTTCAGGCCGACATCGCGTCGTGGCGCGTGCGTCTGGACCGGTTCGACAAGGACCTTAAGACCGAACCGGCCCGGATCCGCGAGTTCTACGAAGTGCGGGCACAACGAGTCGAGCCCATCGGCTTGGTGTACCTGTGGCCGGACACCGGTTGAGACCCATGCCTGCGCCCGACCCACACACCCGCGCCCATCTCGAATGGCTCGGCTTCATCCAGCCGAACGGCCTCGTGGTCTCCGCTCCGGCCCTGGTCAAGGCTGGGGCCATCCTCAACCGGCACGATGTCGAAGGGCAGGAGTTGCTGGACGCTTGGTTGAACCAACGCGATGGATCGCCTGCGCGCCCTCGGGAACAGTGCCTCCAGGACTTCCGCGTATTCGCGAAGACCATCCTCGGCTGGGGTTTCTCGCCCAAGGGATACGCGGGTACGGAGGAGACCCCTATCCCGGCGGCACTTAAGGTTCCTCTCCCCGACTACGGAGAGACGCTGCGTCCGGACTTCGCGGTGTGCGAGCGCGACCCGCAGGCCGGGGAATTGCCGTGGCAGTTGCTCGTGCAGGTGCTGGAAGAGGGTGAAGGCTTCGACAGGCCGACCGCCGGCGGACTGAAAACCTCTCCGCAGGATCGAATGGAGCGCCTCCTCCGCAGCACCGGAGTTCCTGCTGGTGTGCTCTTCAACGGCGCTGCGCTACGTCTCGTCTCGGCCCCGCGCGGCGAAAGCTCCGGCTGGATGGACTTTCGTTTGGCCGACATGGCCCAGACCGCGGGGCGGCCTCTGTGCGCGGCGTTGCGCCTTCTTTTGTGTGAGCAACGCCTGTTGACAGGGCCGAAGGAACATCGCCTGGCGGCGCTGCTCGCCGACAGCCGCCGGTATCAGAACGAGGTCAGCGAGCGGCTTTCCGAGCAGGTCATGCACGCACTCTATGACCTCCTTCGAGGGTTCCAGGCGGCCCAGGACGAATCCCGCGGAGAGCTGCTGCGGGAACCGCTCTCCGCGGAAGGCGACCCCAACGACATCTATCGCGGCCTTCTCGCCGTCATCCTCCGCCTCGTCTTTCTGCTCTACGCCGAGGAGCGCCGCATGCTTCCGGGCGGCGAGACCTTCATCCAGCACTATTCGGTTGGCGGCCTCTACCAGCGCCTGCGCGAGGAGGCGGCCTTGCACCCGGATACCATGGATCAGCGCTACGGCGCGTGGGCGCAGCTTCTCGTGCTGTTCCGCCTTATTCACGACGGGGCGGGTGGGCACAAGACCGGAGGCAGCGTCAGCCTTCCGGAACGCCGCGGCGTTTTGTTCAACCCGGATCGGTATCCGTTCCTCGAGGGCCGTCACAGCGGCGGCGGCCGGCAGATCACCGAGCGGGTCCAGCCGCCGCTGGTCTCCGACGGCGCCGTCTACCGGGTGCTGGAGAAGCTGGTAGTCCTCGACGGCGAGCGCATTTCCTACCGCACCCTGGACGTGGAACAGATCGGGTCCGTTTACGAGGTCATCATGGGCTTCCGTCTGGAGACCGCCACCGGCCGGTCCATGTCCGTCAAGTCCGCCAAGAAGCTTGGGGCGCCGAGCACCGTCGATCTCGACGAGTTGGCGAGACAGCCCGGCGAACGTCGTGGGAAATGGCTCCAGGACCGCGTGGACCGCACCCTCACCGACACCGTCAGGAAGGGACTGCGGGCAGCCGATACGGTGGATGACCTTCACTTGGCGCTGGACCGGGTGCTGGACAAGGACGCCACGCCGGACCTCGTCACTCCCGGCTCCCTGGTGCTGCAACCCAGTGATGAGCGCCGCCGCTCGGGCTCCAACTACACGCCGCGGGAACTCACCGAACCGATTGTCCGCCACACTCTGGAGCCCCTGCTCAATCGGCTTCGCGGCGAGGATGGACAGGCACCGTCTCCCGCCCGGATTCTCGACCTCAAGATTTGCGATCCGGCCATGGGTTCCGGCGCCTTTCTGGTGGAAACCTGTCGCCAGCTCGCGGATGCGCTCACCGAGGCATGGCACAAGCACGATGAGACGCCGGTAATCCCGCCTGACGAAGACGAGGGGATCCATGCCCGCCGTCTGGTCGCCCAGAAGTGCCTCTACGGCATCGACCGGAATCCCATGGCTGTGGACCTGGCCAAGACCTCGCTGTGGCTCAGCACGTTGGCGCGGGACCACCCGCTCACCTTCCTGGACCACGCGTTCCGCCATGGCGACGCCCTCGTCGGATTGACCCGGAAACAGGCCGAGGCGTTCCACTGGATCCCGGATAGACCTCCTGAAGAGGGTTTCGAGATCATGAGGGTGCGGGAACACATGACGGAGTTGGCCGCGCTGCGCCAGCGCATCAGGGACGCGGGCGAGGATGTCTCCGATCAAGAACTGCACGACATCTGGCAAGATGCGCGCGACGAGCTTGGCGCCGTCCGGCTCTACGGCGATCTGGCGCTGGCGGCGTTCTTCGCTGAAACCAAACGGGGGCCAAGGGAAGGGAAGAGGCGCGAATTCGCCGCAGCCGCCTGGGGTGGTCAGGCCGAGCGCTACCTGGGATGGATCGGGGACCAGCGCGGCAGCGACCCGCCGCTCGCTCCTTTCCACTGGGAAATCGAGTTCCCCGAGGTGTTCGAGCGCGAGAATCCGGGGTTCGACGCGTTCGTCGGGAACCCGCCGTTCGCCGGGAAAAATAGCGTCGTCGCTGGTAACGTCGTGGGTTATCCCGACTGGCTCAAGACCGTCCACAGAGAGAGCCACGGCAACGCCGACCTTGTAGCGCACTTCTACCGGCGTGCGTTCAACCTCCTGCGTGAAGGGGGCGCGTTCGGTCTGATTGCCACCAACACCATCGCCCAAGGCGATACCCGTTCCACCGGACTGCGCTGGATTTGCGAGAACAACGGCTCGATCTTCCGCGCCACCAAACGGGTCAAGTGGCCCGGCGACGCGGCCGTGGTGGTCAGCGTGCTGCACGTCGCCAAGGGCGAATTTGCAGGAACCAAGGTGCTCGACGGCAGGGATGTGGAGAACATCACCGCGTTCCTCTTCCACAAGGGCGGCCACGCCGACCCGGCGCGCCTCGAAGCGAACGCCGGCAAGAGCTTCCAGGGAAGCATCGTCCTCGGAATGGGCTTCACCTTTGACGACACGGACAAGAAGGGCGTCGCCAACCCGCTGTCGGAGATGCAGCGGCTGATCGAAGCAGACCCGCGCAACGGCGAGCGCATCTTCCCGTACATCGGTGGCGAGGAGGTGAACACCAGCCCGACCCACGCCCATCACCGATACGTGATCAACTTTGAGGACTTTCCGTTGCGGAGGGAGGACCTGGGAAAGCAGTGGGCGGACGCGGGGGAAGACTTGCGCCGCACATGGCTGCGGCGCGGGGTGGTCCCGCTGGACTATCCGGAGCCGGTGGCAGCGGATTGGCCGGATTTGCTGGCGATTGTGGATGAGCGAGTGAGGCCGGAGCGAAGCAAGCTCACGAAGAATCCCATCGGTCGAAAGCGAGCGGAGTTCTGGTGGCGTTACGGCTCGACGGCAAACGAACTCTACGCCGCCAGCGCCAGTCAGCCTCGAGTTTTGGTGATTTCGAGATACGGACAAGTTGCTGCATTCACGTTCTTGCCCGCCGGCGCTGTCTATAGCGATTCATGCATCATATTCCCGGTCGACACCTATGCCGCCCTGTGCGTCCTCCAGTCCCGCCCCCACGAGATCTGGGTGCGCTTCTTTGGCTCGTCGATGAAGGACGACCTCCGCTACACGCCATCCGACTGCTTCGAGACTTTCGCTTTTCCTGATGATTGGGCAACGGCCACGGCGCTGGAGGCCGCAGGCAAGGCGTATTTTGAGCACCGAGTGACGCTGATGCTCTGTAACGGTGAGGGTCTGACCAGAACCTTAAACCGCTTTCATGACCCCTACGATGGCAATCCGAATATCATCCGTCTCCGAGAACTCCACGCCGCCATGGACCGCGCCGTCCTCGACGCCTACGGCTGGACCGACATCCCCACCGACTGTGATTTCCTCCTCGACTACGAAATCGACGAGGCTACTTGGGGCGTGAAGAAAAAGCCGTACCGCTATCGCTGGCCCGACAAAATTTGCGACGAAGTCCTTGCTCGCCTTCTCGCCCTCAATGTTGAGCGTTCCGAAGAGGAAGCCCGTGCACGGCTGGTGCAGAAGCCGGTCCGAAAGAAACGCCATCGCGTCCTGATGGTGGCAGAACAACCTCCTCTCTGGGATCGTCCAATGACTGACCAGACTCCACAGCGGTTCACGCCGTTGGTGAAGCGCTCTCGTCCCAAGCCTTCGACGATCTATCCGGTTCTCTGGAAATTTGCGTGTGAGCGCCAGCGGGTCTATCTACGGCGCGTCGCAGGCGACCCAAGCCCGTGGACTACGGACACTGTGCTGTCAGAATACAAGTTCACGAATGCCTTCAGAGCCGCTGACAGGGTGAGTCAGTACCTGATTCAGTTGATCTATTCTGATGCTAAGGCCAGCGGCGCCAACGTGTTTCTGAGAGCCCTTTTATTCAAGGTCTTCAACAAGATCGAGACGTGGGACAGGGTCGTTAACGGACTCGGCATGCCTGTCGCTCACGAGTTCGACTACGCGGCGTGCGACGATTTGCTTGTCAATCTTCGTCGGCAGGGGGCGCCGATTTACTCCGCCGCTTACATCATGCCATCGGGAGGACGAGTCGGGATGCCGAAGCACCGGATGCATCTCGAACTGATTCGCAGAATGCTTGATGAACGCCTTCCGGAGAAGCTGCAGGAGTCGAAGTCGCTGGCTGAAGCCTACGAGATGGTTCTTTTGTATCCCACGTTGGGACCCTTTCTCGCTTTCCAGTACGTTATCGACCTAAATTATTCGACCCTGATGAACCACTCGGAACAGAGATTCGTGGTTGCCGGCCCCGGCGCCTTGGATGGACTGTCCAAGTGCTTCGAGTCGCTTGGGGAGTATGATCCGGCCGACGCCATCCTATGGTTGTCCGACATCCAAGCGGACGAGTTCGCGCGGTATGGACTCGAATTCGGGGGTCTATGGGGACGCCCGCTTCAGCCGATCGATGTCCAGAATCTGTTCTGTGAGGTCTCGAAGTACACTCGGGTGACACATCCAGAGATAAGAGGCCTGACCAAGCGTAAACGCATCAAGCAAAGATTTGCGATGACAGGGCCGCTCGCCAAGCCCTTCTTCCCGCCCAAATGGGGCTTGAATCAACGAATTGACGAGTGGCTCCCGCGCCGAACGGGTGCAACTCTCGAACAACGCGAGCTTTTCTTCCCAACCCCAGCCAGGCCTACGTGATTTCGCGGTAAAGAAGTTGCCGTTGATTCATGTCGAGCGTTACGTGTCCTCCCTCGTGTTCCCGGAGAGACCTGAACACGCGATATCCTTTGAGAATGGCGGTTTCCCACCGCCATAGGGGAAGTTTGGCGACCTCGAAGCCTTGTATGAACTCCTTTACGGCCTTGAGCAGGTCATAGTCGACCTGGTCGATATTGTCGTAGTAGTTCATTTTCTTTGCCCGGCTGAATACAATGGCGGATACGGCCTCTTCGATAATTCTCGCCCGCGCACCGTCCTCGTTCTCGTCCACCAGTGGATCGCTCTTCCGCTTGCACTTCAGTAGGTGTCTTATGACAGGTGACCATCCGAGGTACACGGCGTAAGCGAAATGGAAAACATCGTGAAACCGGTAGAAGTCAGGCTGTCCGATATTGTCCGTCAGGCGATCCCCGAAGTTCAGTCCGTTACACCGGAGTATGGCCGTCACCTTGCTGTCCCGCTGGACTTGGCGAAAGTCGATATCGAGTTTACGTGGGAGCTGTTCCTCTTCCGGGAAGCCCTCATCGAAGAAAGGTGGGACGACATACCTCTCGGGCCATCGGCTCTGCGTCTTTTCCTGGTTCGTTCGCGCGGCCTCGTAGAGGTCGACGCCGGCGCCTTCCGCAACGTGAAATAGGGCGTCCCAGGTTGGCCCAAGCCTTCCGGAATCCATTCGGTCACGGTTTTGCACTGCACTGAGTAATTCGCCCGCCGCAACCCCGAGGGCCACTCCATCCCCCAAGGGTCCTGGGCTTCGCCCCGATAGGGCCTGCGCTCGCTTGTTCGCACGGTTCAGTGCCGACGGATCAAGAATGGCGGAGAGGCGCGCCAAGTACCAAAGACAATCTCCGATTTCTTCGACGAGCCGCTTACGGTATGCGGGATAGGCGTCGGTTTCACGTTGTTCCTTTTTCAATTCGGCGAGAACACTCCCCGCTTCACCGAAAAGACCTGCCGCAAGGATGAGGGCGTGGTTCGGTTTGTCGACGAGTTGATCCGTTCGCTTTGCAGACTTGGCGTATTCAATGAGCCAAGACATCGGCTTTCTCATGTGCTTCCTTCAAGGAACGGAGATCGTCGAGCAGTTTCTGTAGCCGTCTTTCCGACCCCTCAAGGGTGGCATAAGACGAGTGGACCACCAGGGTGCCCATGTCCTGCCCGGTCTCTTTGGCGACACAATCCTGGAGGCGGGCCAAACCAAGCAGGTTGCCTGGTACCTTGTATCGGTAGTCATGGCTCCGGTAGAATGCTGTCAGGTGGACCGCACCAACGAAGAGCTTGAACGAAAGGTGGGAGAGACAAGGATCGCCCCGTCGGCGTTTACCGTCTTTCACCGTGTTGTAGAGGGGCATGTCGTATTCCCCTTCGGCGACATTAATGTCGTAACGGGATTTCATGGTTCCCTTGGTCGAAAGCTCCTTCTTCATATTGTCTATCATCTCCTTCAAGGGGTTCATGTCCGTGCCATCGGCTGTCTTTCGTCGAACCAGCCGATAGGCGTAGGTGTCCCAAAGGATCTTTGGATGCCGCTTGATCGCCGGAAAGGTCTTATCGGGGTAGTCGTCGTAGACGCCCTTCAGTCCCCGCCTGCGATATTCTGACAAGGGAAAGATCGTTTCGGCCACCGAGTGAATCGGTAGTTGGTTTTCGCCCATAAAGAAGTCATCGAGTTTTTGCTCTGCGGCCTTGGGATAGCCCCTCTTTCCCGGTTCTCCGATCTCCAGCACAAGGTTCAGCATGGGACCGTTGGACAACAGGAACTCGGCGGCGTCAACCCAGGCATCCATCCAGGCAGCGGTCTGGATCAATTTTGCCATCACGTCACCTCCTCCGTGAGGGCCAGTAGGTCGCGTAGATGACGGGCGAGGAAGGCGTCGTCGAGCCATGCATGGCCGTTGTCACCCCATTCGGCACCCCAGCTATTCCTGACCAGGAAGCACCGCGATGTATCGGCGGTCCCCAAACCGACCGCTACGACTGCGTGAAGACCTCGGATCGGGCCGTCGTGCGAGATTAACCAAAGAGGTGTAGGCGACAAAAAGTCGTCTGGTATGGAAATGCCGAGAACAGGCGTTTGCCCAGCGTTTAGCAGGGTTTCGACCTCATCTGCGGTAGCATCCTTCTGAACGCTCTTGCGTGGGTACAGTCGCACGCCTGCCGGTGGCATCCAGCCGAGAGGCAAACCGTCGGGATAGTAGGGGCAGTCTGCTTCCGCGGGCTGCCCAGGGTCTTGCAGGGCACGAGATGTCTCCAGGAATGCTGCGCCATCCGTCGGATTGTGGACCGACGCAAAGTAGTGGAGATACTCCGGCGAGAGCGCCATCTTGGAGCCGCGCACGCGTTCGTGTGCGCTCGTGCAGGCAAATGATAGACATGTGGGCCGGGCGCCCTGGTCCCGAATCGGGCCGAGGCTTTGCCGGTGGTCGACGAGAACGGTGATGTTCATGCTGCATTTGCCAGTGCGTCGAGTTTGGCTTTTCTCGGGAAGCCGCCGGATTCCTTTCCATGAGCATCGATTTTGATCGCGATATGGTCGAGTGTCGCGCCGCTCCATGGGCGGGCGTGTTCAAAGGCGAGTCGATGTGTGCCAGGAGTATTGAAACGGACATACACGACACGGGCTGAAGGCCGTCCATAGACTCTGTCCGAGTCTGCTGTGTGCTCTGCGATGACCTCGGAGCTGGCTCCGGTGTCGATGAGCCTCCAGATGTAGCCGGCGGAAACGTTGTCCTCCAGATGGACTGCGAAGAGATCGTCGGGTCCGGCTTCGAGAAACGTGTCGGTGTCACCACAGGTCAAAGCCCAGACGTCGGCCCAGGAGTTCGTGATCAGTTCTGCGGGTGCCAACGCCCGCTTCAGTTCCTTGACCGGCGTCGCTTCGAGTTGTTTGGCTTCCGCGCGCGTAAGGACCTTGGACGTTACCAAACCCCAGCATGCGGCTTGGTAGCTGATGCCCAAGCGAAGGGAAAGTTGGTAGATGTTGCGCGGTTGATGCAGCTCTTGCCTTTTCCAGCCATGGCGTGTGGCGGATTCTACCATGAGCTGTTTTGATGCCAGCAGCTCCGAGGCAAAGGTGTCAGCGGCCACCTCCTCAATCGCACGTGACCCTGAAGCGTGACGTCCCGCGAACCCAACGGTTTTATCCAGGCTTGACTCATGCCCCAGCACCCAGTGTCCGAGCTCGTGGGCCAGTGTAAACCGCTGAACGGCCAGTCCCATGCGACTCGTAACGATGATGCCTCGGGCACCCTTGCCAGCGGGAACAACGGCGCCCCAAAGATGATCCAGCGGCCGAAAGACGAGGGGGATGTCCCGCGTGGTGATCGCGCTGACAATGTCGAAACTGGTGCGGTCACTCTTGGCAGTTGAGGCGAGAATCTTGGCTGCTTCTCTGACGGCTCGCAAAGTCTCGTTACGTCTGTTCATCCGGTTTCCTCGACCGCAGGAATTGGGCGAAACGAAGAACCTCCTCCCGGTCGGTCACCGACAGTTCAGCGGTCGCCCGTGCTACCAGTCGTACCGACTCCGGCTCCGGGCTCTCCAGATCGGGTCCGGTGAGGCTCTCCATGTTGGTCTGATAGAGCGTGGCAAGGCGCTGAAGTTCCAATGCATCGACACGTCGCGCCCGATTCTCCATGAGTGAAATGGCGGATCTGGGAAGGCCGAGATGTGCGGCAACCTCTTCCTGGGTGAACCCGCAGTATTCCCGCGCCTCCTTTAGCCGCGTGCTCAGGGTGCCACGCTTGGCTGGCTGGCCGTGATTATCGTCGTTCATTTACCACCTCCAATCGGATGGGTTGGCGTCAAGCTCAGGAGATCTTTCTCATCATTTCGGGTACAAGATGATCGATCATGTCGTCGATGCTCTGGTAACCTCCAGGACGAATCAGCCGAACGTCAATGGGGCGACCTAGGTATCGCTGAAAAATCGGAGAGCTGCGGGCCACAGCCTTTGAGTCCAACTCAGGCATGGAATCCCACAGGTCGGAGTTGCTCCTGTCACTGACCATTCCGTTACGACTCGCTTCCACTTGTAAATCCCAGTCTCCCATCTCCTGACTCGCCCATTCCCTGAGTTCTTTTCTCAAGAGGGCCTCCTTGTTCGGCCCACGGCCCCTCACGGTCCTCAGCGTGGAGGTATCCCAGAACGAAAGGGGAATCTGGGATGAAGATTTAGGGGCTTGGGTAGGGATTTTGTGTTCCATAACGGAACAAGATTAGCACCGTAATGTTCGAAAGTCAAACATTGCGTTGGGGCAATTCCGGCTGTTGTGACAACAAGGCAACTGAGCCCACCCAGGGACGGACGGCGGTGGTGCAGCAAACCTCTACAGCGATTCGGTCGAAATGAGCAACGCCGTTCATCATCCCTTGTGGCGCAACTTCCTTCCACGAGAGTCGTACGTTGTCGTAGCCGAATCGGACACCAAGAACAGGGTTCAAAGCCTTGAAAACGGCTTCCTTCACCGACAGTAGGATCACCGAGCCTGCAACACCCCAGTCCAGAGGCAACTCGTCGGACGCGATCAGTCCTTTGATTGACAGGAGTTCCCGACCGCGGTCCAGAGTCTCGATGTCGATGCCGACGGACCTCACGTGACTGATCCGAGATAGCCCAGCCACAACTTTGGTGCCTTTATGGCTCACGCTCCCCGTGTAACCCGGTGGCCAGTCTCGGGCGCCGGAGGCGAGGTGCCCTGGCTCATTGGCAGACAGCCCAGCACTCTCCAGCAGATTGGTCAGACAGGTCGCCGTGGCCTTCCGTCTCGCGCGTTCCACGACGGGGACACGTTCAGCGGACAGGACGTCCTGAGGGCCTGGTAGCCAATGCGCAAAAGAACCGCCCCTGATGCTCACTTCAGGTGCCAAGCGTTTGAGTTCGTCAACGAGGGGGTCACGTTGCAGATACATGGTTTGATTTTTGCCGTTTACGGGTCTGCGTGGGGTCGATATCGGTTGGGTGCCGTGACGACGGCTGGCTTCTCGTTGTCTCCCGTGCCCCAGTTCTTCCGCTTGGGGCATATCGTCTCATCGGGTAACCTATTCTATAGGCCGCCGGTTCCGTGGGCGAGCCCCCATTGGACGCGATCCTGATGGAAGCCAAACTCAAGCACCTTGAATTTATCCAGGGCGTAGTGAATCGCCTAGCGTCTGACTCCTTCCGAATGAAGGGCTGGGCGGTGGCCTTGGTTGCTGCGTTCTTTGTCCTGTTGGCAAGGGAAGGACGGATCGAATTTGCCCCGATAGCCGTGGTTCCCGTGCTTGTCTTCTGGGGACTCGACGGCTACTTCCTGTGGCAGGAACGTCTCTTCCGTGCCCTGTACGATCACGTTCGGCGTGTGAGTGAAGTCGACATTGACTTCTCCATGGATGTCGGCCCGTTTCGAATGGGCTGGCGACGAACTTGGTTGGGCGCAACATTCTCGAAAACGCTGATCTTCTTCTACGGCGCGTTGACCATCGCTGTCGGCTTGGTGACGTGCATCTACTGACCGCGAGGAGACACATCCAATGACACGCAGGGTGTTCTACAGCTTTCACTACAACGCCGACAACTGGCGAGCTGCCATGGTGCGCAATATCGGCAGTATCGAAGGGAGCAGCCCCGCATCGGACAACGACTGGGAGGCCGTGAAGAGGGGCGGGGAAGCAGCGATCAGGAAATGGATCGCCAACCAAATGCAATACCGCTCCTGTACAGTCGTACTGGTCGGGTCGAATACTGCGAACCGCAAGTGGATCAACCACGAAATCGTCAAGTCGTGGGATGACGGTATGGGTGTGATAGGGATCCACATTCACGGGCTGAAGGATGCCGACGGCAATACGTCAGCCCGAGGAGCCAATCCGTTTGACTTCATCACGCTTGGAGATTCTGCGAAGCGGCTATCATCCATAGTGAGGTGTTGTGTTCCCGGCGGCAGCAATAGTCAGGAGAAATATGCCTGGATCTCGAAGCACCTCGCGAATGCAGTAGAAGAAGCCATAAAAATACGAAACAATAATTGAAGACCGCTATCGTCTGTATGAAAGCATCCATCGAGCAACCCAACCCTGGAGCCGATCCCGGAACGATCACGCGCGTAGCCCTGCGTAACTACAAAAGCATTGCCGCCTGCGATGTCGAGTTGACGCCGCTCACTGTCCTCGTGGGTCCCAACGGTTCCGGCAAGAGTAATTTCCTTGACGCCCTGTGCTTTGCGGCGCAGGCATTGCGTTTTTCTCTGCACCATGCTGTACACGAGCGCGGTGGGATCAACGAGGTGCGCCGGCTTTCCCACGGCCATCCCAACCGCTTTGGCATCCGTCTGGATTTCCGTTTGTCCGACGCAACAGGGTGGTACGCGTTCAAGATCGGAGTGCGACGGAACGGCGGCTGTGTCGTACACCGCGAGGAATGTGCTATCCAACACGCCGACCCTGGAGAAAGGCAGTATTTCCGAATAGGCGACGGTCGTCTACTGTCTACCTCCATCCCACACCCGCCGCCGACAGGTGGAAGTGACCGACTTTACCTACAGTCGGCCTCAGGATTTCGAGCGTTCCGGCCGATTTACGATATGTTGGCGGGAATGGGGTTCTACAATCTCAAGCCGGACCGGATTCGAGACTTCCAGTCGCCGGACCGCGGGGATCTCCTCAAACGGAATGGAAGCAACATCGCCAGCGTTCTCGCCAACCTTGAGTCACGTTCCCCAGAGGTTGCAACACGGGTCGGCCAATACCTGTCCAAGGTCGTCCCGGGAACGGTCGGCGTGGCGTCGAAGACGGTCGGACCCAAGCTGACCCTGGAGTTTTGTCAGCAGGTGCGTGGCGATCCGCACCCTCGGCGGTTTCTTGCCAACAACGCTTCAGAAGGGACGTTGCGGGTCGTCGGGGTACTCGTAGCGCTTTGTCAGAGTATCGGAGTGGAATCGGGGAACGTGAAACTGGTCGGCATCGAAGAACCGGAAGGCACCCTTCACCCTGCGGCTGCCGGAGTGCTGTCCGACATACTGCGCGAGGCGAGCGAGCGTGTGCAGGTTGTCGTCACCAGCCAGAGTGCGGACTTGTTGGATCGGAAAACGATTCCATTGGAATCCATCCTGGCGGTCGTCTCCGAGGACAATGAGACGAAAATTGCCCGGCTTGATGCGGCAGGCCACACGGCACTCCGGGAAGATATGTTCACGGCGGGGGAGATGCTTCGGATGAATCAGCTTACGCCGAATCCAAAGCAGGTGGCGCCCGTTCACCTGGACCTCTTCCGTAAGGAGGAGTAGGGGAAGGTGTCAAGGAGGCGTGTTCATGCCGCGCAACACATCGGTTTCTCTCGGGTATCACTTCATCGGTTTCATCGACGAGCGTGTGCAGTCCGGTCGTTACAACTCGGCAAGCGATGTGGTGCGCGCCGGGCTGCGGCTGTTGGAAGAGCACGAAGCCAAGGTTGAGGCTCTGAGGGAAGCCCTCATCGAAGGCGAGCAATCCGGTCCGGCGACACCGTTTGACTTCGACGCGTTCATTACCCGCAAGAAGACTACTCAGGACGGTCAAGAGGGCCGTCCTGAGACCCAGTCCGAGTTTGCCAGCCAAGACCGCTACCCGGCCGGCCATGAAACGGGACGCCTGAACCGAGACGACATTGACGAAGGCGGTTAGTTTCCTACAATGAGCACCATGATTGACCCGAAGGCATGCGCCTTCCAGGAAGATCGCGCTGCGGCTGAAGTCGAAGCTGCCCTGGCGGCGGCCAAGGAAGACGCCAAGAGAGTCAGGGCAGAGTTTGTCGATAGTTTGCCGCCAGACTCTCTCGCATACGATGCCGAATGGACTACCGGGTACGGCAGCGAGGGTCGCTTGATCTTCACGATAACCTCCGTATGCGTGACTACCCCAGAGAAGCGGTGAACCAAGTGACTGCCGACCTGCGAAGGCGACTCGTCGGCACAAGAGTCGATGCATGTGGTGTATGGGTGGTCACCATCATCCTGCGGCCCAGGCCGTCGGGTTGATCCCATGCCTAGAGATCCACGCCAATTGACAACCGCGGACCATCCCGTACGTTCAAGGCATGACCTACCGAGAGCCATTGCCCCCTGGATGTCCGCCGAACCCCGCGGACGAAATCAACCTGCCACGTGAGCTGTTCCGGTTGGTGCGGAGCCTTCCACCCGCCGCAGAGGACTTCAGATCGTGGCGCGCGGAACAACCGCAACGCGGTTTACCGAAGGAGTTGACGGAGTGCCAAGCCCGGGGACTGTCGGTCTATGCAGAGCGCTACGACCTGGAGAGCATCTTGAAGCTCCCGAAGTTCCGCGGACGTTGGATCTGTCGCCTGCGGCTGGGAGCGGGCGCGGGCCGGATTCAACAGACGGGGAGACCTTCGCACCATACTTGGTGGCCGCTGGCTGATTACGATTTCCTCGGCCAGTGTCACGTGGAAACGGCATGAGTACGATCCGTTACACCGCCAGTCTGCTGTACTACGACGGCCCACAGATCATCGAAGCCCGCGACGATGAGGGTCACGATTATCTGGCGTTGTTGGTGGAGAGTGACGGGGAAGACCGCTATCTGGCCGTGGAGGTTGCCGCTGATCGGTTGCACCAATTTCGCAATGGTTCGCTGGACTTGAGGACGCTGCTGACCGAGTCGGCGAAGAATGGGTGGTATCTGACGACGACCGCGGATCTCGATCAACCGTTGACGATTGTGCGCCAGCAGACGCCGGTCGGGGAAAGCGGATTTCTTCCCGCGGACGGCTTTGTGCTGCATGAATTGGGCTCGCCCGTTGAGCGCAAGCAAGAGAGCGTTGAGATGCCCACGAGACCGCCGAAGCTTGCCGACTCCGCTGAAGCGCGCGCCGAAATCACCCGCGCCCTCCGCCTGGACCTCGTCGGCCCCGGCGCGGACGGCTATCTCGCCGACGAGCAACTCCCCGGTTGGGTGCGTCCGTCCAACTGGTACCTCACCGGCTTCCTTGTTCCACGCTATGCCGGCTTTGAGCAGCGCGCCGATGCGGACTCGGACGATGAGATGGAGCCGGAGGTCTGCGAGGACATAGGCGCTGGCGACGACTCCAGCGAAGACCGTCGTGCCGCCAAGGCGGGGTTCTTTCCGTCGTCCATGGGTTTGAGCTTTCTCGCGGCGCCGGGGACCGACCGTGTCACCGCGGTCGTGCGCTGGGGCGACTACCGGAAGGTCGAGGGCAAGGTTTCCGCTGAAGAGGGAAGCGAATTGCCGGTTCGGTGGCAACGCACGCGGTGCGAAGCAACCCTGTCCATGGTCTTGCCGGAAGACAATTCGCCGCGGCATCTGCCTGTGCCCCACTCACGGGGCCTCGAAGTCCACGTCGTGGCCCGGACCATGGACGCGAGCCTCTTTGCCGGGAAGATCGCTCGGGACACGCGCTCCGTCTCCGTATTTCTGGTCAACGCCCGAGCACCGGCCGAGGACGACCGGCGGGACGAGGCATTTGCCTTTCAAGCACAGATCGAAGTGCAGTCCGATGTCCCTTTCGCCGTGCGGCCCGACCTTCGCCCTGTATCGGGCGACAACTGGGATGAACGGGTGGCCGACCTGCACTATGCCGATGTTCCCGAGTATGCTTCCGGGCACGGCGTGGCAGCGACTTGGGAGGTCCGGGGCGGCGCCTGTCATGCCTTGCGAACGGACTGGACGCCCATCGCGGAAGTGGAGCATACCGAGCCGCTCACACACCTTGCCCGAACCGAACTGGACATGACTGCGCTGGGCCGGCTCGCCGATGGCGAGGCCGTGCGAACGGCTCTGATGCCGCTGGTATCCGGATACCGTGAGTGGGTCGAAGCGCATGCACTCGGAGACCTCCCGGAGCAGCGGAAAGAGGTCGCTCGGGAGTTGCTGCACCGTGCCCGCCTGGCGGCAAGGCGCATGGAAAAGGGCATCGGCGTACTGGCCTCCGATGTGGAGGCGCGAGATGCTTTCTGCATGGCCAACCGGGCCGTCGCTGCGGCATTGGCGCGGCGCATCGAAGACCCTCCCCGGTGGCGCGCCTTCCAACTCGCATTCGTGCTGTTGAACCTGCCCGGAATCGCCGACCCTTCCGATCCCGAGCGCGAGATCGTCGACCTGCTGTTTTTTCCCACCGGCGGCGGCAAGACCGAGGCGTATCTCGGTCTGGCGGCCTTCACCATGGCGTTGCGGCGGCTGCGCAACCCTGCGGACAACGGACGCGCTGGCGCCGGCGTCAGCGTCATCATGCGGTATACGCTACGCCTGTTGACACTGGACCAACTCGGTCGCGCCGCCGCGCTGGTGTGCGCGATGGAACTTGAACGTAAACGCGATGTTGAACGCTACGGCGTGTGGCCGTTCGAGATCGGCCTGTGGGTCGGCAAGGCGGGCACTCCCAACTGGCTCGGCAAGAAGGGCGACCGCAATTCGGATTCCGCGCGTGCCAAGGTCAACCGGTACAAGGACAATCCGCAGGCTCGGCCCATACCCATCCCGCTGGAGAACTGTCCCTGGTGTGCCCACAGGTTCACGCCCGATTCCTTTGCGCTGCTGCCGAACGCCGACGCGCCCACGGATTTGCGCATTTCTTGCTCGAACTGGGAATGCGAGTTTTCCGGCGACCCGCCGCTTCCTATCGTTGCTGTGGACGAGCCCCTGTACCGGCGTCTGCCGGCCTTTCTGATTGCCACGGTGGACAAGTTCGCGTCTCTGCCTTGGGTTGGACAGTCCGGGGCGCTGCTCGGCGGCGCGGACCGCTTCGATGACGAAGGGTTCTACGGCGCCGCCGACCCGCGAACAGGGAATCCGCTCACGACGCCGTTGTTGCCGCCCGATCTGGTGATTCAGGACGAGATGCACCTCATCTCCGGGCCGCTCGGCACCATGACCGGCTTGTACGAGGCGGCCATCGAGACGCTGTGCGTGCGCGAGGCGGAGGGCCGGATCGTAAGGCCGAAGATCGTCGCCTCTACCGCCACCGTGCGGCAGGCCCACGAGCACATCCAGGCGCTTTTCGCCCGGCCCGACACCCAGGTGTTTCCGCCGCCGGGGCCGGACCGTCGCGATTCGTTCTTCGCCCGCACGGTCCCGGCCGCTGAGAAGAACGCTCGTCAGTACGTTGGCGTCGTGGCCCAGGGGCGCAACCCCAAGGTGGTGATGCGCCGGGTGCTGCTGGCGCTGATGGCCGCGGCGGAGCGCGTCTGGCGGGACGCCGGCGGCCCGGGCAACAAGCAAAATCCCGCCGACCCGTACATGACGGCTCTCGGCTACTTCAACAGCCTGCGGGAACTCGGCGGGGCACGGCGGATTCTGGAAGAGGAAGTGCAGAATACGCTGAAGGGCTACAGCAACCGCAAGCGGCTCAATGAAGCGACGAGTCTGTTCCGTGATCGCACACGGTTCTCGGACGTAGTGGAGCTCACGTCGCGGGTCAGCGCCGACCAGGTGGCCGTGGCGCGCCGGCGGCTGGAACGTCCCTTTTTTGATGACGAGCACAACGAGCGGGTGGACTGCGCCATCGCCACCAACATGATTTCCGTGGGACTGGATATCCAGCGGCTGGGGTTGATGGTGGTGAACGGACAACCGAAGACTCATGCCGAGTACATTCAGGCCACCAGCAGGGTGGGGCGGGACGACAGCCGCCCGGGGCTCGTGGTCACGCTCTATAACGTCCACAAACCGCGGGACCGGTCCCACTACGAGCAGTTCCTGAACTACCACAACACGTTCTATCGTTCGGTGGAGGTCGTCAGCGTGACCCCCTTCGCCGCGCGGGCGCTGGACCGAGGTTTCGCGGGCGCGCTGGTCGGACTGGCCCGGCATGGCCGTTCGCGGATGACGCCACGGACTGGCGCGCAGGACATCGAAGCAGAGCGCGCGGTGCTGGAGCCCCTGCTGCTTCACGCTTTCGAGGAGCGAGTGCGCGGCCAGCCGGTTCAGGACGACGCGGAACGCGACGAGCGGCTGCGCAGCGTTCGGCGTCGCGTCGGCGACCTGCTCGATTCCTGGACCGCCATTTGGCAGGACTACCGTGCCAGCGGCGCGGCCATGCAGTACCAGCGTTATGAACGGGGGGGCGTGGAGAAACCGTTGCTCAGGGACATGCTGGATGCGGATTTCGAGTCGGAGCACCACAGGAAGTTTTGCGCCAACCGCTCGCTCCGCGATGTCGAGCCCGCGGTGGACCTTTACGTGCAGGACCTCCCAAGCGCCCTGGATGGGGGCGGTGGATGAACGGCAACGAACGCGGGCAGATACGCCGCAGCCAGGTCATCACGACGTTCGGGCCGGGCGCGTTGATCGACCTGCCGCGACACTCCGCCATCGTCGGCGGACTGGAGACCTGGAGCCCGGACCTGGAGGAAATAGCCGAACCGCGGCTCACGGCGAAGCTGATGCAGATGACGGGGGTTCCCCACCCCCGGCTCTACGCTCCTCCACCGGAGCAGCGGAGGCCGTTGGACAAGAAGCGGAACATCGGCGCGTGGCGCTTTCCGGAGTGGTTCGTGGTGCAGGAGGGCAACTGGGACGGCCGGAACTCCCGCTCCCGGCGTCTCGTGCATCGCAAGGCGCTGAACCCCAAGGGAAGATTCGAGATCCTCGACGACAACGGCAGGCGTGCCGGCAACGACGTGGTGGCCACCCGTTTTGTCCGCGCCTGCGCCCGAGGCCATGTGGACGACATCGACTGGTACGCCTTCGTGCACGGCGGCAACGACCCATGCCGGCGACAGTTGTGGCTGGACGAACGCGGCACCAGCGGCGACCTGGCGGAACAAGTCGTTCGTTGTGAATGCCGTAAGCAGCGGCGCATGTACGAGGCCACGCGGTTTGAGGATTTCCCCTTGGGGGTTTGCAGTGGCGCGCGGCTCTGGCTGGGCCGCCACGCCAGGGAGGAATGCCATGAGCCGAGCCGGCTGCTGATCCGCACCGCGTCGAACGCCTGGTTCCCTCAGGTCGTGAGCGTGCTGTCGTTGCCGGACCGAGGCAGTAAGGTGGAACAGGCGGTCGAAGCGATCTGGGACCGGCTGCAGATCGTTGACGATGCCGCCGGTCTCGGCTTCGTGAAGAAATACCCGGAGGTGGCCACGCGGCTGGCGCCGTTCCCGGACCAGGATGTGCTGGACGTGATCGCGGCCCGCCATGCCGGAGGGTCCGCCGGTTCGCGCCCCATCAAACGCGCCGAGATGGATGTCCTGCTCGCGGCAGCCGAGGGTTACGGCGATGACATGGCTGTCGACCCCGACTTCCACGCCCGCCGCCTGCCGGACTCGGCTTGGCGCCGTTCGGGGCGGTTCGATGCCGTCGAAGCAGTGATCCAGGTCCACCGGCTTCGGGAAGTGCTGGCGCTAGCCGGGTTCACGCGACTGGAAGCCGTGATGCCCGACGTGGACGGGGAGTACGACGCCACCGTCGAGCGGGCCGACATCGCACGGGAGCCGCAGTGGTTCCCCGCGGTCGAAAACCGCGGCGAGGGCATCGTGGTGCAACTCCGGGCCGAAAACGTGCGGGAGTGGCTGGGACGGGATGCGGTCAAGACACGGCTCGATATCCTGATGGCCGGACACGACGCCTGGGCGGAGAAACAGAGCGGAAGGCGCTCCACACCGCCACAGTTTCCGGGCGGACCGTACGTGCTCCTGCACACGCTGGCGCATCTGCTGATTCAATCATTGTCCCTGCGGTGCGGCTACCCGGCCGCTTCCATTCGCGAACGCATCTTCGTCGATCCGGCCGGCGCCCGGCATGCTTTGCTTCTCTATACCGCGACGCCGGACGCCGAAGGCACCTTGGGCGGTCTCGTGCAGCAGGCGCGCGATGTCGAAGCGCATCTCCGCCAGTCTCTGGAAGCCGGAGCGCTGTGCTCCAACGATCCCGTCTGCGCCGAGCACGTACCCGGCGACAGCATGGAAGAACGTTGGCTGCACGGCGCCGCCTGCCACGGCTGCGCGCTCATCGCGGAGCCTTCCTGCGAGATGCGCAACGAGTACCTGGATCGCGCGCTGGTGGTGCCGACCCTCCAGGCGCGGGCCGCGGCTTTTTTTGACGTCCTCGTCTGATACGCCATGAAATCGTCACTTCCGCCTCGCCCCCGTCATTCCCGCGAAAGCGGGAATCCAGGGGCGGTGGTGGGGCAGCCAGACCGATGAACCCCATCCCTGTATTCCCGCTTTCGCGGGAATGACGGAAGAGGGGTGCGGGAATGACGGAGGGATGGAGACGGATGGAGATGACCCTCGAATATGCCTGGGTGTACGGGTACGTTAGTTGACATCCCCTCCGCCCATATACTACGCTTTGCTTCCAGCCTCGGCATGGCTTTCCGGACGACATTGTAGGCGGCGATGCTTCATGGGTAGCGAGACACTCTGGCCGCTGGGCCTTTACTTTCTGATGGCTCTCGTTGTGGCGGGAAGCATGATCGGGCTGTCGTTCGTCCTCGGCGAGCGGCACTCGGATCGCGCCACCGGGCAGCCCTACGAGTCCGGCATCCTCTCCACCGGCTCGGCGCGTGTGCGCCTTTCCGTGAAGTTCTACATCGTCGCGATGCTCTTCGTGATCTTCGACCTGGAAGCGGTTTTCATCTTCGCTTACGCCGTGGCTCACGAAGAGGTGGGTTGGTCGGGCTATGTCGGCATGGTGATATTCGTGGCGGTGCTGGTGGTGGGGCTGATCTATGAGTACCGCATGGGCGCGCTCGACTGGGAGCCCCTCCGTCTGAGACGGGCCAGGGCCGGTCGGGAAAGGATCGGTATTTCATGAAGTGGTCGCTGTCCAAACCCCAGGCCGCGCAGGAACCGGGGAAGGGCGCCTTCGACGACGCCATGCAGCGGCTCCTGGTGATGGCGCGCCTGGACGACCTGGTGCGCTGGGGGCGCAAGAATTCGATGTGGCCCTTCCACTTCGGGCTCTCCTGCTGCTTCGTGGAAATGGCCACGAGCCTCACCAGCAAGTTCGACGTGGCCCGCTTCGGCGCCGAGGTCATTCGCGGTACGCCCCGGGAGGCCGACGTCATCGTGATCGCCGGCACCCCCTTCATCAAGATGGCGCCGGTGGTGCGGCGACTCTACGAGCAGATGATGGAGCCCCGCTGGGTGATCTCCATGGGCGCCTGCGCCAACTCCGGCGGCATGTACGACATCTACAGCGTGGTCCAGGGAGTGGACAAGATCCTTCCCGTGGACGTGTACGTGCCGGGGTGCCCGCCCGCTCCGTGGGCGTTTCTGGAGGCGTTGACGCTCTTGCAGAAGGCCGTGGGCAACGAGCGCCGGCCCCTGAGCTGGATGGTGGGCCCCCAGGGTGTGGAGAAGGCGGAACTGCCCGCCATGCGCGACGTGAAGCGGCCCGACCGGGTTCGAGCCACCAGCCTGCGTACGCCGAACGAAGTCTGAGTCTTCCGGTATCGCATTGAGGCCGATGAACACGGTGTATTCGACTTCCAGCAGGAATGACCGAATGATCGGCGCGACGCCTGCCTGGCGGGGAAAGGCGAGCGGGTCCGGACGATGAGTGACGCCGCGGTCGCCGAGCTCGAAGACCGTTTCGGCGCCGAAGCCTTCACGGTGCAGGAGACCGGTTCCGGTCTGCCCACCCTGTGGACGTCGCGGGACAACCTCCCGGCATTCCTGAAGTTTCTCAAGACCGAGGTGCCGCGTCCCTTCGGCACGTTGTACGACCTTACGGCCATCGACGAACGCTTCCGCAAACACCGCGACGGCCAGCCCGAGAGCGACTTCACGGTCCTTTACCATCTCCTCTCCTACGACCGTAACGAGGATCTGTGCATCAAGGTGCCGCTGCCGGACGGTGACGCCGCGTTGCCCACGGCCACCGGCCTGTGGCCCTCGGCCAACTGGTACGAGCGCGAGGTCTGGGACATGTTCGGCGTGCGCTTCGACGGACACCCGGCGTTGCGCCGTATCCTCATGCCGCTCACTTGGCAAGGCCATCCGCTGCGCAAGGAGCACCCGGCCCGGGCCACCGAAATGGGGCCATTCCAGCTTTCCGACGAGCGTCAGGACCGGGAACAGGAGGCGCTGCGTTTCCGCCCCGAGGACTGGGGCATGAAGCGCACCCGCGAGGGCTCGGACTTCATGTTTCTGAACGTCGGTCCGCAGCATCCCGGCACTCACGGGGTCATCCGCATCATCCTGCAGCTCGACGGCGAGGAGATCGTCGACTGCCTGCCGGAGATCGGCTTCCATCACCGTGGCGCGGAGAAGATGGGCGAGCGCCAGTCGTGGCATTCGTTCATCCCCTACACCGATCGCATCGATTACCTTGGCGGGGTGATGAACAACCTCGCGTACGTGCTGTCGGTGGAGCAGTTGGCCGGCATCGACGTGCCGCATCGCGCCCAGGTGATTCGCGTGATGATGTGCGAGCTGTTCCGCATTGCCAGTCACTTGGTGTGGTACGGCACCTTCGCCCAGGACGTGGGTTCTCTTTCCGCGGTCTTCTACATGTTCAACGACCGCGAGCGCATCTTCGACATCGTACAGGCGGTGTGCGGCGGGCGCATGCACCCGAGCTGGTTCCGCATCGGCGGCGTCGCCCACGACCTGCCCAAGGGCTGGCAGGCCATGGTGAGGGACTTCGTCGACTACATGCCGGACCGGCTTGCGGAATACGACAGGCTCGTGATGCAGAACCGCATCTTCAAGGCGCGCACCCAGGGCATTGGCGCGTATTCGGCGGCGGAAGCCATCGACTGGGGCGTCACCGGCCCGGGTCTCCGCGCCTGCGGCTTCGAGTGGGACTTCCGCAAGAAACGGCCCTACTCGGGCTACGACCAGTTCGACTTCGACGTTCCCGTTGCCTGGAAGGGCGACTGCTATGACCGCGCGCTGGTGCGCATCGAGGAGATGCGCCAGAGCCTGCGCATCATCGATCAGTGTCTCAAGAACATGCCCGCCGGGCACTACAAGTCGGATCATCCCCTGGCCACGCCGCCGCGCAAGGAGCGCACGATGCACGACATCGAGACGCTCATCAATCACTTCCTCAGCGTGAGCTGGGGCCCGGTGATCCCGGCCGGCGAATCCTTCGTGGGCATCGAGGCGACCAAGGGCAACAACGGCTACCGCCTGGTGAGCGACGGCGGCACGATCCCGTACCGGGTGCGCATCCGCACGCCGTCCTTCGCCCACATGCAGATGGTCCCGCTCATGAGCCGCGGCGTCATGGTGCCCGATCTGCTGGCGATTCTGGGGAGCATCGACTTCGTGCTGGCGGACATAGACCGATGAACAGCGAAGTCCGGGGGCACGGGACATGGCGAAGTCGAAGGACAGGGACGCGATGCTGACCGAAGACGAGCGCAGGAAGATCCGGGAGGAGGCCGCCCACTACGACCATCCACAGGCCGCGTGCGTGGAGGCGCTGAAGATCGTCCAGGAGCACCACCGCTGGGTGTCGGACGAGCATCTGAAGGAAGTGGCCGCGCTCCTCGACATGAGTCCGGAGGCGCTGGATAGTGTCGCCACGTTCTACAATCTGATCTTCCGCAGGCCCGTGGGCGAGAACGTCATCCTTTTGTGCGACAGCGTGAGTTGCTGGATTCTGGGCTACGACGGCATCCGTACCCATCTCAAGGAGCGCCTCGGCGTGGAGTCGGGAGAGACCACCACGGACGGCAAGTTCACGCTTCTTCCCATGGCCTGTCTGGGCACCTGTGACCGGGGGCCGGCGATGATGGTGGGTAACGAGCTTTACCGTAATCTCGACAACGACAAGGTGGACGAGATTCTCGCCCGCTACCGGCACTCGTCGGGCGCCTGAGCGGACTGGACGACATGGCGAACGCATCATCCATGGACAAGCCCCTGACGGGCGACTTGCGGCCGGACGGCGCGGTCCTCGACCTGCCCGCCTATGAAAAGGCGGGCGGTTACGAGGCGTTGCGCAGGGTGCTCAAGGAGATGGCTCCGGCGGACGTCCTCAAGGAGGTGACCGACTCCAGGCTGCGGGGGCGCGGCGGCGCGGGCTTCCCCACCGGCCAGAAGTGGAGCTTTGTGCCCATGGGCGAGAACGCGCCCACCACCAAGTATCTCGTCGCCAACGCCGACGAGATGGAGCCGGGGACCTTCAAGGACCGCCTGATCCTGGAAGGGAATCCGCACCTGCTCATCGAGGGGATGATCCTCGCGGCCTACACCATCCAGTCGACCCAAGGCTACATCTTCCTGCGCTGGGCCTACAAGCTCGCGGCGGAGCGCATCACCCGCGCGTTGGCGGAAGCCTACGACAAGGGCTACCTGGGCGAGAACATCCTGGGCTCGGGTCACAGCTTCGAGCTGCGCCTGCACACCAGCGCCGGGCGCTACATGTGCGGCGAGGAGACCGGGCTCCTGAACGCGCTGGAGGGCAAGCGCGCCAATCCCCGCGCCAAGCCGCCGTTCCCTCAGGTGAGCGGCCTGTGGGGCAAGCCCACCATCGTCCAGAACGTCGAGACCCTGTGCAACGTGGCGCCGATCCTGCGCAACGGCGCCCAGTGGTACCTGGGCCTGAGCCGCAGCGAGGACGGCGGCACCAAGCTCTATGGCGCGAGCGGCAAGGTGCGGCGGCCCGGGGTGTGGGAGCTGCCCTTGGGCACCACCATCCGCGAGATTCTCGAGCGGCGCGCCCGCGGCATGCGCGAGGGCTACAAGTTCCGCGGGCTGCTGCCGGGCGGCGCTTCCACCGACTTCCTCGTGGAAGACCACCTGGACGTGAAGATGGACTACGGCTCGGTGCAGGCGGCGGGCAGCCGGCTGGGCACCGGCCTGATGATCGTCCTCGACGATCAGACCTCGGTGGTGGGCATGGTGCTCAACCTCGAGCGCTTCTTCGCCCAGGAGTCCTGTGGCTGGTGCACGCCGTGCCGCGACGGGCTACCCTGGACCGCGCGCATCCTCCAGGGACTGCTCGAAGGGCGCGGGCGTCCCGGCGACCTGGAGCGGCTGGAGATGCAGATACGCATGATGGGGCCGGGCAACACCTTCTGCGCGCTGGCGCCGGGCGCCATGGAGCCATTGCAGAGCGCCCTCAAGTATTTCCGGGAGGACTTCGAGAAGCTGATTCCCAGTGTCCCGGGACACGACGGCAGAAGCGACACAGCGTAACGATCATGGCCACCATCTACGTCGACGACCGGCCCTATGAGGTCGACCCCGCCCGGAATCTGCTGGAGGAATGCCTCTCCAAGGGGCTCGACCTGCCGTACTTCTGCTGGCATCCTGCCTTGGGTTCGGTGGGCGCCTGCCGGCAGTGCGCGGTCAAGCAGTACCGGGACGAGAACGACCAGCGCGGCCGCATCGTCATGGCGTGCATGACGCCCGCCATGGACGGCGCGCGCATCTCCATCCTCGACAAGGACGCGGCGCGGTTCCGCGCGGGCATCGTCGAGCTGCTGATGAGCAACCACCCGCATGACTGCCCGGTGTGCGACGAGGGCGGCGAATGCCACCTCCAGGACATGACGGTCATGACCGGGCACAACTACCGCGGCTACCGCTTCGGCAAGCGCACATTCGCCAACCAGGAACTGGGGCCGTTCATCAACCACGAGATGAACCGCTGCATCACCTGTTACCGCTGCGTTCGCTACTACCGGGACTACGCGGGCGGCAAGGATCTGGACGCCTTCGCTTCCCACAACCACGTCTACTTCGGGCGCCACGAGGACGGCGTGCTGGAGAACGAATTCAGCGGCAACCTCGTGGAGGTCTGTCCCACCGGCGTCTTCACCGACAAGACCCTGAAGCAGCACTACACCCGCAAGTGGGACCTGCAGACCGCGCCGTCGGTGTGCGCCCATTGCAGCCTCGGCTGCAACACCATTGCCGGCGAGCGCTACGGCGAGGTCCGGCGCATCCTCAATCGCTACAACTCCCAGGTGAACGGCTACTTCCTGTGCGACCGCGGGCGCTTTGGCTACGGCTTCGTGAACGGCGACCGGCGCCTGCGCCAGCCGCGCCTGCACCACGATGGCGAGAGCCGTCCGGTCAGCGGCGCCGATGCGCTGAAGCGGACCGCGCTCCTCCTGGGCCGGCAGTCCCGCGTCATCGGCATCGGTTCGCCGCGGGCGTCCATGGAGGCGAACTTCGCGCTGCGGCAGCTCGTGGGTCCGCGGAACTACTTCAGCGGCATGGCCCCGGGCGAAGAACACTTGGTGGCGCGCATGCTGCATGTGCTCCGGGGCGCCGGCGTTCGCACGCCGTCGCTGCGCGAGGTGGAGTCCGCCGACGCGGTGCTGGTGTTGGGGGAGGACGTCACCCAGACGGCGCCGTTGCTTGCGCTCGCGATACGGCAAGCCGTGAAGCAGGCGCCGCGCAGGGACGCCATGCAGTTGCGCATTCCGCGGTGGGACGACGCGGCCCTGCGCGAGGTGATACAGCAACAAGGAGGGCCGCTCTTCATCGCCACCCCGGCGGGCACCCGGCTCGACGACGTGGCCACCCAGTGCTTCCGGGGCGCGCCCCACGACGTGGCGCGCTTGGGGTTCGCGGTGGCGCGGGCGCTGGATGCGAGCGCGCCCGCGGTGAAGGGGCTGTCGCGGGAAGAGCGCGCCGCGGTCCAGGCGATTGCCACGGCCCTCCGGGCAGCGGAGCGGCCGCTGGTCGTGTCCGGATCGGGTTGCGCCAGCGAGCCGGTGGTGGATGCCGCGGCGCAGGTGGCGCGCGCGCTCGGCGGGGCCGGCACCGCCAACCTCTGTTTCACGGCGTCGGAATGCAACAGTTTCGGCTTGGGACTGCTCAACGCCATGGGCACCGCCGAAGCCTTTCAGCGAGTGGCGGACAATCTGGTCGACACGGTGGTGGTGCTGGAGAACGACCTTTACCGCCGGGTGGGCCGCGCCTCCGTGGATGCCATGCTGGGGTCCGCCCACGTGGTTGCCATCGACCACAGCGCTACGGACACGGTAGCCGGCGCCGAGGTGGCGTTTCCCTCGGGCACGTTCGCCGAGACCGAGGGCACGGTGGTGAACAATGAGGGCCGCGCGCAGCGCTTCTACCAGGTTTTCGTGCCCCAGGGCGAGGTGAAGCCGGCGTGGCGGTGGCTGGGGGAACTGGCCCAGGCGGCCGGACGCAGCGAGTTGACGGGGCTGCGCTCGCCGGATGACCTCCTGGCCGCGCTGGGGCGCTCGGTGGCGGCGTTCGAGGGATTGCCGGAACATGTGGCCGGCGCTTCGTTCCGGGTGAACGGCGCGAAGGTGCCGCGTTTGTCCCCGCGCGCCAGCGGCCGCACCGCCATGGGGGCCGACGTGAGCGTGCATGAGCCCAAACCGCCGGAAGACCCGGAGTCGCCGTTGGCGTTCACCATGGAGGGCTATCCGCAGCAGCCCCCGGCGCCGCTGATCACGCGTTTCTGGGCGCCACGATGGAACTCTGCCCAGTCGCTCCACAAGTTCCAGGCCGAGGTGGGCGGCCCGCTCGCGGGCGGCGATCCGGGCGTTCGCCTCATTGAGCCCGTGGCCAACGGCGCCGCGGCCTACACCGACGAGATTCCGCCGGCGTTCAAGCGCCGCGTCAGCATGTTTCTGGTGGTGCCATTGCACCATATCTTCGGCTCGGAGGAGCAGAGCGCGGCCGCGCCGCCAGTGGCGCAGCGGAGTCCCGGGCCGTACGCGGCGCTCAATCCGGAGGATGCGCGGACGCTGGGAGTGCAGGACGGAGAGTTCGTGGAGATCAACTTGGGCGGCGCGGTGTTCCAGTTGCCGGCCCGCCTTTTGCCGAGCCTGACCGAGGGTCTGGTGGGCGTGCCGGTGGGAATCGGCAGCCTCCGGGGCGTCGATGTCCCCGCCTGGAGCCGCTGCCGCAGGGTTTGACGTGACGGACGTGTTGCTACAGATAGCGGTGATCCTGGGGGTGCTGAACGCGCCTCTGATCCTGGCCGCGCTGCTCATCTGGCTGGAGCGGCGCTTCCTTGCCCTGCTGCAGGACCGTCATGGCCCCAACCGGGTGGGTCCGTTCGGACTCGGCATCGTGCTGGCCGACATGATCAAGATCTTCACCAAGGAGGACTGGGTCCCGCCGTTCGCGGACCGGACCGTTTTCATACTCGCGCCCGCGGTCATCGTCGTCACCGGGCTGATGTCGGTGGCGGTGATCCCCATCACCGCGACCATCGGCGTCACCGACCTCAACATCGGACTGCTGTTCTTCCTCGCCATGTCGTCCATGGGCGTTTACAGCGTGGTGCTGGCGGGCTGGGCCTCCAACAACAAGTACGCGCTCCTTGGGGGACTTCGGGCCTCGGCGCAGATGGTGAGCTACGAAGTGTTCATGGGCCTGTCGCTCATGGGCGTGGTGCTCATGGCGGGCTCCTTCAGCCTGCGCGACATCGTCGCCGCACAGCAGGACGTCTGGTTCATCGTGCCGCAGTTCCTGGGTTTCGTCATCTTCTTCATCGCGGGGCTGGCGGAGACCCATCGGCTGCCCTTCGACCTGCCCGAGGCCGAAGCCGAGCTGGTGGCAGGGTTCCACTCCGAGTACTCCGGGATGAAGTTCGGCATGTTCTTCGTTGGTGAGTACGTCGGCGTCACCGTGATCTCGGCGATGATGGTGACGCTGTTCTTCGGCGGCTGGATGGGACCGGTGCTGCCGGGCATCGTCTGGTTCGTGTTGAAACTGCTGTTCTTCATCCTGATATTCATTCTGTTGCGGGCGGCGCTGCCACGACCGCGCTTCGATCAATTGATGGCCTTTGGTTGGAAGGTGCTGCTGCCGTTGTCGCTGCTCAACCTGGTGGTGACGGCCGGGGCGCTGCTGCTGTGGAAGGCTTGAGAGGTTTGTGACGCGGGACACTTGCCGATGTCGTCGTGCCCGAAAGCTGCGAGGAGCCATCGATGCTAAGCATGCTGCGGACCATCTGGACGGTGCTGATGCATCTGTTCCGGCGTCCCATCACGGTCCAGTACCCGGAGGAGAAGCCGTATCTGCCGCCGCGTTACCGCGGACGGATCATCCTCTCGCGCGATCCGGACGGCGACGAGCGCTGCGTCGGCTGCTACCTCTGTTCCGCCGCCTGTCCGGTGGACTGCATCGCGCTCCAGGCCGGGGAGCGGGCGGACGGACGGCGCTACCCCGAGTTCTTCCGCATCAACTTCTCGCGCTGCATCTTCTGCGGCCTGTGCGAGGAGGCGTGTCCGACGTACGCGATTCAACTGACGCCGGACTTCGAGTTGTGCGAGTACAACCGGCAGAACCTCGTGTACGAGAAGGAGGATCTCCTGATCAACGGCCCCGGCAAGTATCCCGGCTACAACTTCTACCGGGTCGCCGGCCTGGCCATCGACGGAAAGGAAAAGGGGGCGTCCGAGAACGAGGACAAGCCCGTGGACGTGAAGAGTCTGTTGCCGTGACCGGCGCCACGGCCCGGAACAGGCCGTAACCGAGCATTCACAACGCCATGACGCTTATCTATTACCTGGCGGCTGCCGTTGCCGTCGTCTCGACGGCCATGGTCATCACGCGCTCCAACGCGGTGCACGCGCTACTGTACATGATCGTGTCGCTGCTGTCGTTGGCGCTGATCTTCTTCACTCTCGGCGCGCCGTTCGTGGCGGCCCTGGAGGTGATCGTCTACGCCGGCGCCATCGTGGTGCTGTTCGTGTTCGTTGTGATGATGCTCAATCTCGGCGCCGAGGCCACGGCCCGGGAGCGCCGGTGGCTGCAACCCAGGGCATGGATCGGCCCCGCGCTTCTCACGGCGATCCTGTTTGCCGAGTTCCTGGTGGTGGTGGCCACCGAGCCTGTGGCGGCGGGTGCTCCCGCGGGCGTGGATGCCAAGCGTGTGGGCGCCGCCCTCTTCGGCCGCTACGTGCTCGGGGTGGAGTTGGCGGCCATGTTGCTGCTGGCTGGCCTCGTGGGCACGTTCCATCTGGCTCGGCGGGCGCCTGCCGGCGGCGAGGAGGATGAGTCCTGATGGCCGCGGTTCCCATGGAGCACGGACTCGCGCTGGCGGCGGTATTGTTCACCCTCGGGCTCACGGGCGTGTTGGTGCGCCGCAACATCATCTTCGTGCTGCTGTCCCTGGAGATCATGCTCAACGCCGCCGCCCTGGCCTTCGTGGTGGCGGGGGCGCACTGGGGTCAGGCCGACGGACAGGTCATGTTCTTTTTCATCCTGGCCATGGCCGCGGCCGAAGCGGCGGTGGGTCTCGCCCTGGTGGTGCAGCTCTACTATCGCTTCAATACCCTGGACGTCGACACGGTGAGCGACCTGAGAGGCTGACATGCTCGAGTTGCTGTGGCTGATACCCGCCTTTCCCCTCGCCGGCTTTGTCGCCCTCACGCTGGTGGGGTCGCGCCTGACGCGCACCGAGGTGGCGTACGTGGGCGCGGGCTCCGTGGGCCTGTCGGCGGTGGTCACGCTGCTCGTGGGACTGAGCTTCATGGCCGCACCCCCCGCCGGGGGCAGCTTTGTTCAGACTCTGTGGGTGTGGGTGGACGTGGCCGGCTTCCGTCCCGCCTTCGCCTTCCATCTCGACGCCCTGTCGCTGACGATGATCTTCGTCGTGACCTTCGTGGGCTTTCTGATCCACCTCTATTCCATCGAATACATGATGGAGGAAGAGGGTTACAGCCGCTTCTTCGCGTACATGAACCTGTTCGTGTGCGCCATGCTGATCCTGCTCCTGGCCGACAACCTCATGCTGCTGCTGCTGGGCTGGGAGGGCGTGGGCCTGTGCAGCTACCTGCTCATCGGCTTCTTCTACAAGGACGAGGCCAACAGCCGGGCCGCGAGCAAGGCCTTCATCGTCACCCGGGTGGGGGACACGGCCATGCTCATGGCGCTGTTCCTGCTCTTCGCCGAGCTGGGCACCCTGGACATCCAGGCGCTCCTGGAGCGCGCGGGGCAGCAGTTCCAGCCCGGTTCGGGCATGGCCACCGTGGTGGCGCTGCTGCTTCTCGGCGGGGCCGTGGGCAAGTCGGCGCAGCTTCCGCTCCAGACCTGGCTGCCGGACGCCATGGCCGGACCCACGCCGGTGAGCGCCCTCATCCACGCGGCCACCATGGTCACCGCGGGCGTCTACCTCATCGCCCGCACCCACGTGCTTTTCACCCTGGCGCCGGCGGTGCTGACGCTGGTGGCGGTCATCGGCACGCTGACGCTCTTGATGGCCGGCTTCGCCGCCTTGGTGCAATCCGACATCAAGCGCGTGCTCGCCTACTCCACCATCAGCCAGATCGGCTACATGTTCCTGGCTCTGGGGGTGGGCGCGTGGTCGGCGGCGCTGTTCCACTTCATGATCCACGCCTTTTTCAAGGCGCTCCTGTTCCTGGGGGCGGGTGCGGTCATCATGGCCCTGCACCACGAGCAGGACATGTACCGCATGGGCGGACTGCGACGGCAGATGCCGTTCACGTTCCGGTGTTTTCTCATCGGTTCCGCGGCGCTGGCGGCGGTGCCGGTGGTGACCGCGGGCTTCTACAGCAAGGACCTGATCATCTGGAACGCGTACAATTCCGAGATCGGCGGCGTCTGGCTGTGGGCCGGGGCGCTGGCCGGGGCGCTGCTGACTTCCGTCTACACGTTCCGCATGGTGTTCCTGACCTTCTACCGCGAGGCCACCGAGTGGGTGCGGCAGCTCATGCCCATCCGTGAACCCGGCCCGTGCGTACGCATTCCGCTGGGGATCCTGGCGGTGCTTTCGGTGGCGGCCGGGGTGATCGAGTTGCCCCATACCATGGGCACGCTCACCCTGTTCTCCGGCTTCCTGAACACGACGTTGCCGGAGTATCACGGTGTGCACGCGAGCTACGGCGCCGAGCTTCTGTTCGAGATGATGGCGGCGGCCGCGTCGCTGGGGGGCATCTGGCTCGTCTGGACGCTGGTGATGGCGCCGCCCGAGGCCATGAAGCGCCTCGGGGAGCAGCCGTGGGCGCGTGGCCTGGAGCGTCTGTGGTTCAGCGGCTGGGGCTTCGACACGCTCTATGACGCGCTCTTTGTCCAGCCTTGGCTGTGGTGCGCGAAGGTCAACAAGGACGACTTCATCGACGGCTTCTATCGCGCCGTCGCCTTCGTCACCGAGACGCTCCATGTCGTCGTGAGCATCACCCAGACGGGCGCGGTGCGCTGGTACGCCACCGGCATCGCGGTGGGCGCGGTGTTGACCGTGGGACTGGTGATCATCCTATGAGCCTTGCCTGGATCCTGCTTTTGCCTTTCGCGGGCGGCCTCGCGGCGTGGATCGCGGGGCGGTGGAGCGACCTGTGGGCGCGCTGGATCGCGCTGGCAACGGCGCTGCTCCACCTGCTTCTGCTGCTCGTGACGTGGAGCGTCTTCTTCACCCGCGTCGCACCCGCACCGGACGGGTGGCTCATGGCCTCCAAGCACCCGTGGATCCCGCAGTTGGGGATCAGCTTCCACTTGGCCGTGGACGGCATCAGCCTGTTGATGCTGTTGCTGGCGAGCTTCCTCACGGTGTTGGCGGTGCTCGCCTCCTGGAACTCCATCACCCGTTCTGTGGGCCTCTACCACTTCAACCTGCTCTTCATTCTCACGGCCCTTTCCGGGGTATTCATCGCCTTCGACCTGTTCCTCTTCTTCGCCTTCTGGGAAATCTCGCTCTTGCCGTTGTATTTCCTCATCGGCATCTGGGGCTACGAGAACCGCGTCTACGCCACCACCAAGTTTTTCATCATCACCCAGGGGAGTGGCCTGTTGATGCTTCTGGCCATCCTGGGGCTGGTGGTCGTGCACTGGCAGTCCACCGGCGTCATCACCTTCGACTACCTGGATCTGTTGGGCACGGTCATGTCGGAGACCAAGGCGTTCTGGCTCATGCTGGGCTTCTTCATCGCCTTTGCCGTGAAGCTCCCGGTGGTGCCGTTCCACACCTGGCTGCCCGACGCCCATACCCAGGCGCCCACCGCGGGCAGCGTGGCGCTGGCGGGCCTGGTGCTCAAGATCGGCGCTTACGGCATGCTCCGTTTCGTGGTGCCGATGTTTCCGCAGGCGGTGGCGGACTTCACCGTGTTCGCCATGATCCTGGCCGTGGCCGGCATCCTCTACGGCGCGGTCCTGGCCCTGGGCCAGACTGACCTGAAGCGCATGGTGGCGTACACCAGCATCAGCCACATGGGCTTCGTGCTGCTGGGAATATTCGCGGGGAACGAGCTGGCGCTTCAGGGGGCGATCATCATCATGCTGTCCCACGGATTCAGCGCCGCCGCGCTGTTCATCATGGTGGGGGACCTGCAGCACCGTACGCACACCCGCGAGCTGGGACGTTTCGGCGGTCTATGGGCGGTGATGCCACGCATGGGCGGCGTGGGCCTGTTCTTTGCCATGGCGTCGCTGGGATTGCCGGGACTGGCGAGCTTCGTGGGCGAGTTTCTGGTGCTGCTGGGCGCATTCCAGGTGAACGCGCCGCTGACGGTGCTGGCGTCGCTGGGTCTCGTGGCCGCGACGATTTACTCGCTGTGGATGATGCAGAAGGTCTACTACGGCGCCAACGCGGGAGACTGGCAGATCCACGACACGAGCGGCCGGGAGATGGCGATCATGGGGTCGCTCATCGGCGCGACGCTGTGGCTCGGGCTCTACCCGCAGCCGGTGTTGACCACTTCCGGACACGCCCTCGCCGAGATGCGGAAGTTCGCCGCCCATACCCGCGCCACGGCTGCGCGCCCGGTGGACACGGACAGCGCGGCGCGCGGCGCGGTCGCGTCCACATCGCTGGTTGGAGGTGAGCGGCCTTGAACCCCTTCAGCGCACTGACCCCCATCGTCCTGTTGGGCTTGACGCCACTGGTGCTCATGCTGGTGATCTCGTTCCGCCGGAGCCACTGGCTCGCCGCGCTCATCTCGCTCGTGGGCATGGCCCTGCCGCTGGCCCTGCTGAGCGGCACCGCCACCAGCGCCGCGCCGCCGCTGGCGCCACTGCTGATCATCGACGGATACGCGCTCTTCTACATCGGCTTGGTGTCGGCCGCGACCCTGGTCGTCATCGTGCTGTCGTACAGCTACCTCGAGCGCGTGTCGGGAAACCGCGAGGAGTTCTATCTCCTGCTCACGCTGGCCACCTTCGGCTGTGCCGTATTGACGGCCAGCAACCACTTCATTTCGTTTTTCGTGGGGCTGGAGATACTCAGCGTTTCCCTTTACGGACTCGTCGCCTATCTGCGCACCACGCGCACGGCGCTGGAATCCGGCATCAAATACCTGATCCTGGCGGCCGCTTCGGCAGCCTTCCTGCTCTTCGGCATGGCGCTCATTTACGCGGACCTCGGCACCATGGACTTCACCGCCATGACCTCGGTGCTGTCGGCCCAGACCCGTGAGCCTTCGGTGCTGCTTCTCGGCGGCTTCGCCATGCTGATCGTCGGCGCCGGCTTCAAGCTCGCGGTGGCGCCGTTCCACATGTGGGCGCCGGACGTCTACCAAGGGGCGCCCACGCCCGTCACGGCTTACCTCACCACGGTTTCCAAGGGCGCGATGGTGGCGCTGCTGCTGCGCTACGGGCAGTACAGCGGGCTCCTGGACTACGATTCGGTGGCCACGGTGCTGGCGGTCATCGCGGTGCTCTCGATGTTCCTCGGCAACCTGCTGGCGCTCTTGCAGGACAATCTCAAGCGCCTGCTGGCCTATTCGTCCATCGCGCATATGGGCTACCTGCTGGTGGCCGTGATCGCCGCCTCCCGGGAAGGGTCGCAGGCGGTGACGTTCTACCTGGTGGCCTACTTCGTCACCTCCCTGGGCATCTTCGGCATCATCACCGCGCTCTCGGACGAACACAAGGAGGCCGACGAGATCGGCGATTACCGCGGCCTGTTCTGGCGCCGCCCCTGGGTGAGCGGCGCGCTTACGCTGATGCTGTTCTCGCTGGCCGGGATTCCGCTGACGGCCGGGTTCGTGGGCAAGTTCTACGTGCTCACCGCCGGTGTGTTCTCCGACCTCTGGGCCCTGGTCCTGCTGCTGGTGGTGAGCAGCGTCATCGGCCTCTACTACTACCTGCGCGTTATCATCACCCTGTACCTGTCCGCCCCGGAGCACCCGTCCTCGCGCCTGCCCGCCACCCGCCGCTTCTCATTACCCGAGGGCCTCGTGCTCGCCGGCCTGACCGTGTTGCTCATCTGGTTCGGCATCTACCCCGCGCCACTGCTGAGCGCCATCCAGGCCGCCGTGGGCAGCCTCGCCTGAGTCGCTGGATGCCGGACAAAGAAGGCGGCCGGCGCGCCATCGGCGCCTGCCGCCCGGACTCGGACATGGATCTGGTCATTCCCGGCCAACTCGATGCGAGAACCATCAATCACCAGTGGACGCTGTTTCACGAAAGCAACCTGCCTGTCGCGGTTGACGTGATGCGCCACGGTTTCACGACCTGCCGGCCGCTCAGAGAGCAGACGGACGCGGTAAAGCCGCCGCGTTCACCCAACGGAATTTGATGAAGTGAATGACCGGGAGTCCCAGTGAGCCGGCTGGACCAGCAGTTCGCCGCGAAGCACTGTGACGGCTTGGCCCAGGAGCAGGACGCGGTGGCCGCGGACGACGACCTTGACAAGACCGCCTCGTTCGGACACTTGCCGGGCCGTGAGCGCGTCCCGGCCGAGCCGGTCGCGCCAGTAGGGTCCGAGGCAGCAATGGGCCGACCCGGTGACCGGGTCTTCGTCGATGCCGGTGCCGGGTGCGAAGAAGCGCGACACGAAGTCGAGGTCTTCGCTGTCCGCCCGCGCGGTGACGATGATTCCGCGGGTTTCCAGCTTCCTGAGCCTCGCAAAGTCCGGTGCAAGCCCCTCGACGGTGGCTTGTGTATCGACCTCGATGAGGTAGTCGAGGCGGTTCCGCCCGACGCAGGCCGGTTCTGCCCCGAGGGCTTCGGCCAACCCTTGGGGCGCGGGCGCGGGTTTCGCCGGTTCCGCGGGGAAATCCATTTCGATCCAGCCGTCGCGCAACACCGCGGACAAGCGACCGGAACGGGTGTGGAAGACGGCCGGTGTTTCCCGCGGCAGGCGCCCCTCCTCCCACAACGCGTGGGCACTGGCCAGCGTGGCATGACCGCAAAGATCGACCTCGACGGCCGGTGTGAACCATCGCAGGTCGAACTCGCCGTCAGCCCGCCGAACCAGGAACGCAGTCTCGGACAGATTCATCTCGCGCGCCACGCGCTGCATCCACGCGCTGCCGGCGGGAGCGGGCAACAGGCACACCGCGGCTGGGTTGCCTGCGAATGGCTCGTGGGTGAAGGCATCGACCTGGGTGAGGGTCAGGGGCATCTTCGACGACTCCGGGCGGCGCGTTCAACCGAAGATGTCATACAGCACCAGCGCCCACACCAGCACGCAGCCCATCAGGCTCACGAATACCGCCGCGCTGGCGATGTCCTTGGCCTGCTTCGCCAAGGCGTCCTTGTCGAGCGAGATGCGGTCGACGGCCGCTTCCACCGCGGAGTTGAGCAGTTCGGCTACGAGGACGAACAGCACGGTGTGCATGAGCAGCGCCTTCTGCACAAGCGATGCGGGCAGCGCCATCGCAATCACGAACAGCACTGCTGTGAGGCCGAGCTCCTGGCGGAACGCCGCCTCGTTGCGGAAGGCGCTCCCGAGTCCTGCCATCGAGTAACCCAGCGCGCGCCAGATCCGGGTCATGCCGCGTTTGCCCTTGGTCGGTGTCGTCGAATTCCCTTCATGGCTCATGGACTGTCCTGCAAGTGTGTGGAGTTTGCGGGTTCGCCCCTCCAGGCCCGGTCCAGG
>CBDCAF010000019.1:0-70608 GCA_965213675.1 uncultured Binatia bacterium (SeqCode)
CCTCCCTTTACCCGTCCGGGAACCACCCCGGAATCCCAAAATTGTCTCCCGCCCCCGCAAATCCCATCCCAAAACCACAAATCGCCGACCCCTGTTCGATACCATCGGAAGGCCCCTCTATAAGGGAACCCTCTTTCTTACACCCTTGGGTAGTAGTACTAAGGGGTTCGGTTGTGTCCGATTGAAAACTATAGGGGTTTCCCCAAACGCACTTGCCCGCCCTGATCCGGTCCAGGTGGTACTTGACCGTTGAAACGGCCATGCCGACATCTTGGGCGATTTGACGGAATGTGAAGCACATATCGCGGAGGATCGCGCAACGCCAGACGCGGGCGCGGTAGGCGTCGATAACGCTGCGTGTCGCGGAACCCCAATGTCGCCGGATGGCTCGCCGGGACTGAACCTTGCTGTCCCGGCTGGCGTAGACGGATGGGGTTGGTGGAGGCACGGCGTCAGGGTCCAGGACCCGCTTTGCCGTCTCCAGGTTCTTGAGGATTTGCGCCCAATTCTCGGTCACGTTGACACGTTATCCCACGGGACCGGAAACTTCAACCGGCAGGGAGACGGGACCCGTCCCTTTTTTCCCGACTTGTTTTCGGCTAGAATCGCCCAAACCTCGTGAATCTGTACATCAGGAGGGCGCAATGATAAATCCAGGTGCCATCGTATTCTCGATCTTTACACTGTTCTGCATGGGGTCGCTTTTGGTCGTGGGACTGCTTGACCTCCATCATGTGCTTTTTGGGATATTCGGGGTTGCGGGTTTCTTTTGCGGGTTGGCGACGATCATCTTGTGGGGTGACAGTTGACCTACCACTGTCCGAACTGTTCCGCACCACTCACTGTGTCCGTGTGCAAGCGACGTTGTGAGCGGTGCGGGTATTTCGAGGATTGCAGCGAAGGGAACACATGGGGGTGGCGGCGTAAGCCCCGATTCCACCGCTAACCTATTGTTTTGGGAATTATAAAGAATACTTGACAACCGCTCCGTGATCCTGTACGCTCTCTACATCAACTGAAGGGAGAGAGGCAATGGGCAAGCAGAAGGCACCGGGCAAGGCATACAGGCAGGGGTTGTCAGTTTTCGAGCTGTTCGAGATGTTCCCCGACGAAGGGGCGGCGCGTCGTTGGTTCGAGGGCGTCCGCTGGGTCGCCGGTCGCTATTGCGGACATTGCGGTTCCACGAACACTAGTGAGGTTCCCAATGAGAAGCCGATGCCGTACTGGTGCACGGATTGTCGCAAGTATTTCAGTGTCAAGGTTGGGACACCGATGCAGTCCAGCAAGCTCTCGCTCCGCAAGTGGGTTGTCGCCATGTACCTGATGAGTACCAGTCTGAAGGGCGTTTCCTCCATGAAGATTCACCGGGATCTAAAGGTGAGCCAGCCCACGGCGTGGTTCATGATTCACCGCATCCGCGAGGCTTGGAACATGGAGGGTGACAAGCCGTTCCGTGGACCCGTCGAAGTGGACGAAGCTTACATCGGTGGCAAGGAGAAGAACAAGCACGAATCCAAGAAGATGAAGGCGGGACGGGGGGCGGTTGGCAAGGCTGCCGTGGTGGGCATGAAGGACCGGGACACCAACCGCGTCAGCGCCGCTGTAGTCGAGAGCACGGACAGCCCGACCCTACAGGGTTTCGTCAAGGAACAAACCGCCCCCAGGGCGCGGGTGTTCACCGACGAGCACAAATCTTATAAGGGTCTGCCGAACCACCAGACGGTCAAGCACAGTGTCGGCGAATACGTGGACGGCATGGCGCACACCAACGGCATCGAGTCTTTTTGGGCTACGCTGAAGCGCGGCTACCACGGCACGTATCACAAGATGAGCACGAAGCACCTACAGCGCTACGTCAACGAGTTCTCGGGACGCCACAACGTTCGGACCCGCAACACCTTGGATCAAATGGCGGTTATCGCCCGTGGGTTCACCGGCAAGCGGCTACGGCTTGCTGACCTGATCGCCACGCCGGACTTGGATGTGCCCCAGGCTGGGAACAGCGACGTTTTTTAGATTGAAGCGGTTGACCCTCAAGTTGCGCTCCATCTGCACCGCCGCTCGCCGGATCATCGCGTCATGAACACGCAGTCGTTTCGTAAGTTCCGTCACCGCCCGATCTAATCGGAGATCGTAACGGTTCGGCATCAACTCCCGTTTGGGCTGTGGTTGATAGTGGTCCGTCGCGAGGTCCAGACGATACTCGAACTCCGCTTGTGTCAGGTGAGGCATCATGCCCTCCTCTTTTGGTAAAGGAGGGCCGCTTGACAGGAGGCATACCTGTGCGGTACAAGGAAGGAACCGTTGTCACACGGATTCCGACCTTGTGGCCCTCCGGGCCAGAAAGCCAGCGCCTCTCGTGGGTGCTGGCTTTTGTCATTCCGGCCAGTGTACCAACATTCCCCGGTTCCGCAAGTTTCAAGTTGACACCCGCGCCGCATTCGTCCTAGACGTTGAGCTTATGGCCGTTCCGAATTGGGCAAACCGAACGCTGTGGACCGGGGATAACCTGGATATAATGCGGGGGATGAACTCCGCGTCCGTGGACCTCATCTACCTGGACCCGCCGTTCAACTCCAAGGCCGACTACAGTGCGCCAATTGGTTCCGAAGCCGCTGGTGCGGCCTTCAAGGATACATGGACACTAGATGACGTGGACGAAGCATGGCACGGCGAAATAGCCGACCGCGAACCAGCGCTGTACGCCATCATCGACGCTGCCGGACTCGCCCACAGCGCCAGCATGAAGTCCTATCTGATTATGATGGCAGTCCGGCTCATGGAGATGAAGCGCGTTCTTAAGGGAACCGGCTCCATTTATCTGCACTGTGACCAAACGGCAAGCCACTACCTCAAAATGTTAATGGACACCGTGTTTGGGAGGGACCGTTACCGTAACGAAATCACATGGTACTACATGAACAAGCTCGGAACGGGCGGGCGCGTGTTCGACCGTCAGCACGATACCCTTCTGTGGTACTCAGGGGACGACTACTCGTTTCACGTACTGAAGGAACCCGTTAAGCTCGCCAAACCGCAACCAGTTACCAAAAAGATAAAAGGTGTGCGGGTTTGGCTGCGAGACGATAAGGGCAAGCGGCTGTACCGGCATAGCACCACCAAGCGAATTGGCGACGTGTGGCCCATGCCGATTATTAATCCAATGTCGAAGGAACGCACGGGCTACCCTACTCAAAAGCCGCTCGCTCTTCTGGAGCGCGTTATCAATGCTAGTTCCGACAACGGACAGGTAATCCTAGACCCTTTCTGCGGGTGCGCCACGGCCTGTGTTGCCGCTGAGAAGCTCGGACGGCAGTGGGTAGGGATTGACCTATCACCGAAAGCCGCCGACCTCGTAAAGCTCCGGCTACGGAAGGAGATGGGGCTGTTTTACGATATCGAGCACCGGCGAGACATTCCGCGCCGCTTGGATCAAGGCAAGGCACCGAGCTACAAGACACACAAGCACACCCTCTTTGGCGTCCAGGAAGGACTCTGCGCCGGGTGCCGGGTCGCCTTCCCGTTCCGTAACATGACGATTGACCACGTGGTGCCACAGTCCAAGAGCGGGACGGATCACCTAATCAATCTGCAACTGCTTTGTGGTGCCTGTAACTCGATGAAGGGAACCCGGAGCCAAGAAGAATTTATCGCGGCACTTGTGCGGGAAGGACTGCGACAGCAAGGAGCGAGGACATGACAACCGCCAACCCGAAGAAGAAGCCCGAACATCGCGACATGCCGAAAGACCCGCGTCTGCTGGCAAAGGCCATGTTCAGTGTGGCGGATCGGAAGATTGAGAAGAGAGAAGGACGGGCAGCAGAGAAGAAGACCGCTGCCCAGGGGCGCTAGGTTCGCAACATCCCAGCTTACCGGCGCGAACCAGCGCCGTCAAGTATTCTTTATAATTCCCATTGTTTTTATTGCGTTTAGGGGGTGGCGGGGAATCAGGGATAGGTCTCTCTCATTTTCCGGCCTTCCTCTGCTTTGCACTCCGCCTGTCCTTGGGGTTCCCGACAAAGACCCGCTTCTTGCGGTTGCGGTGTCCGTCAGCCCGCCGCAGGCTGCCATCATCCTGCATGATGTACGTCGCGGACCCCACTTTCAGTTCCTTGCCCGCGTACTTCTTCCGTATCGCAATCTTCGCTTGCTCGAACTCCGCTGTCGTGATTCTCGGTTCCCTCGGTTTCGGGGAGTGTTCTTTCTTCATCCTTGTGCCTCCTTAGAAGTTGGTGGACCCGCTGCCGGGTCATGCCGAACTTTTCGCTTGCCGCATTGACACCATCCTGTTGCACAAGTGCGTCAAGCGCCTTGACTCGTTCCGCCGTCCACAACGGCTTGATGCTGTTCCGCATAGCCGCCGCCGCGCAGTCAACGCTACAGGTTCTCTTGCGACCAAAGACGATGTTCCCGCACGTCCGGCACGATCCCGAACGCCGGCGTGTCAACTTCACCCGGCTGGCATACCTCCACCCGTTGTAGGTGTGTTCCTTACTGTCCCTGTTCGTTTGCCGGTGTGATTCATACTCGCACCGGAAAAGTGCCACGCCCTTGTTATCGACGTGGTGCAGGTAGTTCCGTGCGTCACGGGACCGACGCCAGAACACAAGCTCCTGCCAGTTTGCAATAGCCTCGGTCCATTCCCCCACTTGGTACAGCCTCTTGCCGGGTCCCTTCAGACTTTGGAACACCCCCGGCACATGCGTCTCCCTTACCAGCTTCCAGCCCTCCTTGACCTTCATGGTGTGTTTCCTCCCCCGAAAATGTAGTCCGCGTGTTTCTCGATAAGGTCGGCGATTTCCGAGAAGGTAAGTTCACCATCGTTCGCTTCTGCCAAGTCCTCAAATATGGAGTCCTCTGGTAGTTCTACCTGCCTACTCCTGTGGCTGATTCCAAGCCACTCGGATACAGCCGGGTGCAGGTAGGAGAAGCTGATAAAGGGACCGGATTTGTAATCGTAGAGTATGTCCTCGCCATCGCTTGGTATCCACTCCCCAACCTTGGAAATGTCCGACGCCACACCCAAGCAACAGAACTTGTCACCAGATCGCAGGGCACCCTTATTTTGCTTGTATATGCCGCTTCGCAATGCGGCTAGCCATGTTTTCCCGTTCTCTGTAATCATCTGCCTTCCTCCTGGTTGATAATCCTTGCCTTGCCTCGCCCAGCCCAGCCTTGCCTTGCCTTGCCTTGCCTAGCAGCACCTTGCCCCGCCATGCAGCGCCAAATCTAGTTGAAGTCAACACCCTATAGCGGTTTTTGGGGGATGTCAAGACCCCCCCCGTGTAATCGTGTCCGTGGTGGTGGTGCCGTGGTTGCGTTCGACTCGCACCACGTCACGCCATGCACTGCCCGTGGTGGTGGTGGTGTGGTGGTGCCGTGGTGGTGGTGGTGTGGTGGTTGCGTCTCCGAGTAGCAGACGGCATGGACAACAGGTTAGTGGTGTGGTGGTGGCGTGACGGCATGGACACGGCACGATCCAGCCTGGATAGCAACCATGCGTTTGAGAACGCCATGCAATAAGTGACGGAGTGGTTGCGTACAGGTGGCAGGTTATTGACTAGGGGTTTGCGTATGGGTTGCGGACTATTGACCAACAGGTTGCTTATGGGTTGCTGATTGTGGACTAGGGGTTTGACAATGGCACGTTGATTATGGACTAGGGGTTTGCTTAGCTCGTGGTGGTTGTCAACCCCATAGTTGAAAACGTCATGCAGTACCAGACGGCACATTCAATTGTGCGATAGGGGTTGACAAACGAGCAGTACGGTATTGGGTGGCCTTCAGTAGGCCGGACAGGTACTAAACCATTAGGCACCTTCGTAAAGTGCCGTGTCGTGGATTCTACAGCCTTGCCTCTAAGTATGCGAAATCGTTAAGGAATTTGGCCTTAAACTGTTGATAACTTGTGGATAACCTGTTGATAACTTAGGGGTTTCCGGCTTGGATAGGTGATTTGGTGCTTAAATCGACGCTAAGGCACCCTCAAATGTGGGTCTTGAAGGCCGTTTTGACGTCAATCCCTGTAGCTGATTTGGCGTTTTTCTTGCCTTGAGCGCAAAAAAACTACTATAGGTCCTTGACATGGTATGCTGTCCTGTAGTAGATTGACGGTAAATCAAGGCTTGGGCCAAAGGTTCATTAACTAGGGGGAAAGATGGCGATAGAGGACACACTGATACGAGAGACGCTGGCGAGATTGTCACGGGCAACGGATGGCAACATGGCGACGATCCAGGCAGAGATTGACGCGCACAATGGTGACGCCGGCGCAGCTTTCCGCGCTATCGGAGAACGTGCGCAGGTAGACGTGATAGCGCGGATTGAAGCCGCTAAGGCACGTCTGGCGGTACGGTCTTAGCTGACCTTGGCGTCAATGGCCTATAGGGAAATCGGCATTTTTCTGCCTCAAGCTGCAAAAAAATTACTATAGGGGGTTGACATCTAGGGTTCGGCGTAGTAGATTGACTTATTGATTGATGGCGGGCCGCACGGCCCACAACCTAGATGGGAGCTCGGAAATGGTCTACACACTCTCGAACCTGTCCCAGACAGACCGTATGCGGATACGCACCGTACAACAAATTCGTCCTGTGACGGATACCGCGATCCGCTCACTCGAAATGGTCGCCGTGTCGGCAACCGGCGAATTGGTGTTGGTGCTCGTAACCCATGCGAGTAGGCGCATCCGGCGCAAAGCGACTTTGGATGATGTCCAAGCATCGGGCTTGAGGCTCTTGGGTTCATAGCCCTGGATCATTGCGAGTTGCGCCCGGTTCCATAATCGGGCGCTTCTCGGAGTTATCCAGCTTCGTCGGCCCCGTGACCGTTTCGCGGAAATGTGAAAAAATGGAGGCAGACATGGAACGCATTGATAGGGAAACCGCAGATCATCCGATAGTGGAAGTGTTCGGCCTTGACCGCACTGGATACGAGACCTTGACCCGCAATCTGGGGGCGCACTACATCGACTGCGCCGGACATCCCGTGCAGAAACTGGAATGGGATGGCGAGCGCCCTATCTATCGGTTCGAAAAGGGCGTGAACCCCGTTGCGGCGCGCGCCGACATGAGCGCGATGCGCGCGCGGTTGCAGTCCGAGGCGCGCGCGAAGCGTGTGCAGCTCAACCCGGATGGATCGCACTCGGACTTGCGATAGTTGCGCCTTGGTGCTGCCCGCGCGGCACCTTAGCGGAGCAATCAGCTTCACCGGCCCCGTGACGGATTCACGGGAATTTGAAAAAATGGAGGCATGATATGACACCTGACGGAATCGCAAAGCTTAAGCGTCTCGCCAACGGGGGCGGGCCTTGTGCTGCCCGTGCGGCAAGAATTCTAGAGAGAGAGAAAGATGTGGTCGGTTACGCGCAAAGGACCACGGGTAAGACGTTCTGCCTCGATTGTGGCCCACGGCAATGGTGGGATTATTTGTTGTTGCGCGGTGATAGGTGGGATTTTGATTTGTTTTGTGTCGATTGTGACGCGGATATTCATGTCTAGGCCGATTTTTGCGCTTTGGTGCCGTCGCCATGTCGGCACCTTAGCGGAGCAATCCAGCACCAACGGTCCCGTGGCAGAATCACGGGAATGTGAAAAAATCAGGGGGGATCGATATGGAACGACGCGAGATAGAGAAGCTGATAGCCAGAGTTGAGGGACCCCTTACCCTTCGCTTTGACAGTCAGAGCGAAGCTGAAACGGCACTCGGCGAGATTCAGGCCGTTCACAACCACGCAAATCTTTGGGTATCCCGTCACGGCAAGAACGGGCAATACGTGATCGCGACCATTGACGTTATCGGGCGACTACTGTTCGTGCGCAGGGGCGAAACTACGGGGTAAACTAGCCGTGGGAACTTCGCCGAAATTTGAAAATTTAAGGAAAGGAGGAAACCATGTCCAAGTACAAGGATCGCCACCGCGCGGCAAAGGGACCGGCTACACAGCCGGAACGGACAGCGGTCAAGCAGCAAAAGACCGCGACCGCGCGACGGGAACGGCAACACGCGCGTCGGAAGTAGCGCGTTGCCGTTGGTGCGGACATCGGCTAGCTCGGGATGGCGAAACAGCCGAACACGATGTCTGCTTGATCGGCCAGACGGCCTTTAGGTTTGGCGGCGACGGGTGTTAAGTTCAAGATAACGAGACGCCCGCCCGCCATTCCACGAACCCCGCTGTACAGGTGGCCCAACAGGTTCGTAAACCTGTCCATCGGATGTGACCACTTCAACGTCATGGGCGACGTTAGGCCGGTCCCGGATGGTCCAGATAGTAAGCCCTACGAGCACCGTGGCCTGTTCCTCGTAGGACGTGTAAGGTGCTCGGTCCCGCCGGTTAGCTAGGACACGGGCACCCCAATCAGGTTGCGTTACCCTGCCATACCTGTCTTGTGTGGCTTCGGGCCGGTCAGCCGGATTGCGAATCGTGACCAACTCGGTAAGCGCCGGCGGATGGTATCTTGGGTATCGGTCCATGAAGAACGGGGAGAAATTTGAAAAAATTTTCGGTTAGTACCCTTCGAGAATCACGGTCCCGGTAAAGTAGCGTTCCCCGTCCCACCTGTCCGCCGCCTGTTGAAGTGCAACCTTCCCGTCCCTAACCCGGCAATCGCGCGTCTCCCCGTCAAGGTCCCGGAAGTTGAACCAAGTGTGGCTGTTATCGTCTATCCACGACTCAAAGCTGGCAAGGTTGGACTCTTTCACGTCAACCCGGAATTCCCGTAAGCGTAGCGGCTTCGTATTGATCCGTTTTTGTTCGATATAGCCGTCTTGCATTTCGGTACGTCGAACGTTCGCTTCTCTGTCCGTCCCGTAGTCATTACGAATGACTTGACAGAGATTATAGGGCCAGTCGCGAGTTGCCATTACAGGATAGGTCCGTCACCGAGTCGCCGAAGTCCCGTGAACTTGTGGATCATGTCTGACTGTTCGAAGAACTCGCGCATCCATAAAATGACTTCGGTTTTCCACTTCTCCGGGACAGTATCCACGCCAAGCGTCAACACCACCCTGAACCCGGTGGAAGTCAACCGAACAGGCCAACCGTCCGCCGGGGGATACAACAGGGTGTAGGAGTTTCGTTCCTCCATTCGTCCCAAGTCGGCAACGTCTATCGTGCCGCTAGGGACCTCTCGCCGTTTTTGGGTAGCTTCCCAATAGGTGACGTTCGTAATGGCCTTGACGTGGACTTCAGGAATCACAAGAGCGCCATCTGGATAAACGCTTGTAGGCCAGAGCGTGTAGTCAGTGGACACGTCAAGCAACGGGTATCCAAATCTGTCTTGAACGTGCGCAACGGCGGACTTGATCGCCTGTTCAATCCGCGCGTCAAGGTCCGTCCGATCTTCCTCTATGGAAAGCTGTATCTTCGCTTCGCCCGTGTTCAGGATTTCGGTAGCTGTGAACGGCATGGCGTCACCCACATAGGCGCTTGCGCAGTTCGTTGTGCGCAAGGATCGCTTTGGCTGTCGGTTCGCTGAATAGGTCCGTGTCGGACACCCGGATGTACTCGGTCAGTGCGCAATAGTCATGCACTTTGTCAACGTTGCCAGTCGCGGCGCAACCTGTCAGTAGCAGCACCACTATCAAGGCTTGAAATCTCATAGCCGATGCCTTCCTTGATTTCCAGGTCCCGCCGCATCCGGCTCAAGAACTTGGCTTCCATTGCCCGTGCTTGGGCGCGGGAACCAGCCCGATGAAAACCAAACAACACCAGTAGCACCGCCAGAGCACCACCACAGTAGGCTATCAGCTTGGCTTGCGACCAACCCAACAAGCCAAGAATCAAGCTCATCGCAGTTCCTTGTTTCGATCATCAATCCGTGCGTACAGGACCAACCCCACACCAACGAGGATGATTGCAGTCTGCACCCACGTTGGAACCGGCAGGCTTTTCAGTATCTCCGAAAACCAGCCAAGCTGTTCGGGGTCCTGGATAAGGTCTTGCGCGGCAACGAGGATAGCACCCCATCCGGCCAACAGTCCGCCTGCCATCGTGCGGGATTTCTTCAGCGGCTTCACGTCCGGCTTGTCCATCCCGGCCTTCAGCATGGCGCGGTCAAGGGTCGCGTCGTCGTAAGGTTGGCAGCCGTTCTCCATGCGAACGATAGCACAAAGCACCTTCCGCATGGTGGTCCAGTCCATAAGGTCAATGACCGCCTTGCGGGGGATACCCGTGGCTTGAGACATTACGTTCGCGTAGTTGTCGCCGTTTTCTTCGTCCCACCGTTGGCAGATTTCGTCCACCGTATCAATCGGCGACCCGTCCTTGGCTACACGGTCAGCCGAATAGGTCATCAGCGTGACAACGATGGCGCGAAGGCCGCTCGAAGCCTTCTTGAACCGGAAGAACGTGCGCCCGGACAGTGTGTTCTTGACAACGGGCGGGTTGTCCAGGCCATGCCACTGATCCCGCGTGAATATCAGGTTGCCGGGGTTGTTGTGCCGAATCCCGAACGGGACTGACTCAAACTTCTGTTCCTTGCGGCCCATGCGGGCAGCGCGTCCTTGTGGGGTCACTTGCTACCTCCCTTGTCAAGCACAAGGCGAGCACCCGCAAGGAGCTTGGCGTCGGCTCGTGCTTCATCTAGCGTTATCCATCCCTGTACACTGGAAATGGCAACGGTCCTACCCATCGAGTCCACGATAAAGAATCGCCATCTGCCACCCCGCCCTTGTCGAAACACTATCCTGAACAAGGTCGTTCGCTTGCGCAGTATCTCGTGTTCCAGGATCATACCCAAGAAGAACGCAACAAGGGCCACAAGGCCAATCACAATAGCCTGTTCAATTGGCATGACTTTCCTCCAATTTGGGTGCCAGCTTTTTAATGTCGTAGAACTTCAGGCGGGAGTTGGGAACGCTTAGGTATTCGATGTGTGTACCGTTGGGCATTTGGAACACCGTGCAGCGTAGTCCTATGGAAATGACAATGGCCCGCGTATCGTTGATTTCCACGGGTTCAAAGCAGCGGAAACCACGCCGGCGAAATGCCAGTCCTTCCGCTATGTCGTTCGCTAACCCTCGTATGTATATTCCCACAACGAGCACCACAACAATTGCGATGATCGGTGTGAGAAACTGGCTAACGGACAGTTCAAATTCAGCTAGTGTCAAACCTTGATTCTTTCTTCGGCGACGTGTCCCTTGAGAATAGCAGCGACTTCAATCAGCGGGTCGCGGATGTCCTTCATAAGGAATATCATTTCCTTATGCTCTGCCGCTTGCGCTTTTCGTGTCTCCACTATCTCATTCATCAACTCCCGATGTTCTCGGTGGCTTTCCGATGCTATCCGTTCAAGGTCGTGGACTATGCGTTCCAACGACCTAAGCACCTGTTCCTGCCGCGATTCCATGCGGATGAAAAACACAACAGCGACAACTGCAACCGACGCGATAGCAAGTGACAATCCGATAATCTCAAGGCTTAGTTCGACCATTTCGCCCCTCGTGCCCTAGAACCCGACGGTCATTCCCGCCCCCAATTTCGACCGCCCCTGTGCCCCAACTCCACCAGCCACCTGCGCGGTAATGTTATCGTGCAACTTCCAATGGAACCCCAAAGCTCCTGCAACATCGCCGTCTCGTGTCGAACCTACACCAACCGACATTGACGCCATTCGCGTCGGATCATGGCGGAGTTGATCCATAGCCACGCCGATTGCCCCGTCAATGTCCTGGTTTTTCCACCGCCGCTGTTCCGCCATCCGGTGCGCGTCTGCCTTCGCCGATTCAGCCACGATGGCAGCCGCAATGGTTTTCTGTCCCGCCGCCAAGGTCACTTGATTTTGAGACAACTGTTGACGCGCACCAACGGCTTCAGACAGTGCCGCGTCCACATCGTCAAAGCGATTAACCGTTACCATCGTCAGTTCGCCGTCCTCTCCCTCCACTTCCTCTTGCCGTGTCACCAGCGCCGTCATGTGGTCCCGAACGCCAACGGCTTCGTCCACAACCGCACTGCGGGTAGCAATGGCTTCGTCGGATACGAACTGCCGGGTTGTTCCGGCTTCGTCGGATACCTTCGTCCGTGTGGCAATCGCTTCGTCCGATACCACCTGCCGGGTTGCCTTGGCTTCGTCGGATACCACCTGCCGTGTCCCCGTGTGCGCCGTGGTGACGTGTTCGCGGGTCTTGCCTGCCTCGGTAGTCACTACCGTGTCAACGTGGCTTCTCGTAGCCGTGGCTTCGTTGGTGACGTGCTGGCGTGTACCGGCGGCGTCCGCCGTGGTGGCTTCTTCAACGGGAATCGGGGTCGGTTCGGTAGCGGGTTCCGTAACCGGGTCCGTGTTGGCAAGTGCGGCAAGTGCGCTATCGAGGGAATCGAAACGGTCAGTCAGGGACGATACCAAGTCACGGGTAGCGACCGCTTCAGTGGTGACGTGCTCGGTGATGGGTGCCGTTGATTCGTCAATCTGCATGGTCAGCGCGTCGAACTGTTCAACGGCCTTCATCCGGGTAGTTTCGTGTTCAGCCGTGACCAAATCCTTCGTTTCCGTTTGGTCAAGGGTATGGCCTTCGAGGGACGAAGTGATGAAGTCGCGGGTCTTGTCTCCTTCGAGTATGGTCAGTTCGTCGGACTCGATGATGTTCCGGTCGATCATGTTCAGCTTGTCGGCAATGGGCATGACATCGCGCCGCACCCACTCGTTATTCTCGTCAAGTTCCGTGTAGTAGACACCATCCGCATCCTTCAACAGGGCTACATCGTCCTTCCCGTACAGACCAAGGGAAAGGTTATCGTGGACCATAGACGAAAGACTCGACGCCTTCAACGAATACGTCGCGGCACGGTTGGCGTCTTTCCCAAGGTTGTAAACGTAGTGCCGGTTGTCTGCCGTATCGTCTGCGTTCACGTCACGCAGGATGTAATACTTGTTGTTGGTTGCATCGAGCTTCAGATGTCCACGGTCCTCGAACGAACCAAGATCGAACAAGGCACCTTGCAGTACCCGCAATTCGGACTTCAGCGTCTCGGTATCGAGCTTGATAGTAAGATGGTCGGCTTGAGCATGGGCATCACCGTCACCTATCATGCCACAGGTGGATATGACCATCATTGCGAACAGCACGGTTGCGGCACTAAGGGCTTTCATAATATCGCCCAACCACAAGCGTTTCATTTGTTGCCTCCGTTAGACGCGCACTTGTCCCAAGCGTCGCGCCATTCCTTCAATGTCAGGATAGCTACACGCGCAAGTTTGGCAGTCACCAAATTGTTGTCCTCTGCCGCTGTCCATGCACTCGCGAACTCGCTGCGTTTCGTCGGCTTTTTGGGCCACGATGAACGCTGTAACCATGCTTGGAGTCCGGCGATTTCTTTTGTAGAAATAGGTTTCGCCGGACACGGTACTGAAACGCGAATAGTTCGCGCGACTGGCGGTTCCGGTTCCGGCGTTGGTGCCGTTGCGCAACCCGCCAAGAAGATGCATGTCAAAGCAAGCAGTCGTTTCCACACGGTTCAGGTCCTTCCCCCGTCAAGATATTGCAATCCTTGTGACAGAATTGCGGTTTGGGTTTCGCCGCTGGCGGTGGTGTTTTAGGGGCAACTGTCGCCCTAGGTGTGACGGACTTGGCAGGCTCGGTGGGTGTAGGTGGTTGGCTATTGACCCCGACACGTTCGGCAGTCAGGCCAACAATCAGCACCACCGCCGCGACGATACAGAAAACGATTAGCCGGTTCATTGGGTGTCCTTAAACTGCCCCGCTTTCTTGGATAGCTTCGATAATAGCTTCTTTACCATCCTCGGTCAATCCGTTCACCGACACGGATTCAGCCTGTCCACCCCCCTCAATCCCTTCAATCAACCGTGCGCCATCGTAGAAGGTCAGCGGCACGACGCTAGGATACACTACCACTTCTGGCAAGGGATCGCTTACCCCTGTCACCGTTGCTTCCTTGACGTTGGGGTTGTCGGTTGTCAGTTCCCCGTTTGAATCGTGGACAAGGACACCCTGGATTGCATGTCGGAACTCCCCGTCCGCGAGTCCCGCTATTTCGTGTTCGGACTGAAGCAGGCTGGTTTCTTGCCGACTCGGATGTCGAATCACATGGGTATGCTGAAACTCTGCAATGGCCCGTGCAAACTCTTGTGTCGCCTTGGCCGTCTCAAACAGCGCGTTGGTCTGTACCCCGTTCAGGTTGTAGAGGGTCACACTATTCTCGACTCGCTTGCAATCGACCTCGTAGCGCAAGAAGGTGGGAGTCACCGATGTAACCACCAACGTGCCCGTGGGCACTTCCGTGATTTCGTCGGCGAATGGGGTCAGTTGGGGTTCGAGCACAATGTCGTGCTGTCCATACCCAATATTGGTTATCTCCCTATAGATGCTGTTGTATCCAGGACACGCCCACACAAGCCGGTAGGTGTGGTTGTGCATCAACCCGGCAAAGACGTGGCTGGTTTGGCCTGTAGCGGACGTTTCGCTAGCGGCTACTACTGCCCCACTCGCAACCCGGTACAGTGTCACGCGGGCGGGATGGGACGTAGGACCGGCCACCATGCCGGTGACGTTGATCTGCACTGCCAAGACCGCGTTTGAACCAGCCGACACATGGTTGGGTGTATCGGTCAGGATGGTGGTGGTTGCCGACCCCACGTTTTCAACCGTAAGCGTGTGGCCCGTAACCCCGTTTACAGTAATGGTCGTGGGACTGTTGTGGGTGACAAACAGGACTGCGTTTGAAAGCAGGTGAAGGCCGTTTATCGGGTTGTCGGTGTCAATGGTGCCGTTGACTTCCGTTGTGTCGATAGTGCAATTCGGTATGGGACCGTTGAATCTAATTCCCGCACCAGCGCCATAGGACTGTCCGGCTTGTGCAGGCAGTTTGACCTTCACTTCATTCTGCGCGGGGTTCAGTTCAACCCCTTTTGTCAAATCTGACTGATTGAACAGGATTTCCCCCGCTGAATTATTCAGACGGAAGATTCCACCGCCGAATGCGGGTTGCAAGTCATTCCAATCAGACCATGCTTCCGATGCCGCAGTATTGGTGACTTCCAAGGCCCACATTGTCTGCCGGTAGAGGGAATGTGAAGTAGCTACATTCGCGCCATCGTAGTCGGTTTTGGCGGCTGTTCGTGCGGCAAGAACAGCGGCCGCCGTAGTACCGAACCCCTCGTCATAGGAAATAACTATATCGCCGTCCCAATTACCGTAAGCGCGATTGAGGAAGGGATAGGTCAGCGTTTGCGCACCGTGGGGCGGGAGATACCCGGCAATGAACAGCCGCCATGTGGCCGTAGAACAGCACCAGTATCCAAGATTTGCTTCATCCCCCATTGTGCGGGTCCACGCCCACGGCAACCGCACATGGTCGCGCACAAGGTCGGTCCTGCCGGTTTCTGGCCGCGCCCGTGTCCAGGGGTCGGTCCATGAAATCTCGCCGTCCGTAGCGTCAAGCGTAACCCCGAAATCATCGCCACTTTCCATGAATGGTGCTGTCGTGTTGGTAACAGAACCGGGGAAGTCGGCATAGGTGACAGTTCCCAACAGGACATCAAACAAGATTGAACCGTTGTTGTGTTTGACGGGTTCGTTATTGGTCCCGATAAAGCGTGGCTTCCATTTGTAAGCTAACCGCAGTAGTCCGCGATAGTGTGCTCGTGCGGTTGGAGTATCGCCAATGTATGTCATGGCAACTCCGTTGACGCTATTCCCTGTGGTCACAACCGTATTGCGTTGGGTCCCGATGATTCCGAGAATATCGAAAAAGGATTCGCGACGATTCACGGTAAGGGTTCTGCTCGACGATTGAATATCCCGCATTTCCACGGTCAAGCCATTGTCGCCAGCCGGAAGTCCCGCCCGCTTGTTTGCTACGGGTCCCGTCAACAAGCCACCAAAAACAAAGTTGTCGAATCTCCCCCCGAAGAAATAGGCGGTGAACGGCGTAGTGCTTGCCACTGAAATAGAACCCCCCGGCCTTGCATCCCGAACTTCGTAGTTACGGGGTTGACTGTCCGGGTGAAGGAACAGGTGTGCCGATGATGTGTGGTCACTTACGTTGACTAGGCCGACTCTGTAGCCTCGTTGAAACGAGTATAACGCGAAGTTGGCGGGCACTTGATCGTTGGTTCCGGTTTCGTTTGCAGACCAATCATAGGTAGGTCCGCCATCTGACAGGATGGTCGTGTTGCCGCCTTGATTCAGCCATGCGCTGTTGCGGTTGAAGGGTCCATAGATACGCTGTTCTTCATCCCGGTTGCGGACAATGATTAGCGTATTGCCGCTCAACAATCGCGCCCGCCTGTTGCCGGTCAGGACTTCCGTGGCTGTTGCGCCAAAGGCACGAAACACCAACCCGGAACCGTTCGACAATCCCGTACCGGACGATAGGATGTCAACGTTCGTGTTGCGTAGGTCCAGCGTGACGTTGCGACTGAACAGGATGAACGTGCGCAGAATGTAAGTGAACCCCGGCAAAACTTCACTTAGCCACGTCTGGTTTGAATCCAGTGCGTTCAAGCCGGTCAGTATGTCGCCCATCGTGATTAAGTCGGCGATGTCCGCTGTCTGATCGGATGTGACGTTGATAAAGTCGGTTGCAGGCTGGCCGCGTACCAGAATGCCACGGTTGGCCGGTGTCAGTGTGCCGGATATGTGTGCGTATGAGATCGTCATGGTGGATCAAGGGTTGTTGAAGGGGATACTATGGTTACTTCAATGGTCAGGGCTATGCCTCTAAAGATGTCGTCCTGTATCACGGCAGGGTATGAAAAGGTTTCGCCCACTTCGCCAGTGACTGTTAGCCATATTGGATTGGCACCAGAACTGCTACTGACAAGCCCATCTAGATTGTCGTCTAAAAAAAGATGGGCTAGGCCATATTGATTTCTGATCCCGGCATTAAATGACCGCGCTTCTCCTGAATGCGCATTCCGACTTATGATCGGTCCTGCTGAAATCAACTCGTTTTCATATATGATTCCGGTGAAATTGGGGTGAGTTCGATCAATTGCCTTCACCTGTCCATTGAAAAGTGCGCCGTCTCTCGATGTGCCATCTCTCGATGTTTCACGTATGAAAACCGTTATAGGTGTTGATTCAGGATGGTAAATCTGGACGATGGTTTCGGAGTCATAAAAGAATTCCGTCTCGCCGTCCGCGTTCTTCCTAATAATCAGCTGACGGCCCTTAAGTGAACGGAATAGTCCCTCCGCAGTACCATCATCCGCTAGGGCTGTGATGGCATTCACCGGCGTGGTAACAATCCTGCCTCCCCGTTGTGAACGAATCAGAATCCCGGTTGCACCTGTTCCGAACTGAACGCGAACGCTGCTTATCCCCGTGTCTCCCCACCCAAGGTCATTCTCCCGTATCACTGTCGCACGTAGGGTAATGGTGCCCGTACCGCTACCCGGACTCGAATCAGTAACGGAGACAACTTTGAGTAGGTCGTCTCCATTGTCGTTCGTATGGGTAATCGTGATTAGGTCGCCACTCTCAAGGAGAGCTACCAACGCACGATCATCGGGGTCGGACACGGCATAGAGCCAATGGATTGTCGTCTTGCCGTCCGATGTGAATTCTTGCGAACCGGGTTCTTCGTCCAACGCGAACATGGTTTGCAGGATGGCGAGATAATCGGCGGCGGATGCAACGGTGCCACCACGAAGCGCGATGGCTTCAACGGTAACGTCCTCGTGTCCTTCGTAGTCGGACAGTTCGGGTGTGGAAAGGTGGGTTGGTTTGTCAGGTGCCGCTACAGACAAGCGAACGCGGCGAGTGTTGGAACCACGAACAACAGCTATTTCGTCGTTCTCTTGCCTATCCGTTAGTTCAGTAAGGCTAGTGAAGTCAGGCATTGTCCTTAATGATGGCCGACCGCCCGCAATTGATCCTTTTCACTCGATGAAAGCGATTGCCCCGGACATCAGCATCACGGGCTTTTCCCGATGTGTCGGCCAGGACACCGGCAGGAAGGCGGGGCAATTCGCATACTACACTCCCGGCCAGTCAATTTCAACGTCCGTGGGCCACACCAGCCGTCCCGTGACTCCCGGCCAATTCAGGAAGTCTGATTCGACCTCAAGGTGGGAGTTTGCCAACCCGGACCCGGAGAACGTCCCGGACAGTGAGACACCTTCCGGGTGCGATACGGCGGCGCTTGAACTGCCCAACCCGGACCCGGACAGCGTTGCGTCTATCCGCACGTCCGGCGGTTGTGTAACGTGCAGATTGGAGTTGCCTAGTCCGCTGCCGGTCGCGGTGACAACCAATTCCACCGGGTTCATAACGTCAAGCGTGGAGACGCTAAGGCCGGAACCCTGGAAGGTCCCTGCTATGAAAATCGACGGCACATTGTCAACGTGTAGGGCGACTTCGATAACACTCAAGATGGCTGTAGCCGTCCCTGGATTTAGGTCAGAGCGGAAGTCGGTAAAGAAGTCGAATACGTCGCCGGCGGATGTAACCGTGTTCCCGTTGATCGTCGAAGTGAACACGGATGTCCACGGATGGCCGAAGTCAATATCATGGCCCTTCCAACGGATGTGCAGGCTAAGGTCTGTCCTCATCCGTTGTTCGACCGAACTGGCAGACTTCAGCACCAACCGGAACGTCCCATCGTCGTTCAGTGTAAAAGACGTTACGCCGGGAACACCGGGACGTGGTGTGTGGAACCAATCGTCCGGGAATAGTCCGTCGATGTTCTCCCAGGTGATACTCCGCCGGGTTCCAACTGTGTTTGCCCCCATGTCCGCAACGAACTGTTCGCTGATAGAACTGCCCGCAAGGAACATGCCGGACATTCGCACATCTTCAGGGTGAAAGTAGTCAAGGCTGGACGAACCCAACCCGCTACCTTGACCGAGTACCTTCAAGCGAATATCAGCCGGTTGGGCAACGGAGAAATTCGAGACGGACACGCCGGACGCGGCAAGGTCGGCGGCTATGCGAACGTCTGCCGGTGCGGCGTGACCGAGCGAACTGCTACCGATACCGCTGCCGGTCGCGCTTACCGCCATCCGTACATCGGCAGGCTGCACAACGGTCAGGTTCGATGTCCCGATACCGCTGCCCGTCGCGGAGACTTCAAGGTTGACTTCCAGGTTGTCAACGGACAAGGAACTGTTGCCAAGGCCCGCGCCCGTAGCTGCTACCTCAAGCTGTACGTCTGCCGGTTGTGCTACCTCGATAGTGGACGATCCAACACCGTCCGCCGTATCGGATGCCTCAAGCCGCACGTCACCGGGTTGTTCGACGGTCAGGTTTGATACGGACAGCCCGCTGCCCGTAGCGGAGACTTCAAGGAGAGTTTCGGCAGGTTGGGCAACCTCAAGATTCGAGACACCCAAGCCGCTACCCGTGGCCGATACTTCTAGCCGGACATCGACGGGCTGTTCCACCGTCAGGTTCGAGACTTCCAACCCGCTGCCCGTAGCCGATACCTCAAGGCGTATATCCCCCGGCTGAACCACGCCGAAGTTGGAAACGCCCAACCCGCTGCCCGTGGCGAGTACTGCCAAAGCAACGTCACCGGGTTGTGTCACTTCGATGGTGGACGATCCAGCGCCGTCCGCAGAATCCGACGCTTCAATGCGAACGTCCGCAGGTTGCGTCACTCCCAGGTTGGAGACGGAAAGGCCGCTGCCCGTGGCGCTGGCTTCAATGGGTACGTCAACCGGCTGCACTACCTCAATAGTGGACGATCCAATACCGTCCGCAGAGTCGGACACTTCAAGCCGTTGGTCGCCCGCTTGATCCACTCCCAGGTTCGATACGGACAGACCGCTACCCGTGGGGGCAACTTCAAGGCGGATGTCGGTGGGTTGTGCAACCCCAAGGTTCGAGACGGACAGGCCGCTACCCGTGGCGGCAACCTCAAGCGAGACATCGGCAGGCTGAACCACCGTCAGGTTCGACGATCCGATACCCGTGCCCGTGGCGCTGACTGCAATCACCACGTCACCCGGCTGATCCACTTCGATGGTACTCTCGCCGACGCCATCCCCGCTGAACGTCCCTTCAATCCGGGAATCGCTCGGCTGAACCAGATTCAGATTCGCCGTACCCAACCCGGACCCGGCAAAGGTCCCTTCGATTCGGATGTCGTGATTGTCAACGAGAATATTGGAACGAGCGGTTCCAACGCCAAGTGCAAGGGTTTCGAGTCTAACGTCGCCCGGATTCACCACCAGAAACGAACTTGCCGCCAGTCCGGTGCCCAAGAACGTGCCTTCAACGCGGTTCTCCGGGTTGTGAACGGACAGGAGGACAGCGCCGGTCCCGGACACCACGGCGGCAACCTCAAGGCGGATGTCGGCAGGCTGGACCACCGCCAAGGCGGACACCGAGAGTCCGCTGCCGGTAAACGTCTCGGATAGCCGGACATCTTCCGGGTGCAGGTGGTCCAGGTCTGATATGCCCAACCCCATACCGGCAAACAGGCCGTCGATTCGGATGTCAGCGGGCTGCGCGACGGCAAGGTGGGAGATACTAAGCCCGGAACCCATCAGGAACGCCGCCAGATCGACGCTAGGCGGGTTTAAAACGCTAAGGGTAGCTTCACCTATCCCCGTACCTTGCGGAAGGGCTACGAGGGAGACAGGGCCAATGTCCAGGCGGGAGAATGCAATGCCGTACCCCTGGAGCAAGCACTCTAGGAGGATCGCGTGTTGTTCGTGGTCCGGTATCTCTGCCGGAAGGCCGACGAACACGACCCGGCGATAGATTCGCTGCTTGAGGCTGCTATCGGTAGCCGATTCGAAATAGTCGGCTAGTTTATGTGTGGTGTATTCAGAAATCGACGCAAGAACATCGTCGCCCAGGATGTCCGCGCCGTCCGCCGACAAAGCCGTGCAGTACAACTCGAAGAAGCGGATAGAAGGGTCAAGGGGTCCGTCAAGGATGTGCGGGCGCTGGTTCCCTGCCGTCCGGTACAGGACAGCCGGTGCTAGTTCTTCCCCTTGTGGCAGGCGTCCACGCCACACGGGTAGGCCCGTTTCGGCGCGAATCTGTTGTCGCAGGTAGTGTTCAGTTCGCACATCGGTTAGCTAACGTCCGGGAATGTAGTGGGTCCGCCGGTCAGGTATCGTGATGGTCCACCCTCGCCCACGTAACGGAGTCGCCAGTCAAACGTCCCACCCGCGTCCGGGACACTGTTGGTCGTGACTGTCAAATCGCATTGCAGTGTGTTCGGATCAATCAGGTTCTCAACTACCGTGTCAACGGCAAGCGTTACCCAACTGGCTTCAGGCACTTGGTTGGCAACCCGATACTCGAATTCGTAGTCAGACGGAACCTCACTAACCGATTGCACGAAGTTGTGACAGTTCAGTTCCAACACCCAAGTCCGGCCGGTCGCGGTCTCATTGAAAAGGCTGAAGAACGGCGTGTCATTGCTAAAGGTTTCGGTGCCGGTCAAAACCCAATCCGTTTGCCAGCTTGGCCCAACATACCTAATTCGCGCACGAATGGTGCCACCTGTAAGGGGAACATCCGCCGTGCCGACAATGAAAGTCTCGCTACCCACATTAACGGCGACGTTTTCGGTTCCTATGGATTGCCATGCGCCGTTCTCAATTGAGATTTCGACTTCCCAATTGTCGTTGTCGGTAAACGCTGCAAAGTTATCGAAGTTACCCGTTATACGGAATCCACGGTCAACTTGCGTCTCGTTTACGCCGGTCAAAACCGGAAGCGCATTTGTCGTGAACGGACTAGGCGAGGACCATGCACCTTCACGCCAAACCGTACCGCTTTCCTTCACTACGCGACGTACCCGCGTCTGATAAACTGTCGATGGATCAAGGCCGTCGATAGTGACACTTACCGATGTCCCGTCGCTGTTCTCGATGTAGTTGGACAGGGTTGTTGCTACAAGGTCGGCGGCGTCCCACGTTGTAGCACCGAACACGCGGACTTGGATTTCGAGTTGACCGAGCTCAATGTCTGCATCGGCTCCAGTCGTTATCCGCGCACTTACTCCACCGGTGTTGGGTATTAGTACCCATATCGTTTGAGCGGGCATGGCAAGAAGCTGGCCGGACACGTTGGCCCAATTGCCCCAATGTCCCGCGTCGTTCCGCAATCGGACACGGAATTCCCACACCCCTTCACGTCGCGCTTCCGGGCGGCTTGCCAAAAAGCTGCCGTCAAAGTGGAAGGAAAGCACGTCACCGTCAAGGCCCATGTTGCTGTAGGCCGTCAACCCTTGCGCACGGTAACGCACCTGTGCCTGGACGATCTGATCCCCTTGGCCGATGTAGTTGGGATGCTGCCACGTCAGGATGATTTGGTGTACGTGGCCTGTAGCCGTCAGCGCCTCAACAAGGTCCGGCTCCAGTTCCGTGCGTACTACTTCCTCAAACCCACTGAAGTAGTACAGAAAGTTTTGGGCGCTAGGCATGTTACCTAGGCGGAGGCTGAAATTTGTCGGTCATGTAGAGGACGTAGATAAAGCCGATAACGGCCGCGATTCCAAGAATGGGAGAAATGATGTCCATAATGAAGGACACCATAACACACCGGGACGGCTACAGGAAAACCGCCCAGAACGATGTGATGTTGGTGAGACCCGAACCTACAAGAACCTCCTGCACCAAGAGCGGCAACCCCGCACGTTTGTAAACCGCGCCAACTTCAGAGGGTGTCCATGTGTGACGGGCACCGTCCGCGTCAATAAACACCACCGTTGGGGTAGCGTCACTTCCAAGGTCGGCAATCTCGATGAAGAATTCAAAGGGTTCGCTAGGGTCAGACGACCCGCCGTGGTAGGACCCGTTCGACCAAAGCTGCCAGTTCTCTATCCGCGTACCAAGCTGCCGCACTTGATAGCCGGTGAACTTCTTACCCGGACGGCTTAGGCGGTACTCGGTAGGGTACTGAAGGCCACGGAAGCGGAGTGTATATCCAGGCAAGCTGCGACCCGGACGCCACAACTGGTAGGTTTCATAGCGAACACCACGGCGTTCATTCTGAATCCAGGTGTCGTTATGTTGAGCGTCGGCGGCAGGCAACGACGAACCCGAATCAGCGGTAACGCTAAATGAGTTATCGTCGGTGCGTGACGTAATGATGAAGTGCTGGCCTAGCGTCAACAGCCCAATGCGGTCGCCCACCTTGGCAAGAGGCAAACCGTCACCACCAACGGTCATTGTTCCGGTTGGCGCAACGGACGTAGAGAGTCCGGTGTACCGTGCGATTTCATGGTACGGGGAGTTGCTTGCTGCGGCTGTCGTGGTGTCGCCGGCGTCGTTCCATGTGATAGCACTAACAGCTTCAACCGGGTCCCTATTGTATAGCCATGCTCCGTCATACCGTTCGTCCGGGCGGTCGCCATACCAAAAGATACCCCCGTCCGTCTGCACTAGTGCCCGTGTCCGGCTTGTGTAGTACAGGATACGCGGGCTTCCCGACAATGCCGCTGCGCTATCACCGGCATCGTCCCACGTAATCAGGCCGTGGTCTGCACCGGCTATGTCAAAAAGGTGGACGTTGCTAAGGCGTAGAGCCTCACTAGGCCGTTCGCCATTCGGCCATTCGATTGTACCGTCTACGCGAAGGACAGTTGTTTCATGTACGGCAGTTCCGATTTGCGTAAAGTAGGCGTCGGCATTGGAGATTGCGGCAACGGTATCGCCGGCGTCGTTCCATGTAACAACACCACGATCTTCCATCGCTGTACCACCAAGGAGCTTGGCCCCGGTGATCCGTTCTTCCGGTCTCCCTTCACGCCAGATGATCTTTCCGTCCCTGCCTATCCAGACGGCTTCACGAACGTAGGAGTAGACAAAGAAGTCCGTGGCATCAAGAACGGTAGATGGAACGGTGTCAGGTTCCTCACCATCATCGTCCCACGTTATAGCACCAACCAGCGTTCCGTCCGATTCGTGAAGTTGGGCACCTGTCTCGCGATAGACAGCTTCGGGCCGTTCATCCCATGTGAGATTAGCAACCCCTGTTCCCGGCGTGATTGTTACTTCTTCTTCGGACTCAACAAGCAGGAAGCTATCAGTGGCGGATGGACGTGCGGCAGCGGCAACGGTAATTTCAGCCGGGTCGCCCGTACCCCTCGCTATGGCAGTAGTTACGGCTGTTCCGTCCTCATCGACGTAACGAAGCTCATCATCACTTTGCAGGTCTTGTTCCGGCGGACGATTGCCACGCCAGTCAATGACACCAGACGTGCCCCATCGGACTTCCTTGTCCACCGCTTCAAACTCAAGCAGGTGGGGGATGTCCGCAACCGTGACCAATCGGGCTCCCCGTGGTGGCCCGATTGGTCCGTTGAGCCTTCTAAGGTTACGGGGCATTAGTCTGTCGGTGCTTCGCCATTCGCCTTGAAGTTTACGATCCCTACGAAGGCTTCGGGTCTCATAACGGCCAAGGCGCAGCGAACGCTACCTCGGATGCTGAACCGATAGGCTTGGAAATCGTCACTAATGTAACCCATTTCCACCCGGACATCATGCCGCATGAAAAGGCAGATGAACATATCCGAGAAGTCACCCACGATTCCGCTGAACTTGTGATTTGCGATACCGTCGGTGGAAACGCCATCAACCAGTTCGTTGTTGAGAACAACCCGCAGGCCCCAGGGCATCAAGAACATGGGACCGACTGGTCCGCCGGTGTAGTATCCACCCGCATCCGATTCGGACTTGAGCATTTCCTTGTAGAGATTCGGCGTCAGGATGGCCGTGTTTGCCATCTGTTGACCTACCCATCCCGAACCCCAATCAGCCACCATGAACGCCGCGTCAATCAGGACGTTCCAAGGGTTTTTCAATTCCCTAAGGTCGGTCAGGGCACTGCCGGTAGTCGTCAACTTCAGTTTCTGCACGGCATTGTCAGCATCATCGTTCGTAGCATTTCTGCCGTAGTACCCAATAAGCCCCCTCAAGTTTGGAGCTGTGCCAGTACCCGAAAGGATTTGCCTGTCCAATCGAGACTTGACACCGTAGGGAACGCGCCGGTTAATGAAGTTTCTCATCTGCGGCTCGTCGTCCCATGCTTCCTCGGTGACGGCGACGTAATGCGAAATCCTGCGAATCAGCGCCTCGCGTTCCGTCACCGCGTAGGACGACCGATCTGCCAGTGCTTCCTCCGCTTTTTCCTTCGCGCTGTTGGTGTGTTCCGTTTCCTCAAGCCACTTCACGCTATCCTTGTTGGTCATAACAACAGGGATAAGGTCAGTTACCTGAAGGGGCCGCTCCCGGCTAGGAACTTCACCCGGCAACCGCACGGGGTACGGTTCATAGTGTTGCAACTGTTGGGTATGGCCGAACACCCTAGCCATGAATTCCTCGCCCTCAATTTCTTGGGGCGCTTTCCAGTCCCACGAAGTATGTCCACCAGCATTGAACTTGTCGCGCAAGCCCTCATCGAAGGACATCCCGTTTTCGGTCAAGTGGCCCTTCACTCCGTCGAACAATCGGATTTGGCGAGCGTTCGGGCGATAAACCCCGTTCTGCATCCCGCCACCGTCCATGTGTTCGGGGGAGTAAGGACCATTGAAGTGCTGATCTTCCAGCGCCTTCTGCTTGCGTTCCAATTCCAGCTTGGGACGCATGGCAGCCCGAATGCCGCACAAGCGACTGTGCATTTCGAGCATTCGTTCGCCCCGCTCCTGCGCCGTTCCGCCCCACCGCGTAATCAGGTTCGCATCAAAGCGCCCGTCAGCCGTGGCTTCCGTCGCAATCTTGCGAAGCTCGGTGGCAAGTTCCTTGTCAGCCGCTTGGCACTCGCCAAGGCTCTTGTTGTCGAACTCGTGAAACGCCGCCACAACTGGCTCTTTGACTGTCACCATAAGCGGATTGACGTATCCACTGGAATCCTGAAGGGCTGCGCTAATTGCGTCAGGCATGGTTATATCTCCTAGATAAGTTCAACAACGAGTTGTTATTATCCCATTACACTGAACAACGCGCTTCGTCAAGCGGGTTTCGTTTCAGACTCAACTTTGGCATCGCAACTAGCACAAGACAGTTCGTGAATCTGGTTCACGATGGCCGCTGCCTGCTTCTTTGGACCGGGGACGACGAATATGCGAGTTGCCAAATTCGCATGGGAACCGGATTCGGTTGTATCGTGATGGACCCTTAAGTGGGTGTCCCATTCGCCAGCCGGAACCAATTTTTCGTCTACGCGCTTCATTCGTTCAACATCAACAATTTCATCAATAAAGTCGATGTTGACATACCTTGTCGTCAGTTTTTTATGAGAATGTGTTTCCTCTGCTTTGATCTTCAGAAACTTTACCACCCTAACCCCTCATTCTAGCCGCTATCCGTGCAGCGGTATTCATAATCACTCGACTCGCTGCCGCACGGGCCATGTCGCTAGGTTCCGGTTCGGGGTCCGATTCCGGTTCCACGTCAAGCACCTTGCTCGCGTAACCGGCCTCTACTGCTTCCTTCGCGGAATACCACGTTTCTTCCTCCATCGCACTCAACACGGCTGCTTCCGGGGTACTGGTCCGCTTGGCAATCAAGGACTTGTAGTTATCAGTGTGTGCCTGAAGGCCGTTAATCGCTTGCCCGGACACCTTTTTCAGTTCAGCCACATCACCAGCCATGCCGATATAAGACCACGGATTGTGGATCATCACTAGCGTACCGTCACGCAAGTAACGATCATCCCCGGCCAACAGCGGAAGAACCGCCGCCGACGCTACAAGGCCACGGCCTTCAGTCGTAATCTTCGTTCCGTTATCCATGCGAGCACGAAGGTCCGTGTAAAGCGTCAAACCCTCGGACATCAAACCACCGGGGGAGTCGATGATAATTTTGTATGCAGACGCAGCGGCTTCGTCCATTGCCCGCGCAACCATCGCTGCCGACACGCCCCACCAATCATCAAGAGGACCCTGGATTCGCACAACCGCCATCCCGTCCTCGGTACTCAACCCCATGACTCCATCGCGGGATTCCCCGGCAAGGCATTGATATTCACGTCCGCTTCGTGTTGCCGCTGCCGCATATCGGTCATGCAGCTTTGCAAGCATTTCCTCGAATGTCATAGCGGTTCTCCTTGGCTTGTCATGCCTTGCCACGCCACGCCGCGCCTAGCCGTGCCTTGCATCGCCGCGCTTATGTCGGTTCAGCTTGTCCGCCACCATTTGACGGGGCACCTTTCGGGTCTTGTAGCTTGTCACTTTCAGGATCATCGTCTTGAATCATGCCCATGACAGCACGGGCTTCGTTCCGCGTCATAATACCAAAGTTTGCGGCTGCACGTCCAGTGGCTTCAATCTGTTCGGTCAAGGTTCCCAACGATACACTCGAAGTATCAGTATGAATGCGCAACCCCATCTTAAGATCGTCCGGCGACAATAACTTCCACGAAAGCTGGCTGTCAATCAAACTTGTACGCAACTGAATCGTGTACCGCTCAAAATCAACGGCCTGTGCCTCGAACGTCCGGGACCGCATACCCTCGTGGTAATGACCGAGACGAACGGGCGAGATCATAAATACCCGTGCAATATCCTCAAGACCCCACTTCAACAGTTCAATCAGTTGCAAATCATCGGCGGAGAATGCGTTAAGCTGTTCGATCTTGAAACCGGGAGGCAACGTGGGAATCTTCCCGGACGTGGCCGCGCCCCTGTAGTCGCTTCGGACTTTCTCCACGACCTTGCGCCACGCTTCGTAGCTCGCTTGATAATCCTTATCGACCATTATCACGTTGCGCGAACTAAGGCCCTTGTTCAAAAGCTGTTGGTAGTGTTGGACCGTGGAAATCATCCCCTCGCCGATGTTCGACGCCGCGAAGGCGATAGGCGAAGGTGAATATAGGCCATTGAATCCAGGACCGTTGAAAGACAGCGTACTGTGGGACGTAGTGCGTTGTTGCCGCGTTCCTACCGAACCCTGCCCCTCACTCCCTAGCAAATAAAGGTCGTACTCTTGATAGGGAGCATAACGGCTTTCCTTGAATTCGATTCGGTATGGTCTGGCCGGGACAAGTTCAATGGGTTCCTTGCCGGCGTAGCCACGTCTGATCCAAGCGTACCCGTTGCCCCGTGAAATCATGTCCCGAAAGATCATCGTCCAACACTGGACGGGATCAAGAATGCGGGACGGGAAATCCAGAATCATCTGAACCGGGTGTGATTCGGGTTGCCATGCCTTACCCACTTTCCGGCTGACACTACGGGGTAGCGTGGCTATCTGGTACGAGATAAGGGAGACGGCAAGGTAAGCAGCCGGGATGGCGTCGTAACGTCCGTTGTGGCCGGATGTGGCGTCCTGTGTGATAAGGCGGGGGAGAAAGCCATCATCGGTCACAATAAGGTCTGGCGGACCTTCCGCTAGGTTGCGGTCGTTTTTGTAGACCGACCCACTGGCCGGGGTTGTACCCGTTAGCGCGTCACGAAGGGATTGCATTAAACCGCCGTGACTGTCTCTTGACCGGATTCCAACATATCAGCCCAAAACTGGTCTATGGTTTGTTCTTCCGGTGGCATTCTCCATTGGCGTCCCATGCTAACGCTCATTACGCCAGCCTGCAAGGCATCAATCCTACCACGTTGACGGCCTTTGTCCAATTTGGGGTTGCCGTTGGAATCGTAGACTACAATCGCCTCTGAAATGGCAGAACGCATCAACAGGTTATCTTCCATGTGGAAAATAGAACCGCTGTCGTCGTCGCTAGAAGCCGATTCGAGGACTTCAGCCTGGAAGGCACGGACATCTTGGCTTCCCTGTTCTCCGTGACCTACCCGGCGCAAGTCTATCTGTTCGTACCAGTGATACAGTCCCGCCGCTGATAGCGCCTGTTGCAGGTCTGCCTTTTTCCAGTTGTCTGCCGCCATACCCGCTATTTCCTGGCCTTGAATGTTCTCCATCATGTCGGCAAGGAACTTGCGGTTGTTCGTCGCGTAGCCATTGTAAAGCCGTAGTTCCCCGCGTCGATACATTTCCGCGTATCGGTCGCCAACGTGGTCTTGCTTGCCGCGTTCCTCTAGCGTCGGCTTCTTGGGAAGCGCCCCATGCGCCTCGAAGCGCCCTGATACCGGCCAATAAAAGCAGACAGCACTCATTGACCGACTGCCGCCGAAGTCAATTCCCACGAACACGGGTCCTTCGCGCTTGGCTGCCTTGGGCTTCACGATGTCATCCCAATATTCCAGTTCGACGATGGGACCGAACTTCTCGACTTCCGGGGTTCCCTTGTTCAATCGTTGCGCCCGCCAGAAAAGAATCTCCGTGCCGTTTTGTGCGCGTTTGAGATCGTCTAGTATCTGCTTCTTCAACGATGGGATGTGATCCATGCTCGGATTCGCCTTGCGAACCACATCAATATCAAAGTCAGGATCGTCCTTCTCGGCGGCATAGATGGCACGGTTGTCTATGGTTTCGTCCTTGAGAAGCCGGGACCACCAGTGCATATCATCTTGCGCCTTAGTCCCAAGCAGCACGAACCGTGCATCCTCCTGCTTACCCAATGCACCTTTCAGCGCGTTGAACATTTCCTCGCCATCACTACCCTTTGACCATTGGGCCGGTTCGTCTCCGATGAACAAACCAGCCGCGAAGCCGTGTGACAACTTGGGATCGCAACCGATAGCGTGAAGTTCCGTACCGTCCGGCAGGTAGCCAATGCTTCGCTTTTGCGTCGAATCCAGGACGCTCCACGGGTTCTTTTGTTTCTGACTCCGTGCCGCTTGACGGTCCTCATCAATGCGCTTGGATATGTGCTGAAGGATTCGCTTGAAGCAAACCTTGGCTTGGGTAAGGCTGGCCGACACAAGAATGGTGTCTCGCATCGGTTCGTAGAGAGCGCCGCCGGGTGTGATGGCCGTGGTGGCAATGGCGGCGATAAGCGCGGTTTTCCCGTTCCCCCTGGCAATGGTCAGTGCGCTAATATCCGCGACGCACAGTTCCTTGATAAATTCGATTTCCCACGGCAACAGTTCAAAGGGTTGACCGCGTAGGGGTCCCTCGACAATTTCTAGCGCACGGATTTCATCAATGATCTGATCCGCTAGGGCATTCCCTTTAAGCATAGCCTGACTAATACACTAGCCATGCTTGGTTTGCAAAATCATTTGCTTATGTTGGCCGTACTCAACCGGCGGTGGTACATCCTGCCATGACATACTAGGCCACCTGCATAGTGCTTCCATTGTACGGCGTTCGCGACGGTCGCCCGTAACAGTCCAATATTTAACTTTAGGGAATTATAGACTTGTTTACCCAAGCCGCGAACGGATAGCCCGGTACTCGTCAAGGAGGGACTGCTGAAAGCCGGTTCGCGTTTCCAGCGGCCAAAGGGCATCAGCGTCCGCGAACAGCGCGTCCAGCTTGTCCGCCAGACGCGAACGCTGGTCGCCGGTCAGCATCGCCAAGGCGTCCCTCAAGACGCCTTTCGTGACGGCCAGTCGTGCCGCCGCTTCATCGCTCACTTGGTCTTGAGGAATCGCCAGTCTTTCTTGGGCGGGTTGCGCATGATGGTCTTGGCGACGGCTTCCGGGCTGGCGTTGATCTTGATCGGCTCCAGGTACTTCGGGGTGACCGGGCGGCCCATCGGCTTCTTGTCGGTGCTCTCGCGCTTGTTCATGGCGTTGCCCCCAGGGGTCGCAGCTTCTTGCGCAAGGCGCTCTCGAAGTCCTCACGCTTAACGGCATCGGCGGCCAGTAGCTTGTTAGCTGACGCTTCCAACGGCAACACTTCCCAGTGGCGCGGCTGGATGCGGTAGTCATCGGATATGTCCAGGGTGAGCCAGACGATATCCCCTTCATTCAAGTCGTGCGAGGGTTGGGAAGTGTTGCCACCGATAGCCTCAAAGAATGCCGTGTCTACGGCCACGGCCATCTTTTTGCCCCACTGCCGAAGTGTTGGAATCTTCACCAAAAGTTGCGGCATGAGCCGCTTTGCGCTGGATGATCGCCAGTCCGGGCGCCGACGGACCGTAGGACCGGGCGGCAGGCGTCCGTTATCATCAGCCAAGAGTTGGAAGTCTGGCGTCATGCCCTTCCCGGAGAAGTAAACTGCTTGGATTTCCAGACCATACCACTCGGATGCCGCGTCATCCCCGGAGAGCACCAGGTCAATCCGCCCAGCTCCGCGGTTCGTCTCCGGCGAACGCATGAAGGGCACTTCGGGGGCCACGTAGACATCACTGAAACCGACGATATCCGCAAGCCATCTATGGACTACTTTGTCCTGTTCAAACCGCTTGGGACACATGATGATAATCTGTCCTACGGGCTCACCGATCCGGTCAGCCAAATGGTCCCCGGTGTAAGGTCGATAGTCCCGTTGCGAACAGACGCCGCCCTTCTTCCCACAGGGGCGCCCTGTCTGGAACGGGCATAGGGGCGGTGGCGCTTCTTCCAGGGCGGACTTGGCGAGTTCCCGGCGCCGTCGCACCGGCATCCCCCATAGGGGTTCGCCGTACCATTCGGCGATACCAAAGCGCTCGCTCATGCGAATATCCTTTCCCGCGTGATTACCAGTTCGGGCAGATGGTTGTGGTGCGCATTTTTCATCGTCACTCGCACGGCGTGGAATCCATATTGATGCACCAATTCCACAATCTCGGGGGCGGCGTCGTAGGTCATCAGGAAGTCTGCGGAATGACGGGCCAAGGTTTTGAACAGGGCGGCATGGTCAACCGTGTTGTGGGCATAGAGCCGGTGACCGGGCCTTTTACCGCTAGCCGCTGTATAGGGCGGGTCGAGGAATACCGCGACACTTTCCGTGCCGGTTAGCAGGTAATCCAGTATCCGGGCTCCGTCACCTTCCAAGAAGTGAATCTTGTCTGCGTGGCGCTCTATTTCTGCAATCCGGTGGACCAATGTCTCAGGATACCATCGAGACAGCACTCCCTTGCCATTCTCGCCGTTGCGCGTGAAGGATGCGCCAGGGGCCAAGATTCCCGCCCGCTTCGTGCGGTTCAGCACCAGCGTGCGAAACCCATGCTCGCCTGCTCCGGTGATCCCATTCTGTTCGAGATCCAAGAGTGTTTCTCGCGTCGGCGTGAACTGCGCAATCCATTCCCGGAGCATGGCCCCGTCTCTTAACGCGGCATGCCAAAAGGCCGCAACGTCGTGATCGATCTCGATCATAATGGCGCGATCAGTCAGGTCCTCCATGACGGCGGTAAGCGAGACGATCCCGCCGCCTGCGAACGGCTCCACCAGAGTCTTCGGCCTTGTGACCTTCAGCCACTCCCGGATGTGCGGAACGAGCCATGTTTTGCCGCCCGGATAGCGAAGCGGGCTACGCTGTGGCACCGTGGCGACGTTGACGGCGGGGAAGCGTGACGTGGGGAATGCCACGCTAGAAGACATCGGAGCCTCCCGGATGCACGGCGGGCGCGGCAGTGGCGGTCAAGTCCGCGTAAGGCAGCCGCTTCCCGTCCATGCGATGTGCCGTGGTCGCCATCTGCGTCAGCGTGTTGTCTTGGCGCTGGTTGTGCCGCCCGGAGAACTCGTTGACGTAGCGACCCAGGTGCTTGGCGCTCATCTTGTGGTAAGTGCCGTGGTAGCCGCGCTTCAGCATCGACCAGAAGGACTCGATCCCGTTGGTGTGTGCCATGCCGTCCACGTACTCGCCAACCGAGTGCTTGACGGCTTCATGGTTCGGGAGTCCGCGATAGGCGGCGTGTTCGTCGGTGTAGACCTTCGCCCCGTCGGCGGTGTGGTCCGCCACGAACCCTTGAAGTGTCGCCGTGGTGGTATCGTCCACTACAGTGGCGCTCACGGCGTTGGTGTCCCGATCCTTTGCCCCTACCACGGCGACCTTGCCCACTGCGCCCCGCCCGGCGCGGAGCTTCTTCGAGGCATGCTTGTTCTTTTCCTTGCCGCCGATGTAGGTTTCGTCCACTTCCACCGGACCGGCAAACTCACCCGCTTCGTCCTGGAATGTCTCGCGAATCCGCATCGCCATGAACCACGCAGACTTTTGGGAGATTCCCAAGTCCCGATGAAGCTTCATCGAGGAAACACCCTTCAGGTTGGTGGTCAACAGGTAGATGGCAATCATCCACTTTTGGCACCCGATAGGCGAGTTGTGCATCAGGGTTCCGGTCTTGACCGAGAAGTCCTTTCGGCAGTCCCGGCAACGGTAGGGTTGCGGCTTCCGGCTGGCTCTCTCGTGGATGTTGGCGGACTCGCATTCCGGGCAACGCGGCCCGTCCGACCAACGCCACTCCGCAAACTGGCGTTCCGCCGTGGCGTCATCCGGGAACATCTTGAACAAATCGACGACCGAGAGTCCGATTCTGTAGTACTTGCCGGGTGCCTTGTGCGCCATCTTTCCTACCTCCAACTTATGGAAGTAGTTTACCCTAGGCAGGGCGGGAAGTCAAGCCGGTTCGCTCGATTAGTTCGCTCAGGGCGATCATTTGTTGGGCAAGAGCCACCATCGCTTGTTCGTGGCGTTGGTCGGCTCGCCTTGTGCTTTCCTCCTCTCGCTTCGTGCGCGATTCGTTGGCTTCCCGCATCTGTTTCAGACCTTGGCTCAACAGGCGGTAATTGACGATGGTGCCAATAAGGATGGCAACGGGGGTTAGCCCGACCTGCAGGACTTCCACGGGACCTTCCTTTCTCCGTGCTGACTTGACGGATTCGTCAACTTGACATACCGAGAAGGGTTACGGGGTGTCAATAGCCTATCGCACTTTTCGGCAATGTCTGGCTTGGGTAAACTAGTCTATAATTCCCTAACTTTAGGCTTACGCCGCAAGGTCCCGACAATTCCCGACCTCGAAGCATCACGGGTATGCTTTCCACTGATAGGAATGTAATCAAGGCGCGGCAATCTCCTTTCCATATCTGTCCATCCCGCATACCGCCAATTAGCGGCCCTGTAGACGTAGCCAAGGTGGCCCTGTGTGGTATCTGCGTAGCTCACCACAATGGCCGGCCGAAAAGCCCTAAGAGCCCGCGAGAGAAACCAAGTCTCGGTGTTGCGTGGCAATCGGTCGCTAACCCACAACCGATTCAACTCAAAAACTACATCCGGTGATCGTGGGGCAACGGACACACGTAAATGGTGTGAGGCAGGGACGCCAAGGGTGATAATACCCTGTGGCTCGCCCCACCAACTATCACGCAAGCAAAAGGCGTCGGATATGGACGGTTTCCGGTGTAAGTAGTGTTCGCGAATGATAATAATTGCCGCATCCGAACTTTTAATCCGTTCTACAGTTAACTGTTGCCTCATCATACTTCCACCTGCACCCACGCTTCGTATCCCGATTCGTTGACCCGTCGTTCTAGTTCCACCTTCTTTCCGCACACCGTCACCACCTTTCGTTCCCCCGTTGCAACGAAGGGCGCGGGTCGGTCCAAGTCCATATCGTTGTGCCCCCGCAACCTCCTTTGCTTTTCCTCCTTTCCCAACGGCCTGCGTTTTGCCTTCGCGGATCGTTCTCTAAGTCCACGTTCCGCTTCCCGCTGGCATTCCCACTTTTCACAACGGTAGTACATCAACCCACCAAGCCGACGCGGGACCAACTCTCGAAGGTCGCCACACGTAGGACAAATCGGAGACCCACTCCCGGTAGTTCCACCCATGACCAGCTCCTTACTCCTTGCCTGCAAACCACTGGCATTCAGTACACCACTTCGTTGTCCCTATCGGCCCGTCGCAATGAACGCATGTCGTTCCCTTGAGCTTTTTCCGTTCCCGATAACGGTAGTTGTATAAGGGTGCGCTTGCCCGTTGTCGTTCCATGACATCCGGGTGCTGTTGCCGATACTGAAGGGCATACAGACGTTTCTTTTCAATCACTTCGGGTCGGCTGTTGTAATCCAGCATGTATTCTTGCCGGCGCTTACGTGCGTGTGGACGCTTGTTGTATTCCTTCAGATACGCGCCGTGCTTTTTGCGAAAAGTATCCTGCCGGACATATTCAGACCGGCGTTTCTTTACTTCCGGTCGGTTCCGGTACTCCCGCATGTATTCGCGGTGACGTTCCCTGTTTTCCGGTCGGTTCCGGTACTCTCGCCAACGTGCCCTGTCGCGAATCTTCTTCTCATCGTCCATTGCCATCTTGCTTAATACTCCTGACATCACTCCTTAGCGCCGTCAGCTTTATGCACTTTGCCAACACTGCACCGGGCGGCATATAGCATAGTTCCTCTTCGTAGGACGGATTGGTCCAGACTTTGGTTGCACTAGACGGTTCATATAAACACTCAAACAGCAGATAATCGTCAGGGAACTCGAACTTTTTTACGTGTTGATATGCAGATCGAAGGTCCTCAAATAGCACCAAGGGGCCACATCCGGCTTTGGGGTATGTCCAGTGGTGAAGGCTATATAGAACCTCTCCAAACCCACGCGCTACCGACATGCTCCACAGTTGACCCCACCTTCTTCGCACGATCTTGTATCCTATTTTCAGTGTCATGCTTATCTCTCCCCCAAGACATCCTTTAGGAAAACGGCAAGGTTGAACCATCTTCGTCTGCCAGTATCTTTACGCACTTCGCCAGTACAGTACCGACTGGCATACGTTCTATGCCGGTAATCAGATGGGGTATCCACACGCTCTTTTCCCGCGACGGTTCGTATAAGCACTTAACGATACGGCAGGGTTGCTGTTTCAAGATAGGGCGATATGACCGCATACACTCATACGCACTGGAATAATCGTCGAACACAGTGATGGGACCGTATCCAATACACGGATATGTCCACCTATCGCACTTATAGGTTAGCCACCCTGTCAACCCTTGTTTCGCCCATACGCTAACAAACTCCCCTTTGAGTTTCTGGACCACCTTGTATCCCGTTTTCAATTCCATGCCTATTCCTCCCCCAGGACATCCTTCAGACACACGGCAAGGTCGTACCACCGGCCCTCGTATCCACATGCGTAGCACGGGTGATATGGGTATTCCCACATGGGTTTTTCCTCCCCACAATTGACGCAGTAGGCATACGTTTCGTCCTCCATGCAACCGTCGCACAACCATGAACCGTGATAGTAGTACATGACATCGGCAGGTGCGGACTGATCGCAGGTCCCGTCGCATGGGTACAGCCGTATGGGTATTTCATCCTTGCGCGGGGTTGCCATCCCGGTCATTGGCAATCCATATGTTACTTCCATCGAAACCTCCTAGTCGAACTTCATTACGTTCTGCCGCCACTTCAACAGCCGTTCGTCTGTACCGTCCTCTTGCCTGTCACGAAATTCATTCATGGACTTAAGGATGTGGCAGTCCCGGCACAACGCCTGCCAGTTGGTCTTGTCGTAAAACCGTTGTGGTGCCTTGTGAACCGGGATGATGTGATCCAATTCGGCGGACTTCTTCACGATCCCGTGACGTTGACACTCCGCGCAAAGCGGGTGTGCCGCCATATAGTTCTTCCGTTCGCGAACGTATCGCGGACCCTTCCGTTCCTTGCGCGGGTCGAAGTTCATTTTGTAATCTTGCTATACCTTAGAACCCTTCCGCTCACGGTGACAAGGTAGTCAGTTCGGGGAATCGGACCACCCTCGCTAACAAACTTACCCGTGGCGTCAAGCTCCCCGATCTTGCGACCTATAAAGGGCTGCATCACCCTGAATATTTCCCTAAGCCCACCGTTCGACAAGGTTACGCGAACAAACCCATCAACCGCACTCAAGTAAAGCGTGGCTTCCGTCTCCGTTAGGAAATTGTCAATACACGTATAGGGTTCCCGTAGTTCAAAAAGTTCAGTCATTTGCCTGCCTTCCTCCAATTCGGCGTTAGTTCGTAGTGTTCGATCCGTGCGATTAACTCCGAATCGGACAACCCAAGTGACTTTGCAGCGGCATGGAATTGCGGTCCATACTCGTTCAGGGTCTTGATAATCAGCTCGCGTTCGGCAGTATCGGCCATATCATCAATGAGTTGTTTCCAACGCAACCGGACGCGGCTTCGTGCTTCGTCGATACGGTTCACTGGACATCACCCATTATCCAAGGTGATGTATGTCTTGCTTGGGTCAACCCTTGTATGAAATGCAATCGCCGCATTCCGATACGAAAGTGCCTCCAATAGGTAGTTGACGGCTTCAACCATGTCCTCTTTATTCTGTTCCACCGTCAACACGATTTCGTTTTGTGGACGCCGGTATTTCCCCGTTGCGTTCAACATCAATACTGCTTTCATCGTAATGCTTCCTCTATCTTCCCACTTAGCCAATCATCGGGACGCCACAAGTAGTATTCAACGTAGGGTCCCGCGAATTCGACATGCCGTTCAAGCCGTTCACGCCAACGCTTTTGATCCTTCGTAATGGGTCCCGTGTCCGATTTCAGTTCTGCGTATACCGCTTTGCCAGCGCGAACCATGACCAAATCGGGGAAGCCCGGTTCGCTTCGGCGGCTATCGTATGTGTGGTAACAAAGCCAACCGCGCCATCGCGCTAGTTCGAGTACGCTGACTTGTAGCTCCTCTTCCGACATTAGACCTTGTTTTACAGGCATTTTTTTATTACCTTATCGAGTTCCGCCAAAGCCGCATATTGGTCGAAGAACCTTGCCACGCCCTTTCGCACACCCTACAGGTTGCCTTCTCCCACTCATCGGTAATCAAGAGCGTAATGTCATCTTGGGTAGGAGGCAACGTTCTGTTGGGATGCGGGAATTTCGCGTAATCCCATAGCCATTTACCGCAACAGCTTACCCAATCCCGCCTAAGATGCACCTTCCGTTTCTTACCCATGATCCCTCCATTCCTCCCTTATCCGACGAAGGAATTTTATGCAGCGAAGGCACGTTATTTCCGATTCCTTGTCGGTTCCCGAATCATGCGTCTCTCCCCAAGCACGACGAATTGGAGTGCCACAAACGCTACGTGCGGGCCAGAATAACTGCCGCATGTGTTTCTTCAATTTCATGCCTTTGCCCTACCTTTCCGCTGTCTAATCACGTAGGCCGTGATGTTATTGCGAATCTGCTTTGCCAGCGAAAGGTCAATCTCGTGTGCCATCTTCAGCATGTTCCATGACATCGGCGGGGCGTGTGGAAGCAGCGCCTTGTATTGTGCGAACGCGAACCGCCGCGCCTTGGGGATGTCCAGCGGGTAGCGTTTACAAGCGAAATACATAACCTGCCCCCACACATCCATCGGTGACAGTCCCAAACGAACCCGCTTCCCCTTTGGCCCGATCTCGACCATTTCTTGACCGATCTCGCGAATGTCCTTTTTCGGGGCGGCTGCTTTTTTCTCCGGTTTCCACCCGCAATTCGGACATTCCTTGTGCCAGCGCAGCATTATCAATCCGCATTGCGGACATTCCATCGGAGACGTTGTAGGTTCATCCCGTGGCTTCTTGTCCTTGGCTTCCACTTCCGGCAACCCTTCAATGCCGTTCTCGTAGAAGTCCTCGATGTCATCCTGCATACGAATGTAGTTGCCGGATTGATCCAATAGGACGCAATACTTCTTTCCCTCGTGCGGACGCATTCCGCGACCATACATCTGAATTACAGACGATAGGGATTTGCGGTACGCCCGCCGGTCGATAATCATTTCGGTGTCGGTGAAGTCCGCACCACGCTGAAGAACCTCACAACTTACAAGACCGCGAATCTCCCCGGCGCGGTAAGCTGCCACCTTCGCACGTCTGTCACGGTCCTTATCGTCCAGGTAGGACAGTTGTTCACACGGGATACCTTCTTGGTTAAACCGCCGCACAACGTCCCTACCGTCCACAACAGACGCAGAGAACACCAGGAATTTCGCGTTGCGACCAAAGAGCGCGTCACACTTCTCTCGATACTCCGGGACCATCCGCCCGATGATTGCTTGGGCCGCGTCGCCTGCCGAACCTGCTTCCAGTTCGCCGGAACTGGTCCGCTTGATTTTGCTTATATCGACGTGTTCGCAGCCGAATGGTCGCAACGGGACAAGCCACTTGTCCGCAATCAGTTCGTTCGTAGTACGAACGTTGACAACCCGTCCGTAGAACCCACTCAACTTGGGGTTGAACGGCGTGGCGGATAGACCTATGACCCGCATCGTCCTTCCAGTCTCGAAATTTCACGATCTATGTGGAACCGTGCTTTTCGCAAGTCCTCAAGATCGTCTCCGTCTGTCGGCTTTTTGCCAAAGCGCCAGATATACGCGATGGCATTCCCCAGGTTGAAATTGAATTCTTCAGTTACCTGAATGCACTCAATCCCACTTGGGTGCCATGTATAGTGTGGTGGGTGCGTTACGTTGTTATTTGCCATCATGGACTCCCATTACTATTGCCATGACATTCTTCATTTTGATTTTGCCCTTGTCTTGTGGCCGGTAAAAAACCACTCCCTCATTGCACATTATAGGTATTGGCGTTGCCTCAATGCTCAAACCATACAAGTGTAAGATGTGCCGAACATATTTTTCCTGAATGAACACCCTGTGCTGTCCACCCTCGCTAGGGAATCCAACTGCAACGTGCCAAGCTATCGGTTTCAACTCGACATCAGTGCGCAGTCCTACCTTTGGCAGTTTTTTGAAGATGTCCATGTCGATCATGTTGGACGTGAACCTAAGTTCTTCTTTCCACTTTTCCCCTGCGGGCAAGCCGTGTCGGAGAATCATATGGTTGTTGGTAAACCAATCCCCGCGAACGGACCAAACGTGCGACACATTCGCAATCGCCTTGCCTGTCAGCTTGGCAGGCCCCAATTCCCGCCAGTTTTCCATTATCATTCCATCCCTCCCAAAACCTTGAGAACCTTCCGGCGAATGATGTGACATTCGTCGATAATCACAAGGTCGAACTGTTCAAAAAAGCACTTCAGGTTTTGTTCAGACATCCTTTCAAGTGTCTGCGAAGAACACACCACAATCGGGGCTGTTACCCGGTGGCTGTTCCCGGCCTGAAGGACTCCGTGATACAGTCCGGCCTTTGTCAACGCCGCCGAAGTCTGGTCTACCAGAACCAAGCGGTCCACCAGAAAGCAGGCCCGCTTGCCGTTCTCGACAACCCGTTTCATCATGTCCACGGCGACCATCGTTTTCCCCGATCCCGTTGGGGAACAGAGAACTTGGTGGTTGAAGCCACGGCGCAAGCCTTCCCTCAAGGCTTCTTCAGCCTCTAGTTGGTAGGGTCGGAGCTCCACTAGTCCGCTTCCTCTAGGTCCTTCCTATGGATGGCAAGGCCACGGGCACTAACCATCCGGTACAAGTCCGTAATCCAATGTCTAGGGATTTGGCCGTTCCACACCCAGGACCGCACGGCACTTGCTGTGAGTCCGAGTTCGCGGGCAACGGCCTTCGTCCCACCTAGTCTGTCTAGGACGGTTGAGATTTTCATGCAAAACCAGATACCGGAAAGAAATTTCCCTGTCAACTACTTTTTTCCGTTGTAGTAGTTGACAAGGTAGGAAGGTGGTGGTAGGGTTCGCGTCAACGGTCAAGGCAGGTTGAACTTGACTGGACATGGCTAGGCCGGGCTAGGCGGGGCACGGCCCGGCATGGCACGGCAAGGCACGGTCAGGCAAGGCAGGGCAGGGCAAGGCATGGCAACCACGATGAATGAACAGGAAAAACTAATTGGCTTATAAATTGACAAGACGTGGCAGGGCTCGGCAAGGCGCTACGAGGCAAGGCCGGGCTAGGCAGGGCTAGGTATGGCGTGGCAGGGTCAGGCAAGGCACGGCTAGACTAGGCAAGGTAAGGCGCGGTATGGCATGGCAAGGCAAGGCGCGGCGAGGCATGGCAAGGCAACCAGAAAGGAAGGGATGCACAACGGCAAATGACGCAGAACACGACACTTGACACGGCCGTGCTAGGCTCGGCGAGGCGCGGCTTGGTAGGGCAGGGCAAGGCAAACCAAGGAAGGAATCAGAACAATGGAAATCGCAATCCGAGTGGAAGGCAAGTCACCGCTGTTGTTGCACCGTTTCACGGACGCGGCCCAGATGGCGGCAACCAACGGCACCCGGTCCAACATCACGACCGCACGGGAACCCCGCGAGGAAGCGGAAAGCCACCTGTACGTAGGCGAGGACGGGACGCTTATCGTTCCCTCCCCCAATATGTTCCGCTGCATCATCGACGCCGGCAAGTTCCACAAGGTCGGCAAATCCAAAATGACCACCGTCAAAAGCAGTTTGATCCCCGCCGCGCTGCTGATCGACCCGGCAGACGGCATTCCGATCCTCCACGACAAGCCCTGGACCGTGGACACGCGGCCCATCCGTATCCCGGCGAACGGTTCGCGGATTCTCCGTCACAGGCCGTGCTTTCACGATTGGGCCTTGGAATTCACGCTCACCTTGGACACCGACATCATTTCCCACAACACACTGCGTGACGTGGTAGACGACGCAGGGAACAAGATCGGCTTGGGCGACTTCCGACCGGACACCAAGGGTCCGTTTGGTCGGTTCGTTGTCACGAACTGGATACCGTCTCAAAGGTAGCCTGCCCTAGAACTATGCCACGGCAGGGTTCGACAATCCCTGCCGTGGCTTGGCTAGGCATGGTTGGGCAAGGCGCGGCAAGGCAAGGCTTGGCGTCAATCCGATGGAGCAATAGCTATGAATGAAGCATGGACACCCGAAGCAGCCGCCCGACTCCGGGACTACCTAGCACGACCCGGCTACACAATCCCCGTGGGTCTGGGCACGGAAGATGCGGCGTGTTCCATAGCCGCCATCAACCTTGCCCTAAGCGGCGTAATGACCGACGACATACCGGAATGTATGAGTCTCGTGATCGGCGTGTGGGTAAGGACAATCCAGGACATGATGCCGGAAGCCATCCGTAACAGTCCTAAATGGATTGAGTTACTGCCCCTGGCGGCAGGCACAGGCAGGGAACAAGACTACGAACACAAGCGCCTCGACATGGTTCTCGATTGGATGTGGGGCACCGTCCTGCCCCAAAGCCAACTCGCTGCTAATCAAGAGGGTTGCGGCAGGCAATGGAAATCAATGTGTGCGGGGAGAACACAGTATCTTGCGGTAATTGCGTATATGGCTGCCGATCGGTGTGGCGCACTCAACTTGGCCCGCCGGGCCGATAGCGCGAGAGAAGCTCGGAAGACTGCCCTGGCGCTCCAAAATTTCAAACCAACGTGGTCGAACACAAGTACATTTGTCGTCAAGGCGGTACAACAAGCGTGTCAAACTGCCATGCGGTCGCGCACATCACCAGCATGGGGCAACATTGACCCTGTAGGCATGTTGACCCGGCTTATTAACCTACCCGGAAGGAAAAACAATGAGTGAAATCGTAGCACCCGGAGTGTACAACCTGAAAGAATCCGCCTATCTCGCCGACCCGTGTGATCTGCCTTCTTTGTCTGCCAGCATAGCGAAAATCCTTTTGGAGAAGTCGCCGGACCACGCACGGTCGGCACACCCCAAGCTAGGCGGAAAATACGAACCCCACCACACCACGGAAAAGGATCTCGGTTCGGCCCTCCACTCCTTGATCCTCACCGAGGATTGGAAGCAAATCTCTGTTATCGACTACGCGGACTGGCGGACCAAGGCGGCGCGGGAATTGCGGGAAGAAGCATACGAGACGGGCCACCACCCGATTCTCGCCAAGGACAGCCGGAGACTCGCGGAGATCGCACACGCGGTTTCCATCACGGGAATTATCGGTGGTTTCCCCGTTCCAGAGGAACGCCACATCGAACAGACGATGATCTTCCGCGAGTACGATGTGCCCATTCGATTCAAACCCGACTATCTCACGGTCGAAACCGATGGCCGGGTAAGGATCGTTGACCTAAAAACCACACAACTCCCCGCGACGCGCAACGGTTGGGGTCGCCGCCAGATTTTCGACTATCTGGTTCAGTGTGGCCTGTATACCCACGGCGCACGTCACCTGTTCGGTACGGATAACGTCACGTTTGATTTTGTCGTAGTCGAAACCAGTCCGCCGTATGGCATGGCCACAATGACCTTCGATTCAATCGGCCATGCCCTCGCCGCAACTCTCGCGACACAGGCAATCAAGACGTGGGCAGATTGCCTCCTAAGCCAGGACTGGCCTAGCTACCCTGCGGAGACACTTACAATCGAAACCCCGCCGTGGATCATCACAGACAGGAAAGACGGATGAAGCGCGAACACTACATGCTGACCTACTACGGAAATTCCGCAATGGTACGGCACCATGTATTTTCGTTCGCCCGCCGCAAGCGAATCCCGATTATCGAGGAACGGTTAGGAGCACCCTACGTAAATTACAAGGGAGATACAATCCGTTATCCCCATTGGGACGGCACCATGTTGGTAATCAAACACGATACCGACACCCTAGACATCCTGCATGAAATTGCGCACTGGATAGAAGCCCCAAAGGACAGGTTGCACGAATTCAACTTTGGACTGGATACCGACCCCAACCTAGACGACCGGGAAAACCGTGCGATTCTAATAGAGAACGCGCTGATCGACTTATTGGAGTCGGTGATGGCCGAATCCAATGTCATTCTTTACCATTCACGGGTAGACAAACGCCGAAACGAAAGCGAGAGACCCTAATGTTTGTACCTGCATCCGAAATCAAGCGTACCAAGCCGCTGCTTATGGCGTTCGAGGGAATGACCGGCAGCGGGAAAACCTACAGCGCACTGTTGCTTGCTCAAGCAATCGCCAAGGCGCGAGGCGGCGACGTGTTCGCCATCGACTCGGATAACGGGCGGATGATCGACTACGCCGAAGCCGCGACGCACTACCCACAACTGACTCCCTTCAAGTACCTGGAATTGACGGCACCATTCACAAGCGAAAAATACATAGCCGCCATTCAGGAAGCCGACGCGGCAGGAGCCGGTTGTATCGTCCTCGATTCCGTGTCCGACGAATGGGACTCACAAGGCGGCGTGATTGACCGGCAACACGACACCGCTATCCGCATGGGCGAAGCGGCGAAAAAGCACCCATCGACCATGAACATGCCCGCGTGGGCCGAAGTCAAGGGACCACACAACGCATTTCTGGACGCCATGACCCGGATGAAGGCACCCTTGATCGTCTGCTTCCGCGCACGGGACAAGACCGGCGTGGACAAGCAGGGCAAGCCTATGCCACTAGGGATTCAGCCGGTCGGTGATCCCCGCATGGCACACATCTTCCGGTTCATTCTCCGCATGAATCAGTACGGGAAAGGTGCATACTCGTCTGCCTCGAAATTCTACGGGCACGAAGCCCATGTGTTCCCGGAGAATGGGAAGGTGGACGCCGACGCGGCCCGCCGGTTGGTCGAAACCTTCTACACCGTCAAGCAAACACCCGCCGGCAAGTGGACGCCCGATCAAAACGGAGTCCTGCACTACAGCTTGGATAACCCAAACTCGACGGAAGCAAAGCGCGAACTGTTCCGCTACTTCACCGGCCTGTTGAACCCGGACGCGCTAGACACCGAGAGTAAGTGCAAGATCGCGATGAACATATCGCTGGCAAACCAAAAGCTGATTGACAATCTGCCAGAGTCCGGCCGAATGAAGGTCGCCCAAATGGTGTTCGACATCGAGAAGAAAGAAGGAGGGAAAAAGAATGGTTAATATCGTTGTCTTGGTTGGCAACTTGGGCAAGGACCCCGAAGTGCGGCACACCACCAACGGGAACGCGGTTGCCAACTTCTCTATAGCGACATCCGAGAAGTGGGGCGACGGATCAAACCTACAGGAACGCACCACATGGCATAACATCGTCGTGTGGGGCAAGCAGGCCGAATCTTGCGGCAAATACTTGTCCAAGGGCAAAAAGGTATTCATCCAGGGCAGAATCCAGGTGCGCGAGTACGAACATGAAGGCAAGACCCGCTACATTACGGAGATCGTCGCACGGGACGTGAAGTTTCTTACTCCACGGAACGAGGCCGAACCCCACCAGGAAAGCATCCCGGAACCGTGGGCCAAGCCGGTAGACATCAACGACGACATCCCATTCTAGGAGGGAGCATGTACGAAGTGGCGTTCTTTCTCACACTGTTGAGCGCACTAATTTGGATTGCGCTCGTAACTGCGGAGATTCTCGACGATGACATTTAGAGGCGGGGCAGGAAGCGAGACAACCGAAATACAGGGCCAAACGGTCCTAATGAGATTCCTTATCCTGCACGAAGGATGGGCAGTAGACAACGTTGGTTGGGTGACAACCGATGGCAGGATTTGGACTACAATCGAAGGCAAGATGAACGAAATCAGACCACAAGATATGGAGTACCTTTTCAAACAATCTATGGAATTCAACGAAGGGTTGGTAGACGCAATCCGGTTGTCCAGGGAAATGAAAGAGCGCATTAACGACGACGATGAAGATAACGCGCTGTTTGAGTAGGAGGAACCATGCGCTACATCAGAGTCAATGACTATGACTACGTACTAATCGGTGACTCCGCTAGTGCCGATGAAATCCTTTATTCATGGCTTTGGATGAAAAAGAAGCCAAAATCTCCAAAGGATCGTGCAGGCTGGCAAGTCATTCGGTTAAGCGCGAACGGAACAGGCGTCGTCGTTGCACCCCATAAGAGCCCAGTCGGTTACGCCGACTTCGAGATTATCGAAGTCGGCGATAACGCATAACCGCTAGGGAACTAGCCCCATGAAAGTCTTGTCTGTCTGTTCTGGTATTGGTGCCGACGCGGTTGCATGGCACAAACTTGGCTGGACAACCGCAGCATTCGCCGAAATTGAACCCCACGCCGCGACGGTGTTGCGTCACCATTACCCGAATGTCCCGAACCACGGAGACTTTACTACGATCAAGGGACACGAATATGGATCAATTGACCTTATTGTCGGCGGAACCCCCTGCCAGTCCTTCTCAATCGCGGGACTCCGCAAGGGAATGGATGATAACCGTGGCAACCTGGCCCTCCAGTTTATCCGACTTGTTGATCGAATCCGCCCCCGTTGGGTCGTTTGGGAGAATGTCCCAGGAGTGTTCTCGGCAATTACCAACGACACGACCGATCCAAACAGATCAACTGAAACACATGCATTCGCCTGCATCCTGGCCGGATTTCAGAAATTCGGGTATGGGTTCGCCTACCGAACTTTGGACGCTCAATTTGTGCGAGTGGAATCTCACCCTCGTGCCGTCCCACAGCGACGGCGCCGTGTGTTCCTTGTCGGACATATTGGAGACTGGCGCCCACCTACAGCGGTACTCTTTGAGCCCAAAGGCTTGCGTCGGAATCCTGCGCCGCGCAGAAAACCGAGGCAAGAAGTTGCCGGAACATTTAGCGCGCGTCCTTCAGGCGGTGGCGGTCTCGGAACCGATTTCAAGTGCGCCGGGGGCTTAGTCACCAGAGAAGTAGCACCGGCCCTAGACGCCCACGGTTCAGGATATTCTGATTTCCAAACAAACGGCGGGCTTATCGGATACGGCGTAAGGACGGACGGGCCACGGGACGTGTCCACCAGTCTGAACGCGCATGGTCAACGACTGGACTTCGATACAGAAACGTTTGTCATGCAGGAACGCTTAGAGACCCCGAATCCCGATAGCGGCCCTAACGGCAAGGGCTGGCGTGGGGATGGGGTTGCATTCACTATCGAAGCTCGAAGCAAACCGCAGTCCGTAGCAACATCAACTGTTCGCCGAATCACACCGACCGAAGCAGAACGGTTAATGGGACTACCGGATAATTACACGCTTGTCCCGTACAAAGGCAAGCCGATGGCCGATGGTCCACGCTACAAGTTGCTTGGCAACTCAATCGCCATCAACTGCCTATCGTGGATCGGCCAACGGATTGCCATGTTTGAATCCCTCGATACCTTCAGTGAAGCCTAGAGCTTCCGCATCTGTTCCACTACGGGGTCCCACCGTGCCCAACCCCGATCCGAATACTTCTCCGCTTCGGCGAGGGTCATGGGCATTTCGCCCGTGTCCTCGCCGAACGCCGACAAAGCCCGCAACCAACGCTTCACATGGACCTTGCCATTATGGGCTTCCCGCGAGTAGCGCCGCATGTCCCGCTTCAGCCGGTCCAGTGCCTTGTCCACCCCCGTAGCAGCCTTCTCAATCTCAACCCACGTCATTGACACGGGCAAGGGGTCGCCGTAGCGCCTCTCGAACTTGTTGTAATAGTCGGCCCAGATGGCATCACGCATTGCCGGCGTGACTTCCATGTTCAGATCGCGGGACAAACTCTCGCACTTGGGCAGGCCATTTTCCTCGTAATCGTCGAACTCGAAGAACCACAAAGCCTTGTGCGGCGGATGAACCGGATTCGCGCCCAGGTTCTCGGTGTACTTCCACGGGAACCGTTCGAAATCCGCCCGTGTAGCTTCCTCCTGCGCGTCCCACGCGGCTTCCATTTCCAGCCGCCTACGTTCCCATTCCTCGTGTCCCTTCGTCGCCACTCCTAGTCCCATGTACTCGTGCCATGTGGCATCGTCCCAAGTGGACTTGTCCTGCTTCGCAAGTTCGCGGTCCCGGTCGGCCTGTTCCTTTTCCCACCTTTCATCCGCCTTCCTCATTGCCGCTTCCCGTTCCTCAAGGCGACGTTCAAACTCCGCACCCGTCGCTTCGTCCACATAGGCTGCCCACTGTTCATCGGTCCAGTTGAGATCGCCTTTCATGGTCAATCCTTTCTCTTTCGCTACGAATTGGACTGCGGAGCTTTTCAGCGATGATCTTGTCTAGCTTCTTCTCTTGTTCCGCGAACATCGCAACCATGTTTTGATTCATTCCATCAATGCGCTTCGTAAGCCGATCTTCCATCCCTTGAATATCGGCCCGAATATCATTCAGCAACGAGTCTGCACCTTCCAAGAGTACGCCTCGGATAGCATTAGCCAACCGGCCCACGCTATCTGTTGAGTCTACCATCCCTATTTCTCTCTACAGAAACATGAATGTCAGAACTACCCCAATGGCGGTGACGCCCGCGCCCACATACAGCGCCCTGATTATGTCCCACGTCAGGGTGGCCGTAATGGCGTATGCCGCCGACCCGAGCGCCACCGACCCCAGCACGGCAAGAAATCCCAGGAGCGTCACGTCACTTCTCTCGGCGCCAGAGGATGACCACGCGGATGATCGTGACCACTCCCGGCATGTCAAGTTCCGTCGCCACACCAACAACACAATCCACCTTCGTCCGACCCATTCGCGGCCCCTTGGTAGACGTGACCCATTCGCTGTTCGGCATTTTCGTGGCCGTGGCGGTGATGGCACGGGGGATCAACAGCATGTCTCCGTCCAGTTGCGCCCGCGCCGGGACCTTCTTGGTATACGGGACCGGCAAAGCGTTCGCGATTTCAGCGTCGCGTTCCGCCGTCACGCCTTCCGCCATCTCTTGCGCGTATGCCTGTAATCCCTCATTGTCCGACTTTGACACACACTGCGTTTCTTCCATGATTCGGCTAACTACATCATCATATCGGTTATCCATGTTATCCTCCGTTTCAAATCCAAAGAGAATTGTCCGTCACGTCAATTGCCCTTACTGCATCAGCCGTGGTCGCCTTTTCCAGCTTCCGTTTGATCTCCGCGTACTTACCCCTTAGCCGTTCCCGTTCCGTGTCTTGGGAAGGCGTGTGGCCGTCCCTAAGCCGCAACTGAATCTCATCGTCCAGGCTCGTTTCCCCGTATGCTTCCATGATACGCCTAGACCCTTCTAGCCGCAACTCCCCTGTTTTGAACACGACAAGCGCACCATGTTGACCGGCCAACAGCGTTGACCAAAGCGGTTTCGAGGATGCACCCGTATCAAACTCGACCAACGGATCATCGTCAGCTACTTCAAAGTTGACAACCGGCGGGTTCCACCGGCATTCCGCCCATTCTTCTTCGGTAAAGGTCCTTTTCCCCGGTCGAATGCCGTGGGGGAGTATCAAGCCTTCATGTTCTACCAACCAACTGAACGTCTCGCCTGTAAATATAATACTCATGGTGATGGTCTATTCGTCGATATTGAACCCGTGGGGTCAGTAACTCCCCATATTTGCCGTACCCAAGCGGTCGTGTTGGAACCTGTACTGATAGTGAATCCAGTACTACTGACACTCGTAATACGACCCGTCATGTCCTCCGTGCTTCGTATACCAGACGCTAGATAAATTATCTGGCCTGTCCTGCCAATACTCGATGTTCTTATGCCGGTTGAACCCCATCGCCTATTAGACCCACCCCCTTGCGTCGCGGCTGCTACGAAGTAGATGTAGTCATATGTAGTTACGATGTTGAGGCTCATGCCTATTCGTTTACCAGCCGACCCCACAAACACACCGTCTGCATCACCGTCGTTCACCAACGAATCATATAGGAGCTGCCACTCTCGCGGTCCTTGCGGTCCTATAGGACCGACCGCGCCCCTTGGGCCAACCCCCCCCGCCGGCCCCGTGATGTCATGTTGGTATTCCCAACCCATCAGCTACTCGAAAAGGATGCACCCGGCGATGAATCGTGATACCAGCGTACAATGCTTCGCCGAATACCCTTCTTGACCGGCAACACTGAATGCCAGTAGTCAGCCGGGAATACCAACATTTCATTAGGCTTCAGATCGACCGTCACTTTCGGTTGCAGCCGTCCGGGGTCCTGTAGCGTTACTTCGCCACCTTCCTTCGCGCGTTGAATCAAGTAGATAACCGAAATGGTGCGGGACTTATCCAGCGTCTTTCCGGCTATCAACTGATCTTGGTGTTCTGGACTGTATTGGTCAACAGCGTAATGGGTTGCAAGGACATTCGTTTCCTCGTCCGCGTGACAACCAAGCTGTTCCGCGAATAGGATGACATGGAATCGAAGCCACTTGTTTGTGAAACGTGGAATAGTTGTCCACCCTTCCGAACTGTAGTTGTTGCCACGCGCCGTGTAGGTGACATCCGCAACCGCCTTACGGAATTGCCCCTTGAACGGCGATGGTGCTGCTTCGATATGTTCATATGTCAAGGCCATCACATGATCCTATGCGCTTGGCGTGTACTGTAGGCGGAAGGTAGCACCATCCTCGCCGCCAGCAATTATCGAATCAACTATAGTGTCTATCGTGCTGCCAGCATCCGTGAAGGTCAAATTAGTACGATCTCCGATAGGCACTCCCGTCAAGGTGACGCTATTCGAACCTCGCGTAACCGTTAACATCAAGTCCGGTAGTATTGTTGCAAGAGGACCTTCCGTTGCTGAAAAGCTTGTGCCATCCGCGTTTTCCAGAAATACGGACGCTTCGTTGGAAGACGCATGGTCCTCATTCGTAAGGGAAACTGCCCATACTCGCCACGCCTCATTATGTCGCGAAAACGCAGCCCCGATGTTTGGACTATCCTCAAAATAGTTTACCTGATTGCTCAGAACTTGCGCACTAGGGTCCGACCACGTTATATCGAAGCCGGTATCCGGTGGCGGGTCCGCTGCCGTTGTGCTCGTTGTTGTTTGCGGGGAATCGTCACTACGATCTGTTCGCGCCGCGTAGGTTGTTCCTTGCCACCCAACATAGGCAACGTAATATGTGGTGTCCGCGCTTAGTCCTGAAATACTCCATGCCGTACCACTCGTAACGTCCACGAAGCTATCTGAATCGCTTATGACGTTGTTTGTACTGGCGTACACGCGATAACCGTCAGCACCAGCCAACGCGGAAAATGTGCCGGACAGAGTATCCGCCGTTCTCCCTGTAACCGGCGGGGCAGTATCCGGGTCGGCAAGTGCTGTCACCGGCGGCGGATCGGCGGTAAAGGCATAACTATCAGCAGCGGACCAAGGCCCTTGATCGCCACCACCATTCGCTGCGGTCGTAAATCGTGCCCGTGCGTAAACCGTACCCGTTCTATCCGCTAAGGGAATCGTCGCTGTATGGCCAACGCCTTCGGTGTTATCGTAGAGACTCGACGGACTTGAGAAGCCCGCATTGTCGTCATACTGGAACTCCGCAAACCAGTTGTCCGTAGTAGTATTAACACGAAGAACGCCAGTTGACAGAACATCCATACCAATTGGCGTCGGTATCACCACTGCCGCTGCCATTGTTGTCACAGTCTCGGCTGGCGAAACAGGCGTGGTATCCGTCCCGTCTGTTGCTTCGTATACAACGTTGTATGCGGTCTCCGCAGTCAAACCCGTGATTTCCCAACTTGTACCAGTAACGTCTACATGGGGGTCGTTTGTGCTGTATATCTCGTTCGTACTCGCATAAACGGTATAACCCGTTGCGCCAGTCACCGCCGTTATCGTTCCCGATATACTCGTTGAACCTATGGTCGATACGGTTGGCGCGTTTGCCGGTGCGGTCGTTTCGTCGAATGTACCCACTGGCGGCGGGTCGCCGCTGAATGCCGGTATTGTTATCGTTACAGTGGCAGACCACGTACCAGTTCCAAGACGAACCCTTGCATACCAAGTCCCGGACACCCTGGATATAGTCCGGGAACGAGTGCTCGCTGAAGAAACGTTCACGCCGGAACTAAAGTCAGATTGTGCTGAATACTGAAGCTCATAGCTACCACTGCCGACATTCGTCCATGACAACACCACAGTTCCCGTGCCGCCACTCGTTGTAGGTGCCGTAATAGTACCCACTGACAAGGTTGGTGCGCCGGATGGCGGTTGGGGCGGTTGTGGTGGTGGGTCCGTGGGACCGGACGGTTCCCCGTAGTCCGCTAGTTGATCTCCCGTCTCCCGCCGATACACGTATCCATTATCAGTCCGAAAGTAGAAGTCTCCAACCTCGCCAAGGTCCGCCGCCGGCCTGCCACTCCCCGAATGCCAAACCGAACCCGCGCCGCCTTGGTCAATGTCGATTATCTTAACCCACGTACCAGACTGCTTTTGATAGACACTCCCCGCTGTCTCCCCTGACCCCTCAAGAAAGAAGAACTGGCCGTCCGTGCCTATACTGCCAGTTGGTACCGTGTCTCCGGTCAACCATGCGTTCGTACCATCGAGGCCATTCAAGTTGATCCGAAACGTCCACGTCGCCACACCTGTCTTTTCGTAGACGTTCCCTTGCGTCGTGCCCGTCCCTGTCACAATCGCGAAGTCACCAACTCCACCCAAGCTGTTAGACGGCGGACCACTCGCAATGTTGTGCCATTCCGTACCTAACGAAAAGGTCGCCCACAACGCGGGAGTCCCAAAGTCACCATACAAAGTGGTAGTGCCCTTCTTGCGGACAGCTACCCACTCCCAACGGTTAGACGCATCTACGCCGGTAGGATCATCCGTCCACCCGGTAGGCACATGATCCCGCGCGTTCTTTTGTGCAGTACTAGTAGCCGGTGCCGATGGCTTCGTATCCGTTGTCGTGCGTCGGTAGATAAATTCTTCCGCAACCCCATCTTCCGCAAAAACAGACCATAGCTTCGGGGCACTCCAATTACCCCACGTCGAAGCACCACTCGCACGTCGCCGCGTAGAAACCCACTCAAAGCGATTCGTCCCGTCCGGTCCTGCCGGATCGTCCGACCACCCTGTAGGCACATGATCGTCCGTGTTTACAGACGTGGGTGTTCCCGGTGCCGTGTTCGCTGTAGTTCGACGGTATATCCATTCTTGACTTGCACCATCCTCTGCAAACCGCGTCCACAATTGTGGTGTCGAAAAGTCGCTCCAGGCCGTACCCCCTTGAGTACGAGTCCGCTTTGCTACCCACTCAAACTTGTTCGTCGAATCCGGTCCTGCCGGATCATCCGACCATCCTGTAGGCACATAATTGTTCATTGCCATTTGGTCGGCTGAACTGTCCGGCTTATCCGGCCTTGCGTTCGTTGCAGTGCGCTGAAAGATGAACTCAATACCCGCACCATCATTGCCTTGACCATAAACGGCCCATAGCTTGGGAACGCTCCAATTGCCCCACGTTTGGGCGATACCTGCCGCACGTCTCCGGGTAGCTACCCACTCAAACGGCGTGTCAGCATCTACTCCGGTAGGATCATCCGTCCAGCTTGTCGGTACATGGTCATCGGTATTGACAGACGCGGGTGCTGTCAGCGCCGTGTCCGTAGCAGTACGACGATAAATCCATTCCTGGCTTGAACCATCACTCCCTAGTTCGGTCCACAACCTAGGAGTGCTCCAACTCCCCCAACGCGCGTTGTGTCCCGTTGCGCGTCGCCTAGTGCTTACCCACTCAAACGGATTCGTCGCGTTGGGACCTGTCGGATCATCGGACCATCCCACCGGAATCGCATCGTCCACATTCTCTGAAGCAGGTGCCGATGGTGCCGTGTTCGTTGCTGTCCGACGATAAATCCATTCTTGAACCGCACCATCCCGTCCCAACGTGCTCCATAGCTTCGGGGCACTCCAATTGCCCCACGTCTCCCCAAGCCGGTAACGCAACGACACCCATTCAAACGGATTCGTCGCGTTGGGACCGACTGGATCATCAGACCATCCCGCCGGAACCGCATCGTCCGCATTCACCGATGTAGGCGTGGACGGCGCTGTACTTGTCGCCGTGCGTTGGAAGATAATCTCGAAGTTCGCACCATCCGCGAACAGCACCCACTTCGTACTATCCGTTCCCGGCGTGTTGTTCAGATTGTCGTTGACTTCCGACTTCCAAACCGCGTTACGCCAGAACACCAAGTCCCGGTCAGTGTACGTTACCGTGCTAGACCATCTGCCTCGGTATCTGAAACCCAATGCTATCGAGAAACGCGCCCACAAGGCAGGCGTCCCGAACTTGCCCCAGGTGGTTCCCCCACGGTTGAACTTCCGTTCACTTACCCATTCGTGGGAATTCGCTTCATCCGGTCCCGTGGGGTTATCCGTCCACCCATCCGGCACCACATCGTTACGCCCATCTTCGGCTTCCGATGTAGTCGGCGCGTCCGGTTTGGTGCCTGTCGTGCGACGAAACACGAACTCTTGTCCGGCACCATCTTCACCGTAACGCGCCCACAAAGCAGGTGTCCCGAACTTCGCGTAGCTTCCGGGTCCGCTCGATAGCCGCAACGAAGCCCACTCAAACTTGTTAGTCGAATCTACACCAGCGGGATCATCCGACCATCCTGTCGGTACATGATCCGGCGTTGCATCTTCCGTGGCCGTGGTATTCGGGGCGGCTGGCTTTGTGTTCGTCGTAGTCCGGCGAAAGATGAACTCCGGTCCACCCTTGCCATCCTCCGTCACCATTGCCCACCGGCTACTATCCGTTCCCGGTTCGACCGTATTGTTATCGACCAAGGACACCCACAACTTCAACTTGTGGCGAACGACATCATTCCGGTTGTAGGTTGTACCGTTATTCCACGTTCCCTCGAATGAGAAACCGCCGTAGACAGACCATAGCTTCGGGACGCTCCAATTCCCCCACGGTGGATTATGCCCCTGTCCACGCCGCCGCGTCGTTACCCATTCAAACGGCAACGATACGGTTGGACCGGCAGGATCATCCGTCCAGTTCAGCGGAATATGATCGTCCGTGTTTACCGATGTAGGCGTGTCCGGCGTCACCTGCATTGTTGTGCGCCGGTATATCCATTCTTGACTAGCCCCGTCTCTCCCTAGTTCCGTCCATAGTTTAGGGACACTCCAATTCCCCCATGAAGCATTGCGACCAAGCGGCTTGCGTCGTGTCGCTACCCACTCAAACGGCAATACGCTTGTCGGTCCTGCCGGATCATCCGTCCATCCGGTCGGCACATGATCGTCCGTGTTTACAGACGTAGGTGTTCCCGGTGCCGTGTTGTTCGCTGTTCGTTGGTATATCCATTCTTGCGTTGCGCCGTCCTGTCCTGTCTCCGCCCACAAGGCAGGTGCGCTCCATGCACCCCACGTCAACCCCTCGCGGAACCGCATGGACAGCCATTCAAACGGCTTCGTGCCATCCGGTCCAACAGGATCGTCCGTCCACCCATCCGGCACGTTATCATCTTCATCTACGGATGTTGGTGTCGCCGGAACCGTTCGCATTTCGGTTCGCGTAAAGATGATCTCAAAGACAGACGAATCCGTGAACAACACCCACACATCATCATCTGTTCCCGGTTCGACGCCCGTACTATCCGCCAAGGCAAGCCACACAACGTGCCGATGGGTAACAAGATCGTTGACAAAGAAATCATCGGTCGCGTTCCACATGCCCCGGTAATCGAACGCCAGAACTTGTCCGAACGCGGGGAACTCCACGTCCCGCAAGTAGGCCGGCGTTGTGCGGCCGAATCGGTTGGAAAACGCTACAACCCCAACGTCGAACGTTCCTTCCGGCGGAAGGTCCTCGGTCTCGTATGGGCTGGCCGTCAACAGTCCGCCATGCAAACGTGTCATGGCCGTGAACGCGGACCCCGATGTACCGTAGCGCAGTTCGTATCCCGCCGCTCCGTCCCTGTCCTCCCACGTAAACCGCCTGATACCGCCATCCCCAATTGTGGCGGCAAATCCCGCCAGCGGTTCCATGAACGCGGGCACACGCGGGTCAATTAGTTCATGTGCCAGATCGGACGTTCGCGCGTCGTAGTATCCTTCGTGTTCATCCCGCGCGGTAAACCTGTAACGACCGCCCCCGGTACTCTCGATTTGTGTAACGCGCACCTTCTCGTTGACAGTACCGGACGGGAACAACTGAATTCGATAATCATACGGAGTATCAACAACCCGTTCGGCTACGTCCGGCATCGCGTCGGCCAACACCACGTCACTACCCATGCGGGTGAACGCGCTTGAATGGACCGTCCGCAACGTACCCGGTACTGTCACCCAGGCCGTGCCCTGTTCGTATTGCGCATCAAACGTTGGCGTCAATGTCTGCCGGTCAGAACTGATAGCGAACAACCGGCCCCCGACACTCTTGCCAAGCAAGCCATTCGCCATCCCAACAACGTCACCAACCCCGATTCCAGCGAACCCTTCCTCGGTCATTTCCCACTGAACCGCACGAAGATGAAAGAAGTTTGCAGCCGCCGCACGGTTGCATTCTTTCGCCGCCGCCAACCCGGACGTGATACCCTCCAACCGTATTTGTACCGGGTTCTCCCCGGTGACGGTCCTGTTGGGTACGGGACGCCTTACTTCGTTTTCCTCATAACCCGAATCCCGGTCAACGAACGTGCATACGATCTCATCCGCAAGGTTCTCAATGTCATAGGTAATCGACAACGAACCCGCCACGATGTTCGCCGGCGTCACAACCGCCGTAACCGGACGATTCGCTTCCTCCCAAATGACACTGTACTTGCCACCGTCAAGCGACACGCGGCCCCATCCCGCTTGCGCTATCAGTGCGGCAACCTGATCTTCGTCCCGGCCATCCTCAAGGACTATGTTGAATTCCAACCCCTGATCCGTGCAATGTTCCGCGAACTCGCGAACCTTTGGAATGTCTATCAGCGTGTCCGGCAGACCATAGCCGAACGCTATGCCGCCATACACAACATCACCCAAGGAATAGGTTGTGCCCGTTGCCCATTTGGATTTCGTTTCGGGCGCGGCACCTACCATCTTCACCCAATAGGTTTGATCGTAGTCCCGTCGCGGATCATGTCCCGCGTTGCTATTCCCCTTGGACATCCACGAAACGTGCGCACCCCTGTACCACCAAAGCAGGATGTCGCCGGGGTTGCTTGTGTCCTGGTTGGGAACCCACGTTGAACCGTCCCAACTAGGAATTCTCTGCGACACATGCGCGTTGACTCTATCCAGGCTGCCGGACAACTGCCCCGTCGCACGTATTCGCAACGCAACGGGGTTCCGTCCCGCGTAGTTCGCCTTCGCGTCCTGGTATGCCTTGAACTGGACAGCCGCCTTGCGCGTCGTGCGGGTATCGTCCTCATCAATGGCCGGGAATCCCATTTCATTCCCGTCTGCCGTACCCACCCGAATAATCTCCGCCTGAACATCGTATGAGTTGGGTGACAGCATCCGGCTGCGAACAGTCTTACGAACCGGATTGCGACCCTTGCTTCCCCCCGGCGTGTCAATACGTTCAACTCCCGCCGACACCCATGCCGATGTACCGGCAACGCGATAACGCAACGCATAGTCTATGTAGCGTCCACGCAACTTCCCCTTGTCCGATACGTCATACGCTTGCGACACCAAATCCCACGCCACGCGCGTTGTCTTGTCGGCGGTCGTGCGGGTGATGGTTACTGTATCCTCGGAGAACTCCCCCCCCTCAATTGTATCGACGTTCTCATGTACCAACGTGATACGGGACACCTGCGCCTGTCGTTCGACCTCATCGAACTCTGATAGTAGCGTCTCCCCGATACGTTCCTGTCCAATAAGGATGTCACCAAGCCCGTAATCAAATATCTGGTTAAGGTACTGTTCGTTGTCACCGTCGAATTCGCTGTACGGTTGGGATGCAATATCCGGGAACACACGGTGCTGTCCCATGACCAACAGCATCGGATCGTGCCGCCGTACCCGGTTCGATCCACCCGAAAGGGTATACTGCGGGGCGGGTTGACTCGTTCCTTCAAGTTCCGGCAGGCGAGGCGGGAAAATCACGTTGTAAAGCAGCATCCCCGCAACGCCAAGTCCGGCTGTCAGAATCGACGTTCCCAACGCGCCCAAGCCCAACACCGGACCAAGAATGCCACCAACCAACAACGCACCTACCACCACACCAAGCGCACCAAGCGCCCGCGCAATCCCCCCTTGCGCTATCGCCCGCACCTGCACAACGTCATCCGCGAATACCCGAACCTTTGTCCATTCGGACATCGGAACCATTCGGCCATTCACCGACGCTACCGCCACCTGTCCACGCAATACCGAATCGTCTATCGCTTCCGCCAAAGACGTGCCGGGATAGCAAGCCACCCACATTCGGCCTTCACTGGAAAGCGGGTGAGGCCAGACATCTATTGTTGCAAACATCGGCACATCAACCCTAAGTGCCGATGTTTGTTCAATCAGTTCCAACGATAGAATCCCTCAATAGTCAGATGTAGCCGCTTCAAGTCACGTACCCGCGTCAAGATGCTACCCGTACCCTTGACACTATGGAGCACTGACTCATACTCATTCACGTAAAGACCAATGTGCGAACCCCGGAGAACGCTGTTGCCAACTACGCCCATCAAGACCCCATCAAGGTCCTGAACGGCGGACACGGGATAAGCAACATCCCTTGCCATGTCCTTGACCCGTTCAACCGGCGAACGCAACCATTCCATTTCAGTCGGCAGCGGAACAACCTTGCCTATTTCCTGTTCCAATACATGCCGAACAAACCATACACAATCATGTTCCGCGTCATAGGGAATACCTACCCACTTCATACTCCACATCAAAACAACCCCGGCGATTCGACCGGCGTATGTCGCAACTTGACCCCGGAACGCCTCCGTCCTGACCGTCCTACCAGTTTGATTTGCACAACGTCCTCCACCACCTTCGTTGTTCCAACAGCCAAACCCGGAACCCGCCATACCACCGTACTCTCATCTTCGCTTGCATGTGGCGGAATGACCTTCATAAGCGTCATTATAGCCCCGGACCCACCCTGTGTTTCCTCCAAAACGTCCATCAATGCCTCGCCCACATTGTCAACCTCAATAGTAGCTTCCGGGATTTCCCCCGTTGCCTGTTGTGGTTCAACTGCACCAAAGGCTACCGGCTGATACGTGTCGCCTTCAATCACATGCTCAACCACATCCGCCACAATCCTAACCGGCGATGTCAAATCATCATGTTCGATTATCATGGCAAACAACGGGTTCTCGCCACCCAAACCACGCGCATCAACCCTATGCCTTATTTCCGGGTCCGGCGGCAGTTGACCAATGAACAAACGCGAACCGCCAATGCCCTCGCCCTGCAACAACGCACTTAGCAGCCGCGCATGTGGACGCCATTCTTCGGGAACACTCCAATCGGTTGCCCGCCAAAACACGGGACCAGCCGTGTATATCAATTCCCGTTGCGACCGCCACACGCTCATTGTCGCCGTAGCCGCCAACACCGTCCGTGTCCACCCGCTAGGCAGGTGGTTCTCATTCGTAGTGCCGCCGGTCGGCTGGCCGGGACCGATCAAGTCTCCCAGGATATAGATGTATTCAGTTGTGGTTGTCGTGTTATCAAGCCGCAACACGCTGGTTGCAAGGCCCGTAGCCGACATCAATGCCGAAAGGAGAACGTCGCCGGGTGCTGCTACTTCAGGATGGGATATGCCAAGACCGGCACCTGTAACAGTCGCTTCAAGTCTAACGTCAACAGGTTGAACAAGCGACAACTGGCTTTCGCCCAAGCCCGCACCTGTCGCCGTGACTTCCATAAACACGGGTTGCGCAACGGACAAGTCGGACGTGGAAATGCCAACGCCCGCGAACAACCCCTGCATTCGCACGTCGCCGGGATGTACGACATTGAACAATGACGTACCAAGGCCAGCCCCACTAAATGTGCCCTCAAGAAGTGTATCAACCGACGCTTCGATTCGCAGGACGTAATCAGTCTCATTGCCCTGATCCGCCAACCACCGGGACCATACGGCGTTAACGGAACCCAATCTTGGCCGTGGCAACGTATAGTTCGCAGACGACCCCCCTGTTCCAACGCACTCAAACAGGACAGCTTCCGTACTATCGTTATAGTCCTCGATGATCTGAATAACGCCGGCTGTCTCAACCGCCGTCTTGAAGTCACCCCCACTAAGAACCAGAACTATAGTCGAACTACTAACTACAATGCTTACAAGAAGCGCACCCGTCTCGCCGAACTCCCCCAACGGATAGTTCGCTGCGTTCCCGTCCACCAGCGGCCGGGTGACGAATCCCGCGCCACCCGGCACCGATGTAAGCCGTCCAACATTTAGACCTATGACTTGTTCGGCCATTACGCATCAACCGTGAATCCAATCGTTATCATACTGATCGGAAACGAGATCGTCGCGCCAATACGCGGATCATCGGGGTCATTATCAAAAGCGTCTTTCCAGAGCACTTGAGCCGCATCCGTATTCCCGTCCCGCAAGGCCACCCACATCAAGTCCGGCAAGTCAGTTGTCTGTACGCCCCACGATATAACAGCGTTGTTCTGTACCTTGTTTGTCTCATCGGCAACCGCCGTCCACACGGTGTCAGCTACCTCAACAAAGCCGCCTTGCCTGTTCGACCCGTCCGTGCCGGGGTCCGCACTATGCAGAGAGAGATAGCGCGTTCCGCTAACCAACCCCGCCTCGAAAGCCGCCTTTGACCCCATCGCGGTAACGGCACCACCCACCAAGGATAACCGCAATGCGCTGGCGTTAAACCCGAATCGAGAACCCAATACAGGCGTTCCCGGATTCCCCGTCAAGTCAGCCTGCCACAACAGCACGGGGTTGTTCGTATCGTCGCTATCGTCCGTTGTCTCAAACGGCTTATCCCACAAGAACATATCGGTGGGAGACGCGCTGTAATCAGACGATGGATCGGAAAAGTTCATCGCGGCAGTATTCTGCGCAATCCCCGTGTCGTTACGGGTCCACGCGCTCAACCCACTAACCGCAATACGCGCATACGTTCCGCCGGTGTTCTCCGCGTACTCGGTACTATCGCCCGTGCCAACGCCGATATACAGCGCACGGTTCAACAGTCCGCCCTTCAATGCGTAAACAGCACCCGGTGTCTTGAGTCCCATTTCCTTATCCCCTTGCCATTTCGCGAACCACTTGAGTCAACGGCCCTTTCCGTGACAAGTGTTTCGTAAAAACATCTAGTACAATACCCTCTGGCGTTACGCTGGCCCGCGTTTCAGTTACTTCTTGCGGCGTACCCTCGTTGTGCAGGTTAACAGTTACCGGCGGGTTCGTGTTGTTTCCGCCTCGTTGTGCCGGTGCCGAACCGCTGCCGCCAACCCCACCACCATGATAGCGCGGCAACCGGCTAACCCACGATTCCATTTCCTTGTAGTTCGTGGCCCCAAAGTTCCACCTGTGACGCGGGTCCCGTCTTGTAATGACTTCCTCATCATCGAGAATGATGGCAAACCGTTCACGCGCCCGCAATGGCGACTTCACGTTGCGATATTGCGCTTGCGGAAACCCCTGTAGCGGGTGCTTGCCGGAATGTGCAAGATCGAACCGCCGGAACCCCGGCAAGTGACTGCCTATCCCCCCGGTATGACCTACCCCTACACCCAACCCCGGCAACCCCAATGCACCAAGACCCGCAAATACCGACCGCAAGATGATCGCACGAAGTATCGCCTGCGCAATCCCCTGGAGCATGTTCTCAATCAATTCCGAAAAGTTCAAGTTGGCCTGCACCAAGCCCTCGGCCAACCCACTTGAGAACTGATCTATGCTAGACGCGATAGGACCGGAAAAGTGATCCACGAAACTTGCGGAGAACTCACCTATGCCGCCACGGGCAGACGCCAACACGCCATCAAGCCGTTCCGCCTGGATACGCAACGCTTCCAACGGCGAGATAAACGACGCGGCCCCCGCTTCTTGCAACGCGCCTACTAGCCGTTCATATTCTTCGCGGAGTCCACGCAAGCGTTCCTGCAATTGAGCCGACGCGTTCGCTTCAGCCTCGGTTGCCCGTATCTCCCGTTCCACTTGCGCCAAGCGTTCAACTACAGCCGCTATGCCGCCTCGGTCAGCACGGACGGCCTCAAGCTGAAGTTCAACCCGGCGTTCCTGCAATCCCTCAAGCCGGATTTCCGCCTCCGCACGTCTCCGGGTAGCAGCCGCTAGTGCATCGCTGTAAGCGTTGTTCGCTTCTTGAGCAAGCCGCAAACCTGCCGCTTCCTGTTGAGACGCCGCCGCCAACTCCCGCGCCTGCCGACCGGCACGTTCCTGCACCAACGTCCGTTCCCGCAAGCCTGCCAACAAGTCCGCCGCACCCGTGTCCGGTTCCGCTTGAACGGGTTGGCGAGCTTCAGCCAAGCGGTCCAGGGCGCGACGAACTTCAGTCTGTTGTTCGCCGAACTCCGCGCTTCTTGCCGCGACATCCCCAAACCGTTGCGCCAAGTCCGCAAGCGCCGGGTTCGTTGCCCCCAGGGTCCGCAACAAGCCCGTCAATTCGTCCCGTTGCGCCCGCAACTCCGTCACGGTTCTTTGAGTACTGATTGCCAGTTCTTGGGAGACTTCAGCATCCCGGCCCGTCTCCCGCGTAGCATCCTCCAGGTGCGCGACAAGCAGGGCTTCCGCCGTCCCTAGTTCCTCGGTCACGCGGCTAAGGTCTGTCCGCAACCGGATTCGTTCGTCCTCTTGCCGGTTCAGTTCCTCCGCCACGGCCTGTTGACGTGCCGCACCAACCGTATCCGCCGGCGTCACCTGCCGTTGCAAAAGGTCCCGTTCTAGCCGTGCCGCTTCCTGTTGCCGTGCCAACAGCGGATCGTCCACCGCGTCACGGGCCGGAACAACCCGCGCGTCCGCCAAATCCCGCTGAAACTGCACGGTTTGATCCAGGACCCGGTTGTACTCGACGATGGCCGCTGTCCGCATACGTGTGGCCTGCGCTTCCTGTGCAGCCACACGCGCCTCGTTCTCGATTGCCGCGACGTAACCCCTTATCACGGGGTCAGACGCGCCATAGACGGCCAGAGAGTCCCTTAAGGCACGAATCTGGTTTTGTAGGGTCGCTTCCTGCCGGACAAGCGCGTTAAGTTGGCTTCGTGCGGCTTCCGCCGAACTGTCCGTCGCTTGGTCTACGGCGTCCTGCGCCCGCAACCGTGCCTCGGTCACGTCCGTCAATTCCGTCTCGGCCTGTTCCAACTCCCGGCCAAGCTGCAACCGTTCCCGCGTCACGTCATTCAGGACCGCGAATCGCGCCCGTCCACCGGCGGCGTCTACTTCCCCAAGGTCCGCAATCGCCCGCCGTTGGTCGGCTTCTTCGCGCAAGAGAACCAGCCGGTCACGCAACTCATTCTGCGCGTCGGCCAAGTCCCTGCGCGGTTCAAAAGCAACAGCCGACGCCGCACGAAATTCCTCAAGTTCCGTTCTGCCTCGTTCGAGCGCATTGTGGTATTCCCGTAACGCCCTCTCCGCTTCCGCAAAGTCCGCCGCCTGCCGCTCAAGGGCAGCGTTCGCCGTCTCAAGCCGCATCCGCGCCGATTCAAGTTCGGGGTTCAGACTGTCTAGCGCCCGCTGGTAATCGAGCAAGCTGACAATAACCGCATCTATCCGTTGGAATTCCTGTTCCAACGCCCGCAACCGTGCGGGTGCCTCATCATCGTCGCCGCTATCAATATCCTCACGGGCAACGGCAATCTGCCGGGACACAAGCAACTGTTGTTGTTGCGCGTCCAACAATTCCCGTTGCGTACCTTCTCGCAACCGCGCTACACGTCCGGCAGCCTGTTGTTGCCGTTCGAGTACCGCCGCCTCGGTTTCCGTTAGCCCAATGCGACGTTCCCGGAACTCAAGTTCGCGTTCGGATACAATCGCAAGTTCCTCGATGGCACGGATTTCATCGCGGACACTACCCGCCGCCTGTACGTCGCTAATCGGGCTGACTTGGCTACGTTGCGCCTGTTGTAACTGTTGCGCTTGGTCTGCCCCTCGTTGAAGCGCGGCAGCGGCACGAATCCGAGTCAGCGTTTCATCTTCAATCCGCAACCGCTGGTTAGCCGCATCTACCGCCGCTTGGGCCGTTTCTACCGCCCGTTCTTGTGCCGCGACTTGCTTCTCAAGGTTCAACAGTAGCTTGTCAGCTTCCTCGCGTTCCTTCGATTTGATTTCGAGAAGGCCGGAATTTACAAGGTCCTGTTGCGCATCCCGTTCCGCCGTGGTGGCGTCAAGGGACGCTTGTGCAGCCGCCAACGCTTCGGCCCGGCGGTCCTGTTCCACCTGAAACGCTCGCCTGACAGCCGCTTCCAGTCGCGCATATTCCGTTGTCGCGCCGGCCACTTCCAGGGAGAACTGAACCATCCCCCGCGTTGCTCTGTCGGTTTGACTCGCAAGTGTCGTTTCATAGAACCTCGCAATCTCACTTGCCGCGATAAGGGCTTCCCTGTTGACACTCTCCCGCGCTTCTTGCGCACGGTCCCGTTGTCGGTTCTGTTCCTCGGTCGCAACCGCTTCCTGTTCACGAAGTCCCTGGATATAAACTGCCGTTGCTTCCCGCTGTTCCCGCAACGCGTCAATCCGGGCTTGGTTCTGTTGACGTTGCGGCGAATCACCCGGTCCACGAAACGTCCGGCGTTCCCGTACTGCTATCTCCTGGTCCAGGTTGTTCAGTTCAGTTCGAAGAACCCGAATCTGCTGTTGCCGTGCCGTCAACTGTAGGTCGATTTCACCCCGGCCTAGTTGGTCGATTCCCTGTTGCAACTCCGCAAGTTGCTGGTCTACGTCGCCAAGTTCGCGTTGAATAGGTGCGCGGAATCGCGGCTGCGTTTGCGCCAAGCGGTCCTGTAGCGTCTGCCGTTCCTCAAGAAGCTGGTTATAGCGTCGTTCCAATACCAACGACCGCGCACCAACCAAGGACAGACCTTCTTCCTCCCGCGCACGTCGCAACGTCTCAAGTAGTTCTTTCGCGTTTTCGTCTAGTTCATCGAGAGCTTCATTCCCCGCACTCCCGAACAGCGCCCAAGCGGTTGTCGCCACGGTCAAACCCGTAACGATCAAGCCGGGTACGCCGCCGATTGCAGCCAACGTCCCGGACAAGCCGCGCACGATTCGTTGCGTCCGGGTCAAGCCTGTACCGAGCCGTCCCTGTATTTGGGTAAGGTTCGCCGCCGCCGCCGCCTGATTGTTCGTCGCCCGTGTCAGTTGCCGTTGCAAAGCACGTTCACTCCGCAACGCATTCCGGTACGAACGACTCCTACCCCCGTACTGCGTAAGGAACGCTGCTCGTTGTGCGCTGACACGTCCAAGTTCCTGTTCAAGTGCCGTGACTTGCCGTGTCGTTCGCGCCAACCGGCGGCGACTAAGCGCAATCTGCCTTTCCTGTTCGGCCTGTTCGCGACCAAACCCCGTTTCCGCCTGCGTCACCACGCCTTGACGTGACGCTACCGACCGCCTTAGCCGGTCCCGTTCGTTTCGGACTTGTTCAAGCTCCGTTCCACTAACCCGGAAAAACCGTCCACCCGAACGACGCCGCGCACGTTCCAACAGGACGTTGTATCGTTCATCAACCCGGTTCAACTGTTGTTGGGCAACCGCAAGATTCCGCGTCGCCACTTCCAACCGTTGCCGACTACGAACGAACGTATCCGACACCAACGTGCGGTTCTGCCGACCCGCCAAATCCGCTTGTGCCAACGCCTGCCGTTGCGTGACTCCCGTTAGCTGTTCCCGTAGTACCCGTTCACGTCGAATCCCGTCACGCACTTCAAGGCGGCGCTGGTTCTGTTCCCCATACACCGCACCAAGCCGCCGAACTTCCCGTGCCGCCATCCGGTCGGAACGTGCAGCCTCGGTAGCCGCCCGTCCCAAGTCCGCCAACCGTTCCCGGTATCGTTCGATCCCACGGACTACAGTGCGGGACGCGAACGCCGCGCCAAGTCCCGCACCTATGACTTCAATGACACGGAAGTTCTCGCCAAGGGTCGTCAGCACGGGGATCAACACCCCGCCGATGGCCGTGGACTGTTCCAGGATTTGATTCTGCACCACCTGGAGCCGCGCACCATACGATGCCGCGAACCGTCCGGCTTCCTCGTAGATCGCCGCCTGTACCACCAACTCTTGATTTGCCAAGTTGGTAGCGCGGTCCAGATCGTCCATCCGCTTCGCGAGAATACCCAGGACGTTCGCGACACGTACAGGGGCTTCTTCGCCACCCACAAGCGACGTAAGGACCGCCCGCTGTCCCGATGGACCGGCAGCCCTTAGCGAGTCAAGGACCCGCCTTAGACCGGCAAACCGGGACTCCTGCGTCCCTTCGTTCACCAGCCCAATGAACCCCTCCATTTCATCGCGTAGGTTGCGGACATCATCAACAGCCGGGGCAAGGATTCCCTCTAGCCGGTTGAAGTCGCCCGCCTGCGCAAGCGTTACCGCCGTCTGAATGCCGCCAAGGGTTCGTTGAATGACCGTGCCAGCTTGCTCAAACCGGACACCGGCAGCCGCGAGTACAGCCGAAAGGGAAAGGATGTCACCTGCCGCTAGGTCGAACGAGGCTGTTGCCCGCGCTACTTCGTTCGCCGTCCGCAAGATGTCGCTCTCACCACCACGGAAAGCGTTACCAAGCGCGGTCAGTGCGGATGCAAGTTCGAGGGATCGTTCAGCCGCCGTTCCGGTATTCTGAAGGATAATACCGAATGCGTTAGCCGCTTCCTCCCCCGCAAGGTCCGTTGTGAGAGTCAGCGTTCCAACGGCTTCAGTGAACGCAAGGATGTCCGGGACACCCTTAATGTTCATCTGTCCGGCAACCTCCGCGATGTCTAGAAGGTTCTGCCGGGGTACAGGCAACGCACCACCAAGGAATGAAACCTCCGTGGTTAGACGCGAAATCCCCGCACCAAGGCGTTCCGTCTCCGTCGCACTCAAATTGGCGGTCTTGCTAACGCCAATCAAGCCCGATTCGAGATCAAGGAACGCCTGTGCTGAACCGGCTGTAAGGTTGCGGATTAGACCGATACCAGCGGCATAAGCAGCCGTGGCAATGATCGAAGCCCGAAGTGATTGACTGAAGCGGTCGCCAAGAACGGCGAGTTGCTCGAAGGATGCACCAGCCTGAACGTTCAGACTGCGAACACGACCGATACCGCGAGCGTATGGTGCGGTCTCGGCGTCAAAGGTGATATGTGCGCCACCTACACGAACGGAGTTATTTGGCACCTTTCCCGGCCTCCAACTCCGCAAGCACGTCGCGCACTGGTTCTACTTCTTCTTTAGGGAGTGCTTTCGACTGCTCGGGAAGCCACCAAAAGTAATCGGAAGGTTCGGGCTTACCACCAAAGAAGGATTCCGACATCAAGCCAATTCGAGACAACTGAATACTCTGAACGTGGGCCATCTGTCCCGGAATCAGATGTGGGTTGCGCTTGAAAAAGTGTTCCCATAACGGCAACTCGTATGCGTGGGCCATGACATCCTCAAGGGAACGTCCGGTTGCCATAGCCACTAGGAAGGGCTGTCGGTCAGTACCTCATCAACCGTTTCCTTTACATTGTCGGTAACGGCTTCGTCCTCATCCTTCTTCGATACGGCGAAACCGCAAAGCGCCAATGCCTCGTTCGTCAAATTCGTAAAACCAACAACCGGCTTCCGCGCTACTGCACTCAACACGCGGTCCCAATCTTCTATCGACAAGTGATTGTCCATCCGAACCGTAGCCTGTAGCGCGGTCGCAACAAGTTCAGTCCAAATCATGTTCGCCTCAAGAAGCGCGTTGGATTGAGCCTCGGTCAAGTCACCCGCTTGAGTCCCGCCGCTTATCCCATTCTCCTTCAGAATCTTGTCATGCTTCCGTAGCAGTTCAAGCATCTGGCCTTTCGCACTTGTGGCGGGATAGGCCAATTCAACAGATTCGCCGTCCACTTCAACGGTGACAACCCGACTCGCCAGTTCTTTGAAATCAAGCATTCCAATCCTTATTATGGGCGGGGTAGGCTGCGTTACCTACCCCGCCCGTCCGAACGACACCTTGAAATCTCCCCTCGCTGGAATCAATCAAGAACAAGGTCGTGCCGTTACAGATACCTAGAGCGTGTACTGTCCGGTCGAATCGCTCTGCGACAAGGTAAGCCGATGTTCAGGACGCTTCCTCTGAACAGCCTCCGCCGGTGTGAACGTAAAGTTCCCGGTTACGGCCGAACCCTGCTGGAAATCACCAACATCAAAACCGTTCACCGTACCAAGGATAGGGTCAGTAATTACCCCCGGACGCCTAACAAACAACGCGCCACCATCGGCAAAAGTTTGAGCCGTAGATAGAGTCGGAGCGAAAACAGCAAAACCTCCAGCATCATCTACCGAAACAACACTATGCCACATGGCGTCCATTGCCGCTGTTGCATCATCTACTGCGGTAAGTGCATCCGCAACAGACACAGGAGCAACTTGCCCATTAAGGTCCCATCCAATCAGATGATCCGCCCTCGCCAACTTCAGCAAGTCTGTCATGCTTAGTTGGTCTCCAAGGGAATCCTTTCGGGGCGCATCCGTGGTGTTAAGGCTAGTAAGCTTGAATCCCGTAGCAAACTGCGACGTACCACTTTGTACAAACGTACCAACGTTCACAGCCAACCGAACAATCCTGATCTGAACGTTCCTGCCGTCCAGTTTACGCTGTTCCATGAACTGTTGAACCGGACCCGGAGTTGCTCCACCAATAGCACCCGTGATAGTACCCACGCCGGTGCGTGACGCAAACGCAATCGTGCCGTCCATCAACTGCGTTTCGTTCGTGCCACCTACCTCGGCAGGCATGGTAAACGACGAAAGGCCCGTCACCCGCTGCCATCCGCCGAACAGTTCCGTTCCCGCCGCATCCGGGTCTTTCACAAACAGGTATGCGTTATTGACTTCGATACCGATGGGTGCCCTTTGTTCAGCCATTACCGTCTCCTACCACGGCGAGCGATTGTCCGCGTGGCACTTGTCAATCCCCCGGCTCTTGCCCGTGCTGCCGCCTGCCTAGCAAGGCTCGGATGTCGTCTGCGTACACTAGCCATGAACCTGTCTGCTTGTGTGCTTGCCGTCTCCATCAACGAACGCAATAGAAACGGGTGCGGTCTAGCCGGGAATGGCCCCCCGTGGCCGCGTTCAACAAGGTGCGCCTGTTGGGCACCACTTCCACCAGCACGGAGCACCGCTCGCCCTCTCCGGTAACGCTGTCCTCCGTAGATCGCCGTGACGCCATGCGCCCGAATTGACTCACGAAGCGACTTGTATCTCGCCCCCGGTCCTCTGTCTCCGTATCGGTCGGTGAATTCATAGTTGCGGCTCCTTGCTCGTAGTCGCGTCACGCGGGCCATCGCCCCTAGTGCAGGTCCCAACAAAAGCGCCAAGTAGCGAGACGACATATTCCGCAGTACAGCGTCAATTTCCTGAAACCCTCTTAGGTCTACATACACTTGAGTAGGCATGTCGTCAAGGTTCCTGAACCCATGTCTTGCGAACGTACTCTCGCTTCACCGTAACCACTTCATTAGCCGCCACCGGACGGCCACCCAATTCGACATCATCCGCAAAGCAAACCCGAAACACGTTAAGGTATTCCTCCATAACACGGGCCACCTTGAAAACAGGTTCCCCATGACCGGGCGAAACCTGAATGGACGCGAATCGTTCCGGGAACCTACTCATCCCTTATTTCAGCCTCCGCACCAAACATGGACAAGCTCCCCTCGATTATAACCGATGGGAAATCCCGTTGAAACATCTTCTCGATTTCATCCTGTACCAAGTTCGACAATGCGCGGGCATGTTTCATGTCGTCACCAGTCCCGCGAACAGTCAAAGCTACCACAAACGGAACAGGATTTGCAGGTTCGTCCATCAAAGCCATTGCATTCCCCTTAACTCACTTCCACCACGCATAGTAGGCCACTATCATAGTTCCAACTACCGTTACGAGTAAATCCCATGACATACCAACACCTTAACTCACTTCAACAATGAAACGATCCTCTGTCCAATGCGTTTCCGGTACATACCGCACACGAACGTCAAAGATCGTTCCCACCGGTAATATGGATTCGTCTATCTCACCCGTCACATGCCAAAAGTCAATGTCGTTCTCCACATGCTCATCCGTCGATGTCGAAGGCCGCGTTATCACACGTATGATGATAGCCCCACGCCACGGACCCTCATTCACCCGGTATTCCACATCGAGGCTTGGCGTAATGTCATCGTCGTAAAAATCGCCGTCCTCATTCAAGGAGTCCGAACGAATCTTAGTACCGTATGCGTGAAATGACAGAAAGAACCCGTGGCTGGACCGGAAGTAGGCACTTGTCGGTTGCCCGTCCTTATTGTACTCAAACCACGTTGTTGCAATGATTTCCGCAAACAAGTCCGGCATGGCCCGCCATACCGCGTCCGCGTCCATCTTGCTTAGACCCCGCAGCCAGTCGTGAACCTTACCCGTACCCGCCCGCGCGTATCTCTCCCGCTTCGCTGCACGATTGCCTTCCAACAGGCCACCACCAGCGAAATACGTCACTTCGTCTTGAACCCGGCTTGGCTGTTCGTCCCACAGTTCCGTAAAAGCCGGTTCTCTGAATTTAATCAAGAAATCGAACAGCGCCGAAACGGCAGACTCAACCGGGATCGTCCCGTGAAGTCCCACCACCACCACGAACGCATGATAGTGCCCACGCTGTTGACTCGTATTGTCCGGTGAATCTTCTTCCATCAACAAGTGCGACATCGTGCCCGCTGATTGAAGGTAGGCAACAATATCTTCGGCCATCGACTCTGCCGCGTGTGGGGTTCCCGCCCGACATTCGATCTCGAAAAAACGATGCAGGTTACTGCCGGGACCGTCCATCAAGTTCGGGGTCGTTCGCGTTCGTGCTTCCCCTAACTCACTAGGTGCGCCGGGGTCATTGACGTTATAAAGCCTCCACAACACCCCGAACCCCAATTCCTCGCCCTCGGTAATCCTTCCCCGATAGCACGGGATAGGTCCACCGACCGGGTTAGTCGTGCCTGGATACGCCGACGCGCAAATCGCCAGCGGGAGATAATCGCTCGGCCTCAATGAACCCTCTCTGAAGTGCCGCCGCCCTCATCATCATCTACCGGCTTTGCCTGTAGCATGTGAGTCGGAACGTCCACGTCCTCAAACCTACCGGCAACCGAAATCCCGGCATTGCGCGGCACCTTGGCAATCGGCATCCAATAGCCGCACCAGTCCGTTGCCCTCACATCCGACCAAGGCGGCGGATTCCGGCGGCAACTACCCTCTCCCGCAATAATCGAGGAATCGAACCAACGGCAATCTAAGCAAATTCCCAACTCGTTTTTTGTAT
>CBDCAF010000020.1:0-57712 GCA_965213675.1 uncultured Binatia bacterium (SeqCode)
CTTAGGACCGGCAACAGTACGCAGGCCTGCGCTCCAGTTGTCAATAGTGACATAATTTCAGTGCGTTAGGCACAAACTTTGAGCGCCAGAGCATGCTGCGGCCCGCGCTGCGATGCGCTCCGTTTCCTTCTCTGGTGTTGACTTCCGGCATGATGCCCCCATGGAAATCTGCGTTCGTTGTTGGTTGAGGCCAATTCGAGGCCTCAGGCCTCCGGTCGGCTCCTCCGAAGGGCAGACGGAAGGGATGCTCCCGACCGGTTGGAACAGCAACCGCATAACCGTATGACGGAGGCGCCATGGAACAATCCTCCGGGAAACACATTGCCAAGGTCAAGCTTACCCTCAACAAGCGCACCGTAGACGCTCTTGAGCCCCAGGACAAGCCCTGGATCGCCTGGGACGACAGGCTGACGGGCTTCGGCCTTCGAGTTTACCCCTCGGGGGCCAAGGCCTTTGTGGTAAACTACCGCGCGGGCAACGGCGGGCGCAAGGCGCCCAACAAGCGCGTGGTGGTGGGCCGCGCGGGGCGGGTGACCCCGGACCAGGCAAGGAAGCTGGCCCAGGAGCTTCTGGGGCGAGTGGCCTCGGGCGGGGACCCCGCAGAGGAGCGGGCAGAGGTCCGTTCCGTGCCTACGTTGGGCGAGGCCTGCAAGGACTATATGGAGTCGGGCAACGGCCGCACGGCCAGCACCGAACGGGGCTATCGGCGGTACGCGGCGCTGTATCTCGGAGACTGGCTGTCGCGTCCTCTGGATTCCATCACCCGCCGGGAAGTGGAGAGCCGCTTCCGGCTGATCACCGAGCGCCACGGAGAGATGCCCGCCAACCAGTGCCTGTCGTTCCTGCGCTCGGTGTACCGAAGGCCGTGCGTGGACTACGAGGGTCTGAGGAACCCGGTGGAGCAGTGGCCGGCGGGCGGGGGGCGGTACCACCGCAAGAGGCGCAAGCGGATATCGTCTCCGGGCGAGGTGCTGCCGTGCTGGCGGAGGGGGATGGAGGCTGCGGTGGGGAATCCGGGGCGCCGGGACGTGTTTCTGTTCGGACTCTACACGGGGATGCGGCGGGGAGAGATCCTGGGCCTTCGTTGGGAGGACGTGGATCTGGACAGAGGGTTGTTCCGGGTGGAGGAGACGAAGACCGGAGTGCCGCTGGAACTGCCGGTGACGCGCCAGCTCGGGGCGGTCCTGGCGCGGCGGCGGGCGGACGGGGAGAACGTGCCCGAGGAGCTTCGCGGGTGGGTGTTCCCGTCGCCGCTGAGCGAGTCGGGTCATGTGGAGGAGCTTCATGCGCACTATGAAACCATCGGACGGGCGGGCGGAGCGAAGTTCTGGTTTCACGGGTTGCGGAACGCTTTCATCAGCGTGGCGGAACGGGAGCTGATGCTGCCGCGGTCTCTGGTCAAACGGCTGGTGAACCACGCGCGGCCCAATGACGTGACCGAGGGCTACGCCTCGGACTGGACGGTGGAGCAGCTTCGCCAGCCCGCCCAGTGCATCGCCGACCGCATCGACCGGCTCGTGACGGAGTCGGAGGCGCTGGGAAGTGCAGTGCCGGACGCGTGAGAGCTTCCCGCGCGAATGCCTTGTCGCCCCGCGGCTGGCAGGGGACGCCCGGAGGCCGAGAGACAGTCGGTCGACCGTCCAAACCGTGGGCCCGCCAGAGGGGCGCCGCCGCGGACCTACTTGCGACCGCAGGCGGCCCGTGCTCCAAGGGGCCGGTAGGGCACCTTCTTCTTGACCGCCTCGTCCACCGTCTCCGGCGTGATCAGCACGGTAGCCCTGATGTCGAGGGCGCCGGCGTTGGCGATGTTCAGTGAGACGGCCACAGCCGTGGCGTCGTCGGGAAGATCGCAGATGATGTAGAGGTCGGTGTCGCCGAAGGCGTAGTACAGCCCCGTCACGCTGCCGCCCATGGCCTCGACGGTCTGGGTCAGCGCCGCCCGCCGGCGGCTGCCTCCTTCCTTCAGCCGGCCCGCGAGCCCGCTGCCGGTGTAGGTAGTGTGGAACATGTATTTCCCCATCGTTCTCCCTCCAAGGATTGTCTTCTACTCATGATCGCCCATGGAGCCGGGGGGGGGTCAAGCCCGGCCGGGATGCTTCACGGCGGCAATACGGCAGCTGGCGGGCGATGGCAACGCGCGGCGTGTCTGGTTTGGAACTCCGCGGGATGGTCACGGCACGGGAGGCGGCCGGCCTCGTTGACGTGCATCCGGCGCACAGTTGCCGCCATGGGTTCGATCAGGCCATCAGGCGCGCTCCCTGGACATTTGCGTCCCGTTCCTGTTACTGGAGAGGGGCAGGCGTTCGGCAGAGCTACGTATCGGGGGCGAAGTCCGAATCAGGCTGGCGTGCGGGTCGCCGTTGTTTTTCCTTTTGCAAGAGCCGTGTGGCGGCGCGGCCACGAGCCGCGGGACACGCCGCCCTACACTTGTGATGAGCGAGGCGAGCGGAAGTGACGAGCGATGAAACGGCCATGCTCCTGGAAATTGGAGGCCGCGTCGCTGGCCGGCGCCACAGGTTGACGCTGTTGACCGATGCCAGGCTGGTTGAGCTGGTGAGCGCCCTGACGGAACAAGGATTGACGGAGCGTTGCCGCTGGCAGAATCGGCGCTACCGTGATGCGGTATCCAGTCAGAATGGCGCCCCTCGGGATCGAAGCGGTGGTGGAGTTCCGCTGGAGGACTGAGCATGGCTGTTGACTATTCGATGCGGATATCCCGCCTTACGGTCGACAAGCTGGGCGTGAAGCTCTACGACAAGGTATCGGCTGTCATCGCCGAACTCATCGCCAACGCATACGACGCCGATGCAACCGAGGTGACCATTCACGCCCCCATGGGCCAGTTTCTCGCGACCCGCGCGGGCGGCACTATCGCAGACAAGGGTTTCGACATCGAAGTTGTCGACAACGGAATCGGCATGACCCCGCAGCAGGTGCAAGATTTCTTCTTGGTGGTAGGAGCCGAACGACGTAATGACCCGAACCGCGGCGGCGCCTCGCCGCGGTTCTACCGCAAAGTGATGGGGCGGAAGGGCGTCGGCAAACTGGCTCCTTTCGGAATTTGCAAGACCATCGAAGTGATTAGCGCTGGCGGCGAATTGATCTCGGCGGACGGCGGGGCTCCCTCTCGCTCCGGCTACCTAACCTCCCACATCGTTCTCGACTACGACGGCATCGTGGCGCTCGGTAACGAACCAGACGAACGTTACGAGCCGACCGTCGGTGACCGAGATGAGACGCTTACCGGGGAGTCGGGCACTCAAATCATCCTTAGGAACTTCAACCACCGAAAAGTTCCCGACATCGACATCCTCGCCCGCCAACTCGCCCAGCGCTTTGGCATAAGGTCGCCAGACTGGCGAATCCAACTCACGGACAACACGAAGTGCGACCCTTCGCCGGAGACCGTCGGCGACTTCCGTATCGACACGATGCCGAACACTAGAATCACGTTTCAGCAGGACGGCTCGGTATTCGGTCCCGACGGCACGCTCGAACCAGAGATCTCGGCTGGATTCGATCACAACGACACCTTTTCCCCGCTCTCCGGCTGGATGGCATACTCGAAGGCTCCGTACAGCGACGAACTCATGGCGGGCGTCAGGATCTATTGCCGCGGCAAGATCGCTGCTCAGACCTCCATCTTTAACCAACGGGCGGGCTTTACCGGAGAACACAACATCCGCTCCTACCTCGTCGGTGAGCTTCACGCGGACTGGCTCGACGAGGAAGAAGATCTCATCCAAACAGACCGACGCGATATCCTGTGGTCCGACGAGCTTGCCGCCTCTTTCGAGGCTTGGGGACAAGGCATAGTCAAGCGAATCGGCACTCTGTCGCGCAATCCCTTGCGGAAGGCGACCTTGGAATTGTTCCTCGAAACAGGGGATGTCGACGCCCGAATTCTTGATGCGTATCCCGCAGACGACCACCAAAGTATCCGCGAGCGCGCAGGAGAAGTAGCCCGTTCATTTGGCCGCACTATCAGTCGAGGTGAGGCTGAAGACCCCACGGTCGTAAACGAACTGGTCGATCTGAGCATCACCCTGGCACCGCACATCACGCTCAGTTCTATGATGAAGGAAGCCGTAGCCGATGCAGACAGGCCGCTCTCTGTCCTGGCCTCGTTCCTGCGGACCGCCCGCTTGGCGGAACTGTCCTCTTTCGGCCAAATCGCCGAAGACCGTCTTAAGGTGTTGGAACGCCTAGAGGTTCTCAAGGATGCGGGCGACACCGACGAAAGCGACCTTCAACAGCTCATTGCGGACGCTCCTTGGCTGGTCAACCCCGAGTGGGCGCCGGTCACCGAAAACCAGACCTTTTCCAGCCTCCGCAGGGAATTCGAGAAGTATTATCAAGAGAAGACGGGCCAACCCATTTCGCTCTCCGACTTCCGGCAGACGGGGAAACGCCCCGATTTCGTCCTTTCAAACCAAGAAGGCACCGTGCAGATCATCGAGATCAAGAAACCCCACCACAAGCTGACCAATCCAGAGATGGACAGAATCGTAACCTACTACCAAAACATGAACTCGTTCCTCAATGAGCCGGCGCACGCCGAGTTTCGGAAACACTTCGCGGACTTTCACGTCACCGTGGTGTGCGACAGCCTTGCACTGACCGATGCCCAACGCGCTGCCTTCGACGGCTATCACGCCACTGGAAAGCTGACCCACATGGATTGGACCGCGTTCCTCCTCAAGACGGAGCAAGTCCATCAGGACTTCCTCCGCGAGGCACGACGTCAGCGCGCCGCAATGCCCGCGGCGCCTGGGGACGATTGAACGACATGGCCCTCACAGCGGTCGATGCCTTTGCCGGCGGGGGCGGACTCACCGTCGGCCTCAAACGCGCCGGGTTTCGCGTCGTAGCGGCCATCGAGCTAGAGCACCATGCATTCGCCACCTACAAGGCCAACCATCCAGAAGTCCGCTGCTTAAACCAAGACATCGCCACCGTTTCCGGCGACGCACTGCTGAGACACGCCAAGACCGACCGGATAGACCTTCTAGCCGGTTGCCCGCCTTGCCAAGGTTTCACGAGCCTCACCGCGAAATACAAGGACCAGGAAGACCCGCGGAACGACCTCGTTCTCGAAATGGCCCGCATCACCGAGGAAACGCTGCCCAGAGCGATTATGATAGAGAATGTCCCCAGACTTACGCAGAAGGGAGAATCGCTCTACCGGCAACTGCGCGACCGACTGCAAGCCCTCGGCTATCTGCTGGCCGACGGAGTTCTCCAGGTCGCCGATTTTGGTGTTCCTCAGTACCGGCGACGGCTCGTCCTCCTCGGCGGGTTGGGTTTCAGCATTCCGCTTCCCCAGCCTACGCACTCGCGCTCCCCGACCGACGGCCTCGCACCTTGGCGAACCGTACGCGACGCGATCGCGGGGATGCCCAACCCTGCTACGTTATCGCAAGCCAAGGCCAACGGCGATGTCGAACGGTCCGACTGGCATATCGTCCGTGACCTATCCGCCAAAAACCTCGACCGGTTGCGAGTAGCGAAAGCCGGAGCGACTTGGCAACATATCCCAGAGCATCTTCGACCCACCTGCCATCGGAACGGCTATCTCGGGTTCACCAATGTCTACGGTAGGATGGAGTGGGACCGACCCGCACCCACTATCACCGGCGGATGCACGACCCTCAGCAAGGGTCGATTCGGGCACCCAGACGCCGACCGGACGATCTCCGTTCGAGAAGCTGCTCTGCTCCAAACGTTTCCACGCGACTACCGTCTCGATACGCCGTACATGGAATACGTCTGCAACATGATCGGCAACGCATTGCCGTGCGACTTCGCCGAATCCATTTCAAGGCAATGCGTCCAACAGTTGCAGCACCATCCCGATCGACTCTCTTCCTCACCTGCCGACTAGGGCCTGTTAACACTATCGTAGGGCCTCGATGATGAGCGAGAAGTGAATGAAGCCGAGGAAGATGACGTCGAGCTTCTCGAAGCGGGAGAAGATGCGCCGGAATCCCTTCAGACGACGAAACAACCTCTCTATTTCATTGCGTCGCTTGTACATTTGGCGATCATACACCCATGGGTCGCGTCGCGTCGACAACGGCGGCACCACGGGAGTAAACCCTAGAGCCAGAGCCAACTGGCGTGTCTCGTTACCTTCGTACGCTCGGTCCATGATCAGCGAGGGACTGTCATGCTGCTGACCAAGGCGATTCAGAAGCTTCCGTCCTTCTGGGGCGTCGTGGGCCTGTCCAGGGGAGAGAGAGAAGGTGATAGCCGTTCGAGCATCCGCGGCAACCATATGAATCTTGGTGGTCCAGCCTCCTCGGGATTTGCCGATGGCTTGGGGGCCGTTTTTTTTAGCGCCCCCGTTCCGTCGGGATGGACCTTGACGATGGTGCTGTCCATCGACACCGCCTCGATCTTGATGCGCACCATCTGCTCCCTTTGGAGTTGCTCGAAGACCTGGTCCAGCACCCCGTTCTTCGACCAGCGATTCATCCGAGTGTAGATCGTGTGCCAATTGCCAAACCGCGCCGGCAACCCGCGCCACTTGCAACCGTGCTCCGCCACATACAAAATAGCGTTGAGCACCTGACGGTTCGAAAGGCTGACATTGCCACGCTGCACCGGGAGGTACCCTGCTATGCGCTCATATTGCGCTTCCGTCAATTTGCGCTTCCGTCAATTCCATCCCATGAGCTTAACATATCTTCATATTAGTGTTAACAGGCCCTAGACGAAGGTGGCCGACAATCTCACACCCGAGGTCCGGTCTAGGATCATGGCTTCCGTTGCACAAAAGAACACCGGGCCCGAGATGTGCGTCAGGCGGATTCTTCACCGCCTAGGATACCGCTACGCGCTCCACCGACGCAACCTACCTGGGCGTCCCGACCTTGTCTTTGCGCCTCGGCGCAAAGCAGTGTTCGTGCACGGCTGCTTCTGGCACGGCCATTTGTGTCGCAAGGGGCGGCTGCCCACCACCAGAGTCGACTACTGGAGCGACAAAATCAATAAGAACAAAACGCGGGACGCGAGCAACGTGAACGATCTACAGGTTGATGGCTGGGACGTTTGCATCGTCTGGGAGTGCGAGACCTCGGATCGCGAGTCTCTGACGAGACGTCTAATCCGCTTTCTCGACGGTCATCAGTCGTGACTCGGCCCACTGCGGTCAACGCCTCGCTGGCACCGATGGGCCAGACCTCCGGTTAATAGCTTAGCAGGCGAGACATCAGGGACGCGTTCAGCCCTGCGATCCGATCCGTAGCGGCATCGGCGGTGTCAGCAACGCAGCGCACGTTGTCTACAAGTCTGGCGTAGAGGTATTGTAGCTTGATGGGTGGTATCGGAACCGGGAAGCTGCCGAGCTGGGTTTTGTTAATGCACGCGATACCCGTCGTTCGTTTGGCAATGGAAATAAAATACGCTTTGCCATATGCGCTACCGGCAACGTCCTTGAGATAGTTAGTCAATACGAACTCAGAATTTGGTCGAACCCGAAAGACATGGTTCTGATGAGCGCAATACGGGAGTTCACCGTTCCACACGGCGGCGCGCCCTAGTTTATCGGGATCGCCACCCTCGGTCATAATGAGATCGCCTGGTGCTAACGCATACTTTCCTTCTTCGCCACACCGGATCGTAATCCTTTTGATTTCATCGAGGTTCAGGAAGCCATCCTGAACATTCGCGACACGCAGGTAGGGTACTTCGACGGCGTATTTCGGATCGATCTTTCGACCCTTCGTCGCCCCGGACGCTATCGCTGCCGCTTCGCGGAGCGGCATACACGGAAACTTCACGTCGATTCGTTTGTGATCGCCGAACATCCTGACAAACAGCGCGGGAATGAATTCCCGCAACCGCTCCTGCGCCTGCTCCCGCAGCCGCTTGATCTTCGCCGCCCGGTTCAGGATGCCGACGATCCGCCGCTGTTCGTCGAGCGGCGGAAGGGGAACCCTGGCCTCTTTCAGGGTTGAGAGCTTCAGGGAAGGCAGACTCGTAACCTGGGCTTGGGCGCGCGGGTCGTAACGAACCGACCACCAGAACAAGTAATCTGGATCAATCCTGCTCTTGTCGGGCATTACCACGGCAAGATGGCTCACCACATAGGCATCCGTGGCGAGTTTGGCGCGATGGTTCAGGTTCACCGAGGCGCCGCTCTTCGGGATCAGGATGCTGTCCTTGGGAAAGAGCCGAAGGCGGTTCCCTGCTAACCAATCCGGGGAAAGGCGGTCCGCAGAATTGGCCAGCACTGGGTTGACGTGATGCAGCCCCACATCCTGCATACGTACAAACAACGGGCCGTCGGGTGCGAAGGCTCCCGGTTTTTGGGGTGCAGGGTCCCCTGCTACGACGTTGGCAATATCGCCAAGGCGAAAAACAGGATACGCACTCATTCCGGCACCGCCTCCCGCACGGCCTCGGCTAATTCATCGATTTCGCCCAGTATCTCGGTCTCGATACGCCGTAGCTCGTCCAAGATCTCCACCGGATCGCGGTGCTCGACTGTCGCCCGGTTCTGAGGGCGATGCCGGTTGGCGCTCAGGTTGAAGTCGGCGGCGCGAATTGCGTCCGCGTTGGCGAACCACCAGTTCTCCGTCCAGGCGGCGTCTGCCTTGCGTCCCTGCCAAGCGGTCCATCGAGCTTCCCGATCCCGGAACGCTTCGATCAGACGGGGAAGATCGTCCTCGTCTATCGGTTGTTCGTGGTTGGCGTCGAGCTTGAAGCCGTCGTTGTCTGCGTGCAGGAACATCACCCTTCCGGTCACGCCACCATTGCGGAACACCAACACAGAGGTCTTGACGCCGGAGTAGGGGTTGAAGACGCCGCCGGGCAGCGACAGTATCGCCTCGACCGTGTTGTTTTCGACCAGTCTACGACGGAGTTCTCTGTGCGCTCCCGTGGAGCCGAACAGCACGCCTTCGGGCACCACGACACCGCAACGCCCTCCGTCCCTCAGATGGTTGAGCATGTATTGCAGGAACAGGAGCTCGGTCTGTCCGGTGCGACCGACCTTCACGTCTTCGACGATGCGGTCCTTGTCCAGCCGCCCGGAAAACGGCGGATTGGCGAGAATGACGTCGAAGCCGTGTACAGGGAAACCAAGTTCCGCCTTGGCCGCTCGGTCGAGGGAACGAGTGAGCGCGTCCCGGCGCAGAATGCGGACCCGGTCGAGACCGCGGAGGGTCAGGTTCATGGTTGCGAGACGGACCATCTGCGGGTCCACGTCAGTGCCGTAGAAAGTAGCCTCCCGCAACTTTCTCACCGCATCGCGGCTCAACGTATCGCCGAGGCCGCGCCGGACGGTCTTGCCTTCCGCGTCGATCTCCTCGATCCCGGCGGGCGAGGAGTTGGCGAGCCGGATGTGGTCCCACGCGGCGACCAGGAATCCCGCGGTCCCGGCCGCCGGGTCGTAGATCGTGTCGCCGAGCCGGGGATCCACCAGTTTCACCAGAGCGCGGATCACGTGGCGGGGCGTCCGGAACTGGCCTAGTTCGCCCGCCTGCCGGATCTGGCGGAGTACGTGTTCGAAAAGGTCGCCCTTGGTGTCCGCGTCCACCCGGTCGAGATGCAGGTCGTTCAACTGGCTGACGACCTGGGTAAGCACCGTCGGCTCGTCGATTACCAGCCGGGCGCCGTCCATGAAGTCCGTGACGCCGTTCGCAGCGAGTTCGGCATGGAACGGAAAGACCTCCTCCCGCACCCAGTTCACCAGCCGTTCCCCGTTCAGCGCATGCGCCCAGGACGACCAGCGGAGCAGTTCGCGCGGCACCGTCCCAGCGCCGGGCTCGCGGGCGTTGCGCGGATCGCGCAGGCTCCATTCGCCTTCGAAGGCGCTGGCGTATTGGGCAGCGCCCGGCCGTTGCGCCGCGCGAACCCCAGCGGCGTCCGCCGCCTCGTACATGTAGAAGTAGATCAGGAAGCTTAGCTGTTCGGCGTTCTGGGCCGGGTTCGGGTAGCCGCCGCCGAAGAGATAGTCGCGGATGCGATCAATGCCGCGCCGTAGCTCGGAGGTCATGGGCATGCTGCTATCGCTCCCCCGCGCGGGCGCTCGCGGGATCGTCGGGCGCGGGCCGTTGTCCGAACACTGCGGTGTTCAACTCCGCAATCAGCCGGCCGAGCGACTGTTCCCCGCCGAACACCCGCCGGGCCTGATCGTAGCCGCCGAGGGCTGCAAATGGGTGCTCGTCGAAGACCCATTCGCCGAAAGTATCCATGTTCATCGCGTCGGCCCGTACTCGGCTTCCGATCAGGCCCGCCCAGCGAACCTGTTCCGCATCGAACTCGTCTTGCTTCCCCCGCCATGCCTCGAAACGCATGCCGATCTCGTCGGCGCGTGCCTGGTGCTCGGGCGTGCGCATGATGCGGCCGGTGTCGTCCAGGGTGAGCCAATCCCGGCTCTCCGGGTCGATGTGGTCGTCCACGTCGAGGGTAAACAGCATGCGAGGCTTATCTGGTCCTGGCGGTCCACCGCCGTCGCGCACCAAGCCGCCCCCGATGTCCCTTTCGTCGTCGCCGTGGAAGTCCGTCACGCCGACGAAATCGAAGATCGTGAACCTGGTCTTCAGGATGTGCGGCGCCTTGCGCGTGCCGCGCCCGCGCATCTGGCGGTAGAGAATGGCGCTTCGCGTGAACCGCGCCATGACAAGGTTGACGGCCTCCGGACAATCGAATCCGGTGTCAAGCATGTTCACGCTGACGAGTATCTTCGGATAGTCCTCCTCCTTGAAGCGCTTGACGATAGCGCTCGCATCGGGCGCCGGACCGCCGCCGACATCGCTGACTACGAAGTCCGCATAGCGCGTGGCCGGGTGGGGCTTCAGGTCCGCGAAATGCTCGTCGAACATCTCCGCCAGCGTCTCGGCATGGCGCCGGGTCACCGCGAACACGATGGTCTTGCCCCATGCGGGCCAGCGCCTGACACCGTCCCGGCCCATGAAGCCCTTCTCGTGGGCGTCGCGGAACTCCCGGACGATGGCGCGGTTGCGCTCGGGGATCGTGAACTGGCGCTCAAGCGCCCGTGGGTCCACCGTGATCGTGTCCGAAGAGTCGAAAAGTTCCTCCAACTCGCCGCGCGTCCGCTGGTCCATGGCGCTCCAGTCGAGTTCGTCTCGTCTCACGTCGAACCCGTCCCCGGCGGCGGTCTTCACCGTCATCGCCTTGTAGATGCGATAGGGCACGAGATGGCGCTCCTCGATGGCCCGCCGTAAGGTGTACCGGAATGTGGGCTCGAGGAGTTCGAAGAAGCGCAGCGTGTCGCGCACGAACTGCCCGTCCTCGGGATCGGGAATTGCATCCGCGTCCGTGGTGCAGGGAGTGGCCGTGAGGCCGAGCTGGATGCTGTCGAAGTGTCGCAGCACACCGCTCCACTTGCCGTAGATCGAGCGGTGGCATTCGTCGGTGATGACGAGGTCGAAGTACCCCGGCGAGAGGTCGCGGTACTCCGCGATCATGGTTTGCAGCGTCGCGATCGTGATGCGCTTGGCGCGGTCAAAGCCCCGGCCGGGACGCAGTACGTGGCAGGGATAGTCCCGGAGATGGTCGGTGAACGCGTCCTCGGCTTGGCGGGCCAAGGCGATCCTATCAACGAGGAACAGGACGCGGGTGACGATGCCCGCCTCGAACAGCCGCTTGATGAAGGCCGCCGCCGTGCGGGTCTTGCCGGTCCCCGTCGCCATCTCGACCAGCAGTCGGCGCCGCCCGCGCGTGACTTCGGCAGACAGCGTTTCGACGCAGTCGATCTGATAGTCGCGGTCGACGATTTTCCGGTCGATGGCCACAGTCGACAATTCACGCCGGACCCGGCGCGCCGCGATCCGCCGTTCGAGGTCGTCCTGGGCATAGAAGCCCGCGATCTTGCGCGCGTGGGCGTCCGTTTCCCCATCGAGGAACCGTACTTCTTCGCCGTTCGACAGAAAGACGAACGGCACCCCGAGCTGTCTCGCGTAGTGCCGGCCTTGGTCCTGCGCCGCGACGGGATCGATGCTCGCGCGCTTGGCCTCAAGCGCGGCCATCGGCCGGCCCTGCCGGTCGCAGAGGACGTAGTCGGCCTGCGTCCCGTCCGGCAACGCGTGTTCCAAGAGGACGCTTGAGCCGTCGGTGAGGTTCCAGCCGGCATCCTCGAGCAGGGCGTCGATCTTGACGCGTGCAAAGGCTTCGGTCGTACCGCTCATGCCACCGCCCAGGGATCGACGAGTTCGACTTCCGTACCTTCGAAATCCCGTACGTTGCGCGTCACCAGGACAGCCCCACGGTACTGCGATATGGCGGCAATCTGACAGTCGGCCTCACCGATCGGCCGGCCGACCCGGCGACGGCCGGATGCGATCTCCGCATAGGCTCGAGCCGCGGCGCTGTCGAACGGCAGAATCCGTTGCGTGAACCCAAGGCCGAGCCACTCGCGCATGGTGGCTTCCAGTGTGTTTCGTCGCTTGCCGGCCGGCATGATCGCCACGCCGTACAGCAGTTCCGCTTCGCTCACGGCCGTCAGATACATCGCCTCCGCGTCCTGCTCGGCAATCCACGCCGCCACGGCGGGATTCGGCGCAGGGCGCATGAGTTCGGACGCGACATTGGTGTCTATGACGAACATCCCAAGCGTTCAGGAGAAGTCCAAAGGCTCACGCATCGGACCGCGCGGAGGAAGTTCGAGTTCGACGCCGCCAAGGGGCGCGAAGCATTCGCGGGTGAACTTCGCCAGATCCCGGGGACCGGCCCGCCCGCCGTTCACCGCGTCACGCAGGATGATGCGGACCTCTTCCTCCATGGAGCGGTGGTGCTCGGCCGCGCGCACGCGCAGGCGCGTCTTCACCTCGTCGTCGAGATTGCGAATCGTGATGCTTGCCATGGTCATCCTCCCATGGTTGTCAATCTAAGCGGGGATTGCGATGCAATCAAGATGCTGTGCATGTGCTCACACCTTTCCTCATAGCCGTAAGGACTATAATTCGACTCGGAGAGGCTAATCTGCCCTTGCGATGGATGTGTCTTTTCGCCCATCGACATCTGTCCTACGGCCGCCTCCAGAGATCCCTCAGGTCGTCCCACGCGTGGGCCGTGCCTAATGCTCCCGTGCCGGATCTTCGTCCACCAAGCGTAGCGCCGCACGCTACGCGTCGCCAACAAGCCGACGTCATCTCCGGTTCCTCGCGACTATGGACGACCGCGCTTCCACTGACCAAGTCTTTACAGTCTTAGCCAGCCGATGGCTGGTGCCGTGCCCGGTGGCGTCGCGCACTTCGCCGTCGACCGGAGCATCGGCGCTCGTACCGGGCACGCGGCCACCCGCCGCAGCGCCGCTCTGATCACCAAGAACTTCGCTCCCGCTGGACACGTCCGCACCGTTCGCTTCGGTGGGTGCCGGAACAAGTGCTACGCGGTCATTGCCGCCGACGTCGACGATTGAGCCTGCACAGCCGCCGACACCTCATCCGGCAGAACTCTAGACCCCGGTGCATACATTCTCGCCAGCCATCATAGCACTCGCGTCGACATCAAGACCGACAGCGTGCCGGAGTCCGCCCTTGTCGAGCGCTCTTACGGCACCGCAACAATCTTTGCACCACGACACGCCGCCCCGCTCAATCGCCACGGCGGCTTTGCCTTGCAGAACGTCCCTGCAATCTTCCCCGACATCGTGGCTGTACGCCGATGCCGCGTGGACGGCCTGACGGCCGTTAGCTACCTTCACACCCGCCTCACTGCCCATACAACCTTGCCGAGGATGTGCGCGTCCTGGACGAGGCACGAATACGGAGCATAGTCCGGGTTGGCGGAGATGAGCCTGAGGCGGGGCGGCTCGTTCCCGTCGTCGTCGGCGCCATGCAGGACCTCGACGTGTTTGGCGATGAGGCAGGCCGGACGGGCAGTCGAAGAAGGGCGGTGTGGGGCGATTCTCGACAAGCCGGTTCCGGCAAGGTTCATTCGGGCGGGCTGTTTTTGAGCGTATTCTGAAGCTTGCGGGCTTCGTCGACCAGTTGTTCGAGTCGCTCGCGGTCTCCATTGTCGATCATGTCGCCGCGTATTTTGGTTGCCATGATGTAAGCGTAACGAAAGGTGCGCTCGATCAGGGGCACGAGATGGGCGGGCAAGGAGAAGGAAGCGGGGTCCTCCCGGTTTCGGACGAGGTCGAGAATCTTCTTCCGTACGAACTCGGCGGGCGTGATGTCATGGGATTGTGCGGCTTCTCGCACCTCCTTCCATTCGGAGTCGGAGAAGCGGACGCCGCGGTTCTTGCGTGCGGCATCGTGTTGCTGATCCCGGGCGTCGCCGGTTTCGGGGTCGGGGTGGTTGGCGGTCATGTCAATGCTTTGGGGCCTGGTGGCGGATCGACTTTAGGCTCGTGGGGTGCGGACGCGGTGTGTAGTGGGGGACCGGGATCGAGCGTTCGCAACTCTTTTTTGCTACCAGATCGGCGAGTTCATGGCGAACTCGAAGCGGTTTTGGTTCGCCAGTGATCCTGTAGAGAAGCGATGGGATGGCTGGGACGGGGAGGATTTTCGGGCGGAACGGCGCGGGAGTGAGCCAGCGGAGGGGAGGATAAGCGTGTAACGATCGTGGAGCGCGGCATTGTGTCGGTGTAACGGCGGTGGAGCGAGCGTGTAACGGTAGCGACAGCAGGCGCCAGGGCTGCGCGGCGGCGCAACGGTAGTCGTGTTACAGGGAGCAACCACTCGGTCCAACAAGAGGCAGGCGGACAAAGGCGCCACTTGTACCTGAAAGGGCACGGCATTCGCATCAATGGCACAACCAGCATCGGAGGTGCGTGGGGTGTGAGAACTTAACGCCGCAAGGCGTAAGTACACGCCGGCATCGCGCTCGATCGCACCGGGACGAACAAGCAGCGGGATTACCGACGGTTAGCCCAAGCGGCGCTTGAGCGTCAGGTCGGCCGCGCATGCAATGAAGCGGTTCTGAAGCCGTTGCGCAACTTCAAGGCGTCAGCATAGGAAGCGCGAATTGACAAGGCAATGCCTGAGGGAACGACACGCGGTGGCGACACTGACTTGACCCGTACCGTCGGCGGTAGTGCGGGCTCAGTCGTCATCGTCTGCGGCGGCGACTGCTGCACCCGTTCCAGCACGACCGAAGCGGTTGGCGCCGACGTTGGCAGTCGGGACCGCAGTCGTCAACGCGGAGAGCGGGGCGGCAATGAGGTGACAGCTCGCCCGGGCGCAAGCCCGGTTGTTCTGGTAAGGGTTCGGATGCATGGCGTCTGCGGGAATGCCACAAGCGGCGGCGAAGGCGTTTCGGACAATGCCGGTGGGCGATCATTCGGGGACGAGCACGGCTCATTGCCGCGCGCCGCGTGCAGCGCTATGGTTTGACGGGATGAAGATCCGGCGCTAGGGTGGTTGGAGGCCCTGGAATTGGAGCGTTCACGGGATTTCTTTGACAGGGTCGAGGCGCGGCCGCTCACAGACGAGCAGCGCCGAGCGGTGGTCGTCGATGAGGGCCGAAACTTGGTCGTTGCGGCGGCCGGTAGCGGCAAGACCTCCGTGATTGTCGCGAAGGCCGGCTGGCTTCTTCATCGGGGGTTCCGGCGCCCGTCGGACCTGGTGCTCCTGGCCTTCGCCAGAGATGCCCGGACGGAGATGGAGCAGCGAGTCCGCAGGCGTCTTGGTGAAGAAACGGCCCGTGATATCGCGGTTCGCACTTTCCACGGTCTGGGCATGTCGATCATCGGCGAGGTCGAGGGCAAGCGTCCCACCCTGGCCAAGGTGGCCGAGGACGACAAGGCTCTGTACGACTTGCTGAAGCGCATCGTTGGCGACCTGCTGGCCGATTGGGGGTTCTCCCGTATCCTGTTGAAGTGGTTCCAGGATCGATTCGCTCCGTACAAGAGCGAGCATGAGTTTCAGAGCTGGGGCGAGTATTGGAACTATGTTCGGCGTCACGAGATCCGTTCCTTGAAAGGAGAGAAGGTCAAGAGCTTCGAGGAGTGCGAGATCGCCAACTTCCTCTATCTCAACGGCGTGCCCTACGAGTATGAACGCGCCTACGAGCACGACACCGCGACGCCTGACAGGCGGCAATACCAGCCCGATTTCTATCTTGCCGAGGCGGGTATCTATATCGAGCACTTCGCGCTCGACGCGAAGGGGGATACCCCGCCCTTTATCGACAAGAAAGAGTATCTGCGGTCGATGGACTGGAAGCGGCAGCTTCACGCCGCGCACGGCACCACCCTCATCGAGACCTACAGCCACGAATGCGCCGCTGGGGAGTTGACGGAGAAGCTTGCCAAAAAGCTGGCAGCCCATGGCGTCACCTTGTCTCCGATCCCTTCCGACGAGGTGTTCGCGAACTTCCTGATTTGTCACTACTGCCAGGACCGCCTTGCTGGGGTTGATCCCGTGACGATTCCCGGCAAACTGCGCGGCACAGCAGTGGAGGAGGACCGTCGCTCATGATGATGAGAATACCGGCACCGGCGATTGGGCTGCTTCTCGCGATGGCGGCGACATGCGCCTTCGCGACACAGGCAGGAGGCGCAACGTTGGAGATCGTCGCCCGTGAGCCCAGGCTCCTGTGGACCGCGAAAGGGGAATTCGTGCCACGGCCTTTCCCGATCTCGTACCGGTACTTGGGGGGCGAGCATCATCGCATCGAGTTGATCCTGAACCGGGATCGATTCCACCTCAACGGCGTGGACCCTGACCATGTCCTCGCGCCAAGTGATGATTCGCTCGATCAAGGCCGCCGCGCTGTGCAGTTTTACCGCGTGTTGTACGAGGATCTTCCGGACGTTGAACTGTATGCCCTGGCAACATCTGCGAGCGTGGCCAATGCGTACTACCACTACTTTCTCCGGGAGGACGGCGACCGGTTCCGCCATTTGGGCCATTTCGCAGATCTCTCTTATGGCCCTGCGCGTCAAGTCTTCGTGGGCAAGGAGCGGTTTGGTCCAAGGGACTACGGTTCTTCCACTTACCGGCTCCATGAAGATGGTCGAAGCCTGCTCGTCAAGGTCGTCGGGGCGGCCGCAGGCATGGGCTGGGCGTGCTCCCAGGAAAACGATGCCGCAGGAACGATCCAGGGAGAGTGCTTGGCAAGAGGCCGTTTTGTCGCTTCAGGGAAAGAGACGGAGTTGCGCATAGGACTTGGCGCATACGGTCTCCAGTCGCATGTCGTCCTCGAACTCGACGACGTAAAGGGACGCCCGGTATCCGTGCTTTGTTACGACGGTTATGCCGAAGGGGAGTCTTGCCCCGCGAGTGAAGAAGGACAGGCGCGGTTGCACCCATACGGGTTCTCCTGGGAGTTCGGTGACTCCGTGGACTTGCCGGGCATATGCCGTGACGCCGTTTCAGGACGGGATCACCTCGTTTTCCGGGGCCGCACCGGCGGGTCAAAGGCCGGCGCGTACTATCTGGTTTTCTCGTTCGACCCTGAATCGCGGCGGTTGAGGCTTGAACACGTACGCTCCAACTCGTCCTACGCGATGGGGCCTGCCGCTGGGTTCGCAGAATCGGGAACCTGTAATTGGCGCGAATCGAAGGATGCCGAAGCGGCAATCGGCGAGGCGATGTCACGGCTGCCGGTTCGCGACCGGCAGGAGAGGTCCGCAAAAGCCGATTCCTGGGAGATGCCCGTCCGCGAAGTTCCCAACCACGTCGCGCGGGATATGCTGCTTGCCCTTTCCGAGGGGACCACGTGGAATTTCGTGACGTTCCAGGGGGCCAATTATCCCTCCGTGGAACACCGTGACACCTGGCGCGTGATCCAGGTGCAGACGTGGGGCGGACATTGCGAAGATGCGCCCGGCGTTGTCCTCCTTCACGATCGACGCCGCGACCGTTGGTGGTCGATTTACGACACACGGTTTGATTGCCGGCAGATGTATACTCTGGAGGACATGGTGGTGAGCGATGATTTCCTGTTTGCGCGGATGTGCCGAGCGTGCCAGTGGGACGCGAACCCTGAACTGACGGACGTCGCAAGAGTGGAACTGTCTTCGCTTGGTGATGGCGATGGCAAGCGTGTGCCCGTCTCCAGAATCGACCGGGACGAGACCCCAGCGTCGTTTGTGGATGCAACACGAAATCATCTGAGGCATGATATGATAAGGGCGGAGGTTCGTGGGCAGGGGGAGTAGTCCACGGCAGGATCCGATGGTCAACGAGCTCCTCGTTGAAGCGGAAGGCGGCGCCACGGCTATCGTCACAGGCGTATGTTATGCTGCCGCCAGGCTGCTTCCTCGAGGGAACCGGGCCCCGATCTCGGATGAAAGGAGACGGAATGGCTACGGACGCTCCAGTGCAGCTATTGTATTGTAGAGGCTCTGGGGTTGCCGGAGCCGGACATCACCGAGGTCCTCTCCGAGCGCGACGGCGTGCTGGCGTTGCGCCGCCGCACTGGACCACGGCACCGCGGCGGGCGAACACTTCGAGGGACCGGTGAGGGTGCCGAAGGCGCGTGGCGGGTGGATCTGGACGCACGAGTCACCGTTCGCACCGGCACCGTCATGGAGCGTTCGCATATCCCGCTCCAAAAGTGGCTTTACGCCATGTATATGCTGGTAACGTCCCGGAAGGGCATTTCCTCGGCGGAACTGCACACCAAGATCGGCATCATGCAAAAATCCGCCTGGTTCATGCTCCACCGGCTCCGCGAGGCTTGCCGCGACAAGGACAGCCCACTTTCCGGCATCGTGGAGATTGACGAGACCTACGTGGGCGGGAAGCAACGCAACAAACATGCGGACAAGAAAGTGGAAGGTCGTGGAACCGTGGGCATCCGCTCCCTCCTGCGCTCGAACCAGCTTAGCGCTGGCGCGACAATCTCCCGATAGAACGCAATGACCAGAACTACGGCAGCTATGGACCACCAGACCCAAGGCGATATCTGTGGCCACATCACCTCTGCGCCCCTCTCCCCACAAAACAGGCCGAGTCCGACCGCCGGGAGCTTGACCTTGCCCGATACCCGATTTTCGATAGGGAGTCAACTCAATAGTTCCCAACGTAATGGAGGCAACTTGCGATGCCAATAATGAAAATGATGAAGCCCGCCGTCCTCATTCTAACAGGCTTGCTGCTTCTCGCGGCTCCGACGTGGGGTCAGTCCTACAAGGTGTCCGAGGAGAAACGAGAGCTTATTCGTCGGTTTAGTAAGAGCATATGCCAACTTGCCAAAAACAATGCCTTCGGTGCAATCAAAAGTATACTCAAGAAGGCCGGCGTGCGTTACTTGGGCGAGGAGATCACGATCGAGGAAGCCTACCCTTACATCAGGTGCAATGAGATGTTCGCCGACAATATCGACCTCTTTCGAGTCGTTGCAGAGAACCCTCAGCTCATCTCGTTCACCGTAAACTTCATATTCCACTTTACGGAAGATGTCGCCGACAAGAGCCTTTTTGGGAAAATACTGCATTGCAGGAAGGATTTTGGTACGGGCTGTGTTGATGTGCTCGAGCATGTGGAGAAAAACAGAAAAAAAAGATCCAGCCACGCAAGCTTACGTAGAAAGTATGACAAGCTTTCGAAAATCCTCGTGTCGCAGTTGGCCCGGGTGGATCTTGGGAGCCGAGATCTACAATTTTGTCGGGAAGTTCTCGACGAACCTCCGCACTGCCAAGCGGAAGATGATACCAGGGGAGATCTGAACAAGTGACCTTTCTCATGTCATAATGGTGAAAATGGCAGAGGTTGGAGCGGGAAACGATGAAACAGGCGAGCTTCCCAGAGATGGAATATGATCGGAAGAAGCGGCGGACGCGGCGGGATGAGTTTTTGGAGAACATGGATGGACTGATGCCGTGGCGGCGTCTGGAGAAGCGGATAGAGCCATTTTACCCGAAAGCGGGCCGAGGACGACGGCCGTACCCGTTGGGAATGATGCTGCGGATGCTTTGTGTGATCCCTCATGGCGAGATTCAACGAGGGGTCATCATAGGAAGCGGCCGGAGCGATCCTAATGCGCCCCTCTCATAAAGTTCCTGCATATGACTGCGCTTGCCCAGCTTGATCAAGGCACGTCCAGGGTTGGGTAGTTTTATCTTGGCGGATGCTGGCAAATCGGGAGCTGTGGGTTTCACAAATGGAACCTCGCCATGGGCAGGCAGGCCGCGTTCACGTAGTTCATATTCTTCGAGGAGATGCATGAACAGGATCATCCACCGCATGTTGGACGGGGGCACCGCACCTCCAATACCCCCACCTGTCTTTTGGGCGTCAGCGTCATTAGATTATTGAAGACGTCCTTGAATCGCTGATCTAGGGTATCATCGCTCGCACGATTCAAGTACCGCCTCTGGCGGTAGTCCCGTCGCCAGATCTCGTGATTCTGGAGCTGTGATTGTCGGGGCCGTGCCGGGCGTTCTGCTGTTACCAATCAGCGGTCGTCGCCGCGCTTGTTCCTGCGCTGCCGAAGCGTTGTATGGTCACGTTGCCGGGCGGTACCGAAATCGTCCATGAGGAGGACAGCGCTGCAACGCCGTTGCAGCGTGTTCGGCACAAGGTCATTCTCAAGGCACTAAGGGTCAACCGGCTCGTCGAGGAATGCGCTTAGCCGCCGGGCGACCGCGTCCACGTCGGCAAGCTGACACTCCCATAGAGTTAGTCCTGTCCACCCGGTCGCCGTCAATTCGTCGAGTTGGTCTGTGTAGCGTTTGACGTTGCGTGCTATCTTGTCGTGCCAGTACTCGGCGTTGGTTTTCGGCAGGCGACTTCCATGCTTGCATGCGTGTCCATGCCAGAAACATCCGTTCAACGGTGGGCATGGCGGGAGTCTCCGCTTCCGGCCAGGGCGACCGCGACCCTGCCCGAGACCCGCTCGACCGTGTCTGAGACCACACGGTCGGATAGGTGGACGTAGCGCTCGGCTCGACGAGGGCGTGGCCCAGGAGCTTGGCGATGGTCACCGTGGAGATCCCGTTGGCGGCGGCGACCGAGGCCCAGGTGTGGGGCGGGTCGTGGAACCGCAAGCCCGGCAAGTCCGCCGCGTTGCGGATGCGCTGCCACTGGACGGAGATGCTGTTCACGTGGCGGTTAGGCGGCCGGGCCGGGAACAGGAAGGGGCAGTCCATACTGTAGCGGAGGACGGCGCCAATGACCGCGCGGGCGGCGCTCGACAGCCACACCGTGCGCGGCCCGGACTTGGAGTCGGGAAGGTGGATGCGCTTACCCTTGATTCAACTCCACTCCAGCGAAACCACTTCGCCGAAGCGGCGCCCGGTGAGCATGTGCAGGCGGACGATGGCGACGACGTGAGGGCGCCGGAACTCGTCGCGGGCGAGCACGGCGTTGAGCCGGGCCATCTCCCCGCCCGACAGGGAGCACTCCTTCGGCGGCATCCGGTAGGGCGGGGTGTTCCGGCACGCATTGGAGTTGTGGAGCCGGTATCCCCACAGCTTCGCCATGCGCATCATCACCGGCATGGCGCGGTTGGCGACGCCGGGACGGCCCGCCATCGAGGCGAACAAGTCCCGGACGTGCTCGACGGTGACCGCGTTTCACGGCCAGACGCCCCATGGCGGGCTGGATGACGTCGCGGATGGCCCACCGGTTCGCGGCCGGCGTGGCCGGCTTCCAGTGGCGCGCATCGCGAGTAGTCTCCATTACGCCGTAACCGTTCCTTGGCCCCTACTCGGCCGCCCCGAAACAAGATTCATCACCCTCCGCAGCTTCCCGCAGTCACTCAATTGTTCGTCACCTCTCGTTGCAGGACCTCCTGCCTCCCTGACCGATTCGGTGATCCGTCCTCTTATTGGGCACAGTATATCCGGGCCATACGGGGAGCATCCCGACAACGCTCGCGCAAACGAGTGTCAAGCCGCTTGAGCTGTGGAATCAATCTCTTCCGTTCCTCTTCGAAATTCAGATGTCGGTACTCAACCGGGACGTATTTTTCCCAAGGGTCCTCCCCCACCCACAATCTCTTCGTTTCCTTGATCGTGTCCAGACCTTGGAGTTTGCCCTCAACCGCGACTCTTTCTGCCCAAAGGTCCCTCAATCCCTTTATTTCCTTCATCGTGGAATCCTCTACGCGGGCTTGGCAACGAGGGAGTTCGTCGAGATACTCCCGGCAGAACTCCGGGTCTCGAATGGGCCCACCGAGCTTGTTCAGCTTGCTTTGCAGCCCACCTGCAAGACGCTTATACTCATTAACTATCAACGCGTTGTTAGAATGTTCATTCGCGTTTTTCTCTATGTGGTCGAATATGTCTAGACACCCGTCGCCGAAATCGTTCCGGCAGCTCACAATCCTCCCCAGGAGTGTCTTGTCGGAAACGTTCTCAAGGAAATAAAAGATGAACTCTGTGGAGAAAACGGTTAGCTCAGGATTCTCCACGGCGACTCGAAAGAGGTCGATATTGTCGGCCAACAACTCATTGCACCTGATGTAAGGGTAGGCTTCCTCGACCGTGATCGCCTCGCCTAGGTGGTGCTCGCCGACCACCTTGAGCATTCGTTTGAAGCTGAGGAAGTCATTCTTGTTGGCGATGAAGCATATCTTCCTATTGAGCCGACGAATAAGCTCTCGTTTCTCCTCGGACACCGTGTGGTTCTCCTCGGACACCTTGTTGGACTGACCCCACGTCGGAACCGGGAGAAGCAGCAAGCCTGTTAGAATGAGGATGGCGGGCTTCATCATTTTCATTATTGGCATCGCAAGTTGCCTCCGTTACGTCGTACCTGTTCTTTGACCGCTACTCGACCGCTGCGAACGTTCCCAATAGCTTCCATTACACAACCGGCGGCATCTTGCCTCCCATGTATCTCGAAGCGCGGTCCTTCTGCAACATGGGCGGCGGGGCACCCTGTGGCGCCTTGATTCGGCAGGAGCAAAGGAAACCCATCCATATGACAGGCCCTGCGCCCTCGGCGATCCTGCCCGAAATGCGGTTGGCGGCGGACTTGACCGGATGATTCGGTAGGAGGGGCGCGGTGGGGGGTGATGCGCATCTTGTTGCCCCGAGCAGCTTTCCGATCATCGGGAGGCCCTTGCCGACGAACGCGCCGCCGCTGGCCAGGATGTGACGCAGGTTGTGGATCCGCGGATTCCCGATTTCAGCCCCTTCCACGATGCGACGTCACGGGTGGTGCAGGATGGCGAGACAGACGCTGCACGTCCGGCCGGGGAACGCCCATCGCCTTGTGCGTTTCGCTGCATGCCGCGAAGCACGGCTATGGCGGGCGCCAGGATACACGATCCTGGCGCCTGTCCTGGAGTCCGGCATCCGTAACACGTCTCAGCTTGAGACGGGACGAGGCTCCGGCGCGGACAGGTTGGAACCCAACAGGATCTCGATGCGGTCGGCTACGCGCTGAGCGGGCTCCCGGAGTTGCTCGACGGTCCAGTCGGCGGCATAGCCCTCGGTGATGTCGTCGTCGCGGGCGTGGTTGACCAGCCGCTTTGTGAGCGGGCGGGGCAGCATGAGATCGCGCTCGGCCACGGTGATGAAGGCGTTGCGCAGGCCGTGGAACCAGAAGCGCGTGCCGGCGGCCCGGCTTATGTCGCCATGGTACTGCTGAAGACCCATGAGGTGGCCGGTGGCGCTCGTGAGCGAGGGAAACACCCAGCCTTCCGCCGCCGCGCCGTGCGCCTCTTCCCGGCGGCGTTCGAACACGGCGGCGAGTTGTCGGGTGAGGGGAAGCTCCAGCGGCTCGCCGGTTTTGGTCTCCTCGACCCGCAGGATGGCGTGGTCGAGGTCGATGCGCTCCCAACGGAGCGAGACCACCTCGCCCAGGCGCATGCCGGTGTAGGCTCCGATCAGGAAGATGTCGCGGTGGTCGGGCGGGAGCCCTATCGCCTCCACCCCTGCACGCCAGCGGGGCAGCACCTCGGCCGGGGAGGATATGCGCCTGCGGCGCTTGCGGTTCAGTCGCCCGCCGCCGGCGATCCAGAGCTCCACGGGGTTGCGCAGTCCCTCGTGGTCGATGCTGGAGCGGCGGTAGATGGAGCGCAGCATGGAGACGGCTTGGTTGGCGGTGGCCCAGCCGTGGCGCTCGGTGACGCGGTGGAAGCGGGCCTCGATGTCGCGCCGATCGATCACGTCAAGGGAGCGGTTGAGCCAATCTCCGAAACACACCCTGAGGTTCTGGCGGTAGATCAGGACGGTTCGGGGCTTTCGCCTGGGGTTGGCCTCCATGTAGTCCTCGAAGGCCCGGGCCAAAGTGGGCATGGTCCGGGCCTCGGCGCGCTCCTGGGCAGGGTCTTCGCCGGAGGCGACCTTGCCGAGGAGTTCCTGGGCCATGCGGCGGGCTTGTTCCGGAGTGATGCGGCCGAAGCGCCCGAGGGTGACGCGCTTGTTGGGAGCCGAGCGGCCGCCGGAGCCCGAGCGGTAGTTGACCACGAAGGTCTTGGCGCCGGAGGGTTGGACCCTGACGCCGAAGCCTGTAAGGCGGTCGTCCCAGGCGATCCAGGGCCTCTCGTCCGGCTTGAGGGTCTCGACGGCGCGCTTGGTCAGGGTGATCTTGAGTCTTGCGATGCGTTTGGCGGTGTTGGCTTTGAGGGGTTCCATGGGAAGATGGTAGCAGACGGGGAAATTGGTTCAACCCCATATTCAACACGAGAAAAGAAGCCGGAGGGATGGACAAGGGTACGAATGGCCGCCAGATGGGAAGATAAGCCCTTATAATACAGTATAAAAGGCGATTTGTGTCCATTCGATCGCAGGTCTATGTATCGTGATATACAAAAGCGTCGAGCATGTTGACGAAGCCCCAGAGGAGGCTTTCGCGCTCGTCTGCGAGCTGAGTGCCGTCGGGGCCGATGCCGTCCGCGAGGATGCTGAAGGCGGTGTGTACGGAGTCGAGAGCGTCGTCCTCGTCCCAGACATCCCTGGAATCGAACTCGTCGGTGCCCGGGGCAGCGCCGAAGAGCTGCGCGTTTTGGCAGAACGCCTCCATGATGGACTGACCCTGATCGGCGATGTTCTCTATGCTGTTCATGACTCCCTCCTTTACGGGTTAAGGACGCTGAGGTCCGTGACTAGGGCGCGAGTCCGCCCGAAGTGATGTCTCTTCTTTTCACGCGCGCGCAACGTAGCCACCGGGACGGAGTCCCGGCCGGAACGGAGTGGAGGACCCCAACGGGGTTGGCGCAGAGAGCACGTGTGACAAGATGGGAGTTCACGTAGGAAGGACTTGTTGGAAACAGCACCGTCCCCATAGACGCTCAAACTTTCCTTCGGGGACGTTGAGGCCCCCTCGCTGCCGATCACGGCCAGAGGGGATGTGAGTCGACGAGGCGCTGAGCGGTCTCGCGGATGCGGCAGCGTTCGTGAACGCGCCGAGGCCCCCTGGGATCGTCATGCAAGTGCACGACCCAGGACACGCTTCCGGGGGCGAGGATGTCGTCCTGGCGGTAGACGTCGCCCACGTGGTCGCCGTCGGCGTCGTAGATGCGGGACTCGCGCGGGGTCAGCCGCTTGAAGGTGACGCTGCCCATCACTCACCCCTCCTTTCGGCCAGTGCGGCTGCGGCCCACGCCGCGGCCCGGGCGAGCACGTGTCCGTGACAAGGCTGAGGATCACACCAGCAGGCCGGCCGCATGCCGTCCATTTCGGCGAGTTCTTCCAGGGTGATGTCGCCTGCGCGGATACGGCCCCAGAGATCGGCGCGGTAGCGCGTGATCACCTCCCAGCGCGTTCCGTCGCGCCCGATGCGGAACCTGTTGCCCCACTTCGTGCGGCGATCGATGAGGACGGTGTTGTTGTGCACGGGCGCGTGCGCGAGTTCCTCGCGGAGCGCGGGTTCGCGCCTGAGGTTGATGACGGCATCCATAATTCCCTCTCCTTCCATCACTGCTTTGCCCGTCAGGCTCCCTCTTCTCCGACTCCAGCGGAGCGGAAGAGCGGGCCGAGCCTTGCGGCGAGGACGGCGGGGCCGAGCTGAGTCAGATCGTCGTTGAAATCGCCTCCCTGGGGGACGATGACCGTGGCCGCGAGGCCTGCCCGCGCGCAGCGCCGGGCGAGGCGTTCGGCGGCCTGTTCGCCTTCCGGATCGTTGTCGCGGGCGATGACGAGGCGGCAACAGCCGGGCGGGAGTGAAAACGCGCCGAGACTGCCTGCGGAGAGGGCCGCGGCGGCGGTGATCTCGGGCACGGCGGTGACGAGGGACAGGACGGTCTCGATGCCTTCGCCGACGAGGAACGGAGCGACGGAGTCGGCGGGCAGACCGAAGCGCACGGCCAGGCCGTAGACTCGGCCGAGGGCCTTCCTGGGCGAGGGGATATTGGCCTTGGCGGGCCGGCGAGGATCGAGCCACGTGCGCTGGACGCCCCGGACGGCGACGTCGTCGCTGGTGACGGCGGCGACAAGGGCCGGGAGGCGGAGGACGGCGGAGCCTTCGCGGTAGCGAAGCTCCGGATGGAACCGCAGAGCCGGGAACCGGGAGCGCGCGAGCCCTCGGGCGCGGAGGTAGGTTTCGGCGCGGGTGCCGTCCACCGGGCGGCAAAGCCGCCAAAGGCGGCGCGCCGCCTCGGTGGCGTCGTAGGCGTCTGCATCGCCCGCGGCCGGCGACGCCGGCAGGGCGAGGAAGGCCTGGGCCTCGTCCAGCGCCGCGCGGAGCGTCGGCGCGCCCATGCGGTGGCGGATGAGGTCGAGAAGGTCGCCATGACTGCCTTCGGCGGCGTCGGTCCACTTCCCGGGCATGCCCGGACCGTGGAGGCGGACGAACAGGGAGCGGCCCCGGGCGCCGTCGATATCGCCCGCGACCCAGTAGCGCCCCTGGCGGCGGCCGTGGGGCAGATAGCGGCGGCAGACGTCTTCGGCGCGTTCGGCAAGTGCGTCGGCGATTGAGGCTGCGGGGGACGGATGGTCGTGCATGGCATTCTCCTTCGTTGCGCAGGACGCCGGATGCGGGCCGGTTGGCGGCGGAGGGCGAAAGGCCGAGCGAAGCGAGGGCCGGAGGTGCGGACTCGGAATGGACTCCAAAAAAAGGGAGCCGACGCACGAAGCGCCGGCCCCCGGGTTGGGAGGAGAGGAAGTGGCGGAGTCCACTCAAAACGGAATGTCGTCGCCCGGGTCCGCGGCCTGCAGCGCGGTCCCGTTGTCCTGCATCGCGGCGTCGCCCGATGCCATGGCCGGGTCGGCCGCTGCGGGCACGCCGTTGCCGTTCGGCTTGTCCAGGAACTGGATCCGGCTGCCCGGAACCAGCAGGATCTCGGTGGAGTAGCGGTCGCTGTCCTCGCCGGGCTTGGACCAGCGCCGGGTCTGGAGCTTGCCGTCGATGTAGACCAGCCGGCCCTTGCGGGCGTGCTTCTCGAACATGTTGACGAGACCGTCCTGGAAGGTCACCACCCGGTGCCATTCGGTCTTGTCCACCCGGTTGCCCGAGTTGCGATCGATGTACCCCTCGTCGGTGGCGATGCTCAGGTTGGCGACGCGGCCTCCGCTGGTGAGGTGATTGACGGTGACGTCGGCGCCGAGGCGGCCGATCAGTTCCACGCGATTCAGTCCGAAGCTCATGGTAATTCTCCTTCCTGGTCTGGTTAATGACGATGGCCTGCGAACATCGAGGGACCGGGTCCTCCCTCCCCGGCCCCCTTCCGTTCACTTCTCTCAAGCCCCCCGCTCACTCCACGCGTCGGGACAGCGCCTGTCGTTGTCGTCGTCGATGACGTCCCGGATCGCGCCGGGTTGGAGCCCGATCTCGGTCAGCAGGTCGCTGCCGCTCAGGGCTTCCTCAAGGTCGATATCGATTCCGGACATGGCCGTATCCTCCTGTGCAGGTTGTCCTGCCCGGACTGTGTGAAGGAGACCCTCTCCCTCCCCCTCCCGGGCGTTCGCCCGGAACCCGCTCTTCTCCGGCTCCACGGAGAGGGTCCGGCCCGGCGGAATGCCAGGAAGGGCTGACGGTCCCTGCCGCGTCAGCCTGGCGGCCATGACGGTCGGAATTGAGGATCGCTGACAAGGCCCCGGTTGGTCCGGGGGGGCTGGCGGTGCGCTGAGAGGATGGCGAGCGGGTTGCTCGGCAACGCGGCCCCGTTCCGGTTCAGTGCCGGGAGTGGCCGTCGCTCTGGGGTCCCTCGGCTCGCATGGAGCTTGCGGCGAGTGCGGTCCAGTCCTCCCTCGAGTGAGCGAGCCTGGCGTTCAGGCGGTCGCACAGCCCCTCCGCACTCTCGACCGACACGGCTACAAGCGCCGTAGGTACGTAGCCTTGCATGCCCTCGAAGACGATGCGGATCTGTTGCGGCTCGTCGCCCAGCTCGTAGCTCGGGCAGAACGCGTAGTTGGGGTCGTCGGGCAGGGTGTGCGCGGTCATGGCAATGCTCCCTTCGGTGAGTGGGACCCGCCGGCGGCGGGCCGGCGGCAGGTACGCCGCGGGGCCGGCGGTACGGACCCAGGGGCGCGGAACGGACGTGGACTCAGGTTGGCCGGCCGGGGTTCAGGCTGCGAGGGGCCAGCGCTGGATGACGCGTTCGAGAAGCCCGGGTTCCGGGGCGAAGACGCGCGTGCGCCAGGAGATGATCTCGACCGTGCAGCCCAGGCGCTTCAGCACGGCGGTGTCGGAATCGGTAGGCCCCTCGATCTCGACGCGGTCGGCGCCCATGATGCGCCGCCTGGCAAGCGGCCAGCCGTTGGCGAGCGCGAGCGCCGCGCCGCGCCCGAGGACCTCCTCGAAGGCTTCGGCCCCGGTCATGGCGGGACCCCCCGCGAGACCGAAGGCGGAGCGGACGGCGCGGACCTGCCCGGCGTCGAGCACGCGTCCGATCAGCGCCTCGCCCGCATCTGTCCTGAGACGCCGCACCCGCATGTTCTCGGATGGCAGGCGGTCCCAGACCGGCAGCAGGAGGCCCGTGGCGAGCCAGAACCGCGACTCCCTGTGAGACGGCAGGCCGGCGATCTCGTCTTCCCAGAGCCTGCGCCACTCGGCTTCGGTCGCCTTCCGCCAGTTCGAGGCGTCCAGTTCGGCCTGGGCCATGGAACCCCGGCCGGCGGGACGCAGCAGCCGGACACGCTCCTGCACGCCGCCGTCGTCGAACATGCGCGACGGCGCCGGAAGGACGACGGCAGCGCGGTCCGACCTGTCGTTGAGCATGAGCACCGGGCCGGGGTCCGTCTGCGCGCCGATCTCCAGTGCCTCGTCGGCGGATGTGGGCTCCAGCCTGTCGCGCCGCACGATCTCCACCAGCTCGGTGGCGGCTCCGCTGCCCGGGTGCGTGTACAGCGTCTCCCGGCCGGCGACGGCCAGGGAGTCGGCCCGCACGGTCTCGACGCCCACCTCGTAGGTCCCGGCCTCCATGGCCTGCTCGATGCCCGAGGCGATGCGCTCTTCGAGTTCGGAGAAGAGCTGGTTCTGCTCGGCGATGGGTAGGGCCAGGAGCCTGTTCAGGAACTGCGGCATGGACGGCAGATCCTCCTTGAGGGAGCCCTCCCATGTGAGTCTGAGCCCGGTGGCGTCCTCGAAGCGCTGCAGTGGCCAATCGGGTATGTTGCCGCTCCAGAGCGCCAGGTAGAACCGCCTGAGCGCCGCCTTCGCGTACAGGCTCTCCAGGTTGTCGCTCTCGCGGAAGAGCGTTGCGTCCGAGCCGCCCATGGCGGTCTGGGAGTCGCGCTGGCCGCGGGTGATGGCGCCCAGGCTGTCGAGCCTGCGCGCGATCGTGGCGATGAACCTCCGCTCGCCCTTGACGTCGGTGGTCACGGGCCGGAAGAGCGGGGCCGAGGCCTAGTGCGTCCGGTGGGTGCGGCCGAGCCCCTGGATGGCCTGGTCGGCGCGCCAGCCGGGCTCCAGCAGGTAGTGGACCCGGCGCCCGGTGTTGGCGGACGAGAGGTCCGAGTGGTAGCTCCGGCCGGTGCCCCCGGCCATGGAGAAGACAAGGATGCGCTTACGGCCGTCCATGAAAGCGGCGGTCTCGGCGAGGTTGGCGGAGGCGGGCCGGCCGCGGAGCGCCAGGCGCTCGCCTCCCCCGTCGGAAATCCTCAGAACCCGCCGGGAGCGGCCCGTCACCTCGGCGACTGCCTCGTGTCCGAAGTGGTGCAGGACTTGGTCCAGGGCCGAGTGCACGGGCGGCAGGGACGCCAGCTTCTCGATCAAGGCGTCGCGCTGCGCGAGCGCCTCCCGGCACAGCACCGGATTGCCGTCGGCATCGACCGCGGGGCGGCTCATCAGGTTCCCGTCACCGTCGGTGAAGGGCTCCTGAAGCTGCACCGGGAAGGCGTGGGCCAGGAAGTCGAGGACGGCCTCGCGGGGCGTGAGGTCGATGGCCAGGTCGTCCCATTCCGACGCCGGTATCTCGGCCAGGCGCCGCTCCATGAGCGCCTCGCCCGTGGACACGAGCTGGATCACGGCGGAGCGCCCGGCGTCCCGATCGGCCTCGATGGCGCGGATGAGCGAAGGGCACTTCATGGCGGTCAGGAGATGGCCGAAGAAGCGCTGCTTGGCGCTCTCGAAGGCGCTCAGCGCCGCGGACTTGGCGTTCCTGTTGAGGGTGGAACCCTCCTGCATGATTCCCGTGGCCTCCAGCGCTGCTTCGATGTTGGCGTGGATGACCTTGAACGCGCCGGCATAGGCGTCGTAGATGCGCCGCTGCTCCTGCGAGAGCTCGTGCACCAGGATGTCCACCTCCACGCCGTCGTAGGCCAGCGCACGGGCCTGGTAGAGGCCCAGGGCCTTGAGGTCCCTGGCGACCACCTCCATGGCGGCGACCCCGCCCGCTTCCATGGCGGACACGAAGTCGCTCCGGCTCTCGAACGGGGTCTCGCCGGCTGTCCAGAGCCCCAGACGCCCGGCATAGGCCAGTCCGGGCACGGTGGTGGCGCCTGTGGCGGAGACGTAGGTGATGCGAGCGCCGGGGAGCGCGTTCTGCAAGCGTAGCCCGGCCCTGGGCCGAGGGCTTCACCTCGCCGCGCTCGCTCTTGCCTCCGGCCGCGTTGGCCATGGCGTGGGCCTCGTCGAACACGATGGCGCCGTCGAAGGCGTGCCGGCGATCCTCGTCGAGGTTCCCGGCGAGCCAGCCCACGATCTGGTCGAGCCGTGAGGCGCGGCCCTGGCGGGAGGGCGAGCGCAGCGTGGCGTAGGTCGTGAAGAGGATCCCTGCCGTGTGCGGGATCTCCGCCCCCTGGCGGAAGTCGCCGAGCGGGATGAGATCGTCCTCGCGTCCACCGAGGGCGGTCCAGTCGCGGCGCGCGTCTTCGAGGAGCTTGTCCGACTGGCTGAGCCACAGGGCGCGTTTCCGTCCGCGGAGCCATCCGTCGAGGATGATGGCCGCTACCTGGCGTCCCTTGCCGCAGCCCGTGCCGTCTCCGAGCATCCAGCCCCGGCGGAAGCGCACCGGCTCCGACAGGGTCTCGCCGTCGTCCGTGAGGGCGGTGTCGTCCTGGTCCTCCTCGCCGCAACGCTGGACGGTCTCCCAGCCGGAGCCGATGCGGTAGCGTGCCGCGAGGTGGCCCTCATGGGCCTGCCCTGCCAGTACGACGCTTTCGAGCTGCGCGTCGGACAGGAGGCCGTCGGTAACGGCGTTCCGGCAGCATGGGGCGGTAGGACGGCGTCGGATGAGGAACGGCGGCCATTGCGGCGGACTGGACCAGGGGCGTCGGATGGGCGACAGCGCCCGGAACCCGGACGGCGCCCGGCCGCCAGGGCTCGTAGGGTCCTGAGCCAGCGGAACGGGCGTCGGCGGCGGAATCCGCCGGACCGGTCTCGATCGCCAGCTCGGACACCGGCCCCCAGTCATGGGCTGGGCTGGATGCGGGCGTCTCGGGCACGGCCCGGCGCTTCGGCCGGCGTGGCGCGGCCGTATTGCCGAAGAGGCCCCGGGCAGGCGCGGGTCCGGCGGTACGGACCTCCACAGGCAGGCGCGGCGGAACCCGGTCGATGACGGCGTCGAGCAGCTCTCCGGCAGTGGCGGCGCGAGCGTGGGGATCGACCTTGATGCCGGCTCGGTCCGTCCGGTCGAGCACGGTGAGCCGGGTGTCGAAGCCGGTGCCCCGGCGGGCGTAGACGCGGCCGTCGACGATCATGGTGAACACGACCCGGGCGGACGGATCGACGCGCCCGAAGGCGCCGTTCCACTCGGAATCGCCCGGAATGCAGTTGGCCGATGTGACGGCCACGAGCCGGCCGCCCGGCGGCAGCATGCTGAAGGCCGAGCGCAGGTGCCGGAGGTCGGCGTCGTGGCGGATGCGGTGAACTCCCGGAGTTGCCGAGAAGGGCGGGTTCATGATGACGGCGGTGGGCCGGATGCCCGGCAGACGGTCGGCGGCGTTCTCCGCGTTTACGCCGGTGATCACGGCGCCCGGGAAGAGGCGGCACAGGAGTGCGCGGCGGACGGCCGCGATCTCGTTCAGATAAAGGTTCCCGGATGCGCGGCTCCCCAGGGCGCATTCCGCCATGACCGCCAGCATGCCCGTGCCGGCGGACGGCTCCAGGACGGTGTCGCCGGGGCGGATGGCGGCGGCCTGCAAGGCCGCGTAGGCCAGCGGCAGGGGCGTCGAGAATTGCTGAAGGCGGACCTGCTCTTCGGAGCGCCTGGTGTGGGAGGGCTCCAGCGCGGCCACGGCTTCGAGCATCCTGAGCATGGCGGAGGGTCCTTCCGGGCCGGCGCCGGCGTGGCGGCGCATGGCCCGGCCGTGGCGGCGGATGAACAGCACGACCGCGGCCTCGGCAGCCTCGTAGGCGTCCTTCCAGACCCAGGCGCCCCGGGCGTCGTCCTCGCCGAAAGCGCGTGTCATGGCGTCGCGCAGGGTCGCGGCGTCGAGCGGCCGGCCGTCCTCCAGGACCGGCAGAAGGGTTTCGGCGGCGGTGTGGAGCGCTTCACTGGCGGAAAGGCGGGGAGCGGCTGGAGGGGCGGGAAGCGTGTGGGGAACGGGCAGGCGCGCGGATGCCTCCGGCACCGTATGGGCGTCGAGCATGGAGCCTTCCTTCCTGGAATTGGGTGGAAATGCCGGGGTTCGGCCTGCATCGAGCCGGCTGCTCCGGTTCACCGCGGGTGTCGGGTGGATGGCCGGTGACGGGACGGCAGGTCAGCGACAGCTCACAGCAATCCTTCCTGCCTGAAGCTGAAGAACCGGCCGTGGCCGCAGACGACGTGGTCGTGGACCCGGATCCCCATCACCTCGCCCACCTGCCGGAGCCGGTGGGTGATCTCCACATCCTCGCGCGAAGGGGCAGGATCGCCGCTGGGATGCTGATGGGTAAAGATGACCGAAGCGGCGCTCTCACGGATGACGGGGCGGAAGCACTCGCGCGGATGTACCACGGAGGCGGAGAGGCTTCCCGTGGACACCCGGTGGTGACGGATGAGCCTGTTGCGGTTGTCCATCATCAGGACATCGAAGTGCTCCCGGTACTCGTTCACGTACCGCGGGCGCATGTAGCGGTAGGCCTCCTCCGGAGAGCTGAGGGTGGGAGCGTCGCCGTGGAGGGAGGATTCGGCTTCGAGGAGCTGGCGTCCCAGGTCGAACGCGGCCTTGACCCTGCCGGCCTGCGCCTGGGTGAGTCCGTGTTGTCGCAGTTCCCGGACGGCCATGGAGTCGAGGTCGAGCAGGGAGAGGCCGGTGAGCCTGCTCGTGCCGTTCGCGCCGATCAATGCTTCCATCGGGTTCGGGGTGTCCATGCAGCGCTTCTCCTTGTGGCGGGTGAATGTCGCCGGCGGGCAACGGCCGCTCCCGCGCCCGCGCCCGCGCCGCTCCGCCACCGGAAAGCCGGGCTCGGCTCCGGACGGAGCAGGGCACTGATGTGTGGCAAGGGTGGAATGCCGGCCGGCCCAAAAGAGCCGTTCGGCCAACGTGCTCAGGTGGCGGCTTTGGCGGGATCGCCCAGAACGACCCGGACGTCGGGCCGGCGGATGGAGACCTCCACCTTGCGGCCGTTGGGAACGAGGTGGAGGATCTCCCGGCGGACGGTCTCGGCGATGGAGAGTTCGAGCGCGGAGTCCTCGCTGCAAAGGAGCCTGGTGGCGATGTGGAGCGCGTCCTCGTCGAACCGCTGGGCCTGCGTGGACCAACTGTCAGCGTCTGCGTCGTCCGAGGCGATGAAGTAGCCCCGGCGCAAGATCTCCGCGAGTTGGTGTGGTTCCAGGGCGCTGTCCCTTGTCACGAGCGGCAACGCGTCGCCGATCTAGCTCCAGGGCTCGCCAGCGAAGGCGAGATCGGCAGGAAGATGAAGAGTCGGGCTGGAGCCGCCAGCGGTCCTGACCAATAGCGCCACGCGGATCGCCGCGGGACGCGGAGGTAAGGGGGTCACTTCAGTCTCCTTGTGACCGGGCATGGGGAAGTCCCGGAGCGGCCACGCCTTGCCATGAGAGTCGGTGACCTCGGTGTCGATGCCCGTGACGCGGTCGAGGCGGTTATACCACTCGTAGCCGTCGAGGCGCCTGTCGGCTTCGAAGAGCCTCCCGGCCAAGCCCGCGTGTTCTGCCGCGCGCCACAGCGCCTGCGCCTCGGGGGGCTCGGGATCGCAGTCCATCACCAACGCGTCGGGGCCGGCGGGCGCGGGCTTCGGAGGCTCCCGCCAGTCGTCGATGTCCGCGATGGCGGGACGCCAGGGACGGAGAACCTGGGGAGGCGGCGCGAGGTCGATCCCGGCGCCGCGCGCCCGCGTCCAGTCGGCGAAAGCGGGACGGGGCTCGGAGTCGGCGGCCATGGCGCGGTAGATCGCCAGACGGGCGGCCTGGCGCATCTCGGCCAGAAAGGCATTCTCCACCGCTTCGCGGCGGGCGGGCAGCACGAGTTCGAGTCCGGGGCAGTCCACGACGTCGGCGCGGACGGACCAGTTGGAGCCGTGAACGGTCTCGACCGTGGGCAGGCGCGCGGGCACGGTCAGCCCGAAGAAATTGAGGTCGGGCTCCATGTAGCTCCGCCTGCGGTCCCGGTAGACGCCGAAGGCGAGTCCGTTCCATGCCTCGGCATGGACGGCGCCGTCGAGGAAGGCCTTGCGTTCAATCGCCTCGCCTTCGAACGTGACCGGTAGCGGAAAATGGCGCGCCGCACTGGCGAGGGCGGCGCGGATCATGTCGGCGGACTCGGCAGCCTCGAACCGTATGGCCGTGCCGGATGGATAGGGCGCGCTGTCGTCGCGCCGGACCAGGGCGTCGCTTTGGCCCGTGAAGTGCTCTGGTGCGAGGTCCACCGACCAGCCGTATTCGACTTCGCCGCCGGGCGTGCGTGGGCGCGAGCATATCCGGCAGCCGCGGTGTGCGAGGCTCAGGATCCCCATGCCGGCGGCGTCCTCTCGGGCCACAAGGTCGTCGGACCAGCCGTTCTCGCCGAAGCTCAACAGGACGGCAGGGTCCTCGATGCCGGCCCCGTCGTCGGTGACGGTCACCGCAAGGCGTGGCTCGGACGGCTCGGGCGCACGGCCGGCGCCCTTGGTGAGTGCCTCCACGGTGACGTGGATGCGGGTCGCGCCGGCTCGACGCGAGTTCTGGAGGGTTTCGAGGAAGATTTCGATCGGGCGGGACGCCCAGAACTTCGTGACGCGCTTGAGCGCGCTTTGGTGGACCCGGGCGCGGATGGTCGCAACGGGCGGATTGGCGGTGCGGGTCATGCGGTGCCTCCATTTTGGATGAGAAAACGCAAGCGCCCCGCCCCGCACACCGCGGGGCGGGGCGCTTGCGGGCAGAAGACGGTTCAGACGCGGCGGAGGAACTCGGGGATGTCGAGCCCTTGGCCGTTGTCATGCCCGTTGGCGGCACGGACCACGGCATCGCCGTTGACGGCAATGGTCGCGCCGCTGGGTTCGGCCGACTCTGGAGGCTCGATGCTTTCGATTACGGGCCTCGGCGGATCGGCGGGCGCGGCTGCGCTCTCCGGTTCCACCTGCTCGGTTGTGTCGGCGTCTTCCGGTTCCGGGGCTGCAGAAACCCATGACTCGTCTGCCGTCGTGTCCGCACCGGCATCCTCGACGCCGGCGCGGCCCGCGTCGAACGCCTTGAAGCCGGGCGGCGTCCAGGCCAGCGCCGCCGCGTGGGCGTCGGCGGTGACGCCGACCGGGGGCGTGCCGGCAGCGAACGCTTCTTCCATCGCCTTGACGAGCGCGGTCTTCTTGCTCTTGGCCCTTGCCGAGGCCCATGCCGGTCCCAGGGTCTCCCTGGCGATGTCGAGGATGCGGCCCTTGTTGATGCGCGACCACAGCATGTCCGCTGTCGGGCGCACTTGGCCCGCGAAGTCGATGCCGAGCCGCGCGACGGTGGCCTCCAGCTCCGGACGCGCCCCAGGCTCGAAGGCCAGCTGGCCCTTCACCGTGCGCGCCACCGCAGCGGCGAACGATGCTTGCTTGTCGGCCTGCGGCAACGCCCGGAGCGCCGCGAAGGATTCCCGGTCGTCCTCGATGGTCAACCAGTCCAGCGGCAGGCCGGAGCGGTCGGCCAGCATGGCCTCGCCCGGGCTCCAGGCGCCGAAGTCCTCGTCGTTCATGCGCGTCGTGGGACGGTCGGCGGTCTCCTTGATGGCGATGTCGAGGGCGTGGGCCTGGGAGCCGTGGGTGAACACGGAGCGGCCGAGCTGGAAGAGCATGAGATCGAAGGCCGCCTCGAAGTCCTCGCCCAGATGCGCCTTGACCAGGGCCGTGCGGATCGATCGGAGATCGTCCGAGAGCCCGATCCCCATTCCTGCCTCCTTGCGCGCTTCCGCCCCGGGATCCGGAGCCGGGGCCATGGGACCGGAGATGGACGGTCCCCGGAGCCGGTCGGACCCCGTGACGTCGCCGCCGCCATCGGCCTCACCGCCGTTGCTCTCGCCGGCATCGGCTGGCTTGGGCATGTCCCCGGGACGGATCAGTCCCTTGATCACCTGGAGTTTGCCGTCCCGGCCGATGGTAGCGATGCAGCCCGCGATCGCGTAGTCCTCCGCCTGGTAGGCGGCCCGGGCCTCGATCGCCGCGTGGATCTCGTCCGTGCGGGTCTCGATGGCGCAGGCCTCCTCGCCGAGTTGCTCGGTCCACTCGTCCTCGTCGAGATCGCAGAGTTCGTCCTCGCGGGAGCGCAGACGCTCCAGTTCCGATGCCTCCTCGTCCGTGGGCGTGGCGGGCTCCGGCTGGATGCGCCCGTAGCGCGCAAGCTCGCTCCAGTCGACCTCCGGCACGGCCGTTGCCCAGCGCCAGCGGGTCACCAGGTCCTTCGCGGTGTCGTCCAGCTTCTGCATGGCGAGATTGTTCAGCAGCACCGGGTCCACCAGCCAGACGCCGCTCTCGTCCTCGTCGGAGAAGAGGTCCCGCAACACCGCTCCGCCCGCGGCCTCGTAGGTGCCGACCCCCACGAAGTGCGCCACGGCGGAGTTGGCCGGGACCCGGTCCTGGGTGAGGAGCCGCTTTACCTGCCAGGCGGTGGGGCGGTAGCCCTGGTTGGCCACCTGCTCGAAGACCGCCATCTGGCGGCGGTGGTCGGTGGTGACGGCGAAGCCCTTGAGCGTCTCCAGGTCGATCGTGCCGTCCCGGTAGGCGTGGAGCAGTTCGGGCGCGGCGTTGCCGAGCCGAAGACGCTGTTCGACCAGGCGCTCGGAGATGCCGAAGCGGGCCGCGATGGAGGACACGGTTGAGCCGGACTCGGCCAGGTCCCTGAACGCCGCCACCTGATCGGCCGGATGCATGGCGATGCGTATGACGTTCTCGGCGAGCGACAGTTCGCTTGACGAGGCGTTGCTGTCGACCACCATGCAAGGCACCGGGTGGGCGGCATCGAGCACGCCGTCCGCGGCGAGAGCCTTGAGCGCCGCGAGGCGGCGACCGCCCGCGACCACGGCGTAGCCGCCGTCCGGGCCTTCGCTTCGGACGACGAGGTTCTCCAGGAGTCCGTGGGACGCGATGGATGCCTCGAGCTCGGCCTCGGCCGCCGCGTCGGACGGTGTCTTGCGCACGTTCTCGGGCGCGACGGAGAGTTGGTCGAGGGCGATCGGGCGGATCGCCGAATCGTGGATGGGAGCGGTATGGTTCATGTGTCCTCCTTGCATGGGATGATGGACGGGGCTCTCTCCAGCCGTGTTCCGCCGCCGGACCCTGAGCCAGACTCCGCCTCCGGGCGGTGTCCGTAGTAGACGGGGTGGCGGCGCGGACCGTGAATAGTCCTGACTCATGGCCCGGCGCTCTCTTCGGCAAGGAGCCGGTCGGAGAGGCTGGGCGTTCCGGCGGCGGAATCGGCCGGAATGCCGGTGAGATCCGGAAGCGCGACGCCGGACGGCGACAACGTGTGGCCGATGCGTTTCTCGAGCGCCGCGTAGCGGCGGTAGAGCCCGGGGCGAAGCTCGGCGGCGCGGCGCATGGCGGAACTGGATGAGAAAATACAAAAGGAGCAAGAGCACCTCGACATCCCCCGCGCATACACCCAGTGCGGCGACTGGCCGGCGTCGCGGATGATCCGGAACACGTCGTCGGTGGTCAGATCGAAGATCGGTAGCCAGTCGAACCATTCCCGGCCGGCACGGGAGTTGCGGTCGCTGCGCGTCCAGGGGATGCGTTTGGACCGCGCATTGCTCTCGTCGCGTCGGATTCCGATGGCGCTGACGATGCGCCCGCCGAAGCGGGGGTGGGCCTTCAGGTAGCGGCGAAGTTCGCGTTCGATGGGCGAACGCTTCCAAGTGGCCGTGCACCACCGCAACTGGGGTCCGGAGAACATGCCCCTTTCCTCGATGCCATCGAGAAGCGACTTGCCGGACGCCACGCGCGCGAGTATCAGCGGAACGCCGGCGGGCATGGTGTTCTCGATGTGCTCGACCGTGCCGGGCCACTCGACCTCTCTGAGCGGAGCATGGACCACCACGAGCTGGTCGCGGGGCACGGTCCGGGCGAGGAGGATGGTCATGGATTGGCTATCCTTGCCCCCTGACGAATTGACAGCAACGAGCGCGCCCCGGCGGATCATGTCGCGGCACTCGGGCGGGATGTGGATGTCAGCGGGTCTGCGGCCGCGTGGCGGGCGCCCGCTCATGCCCGGCGCCCTTCGTGGTCCGTCAAAATCATCGCCGGGGTCGGGCAGACGAAGAGGGGGCTGATGAGATATTCCGGATCGCCGCCGTCCTGAGCGGGGAGACTGACGGTGACCGCGGCAATGGCCGCGGTTGCTTCGCCGTCGACGAAGCACGAGACGAGGCAAAAGTTGTCGAACCGGCCCCTGGCCAGGGCCTCGAACGCGCGGCGGTGTTCCTCTGTAATGTTGGTGTGGGGCATGGCGGCGACTTCCGTGGGAGTGGCGTGGGGGAGCCCGTCCTCGGGCCCCGGGACTCGCCCGGCCCGCGCCGCTCGCCACCTCCCGGCGGCGGGCGGAAGCACCAGGTGGATGTATGGCTGGGGACCGGACGGCCACGCGGATCCAGGCCATGACCGCCCGATACTGCTGATAAGTCATTCACAAGCCGCAGTGGATGCGGGGACGGACTCGTCGGCGGTCGCCTCGACTTTGTCACGCGAGAGCTTGCGAAAGGGAACACATCGAGAACTCGGCCTCGCTGTCGGCGTTTCCGTGGTCTTCGCGCGTGGAATTTCGATGACGGTGTGGTCCGGGGGGTGAAGCGGTAGCGCGTGAAGTGATCCGAGTGGGAATACGAAGATCTCGCGCAGGGCCACCAACGGCTGACTCCCTGCGAGAAGCCACCGTGCGCCCGTCCAACACGTCTCACTCGCAACTCGACCGGACCAGAAGGACGTGTTAAACAGGACCCTGGCGGCGAGATCCTGTCAACGGAATACGCCTTAGCTCGGCCACTTTCCTGTACATCAATAGAGGACTACCTTAGGTATCTACTGGGACTTGGAGACACTCCATCGCTTATTTTGTCCCTTGTTTGTCCGGGAAAAGAGCTGACGGAACATATGGCTGGCGAAAAGAGGCAGATCTTCACTGCACAACGGGTGGACCCGCGAGAGCCTGAACTATCGCAGAGTACATCGGCACGGTTCTCTCCTGGAGATGTAGTGAGACTCCGTGCAGATCCCGAGCAGTCCGGTGTCGTTACACACGTCCATCCCGTGGGGCAGGAAACGCGTTATCAGGTCTTCATCGACGGAAATGTTGGCTCCTTCTACGAAAGCCAGCTTGAGCTTGCAAGAGCAACGTCGGAGACGGATTCGGTCGTCCCGCTTGCGGAATTCCATGCGTGTCTGACCGCGTTACAGCTCCTCCATCCGAGTGTGTCGAAACTCTATTCACTCCACGCAGCGCGAATTGACTGCATTCCTTACCAGTTCCGTCCCGTTCTGAAGTTTATCCAAACCGACCGGCCCCGGTTGCTGATTGCCGACAGCGTTGGCGTAGGGAAGACGATTGAAGCCGGTCTGATTCTGCGGGAGTTGCAAGCGCGTCGTGACATGCGCCGTGTCCTAATAATCTGTCCGCGCCCGCTCATGACGGAGCAGAAGTGGCGCCTTGAGATGAAGCGGTTCGACGAGAGCTTCGTGCATCTCGACGGCCCGAAGTTGCGATACTGCATTTCGGAAACGGATCTCGACGGCGAATGGCCCCAGCAGTACGAGAAGGCAATTTTACCGTTCTCACTTCTCACGGAGGAGTTCCTGCATGGGCGAGGTACGGCGAAGGGGCTTCTCGACTTGGACCCGCCGCCGCAGTTCGATTTGGTCATCGTCGATGAGGCACACCACATCCGTAACGCAGAGACTCAGCGCCATCAAGCGGTCCGCTTTTTTTGCGATAACGCCGAAGCCGTTCTTTTCCTTACGGCTACCCCCATACAACTGGGTGAACATGACCTGTACGTGCTTCTTAACGCCCTTCGCCCTGATGTTGTCATCGATCATGCCGGTTACACGGCAATGGTGGAACCTAATGCGCACATCAATGAAGCTGCACTCATTGCCCGAGCCGGAGAGCCGGGTTGGGTTGGCAAGTCACAGGATGCATTAGGCCGCGCTGCCGAGACTCCGTGGGGGAAGACCGTCCTACGAGAGAACCCGCGTTTTCAGAACCTGTGCGACGCGCTAGGTGACTTCGGCGACGAGCGGTCTGGACGAGTTCAGGCTATACGCGAGATCGAACAGCTGCACACGTTGTCCGGCCTAATGAACCGAACGCTGCGCCGCGATATCGGCGAGTTCACTCAGCGCAAGCCCGAAACGGTGACCATAGACTTCACACCAGCGCAACGCGAACTACATGACGCGGTGCTGGCCGCTCAGGCCTCGATCTATGCGGCCATCCACGGTGACCGGTCGGTGAACTTCCTGTTGACCACGATACGCCGACAGGCCGCCAGCTGTATCCACGGTCTGGCTCCGCTTCTCCGTGACATCCTTACCCGGAGAATCGGAGGGCTGGAATGGGACGACTTGGCGGACGCTGAGGGGGCACCAGTAGGTGCTGACGATGCCGTTTCGAAGATTAAAGCCCTAGTGAACGATGCACTCGCCTTGGCTGAGAAACTACCGCCCGATCCGGTCGGGGACCCTAAGTTCCAGGCTCTACGAAGAGTGTTAGAACAGAAGAAAGCGCTCACCAACAACAAGGTGATGTTGTTCAGCACCTTCCGCCACACCCTAGCCTATCTCTATGAGGCCCTCCGAGAAGCTGGATGCCGGGTAGGGCTCATTCATGGAGGCGTCGAGGATGATGAACGTATTGCATTCCGCGCGCGCTTCGAAATGGATCAAATGGCCCCCGAGGCTCTCGATGTCCTTCTTTTCTCCGAAGTGGGATGCGAGGGTCTTGACTACCAGTTCTGCGACTGCATTGTGAACTACGATCTTCCCTGGAACCCTATGCGCATCGACCAACGCATCGGGCGCATCGACCGGTGGGGTCAGGCGAGTGCAGCCGTTGCTATCTACAACTTGATAACGCCTGGCACAATTGACGCTGAAATCTACGATCGCTGTCTTCTCCGAATCGGCGTCTTTGAACGTGCCTTGGGAGCAAACGAGGTAATCCTCGGTGAAGTCACGCGGGAACTCACGAGCGTCGGTGAGAACTTAACGCTTACCGAGGAAGAACGGCAAGCAAAGCTCGACCAGCTAGCGGACAACAGCATCCGCCTAGTCACCGAACAGCGGGAACTAGAGAACCGTCAGACGGAGCTGTTCGGTTTACGGCCACCCGCGGATCAGTTCCAGCAAGATGTGGATGACGCTACAAGTTACTGGTTGACCCCAGACTCTATCGACCGGCTCGTCACGCACTATCTGAAATCCGTCACGGGAAAAGAAGGGACCCCGGTCCTCGGCAAAGGGCCGAAGAAGACCCTGCGCGTTTCCAGATCGGGGCGGGATGCGCTGCTGGCTGACTTCGGCAAGCTAACAAGCCGCACCGCCACCGTCGCGAGGGAGTGGGAAATGTGGCTGAAGGGAACGGAGCCCAATCTCTCGGTGACTTACGATTCGGCCTGCGCGAAGGGTGATAGAAGCGTGACCCTGATTACTCCGGTCCATCCGCTAGCGCTTCAGGCCGCCCACGCGTTGGGAGCCGTGGGCCGGGGACGCCCATTGACCGCCATCGAGGTTTCAGCCCCCAAGGTTGTTCCGGGTGATTATCCATTTGCTGTTTACCAGTGGCAGTTTCACGGCATTCGCAACGACGTCGACTTTCAACCGGTGACTACGCAGACCGAATTGACGGCCCAGTTTACGCAGCTCTTGCCGGGCGCCAAGGAATGCACGCTACCTGTTGGGGGTCTATCTGCAAATGACCGGAACAGTATCGAGGAGGAGCACTACCGGTTGTGGTCCGATGCCCGCGCCGAGCATGTTGAAGAAACCAATCGACTAGCCGATTTCCGGCGCGGGAGCCTTGAGACAAGCCACAAAGCCCGCATGGCGATCCTCGAATCGCAGCTTGCCCAAGGGGCGAACGACCGCATCCGAATCATGAAGGCGGCTCAACAGACGAACGCCCGAGCCGACTACCAACGGCGATCCAAGGAAATAGACGATGCTACCAGCAAGGCCGACATCACGGCTAAGCCGGTAGCTTGGGGAATCATCCGCGTGAATACGTAAACCATGTCAAGCGACTACGAAGCGATTACTCGTGACAATATCCGTCGGCGCGGGGAGGAGTTCGACGACATCGGCAATCTTCTTGCCGAAAAGCTCTACGGGGACCGCGCACACTTTATCTATGAGCTGCTACAGAACACGGAGGACGCCCTTGCTTTGCGTCGCCAGAGGGAGCCAGACGTAGACTTCTGCGGCGAGGTTCTCTTCCGCCTATGCATCGACCACCTGGAAGTGAGCCATTACGGGAAGCCTTTCGATGAAGACGACGTGGGAGGTGTTTGCGATGTTCTTCGCGGTACCAAGAATGAACGTCTGGACCAAATCGGGACGTTCGGCATTGGTTTCAAATCCGTCTATGCTTTCACGCGTTCGCCTGACATTCATTCTGGCGACGAGCATTTCGCCATCACGCATTTCATCCGCCCTCACACCGTGAAACCCCGTCTCCTTGAAGACGCCTCACAAACCTTGTTTTATTTCCCTTTCGACCACCCTGAATTTGATGCATCCGCTGCTTTTGATCTTATCCAGAGCAAACTCAAGTCTCTCGGTCCGAGGGCGCTTCTCTTCCTAAATCACGTTGATGGACTTCGCTGGATTGTTGAAGGAGGTGGACGCGGATTCTACATGCGGGACCACCAGACGAGCGAGGACGGCGGTACCCTCGTCCAGATCATGGGAGAGGGTACCAACCAGGACGACACTGAGGAGGAGTGGCTAGTTGCGCATCGAGATGTGAATCACCCTGCTCGTGGCGAACAGCTCCCGGTCAAAGTGGCGTACCGTATAGAGCGGGACGAAGTTGGTGGATCCATCGTCGGTCTTCGCCCGTCGCTACTGACTGCATTCTTCCCAACCGCGAAAGAGACGGGCCTCGGTTTTCTGATACACGGGCCCTTCGCCTCCACACCTGCCCGTGACAACATCGAAACTGACTCGGCTTGGAACACCCTGCTCTTACGTGAGCTTGCAACTCTGGTTTCTGACAGTCTGGACGTCTGCAAACAGCGTGGCTTTCTGACGCCGCAATTCCTAACGGTGCTACCGACCGACCCCGAGAGCTTCCCTGAAGGCTCGCCATTTCGACCAATCTACGAGGCTGTTCTCGAAGCTTTCCAGACTCAAAGCGTAATACCGCGCGTCGGTGGTGGGCACATAAGAGCGGACCAGGCGGTTTTGGGCCGTTCGCAAGAACTGCGGAATCTGCTGTCTCCGGCCCTTCTGACGGAGGTCTTCGGCAATTCCGCTGAGACCAGGTATTGGGTTGACGCCGCCGTCACGGAGAACCGTCTCCCCGAACTCTGGCAATACTTGCGGGACGAATGCCATGTTCCGGTCCTCGACGGTGACGCGTTTGCACGGCAGATCACGGGTCACTTCCTGGAAGAGCAGGATGAGAAATGGATGGCCCGCTTCTATGCGTTTCTGAACGGGCAAGAGGCCCTTTGGAGGGTGTCTCGCTACGGGCCCGAAGGATCGCTCCGCAAGAAGGCGATTATTCGGTGCCAGGACGGACGACAGCGTCCGCCGTTTGATAGCGCCGGGAATCCTCTTGTCTTTCTCCCGATAGAGTCAAAGACCAACTGTGATGTCGTGCACAGGTCTATCTATGCCATGGAAGAGGCAGCGGAATTTATGCGTCGGCTCGGGTTGGTCGAACCCGACATCTGCACCCGTGTTCTCGATGAAATCATCCCGCTTTACCGGGATGATGTAGAGGACGCAGCTCATAAAGAACATGTTGGAGTGATCGCCGATGCCATGCTCGCAGAAAATTCTCCGCGCTATGCCGCGATGTTGTCGGCGCTGAAGGCGACTACCTGGGCTCTGGCCACCAACGCAAAAACTGGGGAAGAAGACTACAAAGCACCTACTGAACTGTTTTTCCCATCTTCTGAGTTGCGGGTTTTCTTTGAAGGTAACGAGGAAGTGGCATTCCTGGCTGAACAAGAAGAGGGAGTCAACTGGGAGAAACTCGGTGTAGGCAGCGAGCCAGTCATTCGCTTTCGGGGGTCCGCTAGGGAGCGCAATCGTTGGGTGACCCTGCTTTCCTGGCACGGTTGGCACGAGCGCGGTTACGACGGCTTTGACCCGGAAACAACTGTGGCCGGCCTCGACCATGCTCTTACCAACATCACGTCTCCACGGGCCGCATACATTTGGAACGAGCTGTTGCCTCCCCTCATACGATTCCTCCACGGCCGTTACCAGAAGGCAACACACCGAAACTACGATAACGCAACCACCTGTGAAGGCGATTCCGTCGTCTGCAAGATGCTGAAGAGCCATGCCTGGATTCCTGTACGGAGTGGCGGGTTCAAGAAGCCTTCCGAGTGTACACTTGCCGATCTGGCCGGTGAATTGAGACGGAATGAAGACCTTGCGGAAGTTCTTGGCGTCCGTCCCGATCCCGTGAAAGTAGCCGAGGAGACGCTCGAGAGTGAACAGAACCTTGTTGCCGCAGGATTCTCTCCTGAGGTTGCCGCCCTCCTCGTCAACAACAAGGAGGTCCTGACGCCAGAACTCATCAAGACATTGTTGGGCAGTCGCGGTACGGGATCCTCAAGTCAACCCCCATTTCCCGAGCGGCCGGTTCCTAATAGAGAGCGCCGAGTTGGTCGGGTCGGTGAACGCGTGAAAAAGGCAGACCCCAAGACTTACGACAAACGAAAGCGCTCTGTTCGTACTTCCAAACCGGAAGTCCCGGCGGACGCGTGGCTTCGCGAGATGTACACGAATCCAGAGGGCACCACCGTTTGCCAAATGTGCTGTCAGGCGATGCCCTTCAAGCTTCCCCGAACGGGCGAGTATTACTTTGAAGCCGTCCAGATAGCGGACAACTTCCCTATAGAGGAACACTGTATGTACTTGGCGTTGTGCCCGCTGTGCGCCGCGAAGTACAAGGTATTGGTGAAGGGGGACGCAGATTATCTCAAGGAGTTCATCTGGGCGATAGAGGAGGCGAACGAGAAAGTCGTTTCAACAGAAATGGACGGAACGCCCTGTACAATACGTTTCGTTGAGTCCCACCTTCTTGACGTGAAGACCGCGCTGTCAGAATGCTTATCCTGACGACTAGGAGGTTGCCCTTGTAGCCAGGAATCGCTGAGGGGCACGCAAATGGCGTCCTTTCCCCTCTCTAAGATCCGCTTACTCTGACAAACCCCCTATCCTCGGTCGACAAGCTTCGCTGCACGCCAAGGTGCCCAACCACACATGGGAAACCTTTGAGCACCCACAAGACGGCGAGCGAGAAACCTCGAACCTACCTCAGACAGGTAGTCGTACGATGATCGAAAGAGGTCGGATCTAACGCACCGGCGAGGCACGTCCAGAAGATCTGATCTCTGGAGAACCTGGACGGCACGGTGGGGCGGCGGACCGTGCCACGACACTCGGAGGAATGAAAAGGTCGGCGGGTCTGCGGCAGCGTTCCCCGGTGACATGGGTGTCGGGCATGGCGCGGACCTCCTTTGCAGTCGGGTGGGGGCGCCCGGGCTCGGGGCTCTCCGGGTTTCGCCCGGCCCACGCCGCCCGCCACCTCCCGGCGTTGGACAGCGCGTTGTGGGGGTCGCAGCGACCGACCGCCACCGGCGGGACAGTCGCCGTCAGCGGATCAGCGGAGGTGCTCGTTGTCCCGGAGCAGCTCTTCCTCCATTTCGCGAAGCCAGGCGTAGCGGCCTGTCCGCATCGCCCATTCCTCCATTTCGCCGTCGTCTTCCGGCAGCTCGTAACCTGAGAAGGTGGACCAATCGGAGTGACGGAACCCCCGCCAGAGGGCGCCCGCGAGGCTTGCGGCAACGGTCCAGGCAATCGCCGCCATCCAGAGCGGGCCGACGTGCTCCGCGCCCGCGCCGAGAACGAGCACCGCTGCGTTGTAGACAGCGGCGAGGGCAAGCCCGCCGAGTACCAGGGCGCGGGCGTGCCAAGTGATCCGGCGCGCGGAGCGGCCCGGTCCGTTGTCCTGAGTTGTGTATGTTCCCGTCATGTTCATGGCTCCACTATGTCGGTGGGAGCGGGGCGGGTCCGGGCTCCCGCCGGCGCTGCGCTGATTGAGTTGACAGAGGAGGACAAAGGGTCTTCTTCGGTGTACCGACGAAGACGCCTCTTGCCGGAGGTATCAGGAGGTTGCGATGTCGATGCGCTCGCCCCAGGGCTCGCAACTGCGCTCCGGCGGGGCCGTATTCCAGTTGACCCAGACCACGTCGAACCCGGGCTGGGCCTCTGGGTAACTGGAGCACTCCATGTCCGTGAAGTAGAGGCACAGGGTTGGCTGTATCCCCTGCTCATCGAGCCACTCGAAGCCCGGGCGGAAGTCGGTGCCGCCCCGGCCCTTGAGCACGATCTCGCCGGGGAGGTCGTCGGCCGTGTACTCGGCCGCGTCCTGCAGTGCGGCGTCGACCTGGAGCACGATGACCCTCTCGGGGCGGATCTCGTCAACGACCTCGCGCAACTCCGCCCAGAACTCGGCCAGGGTCTGGGCGGGAACGGAACCCGAGGTGTCGATGATGACCGTGATCGTGTCGATGCCCTCGGAGCGGATCGAGGGTAGGTAGAGGCCCGAGTCGATGAAGCGCCTGTTGGGTGCGCTCCAGCTGTAGTCGCGTCTGGCGGCGTCGGTCATGTAGCGGCGCAGCAGCGTCCGCCAGTCGAGCGTGCTGGCGTGGGCGTTTCGGACAGTCTCCTCGACGCCTCCCGGCGCCTTGCCCTCGGCCCTGGCGATGCTGAGGGCCTGGTGCATGGCCTCGTCCCAGGCCTGCTCCTCGGCGGCGGTGTCCACCAGTGTCTCAGAGGGATCGGAGCCTTCTCCTGCACGGGAGGCGGCGTCCATGACCTCGCCGGTGCCGGAAGGATCGTGGCTCGGCGGCCCACTGGATGCACCGTCCTTGTCGTGGGGGCTTTTCTGCCCATCTTGGCCGTCACCGGCGGGGTCCGACGGATCGCCGAGCTCCTCGCTGTCGCCGCCGGAAGGCGCATGGCCGCCCGCCCCGGCGCCCCCGCCGCCGACATCCTGGGACGCGTTCCCTTCGTCACCCGAGTCGCCCTCCCCGGGATCCGGCAGGCGGTCATATGCCTGCTCCACGCTCAGGTCCTCCCAGGCCTCGGCATCGGGCGGGAGGGTGAAAACCGCATCGCGGAGCAATGCGTGGGTGACGAGCTGCGAGGCCTGCTGCCACCGTTCCGGGTCCCGGTCTCCCCGGCGGGTGTGGTGCTTGAGCGCGCACGCCATCACCACCCGCGCCATGGCGGTCTCGATGAGGTGCGCATCGGTTTCAGCTACCCAGCGGGGTGAGTAGCGGATCTCGTGTCCGTCGCTCGCAAGCGTCGTACGTGTGGGATCGGCCCGGAGCGGGAGCCTCAGCACGAGGCTCCCGAAGAAGGGCTGCTTTTGCAGGAGCCGGGTCACGCAGTCGCTGACCCGGAGCGCGGACTCGGCGAGTACGTTGGCGGACATCACGCCACCTCTTGTACCCGCGGCGTGAAGTAGCCGGCGAACTGCTCCATGAGCGCGTCGGCGTCGCTCTTCACCTTCGCCCGGACAGCGGGGTCGAAGGTCCCGGACGGACGGAGCGAGTCCGGCTCCACGCCGGCGATCCTGTCCTTCACCTGCTCGCAGAGGCTCGCCAGCCTGTGGTCGCCGAAGATGTTAAGGCGGGGGACCACGTCCACCAGATCCCGGATGTTGGATATCATGGTGTCTCGGAACACCAACGGCTTGCCGTTGTCGTTCTCGGTCAGACGCTCCGAGACCCGCTCGACCGCCTCGGCCAGGCGCCGGTAGAGGTCTCCCACGGCGTCGTGGAGCTGTTCCTCGATGTGGAGCTCAATCTCGCGCTTCACCCGCTCGGTGTCGTCCGAGGCCAGCCTGGCCATGAAATGGTCCGCGTCGGGCACGGGCGTGATGCGGTAGCGGATGGAGAACCTGTCCCGGAGATCCTCCTTCGATGGATACTCCTCCATGCGAAAGAGTTTGCCCAGGTCGATCCGGGCCTGCTCGACGTAGTCGTCGTACTCCTCGATGAAGCGGGTGCGCTGACGCACCAGGCGCTCCCGGAGTCCGTCCATGACTTGGGTGTAGTACTCGTAGTTGGCGACGGTGAGGAGCCGCGAGCCCTTGTCGTCCCACGGCAGCGAGTTCGAGTAGTGCCGGGTCCTGGCCTCGTTCATGGTGGCGTTGAGCGCGGCCAGGGCCGCCTTGGGCAGAAGTCGTTTGTTGTACCGCCCCGCGCTTGTGCTGGCGTCATGGTGGGCGGCGACGTGGTCGCTCGCCTCGCGGTCGTAGAGCCGGCTGGACCAGGCGCTTATGCGCAGCCCGACCAGCATGGCATCTCTGTTGAGGTCCATGATGGGTTCCTCCTTCAGGGCTACCTGAGGGTCCACAGGGGGACGTTGATTGCAGCGGCGAGTTTACGCGCGGCCTCGCGGCTGCGCGCCCTCACGGCGTACTCGCACGAGTTGGCACAGCCCGCGGGGTAGTGAGTTGTCATCCAGTGCATGAGCTTCCTCCCTCACCGGGTCCTTGCCGCGGCCCAGCGGATGAAGGCGGGCGAGCGCTGGAGAGCCGGGTCCCGGCGCACGCACGCGCCCACCAGCGACTCTCCCACCTCCCTCCTGAGCCGTTCCGCGAACGTGACGATGGCGTCCATGGTGACATCGCTTGCGAGCCGGTAGAGCGAGCCGCAGAGCGCCATCAGCGCGCTCGCGTTCTCCGGGATGTCCGCGTTCCCGGGGTCGGCGAGGACCGCCCGCGGGTGGGGCAACTCCCGCCACACCTTCAGGAACGCCGAGAACTCCACCGCCGCCGCCTCGCCCACCGCGCCCCGGAAGAGCGCCCGCTCGACTGCCGGATCGAGGCCGTTCCGGAGCTTGACGATGTTTGAGGTGAACTCCCATGTCCTGGGGCACGGGTAGGCGCGTTCCCTGGACTGCGGGTCGAACTGGTGCAGGAGGTCCGGTTTGTATGTGACGAAATACAGAACTTCGGGAGCGATGCCGTTGGCGGCGCCCCAGGCGAGCCAGTCCTCCGCATCGACACGGATATCGAGGTGAACGAATCGCGAGGCCAGGGGCGTGGGCATGCGGTGGACGACGCCGCGGTCGGTCTCCCGGTTGCCGCAGGCTATGAGCGACGCTCCCTCGGGAAGCTCGTACTCGCCGACCTTTCGATCGAGCACCAGCTGGTACAAGGCCGCCTGGACCATCGGGACAGCGGAGGGCAGCTCTTCGAGGTTGATGAGCCAGCGGCCGGTATCGTCGGACGGGGGCAGGAAAGCGGGCGGCGCCCAGCGGGTGCGGTCATCGGTGTCGCGCCAGGGGATGCCGCGCAGGTCCACGGGGTCGAGCAGCAGAGCCCGGACATCCACGTACTGGCGGTTCGTGTCCACGGCCACCTGCTGGGCGATTTGGCTCTTGGCCGCGCCGGGCGGCCCGAAGACGATGGTCGGCTGGCGGGCCTCGACCAGCAGGGCGAGGACCGAAGCCAGTTCGCTGGGGCGAAGCGTGTAGTCGGCGGAGATCTTCTCGGGAAGAGGCATCGGCGTCCTCCGTGTTGAAGGGAATTCGGCGCGGAGGACGCTCTCCAGACCGTCCGTCCGCGCCCTCGCCGGAGGCCATCTCCACCTCTTTGGGACGCCGGGACGCACGGCAGGGATCGCAGGGGGGTTGCGCGGCAAGCCATGGGGCGATGCTCCTTCGGCATCCCGATTGCCTGCCCCTCGTTGAATCGGATAGGCTGGAGTTCTCCCGGAGAACTTGCGGGCGGGACCAATGATTGCGTGGGACGCCGGACGCGCTCTGCCGCGCCGACGTTACGGCGTGGGCAATTGTACAGGGGAGGACCAAATGGCTGCGGATCTGAGAGTCAGCGTGAAGAGGCAGATTGATCGGTTGAAGAAGGAGTTGGCCGTGGCCACAGGGCAAGTCGCCGCGTTGCAGGAGGAGATCAAGAGGCACGAGCTGGTCTATGACATGCTCGATGGACGAAAGACCGGCAAGGGGTCACGGCGGGGCCGTCCGGTGGCAGGAGCGTTGAAACGGGGGCCACGCGGCGCGATGATCGATTGGGCTGCGGTCTTCGCGACACTGCCCGACCAGTTCACGCTGGATTCCTTTCTCGCCCACGAAACGGCGGGCGAGAAGACCCGAGCGTACCTCCGGCAGCTGGTCTCGCGGTGGTCCAAGGAAGGACGGATCACGCGCACCGGCCGGGGCATGTACGAGAAGACCTGATTCCGAACAACAACCGGACGGGACCGGCGGAGCCGGGTCTCGACTGACCCATTCCCAGCGGCTGTTTCAACGGTGCGCATCCGCGCATCGCAACTGCCCGAACCTAGCCCGTGGGGAGCGAGTCGCTTTTCAACAGCCGGTCGGCTACCTTGAGAGTTTTCCATAAAGCCCGCAAGCTACGGAAGGAAAAATGAGATGGCGACAACCGTAAACCGCAAGAACACGGCGCTCAAGGAGGCCATGACCAAGACCCAGATCCTGGACGCCCTGTCCGAATCGACCGGGCTTCAAAAGAAGGACGTGGCCTCAGTGCTGGAGGAGCTCGGAGTGGTCATCGAGCGTCACGTCAAGAGACGCGCAGTGGGAACGTTCACCCTTCCGGGCCTGCTGAAGATCAAGGTGGTGCGCAAGCCCGCGACAAAGGCCCGCAAGATGATGTCGCCCTTCACCGGCCAGGAGATCGAGGTGGCCGCGAAGCCCGCCTCACGGGCGGTGAAGGTTCAGCCCCTGAGCGGGCTCAAGCGCATGACGAAGTAAGTCCGGGCCGGCGGAAGGGAGCACCGTTGGGCTGTTCGGGACGTCTAGGCGTTCGGATTTCGCTACCGTTCTGGAGCACCCGAAACGGAGACAGCCTGCAGAACCTGCCTTTGTTGTCCAATTGCCGAGTATGATCAGTTAGTTATGGAAATTGGCCGGGACTTTGTCGGCTGTGGGAAACTATCTACGTACGAAGCCGGTGTCTCTTCGTCCAGACGACGCGCTTGCGCTCCGCGGATATGAGGGCGTCTACCGTTCGCTTGGTGCCTGACACAAACAGGCATGGACACTGATCGAATTAGATCCATGGCAAGGGGGAATCGTGTGCTTCGCCATCGGTTGGCTCTCGATGATTCTGACGAATAGGGTGTTTCTTTGGACGACAAAGATTATCGTTTCTCCAGAATGGTTCGTACACTCTTTTCACCATGCGCGATGAGTTTTCTGTCTCCGTCGGATCCTTCGGCGTAGACGAGGCCTTCTAGTTTCACGGCCTTATTTCCTAGGCCGTCCATTGGCAAGGTGATTTCCCAGACGGCGCTTCCACTTACGCCTCCATGTGTCGAAGGAATCCATGCATCGTCATTGGTAATGGCGTACTCCCCGTAATCCCAGTCCTTGTCGTTACTCTGTCTTTCTGCGGTCTTCCTGGCTAGCAGCCCATGGGCGACAACGATATTGTCGGCTCGGTTGCTTGCTGCCTCAACAAATCCGAATACGATGCTGAACTGGCATACCCTTCCCGCGTATAGTTCCACCATTCTTCCCCTGTTGTGGAACACAGCTCCTATCGCTTCCATTGTATCTGCTTCCTCTGCGGACAAAGGTATCCAGCCAATATCCGGGCCTGTCGGACTGCGGTTGTTCTCGCCCCAGCCGTGCATGCCTTCCGCTTGGATCCTGATCCAGGTGGCCTTTTCTCGATCCTGTGCCGGGAGGATCTGTATGCTCTCCCCGTGTCGGATCGCCCCAATTACGTGTCCTGCGGTAAGGATACCGAACTGGCCGTCTGTTCTTCTCAGGAACGTCCCGGTACCAACCGGAACTAGCGTTCCGTCGACCTCGTAACCGATTACGGTCGTATATCGTCTCACCAAATCTGCCAAGATCCGCGGAACGACTTCAGGGTTCAACTGCTCCTTCAGGAAAAAGCCCGTCGCCTCCAGACTGCCCGCTACTTCGAGCCATCCGTTCGTCACTATGTCTGGTTCTTTAGCCATGACATGTTGCGTCGCGCCGCGCGTTAACTCATTCGGCCGGGAACACGTGTCCCGAAACGATGTTCCCCAGAAAGGAGACCGCGTCCTCGACCCGGCTTCGAATGGATTGTAGTTGCGCATGCGAAAACCGGCCCGAGGAGCCGTGTGTGCCATCGTTAAACACATTGAAGAGCTGGATCACGTTTTCCATATCGCTCTCAACAAAATCTGTCAGAGTATCGTCTAAGACACCAATTCTGTGGAGAAGAAAGCGAATCTTTGAACGCCTGGTAGGCCGACCCTGGTCCGTCAGATCGCAGTTCGGGAGCATGGCGCGGACGTCGTCGTCACTCGCGTGCCGTTCGAGAATAGCCGTCAGGAGCTCACGGGCGCTTGTACAGAAATGCCGCGCGGCATCTGGATTTCTGGGATCTAGTGCAAACAGAGCACCGTGCCACCGATTGCTGATATCCGGTGATAGCTCGTTGAGTACATGATCAATTTCGGCGGACAGAAAGTCATCTTCTTGTTCGTTCTCCGGTGGCTCTCCCTGGAGGGCATTGATCACGCCGACGCTATTTGCCGCTTCCCGTTCGGACAAATCCAAGAGGAGGTGGAAGCGATCATCATATATGTTCGCGGTTTCCCGATGGTCCAGCCTTGCGTAGGAGCGTTGGAGTGCTTCTACAGATGTACGAAAAGTGACATATTGCGGTCGCGCAGACGCCCGCGTGAGTTTTTGCAACTCATGTCGTAAGCGGTCACGACTTGCACGTAGGCGAGCGTTATGGGTTCGAACTTTGGAATTGTAGGTGCTGACTGTTTGGTTGAACTTATTTATTGCCTGACGCTGCCTATTTTGCGCTTGCTTCAGTTTCGACTGTGCCTGTTGAAGCTTACTGCGGAATTGCGAGAAAGAGATATGTCTAGCCATGTACTGGTCTACCTTTCGGGCCATTGAACATTAGGACTACATGCCGACAATAACACGCACACTGTCCTGCGGCTCGTCACGGATCTTCGCGTTGATACATGCCGCGACTGTGGCGCTGGGGAGTATTCCTGCGCGAGGACCGTAACTTGGTAAGGATAGCATTTAGGGGTGGCGGCGCCAAATAGTTGGCGAGAAGGACGTGTGCAGCTTGGCGCTCAACGGCGACGCTCTGGATCCGGTGTGAAACCAGGTTTCCGGTGAAATTCGCGGCACTGCGTGTCAAACTGGAAGCGGAAAATATCCAGGACCAACTGTGCAGTCCCAGTCCTGGGGGCGCCTGTGCGAGGGATCGGGCGTTGAGGCCGCTCAAGTGCGGTCTGAACGCTCGCGGATGACACGGGCGAAGAGATAATTCGCCGCCGAGGTGGAGATTTGGTGGCGCATTGTGACGGCGGTGCTGGAAGCTGGATTGTCGACGAGGCGGGCGAGTACGTGGACGAATTTGACTGGAAACGGTGGATGGCGTTCTGCCGCGACTCAGTCTGGCGAGAGGGCTGAAGCCGAGAGGCGTGAGCGACCCCCGGTTCGGGGGACGTTTAGAGAATACCAGCGCGGAGTGTTGTGCGCGGAATTGGAGAAACCAACGGAGTTCTTCGGCGGTTAGGGGGGCGTCCGAGCGGGACGAGGTAATAAAGTTCTCGGAAGTATAATCGCGGGGCGCGGACGGATGACCCTTGGACAGAGGTCAAGCCACATAGTGAGCTTCTTGTCGAAAGTATCTCGGATATCCTCTTGCTCCCAGGCGGTACTGAGCATCAGGACATCGCCTTGCTTGCCCCAAGGAATGGGATTCTGAGAACCGTCAAATTTCTTGTCCTTGAGCGAAGTTTTCCGACGCCACCATGCCCACAAGTCGGCGAACTGTACGGGTGGACTGTTCTTGCTATCCTCAAATTGAGGGGGTTGGCCCATCAAGGATCTTTGACCGGGAGGAACCGTCTCCCGGTGAACTTCGAAACCTTGACGGATCTTATCTTGAAAATCTGGATCGCTAAATCGATCAAAGGTAATGTCCACAGGCTCAGACAATCCGGGTTGAACCGCTGACCCGAATTTGACCTGGAGCTGCCCGAAGAAAGAGCAACAGGCGATGTAGGACATGTACCGATACGACCACTGATTGACCGCCTCGGGTTCAAGTGCGTCCCAAAAGGGTACATCCATAAGAATTTTGTTGCGGAGGGCGACCCGTTCCTTCATCCGAGTGAATTCGGCTTTGTAGGCCTTTACAGGGATGGCGACGTCGTAGACGGCATGGATGTACGGAATTGACTGCATATAGAGTTGTTCGGCTAAGGGCGAATCGCGACGTTTGCTTTTTCTTCTTCCATCCTTGCTCAACTCGTGCCCCTTCGGAAGCAACTTCCACCACTCCTTGGAAAGAGGCTCGACATCTTCGGGGTTGAGAATTGCTCCTGAGACGATAAAAAGCTGACCTGACGCCTCGGACTCGTCGACAAACATTTGTTTATTCATTAAGGACCCTTTCCCAGTGGAGTCTAGGAAAAGCAGGCGGATGTGTGTCTCTCGCTTCAATGAAGGGCGAAAGCAGTGACGGTATCCTTTCAGCCGTCCTCGCGCGTCACTGCGCCAGCGGTCGGGTCTTCAGTAGTGGCATATTATGAACGCGCGCACAAATTTGCAAAACCTGTGCCGGGGCTGTAATACTGCCAAACTATTGTCGAGGATGCGCTACCAGTGTCGCCAGGGCTGGGCGTAGATGCCGCTTGGTCGCCAAACTAACGGAGGGCCGTTGATGGACGCAGTGCTTGGACTGATACTGTTGGCATTTGCCGTTCTCGGGATTATCACCTTCATCAAGGGTGCGGTCGGGCGCGGTAACAAACAGGAGGAGGAGCGCCTGAGTCGGCTCAGGCGGGAAATCGAGGAAGGGGAGAAACACTTGAAGGCCATCAAGGACCAAACCCTCGACCACCTCTACGACCGCCTGTCTCCCGCTGGCAAGGAGCACTTAAAGGCCATCAGGGACAGGCCCCAAACCAAGGGATCGTCCTCGGCTTGGTACCCTACGGGAATAGTTGACTAAGTTTTCCGCCTAGGAGTCTGTCCGAGTAATCGGTCTCGGATCGACGGGAAGGGAAGGATGTGATTGGGTAGGGGTCATGAGTAAGCGTTTTCGTAGCTGGGAAGTGGACCAGATCTGGCTGTTGCCGCCGTCGGTGCATGACTTTGTACCGGCGGGACATGCGGCGCATATGGTTCGGGACGCGGTACGGGAGACGCTGGACCTGACGGCGATCTACGAGTCGTACGAGGGGGAGCGAGGGCAGCCGCCGTACCATCCGGGGATGATGGTGGCGTTGTTGCTGTATGGGTATAGCTGCGGGGTGTATTCGTCGCGGCGGATGGCTCGGGCGTGCGAGGAGCGGCTGGATTTCATGGCGGTGAGCGGACTTCAGCGGCCGGACTTTCGCACCATCAGGGACTTTCGCAAGCGTCATCTTGAGGCGCTGGCGGGTCTGTTCAGGCAGGTTCTGGCGCTGTGCCGGGAGGCGGGGCTGGTGAAGTTGGGGCACGTGGCGCTGGACGGGACGAAGATCAAGGCGAACGCATCGAAGCACAAGGCGATGTCTTATGGGCGGATGGAGAAGGCGGAGAAGCGGCTGGAGGCGGAAGTGAGGGGGTGGCTGGAGCAGGCGGAGGCCGCGGACGCAAGGGAGGATGGGGAGCACGGGGAAGAGGCGCGGGGCGACGAGATGCCGGAGTGGGTGGCGGACAAGCAGCAGCGGCTTGAGCGGATTCGGGAGGCGAAGGAGGCACTGGAAGCGCAGGCCAGGGAGCAGGGAAGGCCGGGGAAGTCGGCGAGGCCGCCGGAGAAGGCGCAGCGCAACTTCACGGACCCGCAGAGCCGCATCCTCAAGACCGGGGACGGTTTCATCCAGGGCTACAACGCCCAGGCGGCGGCGGATGCGGGACACCAGGTGATCGTGGCCCACGGGTTGACCTCAAGCGGCAGCGACCAGAAGCAGTTGCAGCCCATGATCGAGGCGATGGAGGACGAGGCGGGGGCGTTGCCGACCGAGTTGTCGGCGGATGCCGGCTATTGTTCGGAGGACAATCTGGCCATCCTGAAGGCGCGAGGCATTCGGGGCTACGTGGCCACCGGGCGTCAGAAGCACGGGACGGCGACCGTGGCGGGCGACAAGGCTTCACCGCCCGGGAGCCTGCGGGAGGCCATGGCGGGGCGCTTGAAGCAGGGCGGACGGCGCAGCCGCTACCGTCTGCGCAAGGTGACCATCGAACCAGTCTTCGGTCAGGTCAAGCACGCCCGCGGGTTCCGGCAGTTCCTGCTGCGCGGCCTGGATCAGGTCCGTCATGAATGGGCGCTGGTCTGCATCGCTCATAACCTCAACAAGCTCGCTGCCCACCGCGCCTCGGCTCACGCCTGAAAGAGCCTTGTCTTGCGTTTGCGGCCACGAACAGGACCACCTCGAACTCGAAATGCCGTCCCTCGGCTTCACTCAGGACCAACGATTGTCAAACGTCATCTCGCCTCCCGTCCGGAGCGTCGCCAGGCAAATAAAAGGAAGTCGCTTTGACTACTACTCGGACAGACTCCTAGGCGAGGGTGTTCACCGAGGGGGGCTACGTGTCGCAACTCCAGCCTACCGGCGCGAATCAGCGCCATCAACTATTCTTCATTATTCCTTCTCTACCCATCTCACCCAACTTCAACAGACGCAGATGTACTGCCAACTGACCGAACCGCTGCAGCGGCGGGTAAGTGTTCGGTCAAGGGGTGACGAAGCTAGCCAAGCCAGCGATCCGCGGCCCTGCTAAACCCAGAATCGCCGCTGTCTGGGCACTGGCATCACCCAGTGACCGAACGACGTGTCCACCGCCGCAGTTTGTGTTGACCATGTGTTGACTGTTCGTGAGCGAATCATCCGGTCTTTCAAGGGGAGCGTTTTACTTATTTGTTT